>DATHNT010000029.1:0-8022 GCA_035485715.1 Solirubrobacteraceae bacterium | reverse complement strand
GGTGCCGCATTGCGGCACGCTCAGGAGCAGGCCAACGATGAGCGTGGACGACCGACATTCCCCATCCTGCATGAGCGTGACGAGCACGGGCGCCGGCTGGTCGTACCGCGTGGTGTGGTGCCGAGCTTTCACGGCTTCCGTCACACAGCTGCGAGCGAGGCGATCGCCGCCGGCGAGTCGGCTGAGGAGGTTTCCTGGCAGCTCGGACACAAGAGCAGTCTCGTCACGCGGGCGGTCTACGTGCAGGAGGTCAAGAGCGCGGAGCGCACTGCGCGCCGACGCGCTCGCATGGAGGCACGCTATGGGGACGTGCTGGAGATGGCAGATCGTAGCCGGGGGTCTGATCCGCGAGGCAGTGCGACTCCAGATGTGCTCTCTATACAGACAAAGCATAACCCCGGCTGTGCGGCCCTGTAGCCTGCTGCGCTCAACGCAAGCAGTTCGTCTATCGTAGCTCGTGAGCCATGTGTGGACCCCCCACTACCGCAGATTGTGTCGCCATAATCCGAGCGATGCCGCCGTGTTCTCTGCGATGATTGCAGCGTGAGCGTGGGTAAGGGGTCGGACGAGCTCCCACAGTTCGAGAGGCCTCCTGTTATGGAGATTGTTGGGGCCGCGCAGTTCGTGGCGCTACCGAGGTTCGGGCTTCCAGAGATCGTAAAGGTGGGCCATGTGCTCGATGATTACGAGCTTCGCGAACTACAGGGACAGTTGCCCCCCGTGCAAGAGGCAGAGCCTGGGCAACCCGAGCCGCTTCAGCTACCACAGATCAGCTTCGGGCCACCACAACAGCGGGCGTTGTACTACAGGGCGGACGAGCGTTTTGTCGCTCAGCTCCAGCGCGATCGTATCGCCATAAACGAGCGGCGCATCCCAGCTGAGGGTGGAGAGGACCCGTCGTCAGAGAACGTCTGGCCGGCCCTGCAGGAACTATCCGACCATGTGAAGAACACACTCGTCGAGGACGGCGCCGACTACGGGCCCAGCAGCGTGACGTTCGTTGAGCTCACCTATGTCAATGCGATCAAGCCAGCCAAGAACGTATGGCAGACTCATGGCGAACTCAACCGCGTGCTGCGGATCATCTCCACGGCTGCCGGTGAGCGGCCATGGTCAAAGGTCGAGCGCGCGACCGTCAGATTTAGTTTTCCTCTATATGCAGACGATACGTTCCGAGGGCGGCTGCACATAGCCGCTGAGCCAGGCTACACCGAGGAGGGCACTCCGATGTTGAATCTCAACCTCATAACCCGCCGACTAGTCGATCAGTCAGAGTCGCTAGAGGTGGCGTTTCACGCCTCACATTGCGAAGCCGTCCGGGCGTTTACAGCCGTCACTACGCCCAAGATGCACGCGCACTGGGGCCGGAAGCAATGACTCCCGTACACACGGCGACTCCGCCGATAACGATCCGGCCCGAGGACGACGCTGAGTACAGCACCTACGAGTCTCGGACACCTCCAACGACCACTCCGACGAGGCAGAGGACATCTCTCGGTTTTGCTACGAGCACACGTGACGAAGACACCTTGTCGCTCGTGCCGCTGGGCGAGGCATTGCACCGGCTCGTTGATCTTGAGCCGAACTGGGATAGCTATGGGGCGCTGCCACCTTCTCGCGCTGCGCTCCGGCACGCATGGGCACTTGCAAGCATGCTCGTCGAGCACGGCCTACCGATCCCTCAGGTTTTCCCAACCCGAAGTGGTGGTATCCAGCTTGAGTGGCACGTGACCCACGCAAGTCTGGAGTGGGAGATTGACGCCAGTGCGGCCAGCGGCGTTTTTGTCTTCGATCATCACGTAACTGGCCAGCGACTTGACGGAGAACTGCCCAAGGACCTCGACCCGCTCGCGGAGGCCCTGAACCTGATTCTCTGCGGGTGAGCACTCTGGCCGAGGATGAGCCACTGCCAGATGATCCTGAGATCGCTGATGAGGACGATCTACTAAGGCGTGTTCCAAATGACCCAAAGCTGATTACAAGGGCGAGCGATGGCACGACCCGACCCTCATCTGCTGCGCTTACCTTGCGTGACGGTGAGGTTGGATGCTCGGTGGACATCCTGGGCCGGCTACCGGACCCAGGTGCTCCCCTGACCGTGCTCACTGGGCACGACCCCAACTGGGGGGTTGCTACCTGTACCGCCGGCGATGCACGCGCCGATCAGCTACATCGCGTCGTCGGCAAACCAGAACTTGGAGACGAGGCGCATGCAGAAGTGATCCCCACTGCGACAACCCGCAAGGCCCAGAAGCGTAACTTCAAAGCACTTGCGGAAAAGATGACCTTCCTGAGAGATCCAGTGATGGCACCGCCCGACGTGGCGGTGCCTACGACTGAATAAGCCCGATAGCGCCTGACTGATCTGTTGGGTGGTGTGGCCCCCCCAGTTCATGACTAAGTTGCATGGAAGCGGCGTGGAAGCGATAGAGCGCAGCAGGTGGCAGGCGGAATCCATCTCGCCCAAGCCAGGGAAGCGTCGATCTGCACTCTTCGAGACAGATCGCAACAGCCACAACCGGCTGGAGACGCTAAGCGAGTATGGGGGTTAAACTCCATCGAGGGTTCGAATCCCTCCCTCTCCGTGCCGCCGAAGCCCTGTAAACACTGGGCTTTTGGCAAGGACCGTGGATTTGGCAAGCGCTCCAGAGGGCCAGTCCTGAACTTCGTATGGAAGCGCTTTGGAAGCGGGAGCGGGGCTCGGTGGGCGCGAAACGCGAGACATGTGCGTGCTGATTCGCGTCGAATTAAGACCCCCCGCCACCCCCTAACTGCTATCGGAGTCCCACGCGCGTTTTGTGACTCTGGTACTTCTGCATGTGACCAGCGCTCGGCCGACCTGCTCGGATAGGTGTAGCTCAGGGGGTTTCGGACGCGGAGGACACGAATTCGGGGATGCCGTCAAAGAGGCGACCTGCTGGCACCTCAAACGCCTCTGCCAGCGTGACGATCGTGGGGAATCGGGGCGCACGGTCAGCGCGCTCCATCTTTGAGATGGCCGTCGTGTGCAGCCGCGTGTGGCGCGACAGGTCCTCTTGCGACCACCCGCGCTCCTTGCGCAGCTCCTTCAGGTTTGCGGCGAAGCGCTCAAGTGGACTCACGGCCCGGGAGCATGGGCGTACTAAGCCAAGAAGCCAAGAGACATATCGTCAAGTTTGCGGTTACGATCTGGTGGATGTTGCTGCGTCTCATTTGCCTCGCGCTCCTTGTCGTGGCGCTCTGGAACGCCGGTGAACTCCACCGCAGGAACTGCATCACCTCGGGTAGGTCGGGATGCTCGGTGCTGCCTTGGATCACAGGGGACGCTCCACCTAGCCCGCTGTCGCGGCTGACCCCAATTGAGCGCGAAAACGTCGAATTGCGCGCCGCTATCCGGCAAGAACGCCGCGACGAAGCGGCGGCGGAGTCCGAAGTGGAAGCCAAGCGATGAGGCTCGCTGCGGCGGCGGTGCTCGCGTCGTTGGCATTGCCGTTCTCAGCGGCGGCTGCCGGTACCGTCTCTGGGGCAAAGCACGCTGTCGTCCAAGCGATGCACGAGGAAGGCAACACAATCTCCGAAACCCGATGCAGGAACACGGCCCCGTCCCGCTTCGGTTGCAGCTTCTACGACGTGACTCGACAATCGCCCGCCCAGGTCACCGTCACTTACACCCACCGTCGCTATTACGTCGGAGAGCCGCGATTCCATCCCGCGCCATCGACGCCTCCACGGTCTCCGTGTGGGGTCTACTACACCTGCTGAGTGGCTGATCGGGCTCGCCGGTCGTCGATATCGCGTTCGGCCCGAGGTCCCAAGGTGCAGGGTCGCCCAGTTGAGGCAATCCGGGGAGCGCGAGAACATATCCGTATGGGCACGATCGCGAGCCGTTACACGCGCTGGCAGCGGGAGGCGGTCGTCGTCGCCTATGACACCCTTGATATCACCGCTGGACGAGTAGTCGAGCTAGCCGCCGCCGGCGCGCTCAGGCATACGAGCGGCGCACTGCTGGCGGCGTTTGATATCCCAGAGAACACGGTGCGGTCTATGGGGCGCCGGGCGCGTCGCCGAGAAGTAGCCGAAGCGCAGAAGGCTGGACTGCTGGAGATATCGCCGCGCGACTCCGTGGAGCGGTTGCGACAGCGGTTCCTGCTGGCCATCGACCAGAAGCTATCACGCATCGAAGTCGAACAGGCAGAAGGCAGGAGCATCACCGGCGAGGAACTGCGCCAAGTGGCGCGCGCGCTTCGCGAGCTGGCGGCGCTGCCCGGTCGGCAGGACCCAAGGCCCCCTGCGCCTGGTGCCAAGATGAATGGGCGCCGCGAAGGTGGCGAGACTCGCGGTGGGCTTGCGGGACGTATCCTTGCCGCACACCGCACCGCTGCCATCTAACGGCGCGACCATGTGTTGCTATGTCAGCGCTATGCAGCGGTATGACCTGCGAGCAGTTCACCAACGCGCAACGGCGGGCATCGCGAAGTCAGCACCTGCGCTGGCACGCACCTGTGCAAGTCCCGGAATGGCGGGCGTTCCGTAAGTCCTCAGCGCTCGAAAGACGTTTACACCGGGATCATCTGTATGTGTGCGCGCCGCGAGGCCGTCCGTAGATGCTGCGAAGATGGGCCTTGCATCTCCGCGCCCGTCCCCACAGGCGCACTTTCACAGGTTCGGCCCGGGCCGTGAGCCCGGGCCGGATAAATCAGTCCGGTGGCAATGGGACGATGACCATGTGAAAGGTTGTGGGGACCACGTGAGTCGAGGAGATGCACAATGCGCCCGGATGAGCTGAGCGAGCACAAGACGTCTGGTTGGGAGGGTGTTAGCGAACCGGCACCATGGCCGGGATATGAGCAGACCCAGCGCGAGGTCATCAAGTCCTGCGGCGGTTGGAGCGCGTTTGTGGCTGCGGCGGCCGACGCGAAGCGCCGTGTTGAGGCAGGAGATGTGGCGCCCTCCACGCCAGAGCAAGAAGCCCAACATCGGCGGATGGTCGGAATGCTTGTCGATGCGGGCAAGGGACTCAGGGCGCCCAACCGACGGGCGAGGACTACTCGACGATGTGGCCTTCGTCGGCGCGAGCGCCATCCACGTGTACGTCGGCGGACGGCCCGACGAGGCACCGGCCGACGGATAGCAAGCCGCAGTTCTGCGTCTTCTGACGACGGCCCAGGCGAACCCGAGCCGGAACCCGTCCGGCATCTAACAAGACGGCGCTTCGACACGCCGGCACTCAAGGGCTGGAGGATCGAGTGGCACGAACGTGTGGCGGTGTGCACGTGAGCACTCATCCAAGCGGGCTCAACGTTCGGCCTGCCGATCTCAGCTTGTCGCGCCCGCCGCGTTGGGCTTGGACAGACCGGATCGTGCTCGGCGCATTGAATCTCATTCTCGGCAACGAGGGAGCGGGCAAGGGAACGCTCGCCTCGTGGATGATCGCTCGTCTCACGCGCGGCGAATTGGAAGGCGACCTGTACGGCAAACCCGCGACGGTCGGAGTCCTCGGCGACGAGGACGGCTGGAATGCCGTCTGGACGCCGCGACTACACGCGGTCGGCGCCGACCTCACACGAGTGAAGCTGATCGAGCCTCCCGACGGCGGATATGTCGAGCTGAGAGACGATCACCACAGGCTGGCGTGTGCCGTAGAGCTTGAGGGGATCACAGTCCTTTACCTGGACGCCCTAATCGACAACCTGGGCGTCGGCGTAGACGACTGGCGGGCGAAGCCTGTCCGAAACGCCTTGCAGCCGCTCCGATCGCTTGCGCGCGAGTTTGAGCTTGCCGCGATCGGCTCCATGCACCCCAACAAGTCAGGGGGTACATTCCGCCAGCTCGTCTCGGGCTCCGTAGCTTTCAACGCGGTCAGTCGATCAAGCCTGCTGCTCGCCGAGCATCCCCACGACGAACGGCGGCGAGTAGTCGTACGGGGCAAGGGCAACCTATCCCGAACGCCGCCAGCGGTCGAGTTTGACATCTCAAGCCACAAGTTCACGGCCAACGGCTACACGTTCGACGTGCCGTTGGCGGGCAACTTCGGGACGAGTGGTCTCACCGTCGAAGACCTCATCAACCAACCGCGACCGCTACAGCCTGCTGGCGAGGCGCGAACCACCGCGCGCACACTGATCGCGGCGCGACTCGCGGACGGCGACTGGCACCACGCCGGCACGATCATCCAAGAATGCGGTGCGCTCGATGTTCACGAGCGCGCAGTACGACGCGCCTCGCACGACCTCGGCGTCGACCACGAACACCGGGGCTTCCCGGCGCAGGTTCACTGGCGCCTATCGGAGTCCGGCCATACGCCTGGGCGTCAATCCACTGACCAGCCTGTCCGTCCTGTCCGGACTACGAATCCGGCTCCAATGGGTAGACCGGACGGTGAGGACAGTCCGGACATCGACAATGCTCACCAGGATCGGCGTCCGGGCTACGCCCAACGTGCCCAGGCGACCTCTCGTCGAGCGTATGACGCAGACACAGAACTCGCGCGCCTCGCCGAGAAGGGGCTCGTCTGATGGGCGCCCCCGGGACCGAACTGGCGAGCCTCGTTATCGACGCCGCGCGTGCCGACGCAGCTCTCGCCGCCGACCTTGCCGCCGTTCTACGGCCGCACCTGCAACACGAGCAGCCGGGCGCTGGCTGGATGACGAGTCGCGAGGCTGCGGCCTACCTCGGCCTCACTCTCACCGCACTTCACCGGCTCACGGCGGCTCGCACCATTCCCTTCGAGCAGGATGCACCCGGCGGGAAGTGCTGGTTCAACCGAACTGATCTGGACACTTGGCGGCGAGGCGGTGGCCTGCGCTCCCTCCATCGCCGCGACGCTTGAGATGCTTCCAAGCCGCTTCCACGCCTACTGCAACATGCGGATTTGCAGGGCTTTCACACCCACACCTTGCTTTGCCAGTATGGGGTCGGTAGGCTTACGGCAACAACAAAAGCGCCCCCGCGCGACTGCAATCGCCGGGGGCATGGCCCAGGAGGTATGACTCCATGAGCAAGACGAACGCTACTGCTCGGCGTGTACGCGTCGAGCGCAACATCTACCGCAGGCAGGACGTCAGCGGGCATACCATCCACGAAGTCGGTTACCGCGACTCAGCAGGTTGGCAGCGCTGGCGCACCGTAGACGGAGGGATCACGGCGGCCCGAGCTGCGCGTGACGACGTGCTCGGGCGTAAGGGACGTGGCGAGCGAGTCCAACCGAATCCGCGGCTGCGATTTGGCGAGGCCGCCGACGCATGGCTCGCCGGACAGGTCGCTGAACTTCGACCCGCGACGCAGGCGATCTACAGCAACGCGATCAAGACGCATCTTCGTCCGCGCTGGGGACGGCGGCGGCTCGACACGATCACAGTCGAGGACGTTGCCGCGCTCGTGCGCGAACTGAGGAAGGAAGGCAAGGCCGAGTGGACGATTGCCGGTGTAGTCAAGGCGGCGAATCGGACCTTCAAGTTCGCTAAGCGTCGTATGAACTGGCACGGCCAAAACCCTGTGCTGGAACTTGAGAAGGGCGAGCGCCCAAAGGTGTCAGCCGCCGCGAGGCGACCGATCTTCGTGGGCGATCAGCTCGCACAGACGCTCGCCGCCGCTCGTCACCCCTACAAGACTCTGTTCGCCGTCGGATCGGTCACGGGCGCGCGCCTGAGTGAGTGCCTGGGACTCGTGTGGGCTGATGTGTCGCTTGACGACCTAGATACGGCGGAGGTCCGCTTTGAGTACCAAGTCGATCGCCGAGGCCGGCGACAGCCGCTCAAGACCGACGAGTCACGGCGCACCGTGGAGATTCCGCGACGGCTTGCGGCCATGCTTGTGGCGCATAAGTTGAGGAGCGACAATACGAGCCTGAGCGCCTTTGTATTCGCCACGCGCTCGGGCGCGGCGATCCAACAGCGCAACGTCGGTGCCGCATTGCGGCACGCTCAGGAGCAGGCCAACGATGAGCGTGGACGACCGACATTCCCCATCCTGCATGAGCGTGACGAGCACGGGCGCCGGCTGGTCGTACCGCGTGGTGTGGTGCCGAGCTTTCACGGCTTCCGT
>DATHNT010000028.1:0-48206 GCA_035485715.1 Solirubrobacteraceae bacterium | reverse complement strand
CCCGCTCGACGACGCGAAGACCTACAAGATGCTCGCCCGCGGCGACTCGACCGGCGTCTTCCAGTTCGAGTCCGACGGCATGCGCGACGCGTTGAAACGGGTCGGCCCGACCGAGTTCCGCGACCTGGTCGCGCTCGGCGCCCTCTACCGGCCGGGCGCGATGGCCTATATCCCCGCCTACGCGAAGGGAAAGAAAGACCCCTCGACGGTCCGCTACCCGGACCCGCGCCTGCGCCGGATCACCGAGGAGACGCACGGCTGCGTGATCTATCAGGAGCAGTTGATGGACATCTCGCGTTCGATGGCGGGCTTCTCCGGTACCGAGGCGGACGATCTGCGCAAGGCGATCGGCAAGAAGAAGCGCGACCTGATGGCGACCATGAAGGACAAATTCATGGAAGGGCTGGCGAAGTCGAACACCGCCCCGAACGTCGCCAAGGACCTCTGGAAACTGAACGAAGCGGCCGCCGACTACTCCTTCAACAAGTCGCACGCCGCCTGTTACGGCCTGATTGCCTATCGCACAGCATGGCTGAAGGCCAACCACACCGCCGAGTACATGGCGGCGCTGATCTCCTCGGTCATGTCCACCAAGGACAAGGTCCCGTTCTTCGTCGCCCGCTGCGAGGAGATGGGTATCGAGATCCTGCCCCCCGACGTCAACCTCTCAGACCACGAGTTCACCGTTGGCGCTTCTGCGCGCCCCGCGGAGCCCGGCGGTGAGCAGACAGCCGGCGGCAACATCCGCTTCGGCCTCGACGCGGTGAAGGGCGTCGGCTATCAGGCCGTCGAGGCGATCAAGTGCGCCCGAGATGAAACGGATCCCGCCCACCCAAACCCCCGCCCTTTCAGCTCGCTGTGGGACTTCTGCGAGCGCGTCGACAGCCGTGCCGTCAACAAGAAGGCGATCGAGGCCTTGATCAAGTGCGGCGCGCTTGGCTCCACAGGCGCCAGCCGCAAGGGCATGCTCGCCGTGCTCGAAACCGCCCAGGCCGCAGGCCAGAAGGCTCAACAGGATGCGCTCGTTGGCCAGGGCTCGATCTTCGACCTCGACCCGCCTGCAGCGAGCACCTCAGGTGGGGTGGGGAGTTCGGCGCCAGGGGCAGGACTGCTCAGGCCGAGCCACCCTCCGATTCCCGCCGAAGAGTTCGACCAGCCGCAGTTGCTGGCCGTCGAGAAGGAAGCAATCGGGCTGTTCATCTCCGCTCACCCGCTCAAGCCAATGCGCGAGGCGCTCAGGGCGCGCGTGGACTGCTCGCTCGCCGCCCTAGCCAATCGTCGTGACAAGGACTGGGTGACCGTCGGCGGGATCATCACCGAGTCCAAGAAGATTCGCACCCGCAACGGCGATCACATGATGTTCGCCACGCTCGACGATCTCGAAGGCGCTGTCGAGATCCTCGTGTTCGGCAAGGCGCTCGCCGAGCAGGAAGCGCTCGGCACGGGCGCAAGCGCGCTCGCGGTCGACCAGGTGGTGCTCGTCCGAGGCCGCGTCGACCACAAGGAGGCCGGCAAGACCTGTGTCATCGTCCAATCGGTCGAGCACTTCACACCGACCGACCAAGAGATAGAGCGAGCCAACAGCGAGGCCAAAGCGGTCTCCGTCGCGCGCGCCGCGGCTGCGCAACCGGTGCGCCTGCAGGTCGACGCCGCCCGTCTGCCGGCGAGCGCGATCGAGGACGTCAAGGACATCATCGAGACCAATCACGGCCCCGCCGAGGTGGTGCTGGAGATGCTTACAAGTGCCGGCACGCGCATCCTGCGCCTCGGCGAGGCCTACCGCGTGCAGCACACGCCGGGCGTGCGCGCCGAGTTGGAAGCGGCGCTGGCGCCGGCCCCGGCGCTCGCCGCAACCGGTTAGGCCTATCTAGAACTGAGCGGTTGTACTCGTCGTGCCGCTGATGCGTCGCGTCCTGGTTGAGGAATCTCTGGGACCTTCCGGCGCGGCGGAGGCCTCAACTCTGGATCGCCGAGCGTCGCTTACTCGCGCCGCCGGTCTCAGCGGGTGTTGCTTACTCGTGGAGCAGGTCTCTGAAACGCCAGTGATAAATGACCCTTACATAGATAGTTTGGTACCGAAACGTTATGCCTCCCGCTCTTTCAGCCCCCGTGCTCCCAGACTCACCGCCAGTTGAACCTCCTCGCGCGTCGGTCCCGAGCGGTTCTCGCCAGGTGTCTCCAACACGCACGGCAGTTCCTGAAACGGGGGTGCGGAGAGAAACGCCGCACAGCCGCTCTCGCCGAGCTCTCCCGCTCCGATGTTTGCGTGCCGGTCGCGGTTGGACCCAAGCTGGGTCTGAGAGTCGTTGAGGTGCAGCGAGCCCACGCGCGACAGGCCGATCTTCTCGGCGATCTCCTTCGTCAGCTCGTCCATGCCCGCGTAGGTGCGGATGTCATAGCCGGATGCAAACAGATGGCAGGAGTCAAGGCACAGTCCCAGCCGCTCGTCGTCTCCCGCCGCCTCCAGCAGGGCGGCGAGCTCGTCGATCGAGCGTCCCAACGTGCCGCCGGCGCCGGCCGTGTTCTCCAAGTGAAGCGGGCAACCCTCGCTGTTGGCGAGCGCCTCGCGGATCGTCTCGCCGGCGCGCGCGACCGCCTCGACGGCATCGCCGGTCTTGGCCGAGCCGGGGTGCAGCACGACGCCCGCAGCGCCGATGTCGTGTCCGACACGCAGCGAGTGCGTCAGCGACACGAGCGACTTCTCGCGGATCTCCGGGTCCTCGCTTGCGCAGTTGAGCAGGTACACAGCGTGGATCAGCACCGCGTCGATTTGGCTGGCAGCCATCGCCTCGCGAAACGCGGCGACGTCCTCCTCGCGGTAGACGGTGGGGCGCCACATGCGCGGCGACTGGTTGAAAATCTGGATCGCGCGGCAGTCGCGCTCCAGTCCACGCTCGATCGCCTTGGGCAAGCCGCCGGCGGGGGAGACGTGAGCGCCGATCAGCACGTTGATGTCCTCCTGGGTATGGCAGGCAGCCCAACCCACGGTGGGCGCCGGCAAGCTCGGGATTTCACGCATTGGCGCCGGACGACTAGCATGGCGACGATCCTATGAGAGTTCGCTTCGCTCCATCGCCCACGGGCGCGCTGCACATCGGCGGCGCGCGCACCGCGCTGTTCAACTGGCTGCTCGCGCGCCACTCGGGCGGCACTTTCCTGCTACGCATCGAGGACACCGACCGTGAGCGCTCCACACCCGAGAACGTCGAGCAGATCCTCGACGCGCTGCGCTGGCTGCAGCTCGACTGGGACGAGGGCCCGATCTTCCAAGGCGAGCGAGCCGTCCGCCACCAGGAGGTGCTCGAGGCGCTGCTCGAGAGCGAACACGCTTACCGCTCGAACGCCACGGCCGCCGATGTCGCCGCCTACAAGCAGCTGAACGGCGCCGAGCGCGGCTTCCGTGGCGAGCCAGAGCAGCAGGGGGCGGTGCGCCTGCGCGTGCCGGCCGGTGGCGCCACTGTCGTACACGACCTGATCCGCGGCGACACAACCTTCGAACACATGCATCTCGACGATCCGGTGATCGCGCGCGCTGACGGATCGGTGCTCTACAACTTCGCCGTTGCGATCGACGACCTCGATGCGGCCATCACGCACGTCGTGCGCGGCGAGGACCACCTGTCCAACACGCCAAAGCAGCTGCTCGTCCTGCAAGCCGCCAAGGCCGCCGGTTTCGGGGCGGAGCACGCCGAGCCGCTGTACGCTCACCTGCCGCTGCTGCATGGTCCCGACGGCAAGAAGCTCTCCAAGCGCCACGGCGCCGCATCGGTGCAGGAGCTGCGCGAAGCGGGCTATCTGCCAGAGGCGGTACGCAACTACCTCGCCCTGCTCGGTTGGGGTTCGGGCGACGACGCCACCGTCCTCTCCACAGAGCAGCTCGTGGAGCGCTTCGAGCTGGAGCGAGTCAGTCGCAACCCCGCCCGCTTCGACGAGGTCAAGCTTCGCTGGCTCGACGGGATCTACGTTCGTGGGCTCTCTGTAGGCGAGCTCGCCGATCGCGTTCTTGCTTACCTGCGCATCGCAGATCCGCAAGCGGCAAGCGCTGCAGAAGCCGATCGTCGGCTGCTGGAGGGTGCCGTGGCGATCAGTCAGGAGAAGATTCAGACGCTCGCCGACTTCTGGCCGCTGTCGCGCTTCTTCTTCACCGGTGTCGCCGAGGACGCTGCGGCGCGCGAGCGCTGGCTTGGCGAGCGTGGAGTGTCGGTGTTGGGCGACGCGCGAGCGCAGCTCTCCTCGGCGCCGAGCTTCGAGGTCGAGGCGGTGCAAACAGCGCTTGCGCAGGTGATCGAGCGCCACGATGCGAAGCCGCGCGAGGTCTACCAGCCGGTGCGTGTGGCAATAGCGGGCACGACCGTTTCGCCAGGCATCTTCGAGAGCGTCGCGCTGCTAGGTCGCGAGGAGACGCTGCGTCGCATCGATCTCGCGCTCGCCGGCTGAGGTCGTCTCGCTGATACCGGCCGGATTGGCTGGTTTGGGCGCTTGCCTGAAGCAGCGGATCAGTGCTCGCCCGAAGCGGCGGATCAGCGCTCGCCGGCTCATCGCCAGGAGTCCCAGCTACGGCGCTGGGATAGCGGCGCTCAACAAACCATCTGGAGTTGCCGATAGGACCCATGACGAACACATGGGTTGGCTTGGATGCCGCCCCGTCAAGAAGGTGTCATGAGCACGCAAGCGACAGTGACAAAGCCAACGCAAGCAAGCGACCCCGCGGATTCCTCCGCGCTCGGGCGACGCCCGAGCAGCTCGAATGGATCTGGCGAGCGCCATCAGAACGAGGGCCACGGCCGCCGCTTGATGCGCGCATTCGAGGCGCTCGACGCGTTCCCGGCGCTGTCAGAGTCCCGTAGCCGTCTGCTTGCGGTCATCTCCAAGGACAACGTGGCGACCGCCGACATCGTCGCGGCCGTCGAGTCCGACGTGGCGCTGCTGATCGCGGTGATGCGCCTCGCCAACGAGGGCTGCGGTCCCTCCGAACGCATCGAGACGGTGGTCGGTGCAGTCGAGCGGCTGACGCCCCAGGCGGTCGAATCGATCGCCAGCAGGGTGCGTACATTCGACTTCTTCGAGCGCTCCTCCGGCTGGGACACGGCACCCGAGCGCTTCCGCCTGCACGCACTCGCCACCCAGCACACAGCCGACCGGCTCGCGGCCGAGGTCGGCTACGAGCACCGCGACCGTCTGACCGTCACAAGCCTGCTCCACGACGTCGGCAAGCTCGTGCTGATGCACGCCTACCCCGGCTACATCGCGCAGGTCAAGAAGGAAGGCCAGACTCCCGAGAAGCGCATCCATCAGGAACGGCGCGAGCTCGGTGTCGATCATGCGCTCGTGGGCGGTGTGCTCGCACGCCGCTGGGGTTTGCCGCCGGCGATAGCCACGGTGATCGAGCGCCACCACAATCCCGATGCCAGTGGCGAGGCCGTGTTCGTGCGCCTTGCCGACATGCTCGCGCACTATGCCCACGGGGCGCCGGTCGCGCCGGGGGAGATGCTCACATGCGCCCGTGCGCTTGGGCTCGGCCCAGAGGAATTGCGCCGCGTGATGTACGAACTGCCGAGCTCGCGCGCTCAGCGCCAGCGCACGGTCGATCCCTGTCCGCTCTCAGGCCGCGAGGTCGGTGTGCTGCAGCGGCTCGCCGAAGGCAAGGTCTACAAGCAGATCGCGCACGAGCTGACGCTCTCCACGAGCACGGTGCGCACGCACTTGCACAACATCTACGGCAAGCTCGGCGCGGTCGACCGCGCCCAGGCTGTCCTGATCGCCACAGAGCGCGGTTGGCTCTAAGAACGTCTTTCAAAAGGAGCTCCGCGGCGGGGTGTTCGTGGGTCGGTGAAAGCTGGGTGTGTGGCTCATCTTTGAATGATCTGCTCAAACACCCCCTTTTGCGAAGGCTTAGATAAAGATTAGGTACCAAAATAAATACCCCAGCTCCACACCAAGGGGTATCGAGACGGGCAGGTCATTTTGAAAGACCTTCTAAGAGGAGCTTGGGCGCCCCACGCCCCGTCCGAGACGCTTTCTGCGTAGCATCGCGCTTGCGCGATGATCTCGATTACAAGCAAGTCCCCCTATGCGGTGGCCGCGCTCGCGGAGCTTGGCCGAGCCGGCGGCTCTGAGCCGGTGCCGATCGGCGAGCTCGCGCGCCGTCGTGAGATGCCGGTCCAGTTTCTCGAGCAGCTGTTCGCTGTGCTGCGGCGTGCCGGCGTGGTCAACTCTCAGCGCGGGGTCAAGGGCGGTTATCGCTTTGCCCGCGACCCGTCGCAGGTGAGTGTGCTCGAAGTCGTGGAGCTGCTCGACGGCCCGCTCGGTCGCGACGCCGATGGTGTCTTCGGCGACGCTTCCAAGGCCGCTCGAGAGGTGCTCGAGCAGACGAGCATCGCCGACGTGATCGAGCGCGAAGCGCGCGATTCGGGCGCGAGCATGTACCACATTTGACCCGAGCCACTATTGTCGTGGGCATATGGGGTCAATCCCGATCAACATTGCGGAGCTTGTCGGTGGGACGCCGCTGATTCGCTTGAAGCGGATGCTCGAAGGCGCTCCTTCTGAGCAGAACGGCGTCGAGCTGTACGCAAAGCTCGAGGCCTTCAACCCAGGCGGGAGCGTCAAGGATCGGATCGGCGTGGCGATGATCGAGGCCGCCGAGGCAGAGGGTCGGATCGAGCCGGGGCGTAGCACGATCGTCGAGGCCACAAGCGGTAACACCGGTATCGCGCTCGCATTCGTTTGTGCCGCCAAGGGGTATGAGTTGGTGTTGACGCTGCCGCAGGGAATGAGTCGCGAGCGCGAGATCCTGCTCAAGCTCTACGGCGCCAGCGTTCAGATCACGGAGTCGTTGGGTGGCATGGGGGAGGCTGTGCAGGCAGCGCAGGCAATGGCACGCGACTCCGACGTGTTCCTGCCCGACCAGTTCTCCAACCCCGCGAACCCGGAGGCCCATCGTCGTACGACCGGTCCCGAGATTGCGGGAGCGCTGGATGGTCGCGTGGATGTGCTCGTCGCGGGCGTTGGCACCGGTGGCACGATCACAGGCGTCGGCGAATATCTGCGCGAGCAGAACCCGAAGTTGCACGTCGTGGCGGTGGAGCCGAGTGGCTCGGCGGTGCTCTCGGGCTCACGGCCGGGTCCGCACCGCATCCAGGGCATCGGCGCAGGCTTTGTCCCGCCCGTGCTGAACCGCGAGTTGATCGACGAGGTGATCCCGGTCTCTGACGACGACGCGATCCAAACCGCATGGACCTGCGCCCGGCGCGAGGGATTGCTCGCCGGAATCTCCTGCGGCGCCGCGTTGTGGGCGAGCTTGCAGGTTGCCGCGCGGCCTGAGTCCAAGGGCAAGCGGATCGTGACGATCATGCCCGACTCGGGCGAGCGCTACATCTCGCAGGCATTTTTCGCGCCGTCGTAAGCCCGCTACGCTTTCTGCATGCTCGGCATCGGTACTGTCGCACGGGTCGCAAGGGAGCTTCGTCGCGATGTCGACGTCGCGCGCGACCGCGATCCCGCTGCGTGCGGCGTGGCGCCGGTCGAGATCGTCGCGACCTGGCCTGGGATCCAGGCGCTGCTGGCCCACCGTGTCGCCCATGCGCTGCATACCTCGAACGTGCAGTTGTTGCCGCGCACGATCGCGCTCGTTTCGAGAGCCGTGACCGGGATCGAGATCCATCCGGCCGCGAGCATCGGCAAGGGTCTGTTCATCGACCACGGCTCCGGCGTCGTGATCGGCGAGACCGCCGAGATTGGCGACGACGTGACGCTATACCAGGGCGTCACGCTCGGCGGCACGGGCTTTGCCACCGGCAAGCGCCATCCCACGGTTCAGGACAATGTCACGATCGGCTCTGGCGCAAAGCTGCTCGGGCCGATCATGATCGGCCACGGCGCCAAGATCGGGGCCAACAGCGTGGTCATCACCGATGTGCCGCCCAACTCCACGGTCGTCGGCAACCCGGGCCACCCGGTGCGCGTCGACGGGCGCCGCCCAGAGGGCCCCGACGCCGACTGGATCCATCTGCCCGACCCGATCGCCGAGGCGATTGCGGGGCTTGCGAGCCGCATCGGCGCGCTGGAGCGGGTGGTCGCTGAGCTGTCGGGGGCAGAGGTTGAGCCGCCGGTAGATGCCAGGCCGCTGCGCACGGTCAAGGGGCCGAGCCCGGCCGGGGGCTGAACTCGGACGCTCCTCGTATAGGGGCCAATCGGGCGGTCTCCTTACGGTCAGAAACAAGAAACCTTTCGAACGCATTGAATTCAGGTTCAACGCTAATCCTTATAGTAGGCTGTCCGCCTGTAGATGATGGGTCTCAAGCGTTCGACACTGATCCAAAAGTCTTGACGAAAGCAAAAGGTGTGCGATGGCAAGGTTTGCTAATAAATACGGCCTTGCGGGCATTCTATTGGCGTTCGTACTCGGTACGAGCTTGGTCGCCACTTCGTCCGCAATGGCTGTCATCAAAAACGGCGAATGGGAAGTCAACAAACTAATTTTGGCAAAAGGCAGCGAAGAACAGTACGTTCTCAAGAGCAACACTAATTTTACTTTCACCGGTGAAGAAAACAAAACTAAATTCCAAGTCCAATGCACTGGGGTAAAAATTCAAGGGATGGCTAAGATCTTCGGGGGGAATCCGGGCACGAACAGCGAGCAGTTCACCATGACCGGTTGTAGTATCACGGGAGCCGAAAAAGCCGAATGCGAAGTAGCAAATGGCGAAGTAAAGCTTGAAAAGATGGAATCCGAAATCGTAGAAAATGAAAACGTAGCCGGGGAAGGGCTGTTGGTGTTTAGGGAAGCTCCTGCCCAAGTCCGCCTCGGAACGGTGGGCATCAAACAGGTTGGCAATGGGAACGGGTGTAAAGTCACGGGATGTCCTAACATGAAGGGTAGCGTCCTCGCCAGCGTTGCTAGCGAAAAAGCAGAAGTGGAAATGAAAATCACCTTCAATTCTGCTCTCATAAAATACGTGAAGGTTGGCGGGGCTAAACCAGTGGGGTCCTTTGAATTGGGTGAATTGACACCGGCAGAATTCAAAGGGTCGATCAACATAGAACTCACCACCAAAGCTCCATTTAAAATTGTCATCAAATAATCGAGTTGCGTCGGCGTGAGTTGCGTCGCTCGCGCCCGACGCGGCTGCTTGGGTCTGCTACTTGGGTCTTCTAGTAAAAGACGCAATGGCAGCGGTGGCGCTGCCGGGCCTTGTACTGAGGTGACTGGCCGCGTGTCCACAGCCAGGTGTCGATCTTGCGAGCCGGCACGCTCGTGCGCTGGGAGATCAGCTCGCACGCGTGCAGCGCACACGCGCGGATCTCACGCTCGGCGCCGCCGAGGGTGAGACGCTCGCCGCGGTCGATATGCGCCGCGAGCTGCTCGTCGTAGACCAGCACGCCGTCACAACGCAGCACATGGGGGACGAGGTTGTCGGCGAAGATCGTCAGGCGATCGAGGTCTGAGAACTCGGCCACGCCGGCGAGCGCGAGGTCGCTGGCGAGAATCTGGGCACGCTTGTAGAAGCCGCGATCGTCGAACATGGCCATTCCGCCTGCGAGCATCTCGGCAAGGCGCTCTGCCGAGCCCGCTTCGGCTACGAGGTCCAGCGCACGCCGGGTTGCCTGGGTGGGCTGTGCTTGTGTGGCTCGGGTGGGCTGCGTCCGTGAGACTTGGGTCGGCCGCATTGATGAGGTCGTTGGGCTACGTTCGCCTGCCAAGAAACGCCCCAGCGAGCGCAATGCCTGTGCGTACAGGCTCATCAGCTCGTTGGACGGGTCTTGGCCGAGGATCTGAGCGATCTCGCGAGTACTGACGCCCGACATCCAGGCGGCGGTGGGAGGACCATTTGCGCGCACATGATCGGCAAGCGCCCATGACACCGTGAAGTAGCCGCTGACGGGCCTGCCGTCGAGCTCGCGCTTGCGCAACGTCGGAAACCAGCCCGAGCCGAAGTTGATCGTGTCGAGCGCAAGCATGTAGTCGGCCACATCGGCCGGCTCGCCCTCCAGGTAGTGGCATCTCGGGTCGAGCGGTGGCGGCGCTGTCGGCCGCACCTCGGCGACGGCGTCAAGGTCGATCCGCACCGAACGGGCACTCGCGGAGATCTCTGCACAGGAGGCGCGCACAACGTCTGTGATGCTCATGCGGCGAACGTTAGGGCCGACCCCGCTTCTATGCTCCAACGAATGGCCGATAGCGACCAATCAGAGCGGGTGCAAACCCTGCTCGAGGGCCTCAACGAGCCACAGCGCGAGGCGGTCACCCATGGCGAGGGGCCGCTGCTGATCCTCGCCGGCGCCGGCAGCGGCAAGACGCGCGTCCTCACCCATCGCGTCGCCTTCCTGATCTTCACGGGGCAGGCGCATCCGAGCGAGATCCTTGCGATCACGTTCACGAACAAGGCGGCCCAGGAGATGCGCGGGCGGGTGGAACAGTTGCTCGGAGGCAGCATGCGGCGCATGTGGCTGATGACCTTCCATGCCGCCTGCGCACGGATCATGCGCGCGCACGCCGAGCGCCTGGGCTACACCTCGCGCTTTACGATCTACGACCAGGCCGACGCGCGGCGGATGGTCAAGCGCTGCATCGAAGAGGTCGGCGTCGACCCCAAGCGCTTCGCGCCCGCCGCGGTCCACAGCCAGATCTCCCAGGCCAAGAACAAACTGCTTGCCGCCTCGGACTGTGCGCAGGCGATCGGCTCGCCGTTCGAGCAGGTGCTGGCCGAGGTGTATCAGCTCTACGAAAGCGAGCTGCTGCGCATGAACGCGATGGACTTCGACGATCTGCTGTTTCGCACCGTGAACCTGCTGGAGCTGTTCGAGGACGTGCGCACCCACTATTCAGAGAGCTTCAAGCACATACTCGTCGATGAGTACCAGGACACCAACCACGCCCAGTACAGGCTGCTGCAGCTGCTCGTGGGTGGTGGGCGTGCCAAGCCGGCTCAGGGTGAGCGTGTGAGCATTCCCGGGCATCGCAACCTCGCGGTCGTCGGCGACGACAGTCAGTCGATCTATAGCTTTCGAGGAGCCGACGTATCGAACATCTTGGACTTCGAGAAGGACTTCCCCGACGCGCGCGTGGTCAAGCTGGAGCAGAACTATCGCTCCACGCAGACGATCCTCTCAGCCGCAAATGCGGTGATCGCCAACAACCGCGGGGGGATCGCCAAGCAACTGTGGAGCGAGGTCGGCCAGGGCAGTCCGATCAGGGTGCACGGTCTCGACGACGAGCACGCCGAGGCGCGTTTCGTCGTGGGCGAGGCGGAGCGGCTCGTCGACGAGGGAGCTTCACGCTCTGAGATAGCGATCTTCTACCGCACGAATGCAATGTCGCGCGTGATCGAGGACACCTTGGTCCGGCGCGAGATCGCCTATCAGGTGATCGGCGGCACCAAGTTCTACGAGCGGGCGGAGGTCAAGGACGCGGTCGCTTACCTCGCGTGGATTGCAAATCCCTTCGACGTCGTCAGCTTCCAGCGCGTCGCCAATTCACCAAGACGCGGGCTCGGGCAGACGTCGCTGTCGCGGATCGTCGCCCACTCCGCGAGCGTGGGGGAATCGGTCTGGGAGGTGGCCGCTGCCGCCGATCGCATCCCGGGCTTGGGCGCGGCGGCGATCAAGTCGTTGAGTCGCTTCATGGCGACGATGCGGGATTTGGCTGAGCTGGCACGCGACGGCATCCCGGTGGGCGACCTGATGGAGGCGGTGCTCGCCCGCAGCGGCTACGTGGAAGCGCTCGAGGCCGAGTCGGTCGGTCACGGCGAAAAGGCCTTCGAGGCGCAGGGACGCGTGGAAAACCTGCAACAGCTCGTCGAGGTGGCGCACGAGTTCGATGTCAACAACCCGGCCGAGGAGGACACGCTCGAGCAGTTCCTGCAGGAGATCGCGCTCAAGGCCGACGGCGACGCGCGCAAAGACGACGAGGGACTTGTGACGCTGATGACCCTGCACAACGCCAAGGGTCTCGAGTACCCGATCGTGTTCGTGGCGGGCTGTGAGGAGGGCGTCTTTCCGCACCAGCGTGCACTCGACGAGGGCGGCATCGAGGAGGAGCGGCGACTGTTCTATGTCGCCGTGACCCGCGCGATGCGCGAGCTGTACCTCACATACGCCAGGCGCCGCTCGGTCTTCGGTGCCTCGACCTACGGTCTTGCGAGCCGTTTTCTCGATGAGATCCCCGCAGAGTTGTGTGAACGTGAGGAGTTGCCTGTGCCGCGTCCTCGCGGGGTGGGCATCGGCGTGGGAGTCGGCGCGGGCGTAGGCAGCTCCGCGAGCATGGGTGCGCGTGGGGGCGGAGGCGGCGACTGGGCTTCGGTCTCTCGCTCGGCCGAACCGGTGGCCTCCTATCGCCTCGGCGAGGACATCGTGCACGCAGCGTTCGGTGAGGGGGTGGTAACCGGCGTCGAGTCAGGCGGGATCATCGTCGTGCGCTTCGCCGGCGACGGCTCTGAGCGCAAGTTGATGGCCGACTATGCCCCGGTCAGCCGTCGAGGATAGAGCAGCTGTTTCGCTGTTCCGACCGGTGCATGCACCGGTCGGCCCGACAGTGCATGCACTGTCGGGAACCGGGCCGCATGCGGCCCGGTTGGGGGACGTACATGTACGTCCCCGCCCGTCGGTGCATGCACCGACGGGAACATCATCAATACGATCCGATCCATGACGGCCACAATCATCGACGGCAAGGCCATAGCCGCACGCGTGCGGGCAGACGTCGCACGCGATGTTGCTGAGCTTGTGGCCAGTGGCGCACAGCCACCCGGCCTGGCGACTGTGCTCGTCGGCGAGGACCCAGCCTCGGCCGTCTACGTGGGCGGCAAGCAGCGCGCGTGCGTCGAGGTCGGGATGACGCCGTACGACGAACGCCTTCCCGCAGATGCCAGCTTCGAGCAGGTCGCGGGCCGTCTGCAAGCGCTCAACGATGACCCAGCCGTCAGCGGTGTCTTGCTGCAGCTGCCGCTACCCGACCATCTCCACGGCCCAACGCTGACCGGTCTCATCGACCCAGGCAAGGACGTCGACGGGCTCACACCGGTCAACGCGGGCTTGCTCTCGCTTGGCCGGCCGGGCTTGCGCCCGTGCACACCTTCGGGCGTGATCGAGCTGCTCGCAAGCGTCGACGCGCAGCTCGAAGGCGCCGAGGCGGTCGTCGTGGGCCGCTCGAACCTGTTCGGCAAGCCGATGGCGCAGCTGCTGCTGGAGGCGAACGCGACCGTCACGATCTGCCACTCGCGCACGCGAGACCTGCGCGAGGTGTGCACTCGCGCGGACATCCTGATCGCGGCCGTCGGCCGCCCAAGGATCATCCAGCGCGACTTCGTCAAGCCCGGTGCGATCGTGATCGACGTCGGTATGAACCGCCTCTCACCAGAGCAGGCGGGCACCAAGAGCGGCCTCGTCGGCGATGTCGACTTCGCGGCGGTGAGCGAGGTCGCGAGCGCGATCACGCCGGTGCCCGGCGGGGTCGGGCCGATGACGATCGCGATGCTCCTCAGTAACACCCTGCAGGCTGCTCGCGCTCAGCACAACCCATCGTCTGGGATGGCGGTGGGAGCATGATGAAGGTCATGCGGTTGCAGCCGGCAAAGGTGGCTGGGGCATGATCGAGCTCATGCGGTCGCGACCGGCAAAGATGGCGGGCCAGGCACGATGAAGCTCTCGCGCTTGCGCTCGGGAGAGCTGCTCGCCCTTGTGGGCGCCATCTTGGTGATCGTCGCGCTCACGCGCCCCTGGTATGAAAACGCTGGAGTCCTGCTCAGCGCGTGGACCACGTTTGGACCGGCGGTCGTGCTGATCATGATCGCCGCGCTGAGCGCCCTGGTGCTCGTGCTCACCACGATCACCGAGCGCTCGACCGCTTTCCCGGTGGCGGCCGCGGTGTGGAGCGTGCTATTCGGGCTGATCGGCGTGATCGCCGCGATCGTGGGCCTGCTCGAGCGACCGGACTCGGCAACTTCGCTGTGCGCGGGCGCCTGGCTGGCCCTGGCCGGCACGATCCTGATCTTCGCCGGCTCGTGGCAGTCGATGCGCGATGAACGTACGTCGCTGTACCCGCCGGCCACCCCCGAGCCGCGCAAACTCGCCACCTAGAATGCGCAGCCGATGATCGACCGCGACGAGGTACTGCACGTAGCCGCCTTGGCGCGTCTGCGCTTGAGCGAGGATGAGATCGAGCCGATGGCGCGCGAGCTCTCAGCTGTGCTGGACCACGTGGCCAAGATCGCTGAGCTTGACCTGGAGGGCGTCCCGGCCACCACGCATGTCGCCGAGGTAACAGGCAGGCTGCGCCCGGACGAGCCGTGCGAGTCGCTCCCGCGCGAGGTAGTGCTCGCCCAAGCGCCGGCCGTCAGTGGCGATGGTTTTCTGGTCCCCTCACCGCAGGCGTGACGATGCGCCGCGTCACTCCGAGTATGGACGCATAGGCATGAGCATCGACTTTGAGGATCGGCTCGCATGAGCGCGAGCGAGCTGCTGGATCTGTCCGCGGCGGCCGCCGCACAGGCGCTTGCCGCCGGTGAGGTCGAGGCGAGCGAGCTGTTCGACGCCTACAGCGTGCGCGCAGCCGCCGACGAGCTGAACTGCTTCACCTGGGTCGCGCCCGAAGATCCGGCGCCTCAGCTTGCGGCGCTCCAGTCCGGAGCTCCGCTGGGCGGCGTGCCGTTGGCGGTCAAGGACCTGTTCTGCACGAAGGATGTGCCGAGTCAATCCGGCTCGCGCATCCTCGAGGGCTACCTGCCGCCGTACACCGCCACCGTGGTCGAACGTCTCCAGAGCGTTGGCGCGCCGCTGCTGGCCAAGACCAACCAGGACGAGTTCGCGATGGGCTCCTCCAACGAGAACTCCGCCTACGGTCCGGTGCTCAACCCGTGGGACCGCACGCGCGTGCCAGGCGGCTCCTCCGGCGGCAGCGCCGCAGCGGTGGCGGCCGGTTTGGCGCCGTGGGCGCTCGGCACCGACACTGGCGGCTCGATCCGCCAGCCTGCCGCCCTGTGCGGGATCGTCGGCATGAAGCCGACATACGGCGCGGTCTCGCGCTACGGGATGATCGCCTTCGCCTCTTCGCTGGACCAGGCGGGCCCGCTGACGCGCGACGTCAGCGACGCAGCCTTGATGCTGCGCCACATGGTCGGCCGCGACAAGCGCGATGCTACTTCGCTGAGCTTCCCACACGAGATCGCATTGCCGAGCGCCGAGAGCCTCGAGGGGATCCGCTTGGGCGTACCGGAGGAGCTGACAGGCGAGGGCATCGAGGCGGGCGTGCTCGGCGCCTTCAACGCCAGCTTGCAGCAAGCCGAACGATTGGGCGCAAAGATCGAGCAGGTGCGCCTGCCGCATGCCCCGCATGCGCTGTCGGCCTATTACGTGATCGCCCCGGCCGAGGCGTCGTCGAATCTGGCTCGCTTCGACGGGGTCCGCTATGGCTTGCGCGTCGATGCCGACGATCTGGTGGGCATGTACACGCACACACGCCACGACGGTTTCGGCGCCGAGGTCAAGCGGCGCATCATGCTCGGTACCTACGCCCTGTCTTCCGGCTACTACGACGCTTTCTACGGCCGCGCCCAGCGGGTACGCACGAAGATCGTCGAGGACTTCCGCTCCGTCTTCGAGCGTGTGGATTTCGTCGTCACGCCAACCAGCCCGACCGTGGCCTTCGAGCTGGGCGCCAAGACCGGCGATCCGCTGTCGATGTATCTCAACGACTTCTGCACAGTGCCGATGTCGCTAGCCGGCATCCCAGCAATCTCAATCCCGTGTGGGCTGAGCGATGGTCTTCCGGTCGGATTGCAGCTCGCCGGCCCCGCCTTCAGCGAGAACGCTCTGCTCGACGCGGCCTATGCGCTTGAGCGCACGATCGGCTTCGACTCGACCCCGGCGCGCGCATGAGCAGACGCAGCATTATCGTCGGGTCAGGTGCCTTGGATGTGCCTCTTCAAATTGAAGATGCCCCCCGCGCGCGCAGGCGGCATGGCTCATGACGACCACCTACGAGCCCGTCATCGGCTTGGAGATCCACATCCAGCTCGCCACCCGCACGAAGATGTTCTGCGGCTGTGAGCTGTCCTTCGGCGACCCCCCTAACACTCACACCTGCCCGGTATGCCTGGGCCTGCCGGGCGCGCTGCCGGTTGCCAACGCGCGTGCGATCCACTTCGGCCTGATGATCGGCATGGCGGTCGGCTCAAAGCTCGCCCCGCGCTCGATCTTCCACCGCAAGAACTACTTCTATCCCGACCTGCCCAAGGGCTACCAGATCTCCCAGTACGACGAGCCTTTGTGCTTGGGCGGTCAGCTGGCGGAGGTACGCATCCACCGCGTGCATTTGGAGGACGACGCCGCCAAGCTCGTCCATGTCGGCTCAAGTGGTCGCATCCACGTCTCCGACGCGTCGATCGTGGACTTCAACCGCGGCGGCACCCCGCTGGCGGAGATCGTCACCGAGCCGGACCTGCGCTCGGCCGAGCAGGCAGGGGAGTGGCTACGACTGTTGCGCACCACGATGCGCCAGCTCGGCGTCTCGGACGTGAACATGGAGGAGGGCTCGCTGCGCTGCGACGCCAACATCTCGCTGCGCCCAGTCGGCACGAGCGAGCTGGGGACGAAGACCGAGCTGAAGAACATGAACTCCTTCCGCTTCATCGAACGCGGTATTCGCGCTGAGATCGTCCGTCAAGAAGGGATCCTGGGCGGCGGCGGACGCGTCCTTCAGGAGACGCTGCACTTCGACCCCGACAGCGGCCGCATCACCTCGCTGCGCTCCAAGGAGCAGGCGCACGACTATCGTTACTTTCCCGAGCCCGACCTGGTGCCGGTGTCGGTCGAGGAGTCGATGCTCGACGCGGCGCGTGCCGCGATGCCAGAGCTGCCGGCCGCCAGGGCAGAACGCTTCGAGAGGCTTGGGCTCAGTGCCGAAAGCGCCCGTCGTCTGGCCTTCAGCGCCGAGTTGGGCGACTACTTCGAGCAGGGACTGGCTACCGGTGTCGACCCGGCGCCGGCACCGCAGACGCTTGCCAACTGGGTCGTTGCCGATTTGCTCGCCCGTCTCGATGACGGTCAGGGCCCGGGCGACTCGCGCGTCACGCCGGGTGCGCTGGCGGCGCTCTCGGGAATGGTCGGCGCCAAGCAGGTGAGCGTGGGCGCCGCGCGCCAGGTGCTCGATCGACTCGTGGCAGAGGGAGGAGACCCGGCCGCGATCGTTGCGGCAGAGGGCCTGACCGCGCTTGACGGGGGAGACGACCTTGCCGCCGTGGTGGCCGCTGCTCTGGCAGCCAACGCGGACGCTGCCGAGCGCGTCAAGGGCGGCAACGCCAAGGCGATCGGCCCGATCGTTGGCTACGTGATGCGCGAGACCAAGGGTCGTGCCGACGGGGGCGAGGTCACGCTGCTCGTGAACGAGCAGCTGGGGATCTAATCCCAACCGTGCGAACTGCACCGCTGGGTGCGGCATCTCCGCACTCAGAACACCCGCGCGGCCTACATTTTGGACGAAAGGCCAAACACATCTGGGCCATACAAGGGCAATATGGTCGACATGAACAGGCCGAACTCAAATTCGATGGCAACTCCTCCTCGGCGGTTTCTCCTGCTGCCAGAGGACGCTGCGGACGTCCCCGGCCAGGGTGTGCGCATCCGACGCTATCGCCTCACGAGCGTCGGGCGCTCCCATGGCTTGGATCGTCCCCCGGCGCCGTGTGCGGGGAATGTGCCACGGGTGCCATAGCCAGGCGGATGGTGCGTGTAGGGCCAGGGATGGCATGTAGTGCCAAACCTCGTCACGAGTCCCCTCCTCGTGGTGAATGGGGCGCGGCCGGGCAGGGTCTCAGAGCCTGCCCGGCCGCGCACCCCTCTTTTTGAGATAACCTCTGAGCTATGAGCCCCTCTACGCAAGAGAGTTCCTCAGGTTCGCTCGGACGCATGATCGTCGCGATCCTGGTCCTGCTCGTCGTCGGTTATTTCCTGCTTCATGTCTTGATCGGGGTCGCCGTCGCGATCGCGGGCATCGCCGTCGTGGTCTTGGCGGTCGTTGGCGTCATCTGGGCGCTCAAGGTCCTGTTCTAAGGCGCGGCTCGCGATGAGCCGCGTGGAGAGCAGCACATGGCATATCTAGTCATCTGCTTCTTCTTCGGCTTGGCGGGCGGGATCGTCGGTCGCATCAAGGGCAGCTCGTTTACGCTTTGGTTTCTGATCTCGGCCGTGGTGCCGTTCCTTGGATTGATCGCGGCGATCGTCTACCGCAATGATCGCGACGAGCTGCGACGGCAATGCCCCAAATGCGGTCGCGTGACCATGCTCCACGATGCGCTTTGCACGCGTTGCGGCGAGGAGCTCGAGTACCCGCAGACCGCGACGTAGCGCCGCGGTTGGCGCCGTCGCCGTGCGTTAGGTGCGGCTTCGCCCCATCCAGTATCATCCGAGAATCCGGCAGATTCGATCTGTTGGGGCAACCAACCAACAAGGATCAGGGACGTGAGGGCCAGGACGCTGACGATAGCTCTGTGCCTCGCGGTCGTCGCGGCCATGGCGGCGGTGACGCTCAGCGAGGCTCCCCCGCGCGTTGTGCGAGGAGTACGAGCTAATATGGATGTGGCGTATACCTACGGCGACTTCGCTGCCTGCCAGGGCGAAGAAGTGCTGCCACGCGACATCTCGGCGATGCGCATGAGCGTGGGGGCCGGCATTGGACCCACGGTGCATGTGAAGGTATATGCGGGCTCGCGCATCCTCACCCAGGGAAGCCACCCTTCCGGTTGGGCCGGAGGTTCGGTCACCGTGCCGGTGGCTCCGCTGAACCGCGCTTCCTCCAACGTCAAGCTCTGTGTAGCGGTTGAGCCGAACAGCGAGCCCATCTATGTCTACGGCGTTGAAGCACTCCCCGCTCGGGCTGCCGTGTCCAGCGAAGGGCGAACGCTCCCGGGCAGGATCGGGGTCGAATACTTGGCGGCCGGCCATGGCTCATGGTGGTCGCGCGCTCTACTGGTGGCGCGCCACATGGGACTCGGCCATGCCATCAGAGGCACTTGGGTGGCGCTGCTCGTAGTCGCGCTCGTGGGTAGCGTGGCCGCTTTGGCGGTCCGGCTGGCATGGAAGGAGCTGCCGTGAGCAGGCAGCCTATTCGGCGTGCCCCGGCGAACAAAGCATCCGTTGGCTCGCGGGCGTTCAAGAGGACCAGGAAGGCGTGGCGAGCGCGCTCGGCGCAGCGCGAGATCACTTTGAAACGGGTGCTTGCCAGGCGGCGCAGGTCCTTGCTCAGTCTGAAGGCGCTCATCAGGCGCGTGCCGTCCGCTGCCTGGATGTGCGCACTGATCGCGCTCTTGAATGGGATCGCCTGGTCGATCATCACACCTCCGTTCGAGGGTCGTGATGAGCCATCTCATTTCGCCTATGTCCAACAGCTGGCTGAGACCGGGACGCTGCCTCGGGTCGTCGAAGGAGAACATAAAGAGTACTCGCCCGAGGAGACCTTGGTCCTGGAAGGGCTCCAGGAGCCCGCTATACGTCTCATACCGCAGAGGCAGTCGCTCTCCTCGGTCGCCCAGCAAGAAACGCTTGAGACCGATGTCAACGCGGGCCTGTCCCGGGAAGGAAGCGGTGAAGCAAACGTCGCGACCTCCGAGCCGCCGCTCTACTACGCGCTTGAGACGGTTCCCTACACGCTGGGTGCTAGCAACACACTGACCCAGCTGGAGCTCATGCGCCTCTTCGACGCGTTTCTGGGCGCGCTCACTGTGCTACTGACGTTCTTCTTCATCCAGGAGGTTCTACCTGGTGCTCGGTGGGCAGGTGTGCTCGGCTCGCTGTGCGTATCAGTGCAGCCGCTGTTCGGGTTCATGTCGGGCACCCTCAATCCCGAAACCATGCTGTACACGGTCTCGGCTGCGCTCCTGCTGTGTCTCGGGCGCGCGTTTCGGCGAGGCCTCACTCGAAGGAGCGCGATTGTGCTCGGTGCGCTGATCGCGGTCGGTTTCATGACAAAGCTCAACTTCGTCGGCGTGGCGCTCGGGGTGTTCGCGGGCTTGATCCTGCTCGGTGTACGCGAATGGCGGTCGCGGGGACCCGGGACGCTCGCACTGTTGGCGATCGCGACCGGCGTAGGAGTGGCTCCGGTCGCGCTTTATGTGCTCGTAAACCTTGTGTCCGGCCATCGCCTGTTCGGCGAGGTATCAGGACTCGCAGCGGAGTTTGCGAACTCGTCGATCTTTCATGCGGTCTCCTACGTCTGGGAGTTTTACCTGCCGCGTCTCCCGGGAATGATGCACTACTTCCGCGGCGTCTCCACATACCGCGATCTCTGGTTCGATCGCTTCGTCGGTTTGTACGGCTGGCTTGACACTCAGTTCCCGACCTGGGTCTACAACGTCGCGCTGATTCCAGCGTCGGCGATCGCACTGCTCTGCGCGCGTGCCTTGATTGTGCACCGTCGAGCGATTCGCGTCCGCTGGCTGGAGTTTGCCGCCTACGCTGCAGTCGCATTCGGCGTGATGGTCATGGTCGGCTTCACCTCATATACCTCCGACGCTCTCCAGCACCGGGAGGCATACGCGGACCCGCGCTACCTGGTCCCTTTGCTCCCGCTCTTGGGTGCCGTCGTGGTGCTGGCGGTGCGCGGCGCCGGGAAGAGGTGGGCCCCGGTCGTCGGCGCAGCGATTGTGGTGGTGTTCTTGGCCCATGACATATTCAGCCAGATGCAAGAGATCGCGCGCTATTACGGCTAGCCACCGATCCGAAGCATGGCTAACTCGATTTCGGCTGCCCTAAACAGTGACTTGGCCTAGGCTGTCTTGAGTGTCGACGCATACCCCAAGCAAGGTAGCCCCTCCTCCTGGCGGCGAGACGCACAGACCCGATCGCGGCGACTCGCTGATCGCACGGCTCGTCCATCGCGCGGGTTTCGAGGACGAGCGCTCGTTCGTGCTGCGTGTGGTTCAGCCCGCGCTCGTCGGCATGATCGACGGCACGGTCTCCTCAATCGCACCGATCTTCGCCGCGGCGGTCTCCTCGAACTCGCACACAGCCTTCGTGGTGGGACTCTCAACGGCGCTCGGCGCAGGGATAAGCATGGGCATCTCCGAGGGGCTCTCCGACACGGGCGAACAAACAGGGCGCGGCTCTCCGCTTGTGCGCGGCGCGATCACCGGCGGCATGACTGCGCTCGGCGGGCTCTTCCACACGCTCCCGTTCCTCATCGAAGACACTCACAACGCGTTGATCGTCGCCGGCATCGTCGTCGCCGTCGAGCTGTTCGTGATCGCGTGGGTGCGCGAGCGCTTCCTGCAGGTCTCACTACGCTCCTCGCTCATAGTGGTAACGCTCGCGGGCGCCATCGTGCTAGCGATCGGCGTCGCCATCGGCAGCTCCTAGCGGTCCGATGACCGGCGTCAGGGCGTCCTACCGATCGGAGATCGATAGGATCCTCGATCGGCCAGTACGCGTGTCTAGCACGCTACGTTCCCTGCGTTCTTGCCTGACTTGGTCCTCGAACCGCTAGTCGGCTCGGTTAGCGAAAACCCGCTGGTACACTCGCTTCACGAAGCGCGGGGCCTCTGATGCCCCGTGCGCTTAGGTGATCCCTCATAGAACTGGAAAGGAGGTCGGTGAAATGCGTGCAGTCGACGCTGTCATGGAATGCCTGAAGGCGGAGGGCGTGGATGTCGTCTTCGGTCTGCCAGGCGGCGCCAACCTTCCTACCTATGACGCGTTCGTTGACGGCGGCTTGCGCCACATTCTGGTGCGCCACGAGGCCGGCGGCGGACATGCCGCCGAGGGCTATGCCAAGGCTACGGGCAAGGTCGGCGTGGCGTTTGCCACGAGCGGACCGGGCGCGACCAACCTGATCACCCCGATCTGCGACGCGATGATGGACTCCGTGCCGGTCGTGTTCATCACCGGCCAGGTGCGCACCGAGCTGCTCGGCACCGACGGTTTCCAGGAGGCCGACACGATCGGCATCACGATGCCGATCGTCAAGCACTCCTTCATGATTCAGGATCCTCTGGAAATCCCACGGGCGATCCACGAGGCGTTCTTCCTCGCGCGCAGCGGCCGCCCCGGCCCGGTGCTGGTCGACATCCCGCAAGATCTCTCGCGAGCTGAGATCCCCTACGAGCCGGTCGCCGACGTGCGCCTGCCCGGCTATCAGCCGACGCTCGAGGGCAACCAGAAGCAGATCCGTCAAGCGGCAAAGGCGCTCGCGGCGGCTCATCGTCCCGTGATCTATGCGGGCGGTGGCGTCGTCAACGCGAACGCTGCGAGCGAGCTGGTCGAGTTCGCCACCGCCGACCGTTTCCCGGTGACGTGCACTCTGATGGGGCTGGGCGCGTTCCCCGCACCTCATCCGCAGTGGCTCGGAATGCTCGGGATGCACGGGACGCGTGCGGCCAACTATGCGATGGACGAGGCCGACCTGATCTGCGCCGTGGGCGCCCGCTTCGACGATCGCGTCACCGGCAAGCTCTCGGAGTTCGCCCCGAACGCCAAGTTCATCCACATCGACGTCGATCCGGCCGAGATCTCGAAGAACATCCCGGCGCACATACCGATCGTGGGCGACGCCAAGCACGTGCTCGCAAAGCTGCTCGTCGAGTACCGCGCACTGAGTGCTCCCAGCGACCGCTTGAACGAGTGGTGGGAGCGGATCGAAGGCTGGCGTGAGAAGTACCCGCTCACATTCGAGGACAGCGCTGACAACGAGATCAAGCCGCAGTACATGGTCCAGGCGCTGTATGAGGCCACCGGGGGAGACGCGATCATCACAAGCGACGTCGGTCAGCACCAGATGTGGACTGCCCAGCACTACGACTTCCCCAAGCCACGCCGCTGGATCAACTCAGGCGGGCTCGGCACGATGGGCTTTGGGCTGCCGGCCGCGATGGGTGCGGCCGTCGGCTGCCCTGAGATGACTGTCTGTTGCATCGCCGGAGACGGGTCGGTGCAGATGAACGCCCAGGAGTTGGCCACCTGCGCGCAGGAGAAAATCCCGATCAAGGTGTTCATCATGAACAACGGCTACCTGGGTATGGTGCGCCAGTGGCAGGAGCTGTTCTGGGACGGCCGCTACAGCCACGTCGAGACGGGCGACTACCCTGACTTCGTCAAGCTCGCCGAGGCATACGGCGCGACCGGGATGCGCTTCGAGGACAAGACCACGCTCGTGGAGGACATGAAGCGCGCGATCGCCACCGACGGACCGGTCGTGGTCGACGTGAAGGTCACGCGCGAGGAGAACACGTACCCGATGATCCCGGCAGGGCAGGCGGCCAGGGAGATGGTGGGATGAGCGCGCACCAGGATCTCTTCACAGACGGTGGGTCTCTCCGATGAGCGAGCCCGCCACCAAGGAACCGCTGAGCCTGGAGGCGCTGCAGGCCTCCGGCAACATTCGCTCGGGGCGCAAGCACGTCCTCTCGATTCTCGTCGAGAACAAGTCGGGTGTGCTCACGCGCATCGCCGGCCTGTTTGCTCGCCGCGGCTTCAATATCGACACGCTCACCGTCGGGCCGACCGACGACGATCACATCTCGCGTGTGACGCTGACCGTAGACGGCGCGATCCACCCGATCGACCAGGTCACAAAGCAGCTGCACAAGCTCATCAACGTGCTGAAGATCCGCGATCTCGAGCCGACCGACACGGTCGCGCGCGAGCTGGCGCTGTTCAAGATCTCAGCCGACGGCGCCCAGCGCGGCGAGCTGATGCAGATCACAGAGATCTTTCGCGGCAAGGTCGTGGACGTGACCAAGCGCTCGGTGATCGTCGAGGTCACGGGCACGACCGAGAAGGTCGAGGCGTTCGAGAGCATGGTGCGTCCGTTCGGCCTGATCGAGATGATGCGCACGGGCGAGATAGCGATAGCGCGGGGTAGGGCCGAGACCTAGACGTTCGTTGGGCGGCGCGGTGGGGCCGTTCATGGATCATGAAGGGCGGGATGTATGGCTCGTCTTTTGAATGATCTGCCTAACACCCCCTTTTGCGAAGGCTTAGGTAAAGGTTAGGTACCAAAGTAAATCCTCCAGCTCCACATCAAGGGGTATAGATACGTGCAGGTCGTTTTGAAAGACCTTCTAAGTCGTGGAAGATGAATCCGTGACGCTCCAAACCGGCGAGCGATCGCCGTTCACGCTCGGTGAGCCAGACCGCGAACGCTTGGGCGCACGGCTCGACCTTGCGCTCCAGCGGGCGCGCCGCTCGGGGCAGGCGACGCTTGCGACGATCACCTGCGCGCTTGCGAAGGATGTCGACCCTTCCGCGGTCGTGTGCGCGTCCCGTCGCGCCGAAGAGCCATGGTTCGTCTTCGAGCAGCCCGATCGTGGCGGGGCCGCGCTGGCAGGCCTCGGCGAGGCGATCCGCATCGAGTATTCGGGTCCCGATCGCTTCGTCACGGTCGCCGACCGCTGGCGCTCGCTGTCGGCGAAGGCGGTGGCCGACTCTCCGAGCGAGCAGGGCGGCGGCCCAATCGCCGTCGGCGGCTTTGCCTTCGCCCCCGACGGCGGAGGCTCTCCGGCCTGGAGTGGGTTCGAGCCGGCCTCGCTGGTCGTGCCCGAGGTGACACTGACGCGCGAGCAGCACGACGGTGAGAGTCGCGTGCGTCTCACGCTTGCCGCTCTGACTCAGCCCGATGACACCGCCGAGGAGCTGCTGGCATCTCTCAGTCGTCGCCTGCAGGAGCTCACGGACCCGCCGCTGCCGTTGCTCGACCCCGCACCCACAGGCCGCTTCCAGGTCTCGAGCGGCATGCCTCCAGAGCATTTCGAGGCCGCGGTCGCCCGCGCCACCGAGACGATTCGCGCCGGCGACTTGCAGAAGATCGTGCTCGCGCGCGAGGTCCAGGTGCACGCGCCGAGCGACTACGATCCGGCGGCCGTGTTCGGTGTGCTGCGCGACGCTTTCCCGTCGTGCTTTGTCTTCTGCGTCGGGCGTGGCGATGCCACATTGGTGGCTGCGAGCCCCGAGCTGCTCGTGCGCCGTGAGGGCCAGCGTGTCAGCACGATCGCGCTGGCCGGCTCCACGCGTCGCAGCGCCGACCCAGCCGTCGACGCGCACCTGGGCGAGCAGTTGATGCGCGACGAGAGCTATCGCGAGGAGCACGCGATCGTGGCACGACGGATCGAGCGCACGCTCAACCGCTACGCGATCTGGGTCGCCACTCCGCCTGAGCCGACGCTCGTGCAGATGGCCAACATCCAGCATCTGGCGACACCGATCCGAGCACAGCTGGCGGCGCCGGTCGAGGCGATCGAGCTGGCCGGCCTGATGCACCCCACGCCGGCGGTCGGCGGTGAGCCGTTAGCGGAGGCGCTCGGCCTGATTCCGGCGCTGGAGGGCCTGGACCGCGGCTGGTACACCGGTCCGGTCGGCTGGACCGACGCTGCCGGCGACGGCGAGTTCTGCGTTGCGCTGCGCTGCGCTCTGTTGCGCGGCAATGTCGCGCGCTGCTATGCCGGTAACGGGATCGTGCGTGGGTCAAAGCCCGCCGCCGAGCTTGCGGAGACCGAGGTCAAGCTGCAGGCTCTGTTGCCTTTGCTTACGAGCTGAGGGTCTCAGACACGGCGCTCCAAACACGGCTGTGTAGCTCGACGTTGGCGGTCCGCTGGGTGCGGCATTCGACGATTGTCGAGTGGGGGGATGCCAAGGCCCGCTCCAGCGCGGCGCGAAACGTGGCCACGTCCTGTACGGCCTCATGGTCCAGGCCGTACAGCTTCGCCGCCGCCGCGAAGTCGAGGCCGGTGGGGGTAGCGATATGGCGGGTGTACACGTCGTCTGTCAGCGCCATCGGCGATCCGGCAACCGGTAGGAAATCGAAAATCCCGCCGCCTTCGTTGTTGATCAGCACGATCGTCAACTTCAGATCGAGCCGGCGCGCGGCGAGCAGGGCGCTCATGTCGTAGGCGAGTGCCACATCGCCGATCAAGAGCACAACTGGATCGCGGCTGGCGGCGGCCGCGCCAAACGCGCTCGAGACGGTGCCGTCGATCCCGTTGGCGCCGCGGTTGCACAACACTCGAGGCGGATCCGGCCGCACCGGCCAGAAGGTCTCGATATCGCGCACCGGCATCGAGGATGCCACGAACAGCGTCGCCTCCTCGGGCAGCAGCACGCCGAGCTCGGCGGCTACCGAAGGCTCGCCGCAGCCGCTGGCAGCCAGCACACCCAAGATCGCTTCGGCGGTCAGCTCGTCGGCGCTGCGCCAGCTCGCCAGCCAGTCGGAGTCAGGTGCGGTCGAGCCTTCGAGCATGTCCGTGAGCGCGCTCAAAGCCGCGGCCGGCTCGAGCGCGAGCGAGCTCGAGAGGACGCTCGCCGGGTCCTGCCAGGCGCCCTCCGGATCGAGCTTCAACTGGGGCGTCTCGGTAAGGCCGGCAAGCCAGGTGCGCAGCGGCTTCGACACGGGCAGATCGCCGACACGCATGACGAAGTCGGGCGTGTGCTCACGCACGAACCCCGGCTCGCGCAGTAGCGCGTCGTAATGCGCGACGGCCGCGTCCCCGCGTCGCGCGCCCGACATCGGATCGGCGAGCAATGGCCAGCCGAGAAGCTCGCAGAATCGGGCGGCAGCATGGCCAAGCGGCGTCCCCCGCTCGTGGCGTCCTGCCACAAGCACGCCTCGCCGACACGAGCGGACCAACTCGAGCAGTGTGTTCACGGGCGAGTTCGGGATGGCGCCCGGCGCCAAGGCGGTCTCCGGGTCCATCTCCCATCTTTGCGCGGGGCGGATCACGTAGGGGCGCCCATCGGGCCGTCCCTCGCCGGGCGCTTCGGGAAGCTCGTCGCGGACGAGCGGCTCGCGCAATGGGAAATTGAGGTGCACGACGCCAGGCCTGCCTTCCAGTGCCGTCCACCACGCGCGGCAGGCAAGCGTGCGCATCCAGCGCAAGCGCCCGCTGTCGGCCTCGTGTGTGCCGACCTCGAAGAACCACTTGGCGAAGCCGCCGAAGATCTTGAGTTGATCGATCGTCTGCCCCGCGCCGAGCTCGCGCAGCTCCGGCGGTCGGTCCGCACTCAGCACGATCAGAGGCACACGCGCCTCGTGTGCCTCCACTACGGCCGGCAGCAACTCGGCGACGGCCGTGCCCGACGTGCAGGCGATCGCGACCGGCAATCCCGAGGCCTTCGCGAGTCCCAGCGCGAAGAAGCCAGAGCAGCGCTCGTCGATGTGGGAGTGGCAGCGCAAGCGCTGCTCGCGGGCAAGGCTCAGCACGAGCGGGGTCGAGCGGGACCCGGGCGAGGTGCAGGCGTCTTGCATGCCGCAGCGCGCGAGCTCGTCGACGAACGCGCCGAGCAGCTCGTAGGTGTCGGTGGCGGAGGTCATGGGAAATTTGGACGGTCGCTCATCGGCAAGCTGCATGGTTCCCCGCTGGGAGCTTGGGCGATTGATTTCATTGCTTGGCTTGACAGTTCATAGGATGTGGGCGTGATCGAGAATGTAGTTTTGTTGCACGGGTTCGGAGGGACGCGCGGTGCATGGGCCAGCGTCGAAAAGCTTTTGCCGGCCCAACGCTATCGTCCGCTCGCACTTGACCTCCCGGGACACGGCGACCAGGCCGACGTGCGACCACCGATCACTTTCGCGAAGTGCGTAGCCAGCGTGCTCGAGCGCAGCCCCAAGCGTTTCGTGCTGGGCGGCTATTCGATGGGGGGTCGCATCGCTCTGCACGTGGCGCTGCAGGCGCCGCAGAGGGTCGAGCGCCTCGTGCTGGTCTCGGCTACCGCCGGCATTGCGGACGCCAAAGAACGTGCCGCGCGCCGTCGGCGCGATCGTCGCTTTGCGAAGGAAATCGAACAGGGCTCGATCCAGGAGTTCATCGAGCGCTGGCGCTCCAAGCCGATGTTCGCCGAGGACCCGCCGGAGGTCGATGCGCTCGCGCGCGCCGACCAGGCGCACAACGGGCCCAGTGGAGTCGCTGCGGCCTTGCGCGGCATCGGCACCGGTGAGATGCCGTCGCTGTGGGAGAAGCTCGTGGAGCTGGAGATGCCGGTGACGGTCGTGGCAGGTCACCGCGACCGCAAGTTCGTGCGGACGAGCGAACGGATGGTCAAGCTGCTGCCCGACTCGCTCCTGCACGTGACCGGCGGAGGTCACTGCCTGCTGTTCGAGAACCCGAAGAACGTGGCGATGGCTCTCTCATAGAGCCAATGATGCGGGAGAGAATCCTGCGGGGGACGCCACGCTGTCTTGCGAGACCCCCGCTCAGCTCCGCACTACCTCCTGCTGAGCGCCTCATGGCGGCTCGACCCCGAGTCCAGGACCGCTGGGAACGGCAATCTCGCCCTCTGCGGCCGCGAGCGGCTCGACGAGGCCGTCGAACATCGAGAGCGTAGCCAGGCCGCAGGCCGGCAGCGGCCCGCGCGAGGCAAGCGCCGCGGCCGCGTGGATTCCGGCCGCGACCCCAAGCGGACCGTCGAGCGTCGAGGCGACGTACACCTCGGCTCCCGAGGCGCGTACGAGCGCGGCGGCGGCGAGCAGCCCCGAGATGCCTCCGCAGCGGGAGATCTTCAGACAGACGGCATCCGCGACGCCGGCAGTCAGTGCGCCGTGCTCCGCGGCTGTCTCATCGATTGCCACGCGCGTCGCCACCCGCTCGCGCACCTCGCGCACTCCCGCGAGTCCGTGGACCGGCTCCTCGACCAGCTCAAGGCCGGCGGGGGCGAGCGCTTCGATGTTTCGCACCGCCTGCTCCACGTCCCAGGCGCCGTTGGCGTCCACGCGCAATGTGACATGGGGACCGACAGCTGCCCGCACGGCTGCCACGCGCGCGGGGTCGTCGCCGACACCGACCTTGATCTTCAGGCACCTGAATTTCTGCTCGACGGCCAGTTCTGCTTGGAAAACCGCGCTTGCGCGATCGAGAGCCGACAACGTCGCATTGACCGGAACCGTCGGCGCCGGCGTGTCGGTCACGAGCGAGGCAATCGGTTTACCCATGCGCCGCCCTGCACGGTCCCAAAGCGCCAAGTCAATCGCCGCGAACGCCTCCGGCAAATCCTCCACGCGACGGCAGGCATCGACGATTTCCGCGCCGTTCATGCCGGCCGCGCCCTCGATCACAGGTCGGTAGCGCTCGAGCGCCGCTGCGACGCGCGCGATGCTGACCCCGTCGTAGGCCTCCAGCGGCGCTGCCTCGCCATAGCCGCTGACGCCGTCCTCGTCGGTGATCGCGACGATCAGCAGTTCGCGCTCGGCAACGGCGCCGTAGGAGGTTTGCAGCGGCTCGCGCAGGCGCAGCGACCGCCGCTGCACGACCATCCTCATGACGCCCGCTCAGTGCCCCGTCCCTTCCCTGGCGGGAAGGGACGGGTTATGAGTTTGAAAGGGCTCAGTGCCTTGTCCCTTCCCTGGCGGGAAGGGACAAGGTTGTGAATTTGGAAGGGTGTCAAATCCCGCCGCTTGCAAGGATGCCGGCGGCGAACAGCAGGCAGAAGACGAGCTGCAGCATTCCCGTCTTGGCCAGGGCGCCGTTCAGTGCGGGGCCGTCCATGCGTGAGCGAACGACTTGCACCAGCGGGATGGCGAGCGGGATCGCAAGCCACGGCAGCAAGAGCCAAGCGGTCATCGAGCCGAGCACCCATGGCAGCGGCACGAGCACGAACGCGCCGGCGACCATCGCGGTGTAGAGCGTGCGCGTGCGCTCTCGCCCGAGGCGCACCGCAAGCGTGCGCTTGCCTGCGCGGCGGTCGGTCTCCAGGTCGCGCACGTTGTTGACGACGAGGATCGCGCTGGCCAGCAGCCCCACCGGCACCGCGCAGGCGAATGCCTGCCACGGCAGCTGTTGCACCTGCACGAAGTAGGAGCCTGTCACGGCCACGATCCCGAAGAAGAGGAACACGAACAGCTCACCCAGGCCCTCGTAGCCGTAGGGTCGCGGGCCACCGGTGTAGAGCACGCCGGCCAGGATCGAGGCGCCGCCGACCGCGATCAGCTCCCAGCCGGCAACGATCACCAGGTAAACGCCGCACAGCACGGCGAGGCCGAAGGTGACGTAGGTGGCCAACAGCACTCTCCCAGGGGGGACGAGCCCGCCGGCGGTCACCCGCACGGGCCCGAGGCGGTCCTCGGTGTCGGCGCCGCGGCGCGCGTCGGAGTAGTCGTTGGACAGGTTGGTCCCAACCTGGATGAAGATCGCGCCGAGCAGCGCCGCGACGAACGCAAGCAGGCGGAAGTGGCCGGCGCCGAGCGCCAGCGATGTGCCGACCAGCACCGGGGCCACGGCCGCTGGGAGTGTGCGCGGGCGCGCCGCCATCAGCCAGATGTGAACCGCGCTCGACGCTTTCGGTGTCGGCGCCGCCGTCGGCGTGGGCGTGCCGATCGTCCCCATCGTGGTCACGATCGCTTCGCTCTCATGCCAGCGTCGGTCTCTCGTTCTTTCGGCGTCACGCGCGCCTCGGGAACTGGTCGAAATCGGGCTGGCGCTTTTGCTTATAGGCCTCGCGTCCCTCTTTGGCCTCCTCGCTGCCGTAGAACAGCAGGTTGGCGTCGTGCGCGAGCTGCTGGATGCCGGCGAGCCCGTCCTCGGCGGCGTTGAAGCTTGCCTTCAAGAGGCGCAGCGAGAAAGGGGAGAGCGCGAGCATCTCGCGACACCATTGCACCGTCTCCTCCTCCAAGCGCTCGAGCGGTACCACGGTGTTGACCAGGCCCATCTCCAGCGCCTGCCGAGCGTCGTATTGGCGGCACAGAAACCAGATCTCCTTGGCCTTCTTGGGGCCGACCACGTTTGCCAGCAGTCCGGCGCCGAAGCCGCCGTCGAAGGAGCCCACGCGCGGGCCGGTCTGTCCGAATCGGGCGTTGTCGGCGGCGATCGTCAGGTCGCAGACGAGGTGCAGAACGTGGCCGCCGCCGACGGCGTAGCCAGCCACCATTGCCACCACGGGCTTGGGCAGCCGGCGGATCTGGATGTGCAGGTCGGTCACGTGAAAGCGGCCGATGCCGGCCTTGCCGGCCTCGTCCTCGGCGAGGTAGCCCGAGTCGCCGCGCACGCGCTGGTCGCCGCCCGAGCAGAAGGCAAGGGGCCCCTCACCACACAGTACGATCGCGCCGACCTCGGGGTCCTCGCGCGCCATCTCAAACGCCTTGGAGAGCTCCACGACCGTCAGCGGACGGAAAGCGTTTCTGACCTCCGGGCGGTCGATCGTTATCTTCGCGATGCAGGGAGCACGGTGCTCGCTGGCGGCGCCGTCCTGCGCGGACGCGTTCCCGCCGTCGCGGCTGTCGGGCTCGACTGACTTCTCGTAGCGGATGTCGGTGAAGCTGGCGGCTGCTGTCCAGGTGGTGCTCAAGGTCGATCGCTGCTCCTGTCTTGGGATTCGCACGCTCGGGTCGGCGCGCGCCGAAGATTCAAGCCGAAGGCTAGCCTGTGAGCCATGCAGGTCGAGGCATGGCTCACACGAGCCGCGCGCACGGCGCCGACAGTCACCGCGTTGCAGGCGCCGGATGCGCAGCTGTCCTATGCCGAGCTGGAGCGCGCGGCGCGCGCCGGGGCGCTGGAGTTGGCCGAGCGCGGGGCGCGTGCCGGCGAGCGGGTTGCGATCGCGCTGCCGCCCGGCGCCGCCTTCGCGCAGGCGCTGCACGCCTGCTTTCTGCTTGGGGCGGTGGCGGTCCCGGTCGACCTGCGCCTGACACCTTCCGAGCGCGAGCGCATCGCCGCCAGCGCGAGTGTGCTCGTGGATGGGCCGCTGACGGTGGGGGCGGAGGGAGAGGCGCAGGCGCTCGCGCGGGACGCCCCACACGATCTCGCTGCCGTCTGCGCGGTGATCCACACATCCGGCACGACCTCAGATCCCCGTCCAATCGAGCTCACGTACGGCAATTTCCTGTGGAGCGCGATTGGCTCCGGGGTAGCGCTTGGCGTCGACCCCAACGAGCGCTGGCTGTGCGCGCTGCCGCTCTCGCACGTTGGGGGACTGTCGATCTTGATTCGCAGTGCCATCTATTCAACGACAGCGGTGATCCACGAGCGCTTCGAGACCGAGCGCGCGCTCGCGGCCATACAAGGGGAGCGGATCACGCTTGTCTCGCTCGTGTCGACGACGCTCGCACGCCTGCTCGACGCCGGTCTGAGCAATCCGCCGTGGCTGCGCTGCGCGTTGACGGGTGGTGGCCCCGTTCCGGCTGCGCTCGTGCAGCGTGCCCGGGACGCGGGTGTGCCGATGATTGAGACCTACGGGCTGACCGAGTGCTGCTCACAGGCAGCTACGACTCCGCTTGTCGCGCTGGAAGCGATGCAGGGCGAGCGCGCAACGGGAGCCCGCACACACGTCGCGCAAGGCGCCACCTCTCGCGCGACTGCCGCCGGGCCATCGCAGGACCTGGGTGCGGGCGTGCCCTTGTTCTGCACGCGCACCGAGATCGCCCCGGATGGGGAGATCCTGCTCTCGGGTCCCACCGTTGCGCGTGGAGTGAAGGCCGCCGACGGTCGCCTGCACACCGGCGACCTCGGGCGCGTCGACGAGCGCGGCTTTCTGCACGTGACGGGTCGCAAGGCCGACACGATCGTCAGTGGTGGCGAGAACGTCGCACCCAACGAGGTCGAGGCCGTGCTCGAATCCTGCCCTGGCGTGCTTGAGGCGGCGGTGCTCGGACGTCCGGACGAGCAGTGGGGAGAGGCAGTCAGCGCGATCGTCGTCGCTGCCCCCGAAGCCACTCTCAGCGAACGTGTCGTGCGCGAGCACTGTGCCGCTCAGCTGGCACCTTTCAAGGTTCCGAAGCATGTGACTTTTGCCTCAGAGCCCCTTCCTCGCACCGCGTCTGGCAAGCTGTTGCGACGGGAGTTGCAATGGGATCTTGTGATGAGCACCGTTCAACCTGAGGAAGGACGTGACAAGCAGGCGGCGCGCGAGCACCGCACGGCGAGCCTTGCCCACTGGGAAGAGGCGGCTTCGGGCTGGGTTGCGCGGCAGGCGACGATGCGCGAGCTGTCGGCACCCGTGTCGCACTGGATGATCGATGCGGTCGATCCCCAACCGGGCCAGCGTGTGCTCGAGTTGGCAGCCGGCCTCGGCGAGACCGGCTTTCTCGCGGCCGAAATGGTGGCGCCCGTCGGTGGGGTCATCACCAGCGATCAGGCCGACGCGATGCTCGACGGAGCCCGCAAGCGCGCGGGCGAACTGAACCTGACGAATGTCGAGTTCCAGGTGCTCAACGCCGAATGGATCGACCTGCCGGTGGCGAGCGTGGACGTCGTGTTCTGCCGCTGGGGCTACATGCTGATGGTCGACCCGCTTGCCGCGCTGACCGAGACGCGCCGCGTACTGCGTCCAGAAGGCCACGTGGCGCTGGCGGTTTGGGATGCGATCGAGCACAACCCGTGGGCGCTGCTACCGGGTGCCGAGCTGCTCGAGCGCGGCCTGATCGAGCCGCCGCCTGAGGGCGCGCCGGGCCCGTTCGCGCTCGGCGGGAAGCAGCGCGTGCGCGACCTGCTGGAGGGCGCCGGCTTCGACGAGGTGTGGGTGGAGCGGCTGAACCTGACTCAGCGCGCGGCAAATTTCGACGAGTTCTGGGAGACGACGCTCGACATCGCGCGTGTCTTCCACGACGCGGTGCTCTCGCGTCCGGAGTCGGAGATCGCCGACATCCGCGACAGCCTGGCGAAGCGCTTCGCGCCCTACACGGCCGAGGACGGCTCGCTTGAGATTCCGATGCGCACCCTCGTCGGGGTCGGCACCGCATAATCGGATAGCCTGCGCGCCATGCTCTATGACGACGACGCAGACCTAACGCTCCTCGACGGCAAGACCGTCGCAATCCTCGGCTACGGCTCCCAAGGCCACGCCCACGCCCTCAACCTGAAGGACTCCGGCGTAAAAGTCGTGGTCGGCCTGCGCGAGGACTCCTCCTCGGTCGCCAAGGCCCGTGCGGACGGTCTGGAGGTGCTCTCTCCGGTCGAGGCAGCCAGCCGTGGCGACCTTGTGATGATGCTCGTGCCCGACGAGCTGCACCATCAGGTTTGGGATGAAATCTCAGACGGCATCGCCGAGGGCAACGAGCTGCTGTTCGGACACGGTTTCTCGGTCCACTACAAAGAGGTGGTGCCGCCTCCGGGTGTCGACGTGGCGATGGTTGCTCCTAAGGGGCCCGGCCACCTCGTACGCCGTCAGTTCACCGAGGGCAGCGGCGTCCCCGGCCTGATCGCTGTCGATCAGGACGCGACCGGCAACGCTCGTGCGCTTGCGCTCGCCTATGCCAAGGGCATCGGCTGCACGCGCGGCGGTGTGATCGAGACGACCTTCAAGGACGAGACCGAGACCGATCTGTTCGGCGAGCAGGCTGTGCTCTGCGGCGGCGCCTCGGAGCTGGTTCAGGCCGGCTTTCAGACGTTGGTCGATGCTGGGTATGACCCGGAGATGGCCTACTTCGAGTGCCTGCACGAGCTCAAGCTGATCGCCGATCTGATGTACGAAAAGGGTCTTGCGGGCATGCGCTACTCGATCTCCAACACGGCCGAGTACGGCGACTACACGCGCGGCAAGCGCGTGATTACCGAGGAGACGCGCGAGAAAATGCGCCAGATCCTCAAGGAGATCCAGGACGGCGACTTCGCCCGCGAGTGGATCGCCGAGAACCGCGCCGGCCAGGAGAACTTCAAGCGCATGCGTGCCGAGCAGGCCGACTCGCAGGTCGAGCACGTCGGCGGCGAGCTGCGCTCGCACATGGCCTGGATCAAAACCTCGTTCTGATGCCGCCCGCGCCCCGCGATCGCGTGATGGCGCGCGAGCTGCGCGGGGGCGAGTTCAAGCGCCAGGACAGCCACTTTCGCGAGTGGGTCGGCGTACACCCACACACAGGGAAGCGCGGTCTTCCCGTCAGCGCTGGGCGCTACCACCTGTACGTGTCGCTTGCTTGTCCCTGGTGTCATCGCACTGCGATCGTGCGCGAACTGGCAGGGCTTGGCGAGGCGGTGCCGATCCACTACGTTGCGCCCTTCCGTGACGAGCATGGTTGGGCGTTCACGGGCGAGCGCTTCGAGGACGGGCCCGGTGGGAGCTACGTCGATCCGCTCAACGACTGGAAGCTGATGAGCGAGGCCTACCTGAAGAGCGATCCGGGCTACGACGCGCGCGTGACGGTGCCCGTGCTTTGGGACACGCAGAAGCAGCGCATCGTCAACAACGAGTCCAGCGACATCATCCGCATGTTCGCCGCCGCCGACTCGCTCGGTGGGCTCGGCGGGAAGGACGCCAAGCTCGATCTGTACCCATCCGCCCTGCGCGCGGACATCGACGAGGTCAACCTGCGCGTGTACGACACGATTAACAACGGTGTTTACAACGCGGGCTTCGCCCGCCTACAGGGCGCCTACGAACGTGCCTTCAAGCGGCTGTTCGAGAGTTTTGCCTGGCTGGAGGATCTCCTCGGCAGGCAGCGCTACCTGCTCGGCGAGCAGATCACCGAGGCCGATTGGCGATTGTTTCCGACGCTCGTGCGCTTCGACGAGGTCTACCACGTGCACTTTCGTTGCAATTACAGGCGGGTCGTCGAGTACCCCAATCTGTGGGCCTACACGCGCGAGCTCTACCAGTGGCCTGGGGTGGCGCAGACGGTGGCGATGGAACAGATAAAGCGCCATTACTACACGACCCACGACGAGCTCAACCCGAAGCACATCATCCCGCTCGGGCCCGCGCCGGATTGGGCCGAGCCGCACGGACGTGGGTAGCTCGCGGTTCGCTACACTCGCAAGCGTCGTCGCGACTGGCGCACTAGGTGGAGTTCACCACCGGGGAGCGACGAGCAGTTTTGCCGCGCGCCTGGGCATCCTTCGATCATCGATACCCCGCGAGGACGCCCCATGACGCCGAATCCGCAAGCGCAGGACACCCGACTCGAGATTCCCGCCGCGCTCAAGCCTGTCGACGGACGCTTCGGCTGCGGCCCTTCGAAGGTGCGCCCCGAGGCGCTGCAGCGCCTGGCAAGCGACGGCGCTGCGCTGATGGGGACGTCGCACCGCCAAAAGCCGGTCAAGGGGCTCGTGAGCGAGGTTCGCTCGGGCCTTGCTGAGCTGTTCTCGCTGCCCGATGGGTACGAGGTCGCGCTCGGCAACGGCGGCGCGACCGCCTTCTGGGACGCGGCCTCCTTCGGTCTGGTCGAGCGTCGTGCGCTGCATCTGGCCTTCGGCGAGTTCTCCCAGAAGTTCGCGACCGTCACAAGCGACGCTCCCTTCCTGGAGGACCCGCTCGTCGTCAAGGCCGAGCCCGGCAGTGCGCCCGGAGCGGAGGAGGTCGAGGCAGCGCTTGCCGGCGCGGACGGCGATGTCGATGTAATCGCCTGGGCCCACAACGAGACCTCGACCGGCGTGATGGCGCCGGTGCTGCGTCCGGCCGCCGCGGGCGACGCGCTGGTGCTGATCGACGCCACCTCCGGTGCCGGCGGCCTGCCGGTGGACGTCTCCCAGGCCGACGCCTATTACTTCGCCCCGCAGAAGTGCTTCGCCGGGGATGGGGGGCTCTGGGCCGCGTTGCTCAGCCCCGCGTCGTTGGAGCGGATTGGGCGAATCGAGGCCTCCAAGCGCTTCACGCCGGCCTCCCTGTCATTGCCGATCGCGCTTGAAAACTCGGTCAAGGACCAGACCTACAACACCCCGGCATTGGCGACATTGTTCCTCCTGGCTGACCAGATTCGTTGGATGCTCGGCGGCGGTGGGCTTGCCTGGTGCGTGGCGCGCAGCAGCGAGTCCTCAACGCACCTGTACGAGTGGGCCGAGCAGAGCCGGTACGCGACTCCCTTCGTCACCGCACCGGGTAGCCGTTCGCTTGTCGTCGGCACGATCGACTTCGACGAGCGCGTCGACGCGAAGTTGTTGGCGAGCACCTTGCGCGCCAACGGGATCGTCGACGTCGAGCCCTATCGCAAGCTGGGACGCAACCAGCTGCGCGTCGGCATGTTCCCGGCCGTCGAGCCCGACGACGTACGCGCGCTCACCGCCTGTATCGATTGGACCGTAGAGAGGATCGCGTCATGAGCGCCGCTACGAATGACAGCCACAGCACAGAGCGCCTGAAGGTGCTCGTCAAGGAGAAGGTCGGCGACTCGGGCGTCAAATTGCTCGAAGAGCACTTCGACGTCGACCTCGGCATCGACTGGTCCAACGAGGAATTGGCGGAGAAGATCGCCCCCTACCACGGCATCCTGATCCGCTCGGCGACGAAGATGACGGCCGAGCTGATCGATGCGGGTGAGAACCTGCGCGTGATCGGCCGCGCCGGGGTCGGCGTGGACAACGTCGACGTGGAGGCCGCTACGCGCCGCGGCATCGTCGTCGCCAACGCGCCGCAGTCGAACGTCGTGACCGCTGCCGAGCACACGATGGCCCTGTTGCTTGCCTTGGCACGCAACATTCCCCAGGCTTACGCCTCGCTGACCAGCGGCAAGTGGGAGCGCTCCAAGTTCTCTGGCATCGAGCTGTACGAGAAGACGCTTGGCATCCTCGGCTTCGGGCGCATCGGCCAGCTGGTCGCGGCGCGAGCGCGCGGTTTCGGGATGCGCGTACTTGCCTTCGATCCGTTCGTCTCGGCTGAGCGCTACCGCGAGCTTGGTGTGGAGAAGGCCGAGAACAGCGAGGAGATCTACGCGCAGGCCGACTTCATCACCGTGCACCTGCCGAAGACGCCGGAGACGGCTGGCTGGGTCAATGCCGAGGCATTCGCGAAGATGCGCGACGGCGTGCGCATCCTCAATGTCGCCCGCGGCGGGCTGATAGACGACGCGGCGCTGAAGGACGCGCTCGACTCCGGCAAGGTCGGCGGCGCCGCGCTCGATGTGTTTCCCTCCGAGCCGATCACCGACTATCCCCTGTTCCAGGGCTACCCGCAGGTCGTCGTCACGCCGCATCTTGGCGCCTCGACCGCCGAGGCGACCGACCGCGCCGGCTACCAGAGCGCCGAGCAGGTCGTGGCGGCGCTCACCGGTGGGGTTGTCTCAACGGCGGTGAACATTCCCTCGGTCGGCGCCGAGGACATGGAGGTGCTCGGGCCGTTCCTGCCGCTCGCCCGACGGCTCGGACGCCTGGCGATGTCGCTCGCTGAGGGCAGCTCGGTCGAGCGCATCGAGGCCGCCTTCATGGGGCGCATCGCCGACTTCGACACGCGCCTGCTCACGCTCGCGGTCATCAGCGGCGCCCTTGAGGGACGCACCGAGGAGCAGGTCAACCTCGTCAATGCGCCGAGCATGGCCCAGCGGCGCGGCATCGTCGTCGAGGAGAAGTCGGTGACCGAGGCGCAGGACTTCAACGAGCTGATCCGCGTGACCGTCGTCGCAGGTGGCGAGAAGGTCGCGGTCGCCGGCACAGGCATCGGCCCAAACCGTGTGCCGCACCTGGTCGAGGTACAGGGCAGGCGCCTGACGATCGAGCTGACCCCGCACGTCGCCGTCTTCCGCTACGCCGACCTGCCCGGCATGATCGGTCGCGTCGGCACGATCTTCGGCGGGCACGGCATCAACATCTCCTCGGCCGCGGTCGGGCACACACCCGATGAAGACGAGCAGCGCCTGGCGGCGATGGTCGTCACGACAGACGCGCGGGTGCCGGCCGAGGTCGTGCAGGAGATCGTCGCCTCCGAGGGCTTCGTCGCCGGCTGGGCGGTCGAGTTGTCGCAAGCCGAGTAGGCTGATCCACGATGCGAGCTGTAGTCATCACCAAACATGGCGGGCCTGAGGCGCTGCAGGTGCAGGAGCGTCCCGACCCGCAGCTCGCCTCCGGCGAGGTACGGATCGAGGTTGCCGCGTGTGGAATCAACTTTGCCGACGTGATGGCGCGCATCGGCGTCTACCCAGATGCGCCCAAGCCGCCGTGCGTGGTCGGCTACGAGGTGGCCGGCACCGTCGTCGAGCTCGGCGAGGGCGTGGAAGGGCTCGAGCACGGTCAGCGTGTCCTGGCCAGCACGGTGTTCGGCGGGTATGCCTCGGTCGTGTCGGTCTCCGAGCGCGACTGTGTCCTCTTGCCCGAGCGGCTTTCCTTCGAGCAGGGCGCCGCGATCCCCGTCAACTACGCGACCGCCTGGGCCGCCTTGGTGGGCTACGGCAGCCTGCAGCTCGGCGAGCGCGTCCTGATCCACTCGGCCGGAGGGGGCGTTGGGATCGCCGCCGTCCAGCTTGCGCGCCGCTTCGGCGCGAGCGAGATCTATGGCACCGCTTCGCCCGTCAAGCACGAGCGCGTCCGCGAGCTCGGCTACGACCACGTGCTCGACTACAAGGACGTGAACACCAAGGGAGGGCTGCCTCAGTTCGACGTGATCCTAGACGCGATCGGCGGCCACAGCCTGCGCACGAGCTACAACCTCCTGCGCCCCGGCGGGCGGCTCGTCGGCTTCGGTGCCTCCGCGGTCGTCTCCGGCGCCAAACGCAACCTTCCCACTGCTCTGCGTACCTTGGCGCGCATGCCGCGCTTCTCCTTGGTCAAGCAGATGTCCGAATCCAAGGCCGTGATCGGTCTGAACATGCTCACCTTGTTGAAGGACCGCGGCACGATCGAGCCGTGGCTCGAGCCGTTGCGCGAACTGCTCGACGACGGCACGATCGAGCCGGTCATCGCGGGCACTTTCAGCTTCGAGGAAGCCGGTGCTGCCCAGGACATGCTCACGCAGCGGCGCAACATCGGCAAGGTCGTGCTGGTTCCGTAAGGCTTTGCCGTCTTGCCTGGCGGGTGCTACCCTGCGTGGCACATGTCGTTTCAGTTCTCCCTTTCGCTTTTCCTGCTCCTCCCCCCTCGGGGGGAATAGTGCGTGGCGGCCGCCTAGCCGCAAACCAAGGAGAAACGTAAAAGCGAGAGAACTGGAGAAGTGAGGACGACATGAGCGATACGACGGCAGCGCAACGAAACGAGCACGACCGCGTCAGGGTGTTCGACACGACCCTGCGCGACGGCGAGCAGTCGCCCGGCATCTCCTTGAACCAGCAGGAGAAGCTGGAGATCGCCCAGCAGTTGGCGCGTCTGGGCGTGGACATCATCGAGGCCGGCTTTCCGATCACCTCGCCCGGCGACTTCGAGTCGGTGCAGGCCATTTCCCGAGAGGTCGAAGGCCCGGTCATCTGTGGCCTGGCGCGTACCGCCAAGCAAGACATCGACGCTGCCTGGGAGGCAGTCCGCGACGCCGAGCGCCCGCGTATTCACACATTCATCGCGACCAGCGACATTCACATCGAGCGCAAGCTGCAGACCACGCGCGATGACGTCAAGGGCCAGGTGCGCGCCGCCGTGGCGCACGCCAAGAGTTACACCGACGACGTCGAGTTCTCACCGGAGGACGGCTCGCGCTCGGACGTGCAGTACATGGCCGAGGTGATCCAGATCGCACTGGACGAGGGCGCCACCACGATAAATGTGCCCGACACCGTCGGTTATACGATGCCCGATGAGTACGCCGCGATGTTCACCGAGCTGTACCGCCTGGTCCCGGGTCTGCGCGATGTCGTCGTCTCCGTTCACTGTCACGACGACCTGGGCCTGGCGGTCGCCAACTCGCTGGCGGGCGTGCAGGCGGGTTGTAGGCAAGTCGAGTGTGCGATCAACGGCATCGGCGAGCGCGCCGGCAACGCCTCGCTGGAGGAGATCGTGATGCTGCTACACACCCGCGAGCCGGCTTTGGGACTGTGGACCGGCATCGAGACGACCGAGATCGCTCGTACTAGCCGTCTGGTCTCGCGTCTGACCGGCTACCCGGTGCAGCCCAACAAGGCGATCGTCGGGCGCAATGCCTTCGCGCACGAGGCCGGCATTCACCAGGACGGCGTGCTGAAGGAGCGCGCTACCTATGAGATCATGGATGCCACGACCGTCGGTTTGAAGAGCAACGCGATCGTGCTGGGCAAGCACTCCGGCCGCCACGCGCTGGGCAACGCCTTGGAGGAGATGGGCTTCAAGGTCGATGGCCAGGCGCTGAATACGGCCTTCAAGCGCTTCAAGGAGATCGCCGACCGCAAGAAGCAGGTTACGGCGATGGACCTGGAGGCGCTGGTCACCGAGGAGCTGCGCGGCGACGACGTGGCCGCCTACGCTCTGGTCGACTTCGAGGTGGCCGCCTCTTCGGCGAGCCCACCGATGGCGCGTGTGAACGTGAGCGTCGAGGACGGCGCGGTCAAGCTGGGGGAGTCCTCCGGCGACGGGCCGGTCGATGCGATCTTCAAGGCGATCAACGCGGCCACAGGCGTGGATGCGGCGCTGCGCGAGTTCCGCGTCGACGCGGTCACCGAGGGCCAGGACGCGCTGGGCGAGGTCTCGGTCGTCGTCGAGGTCGAGGGTCAGACCGGCGCCGGCCAGGGCGTCTCCACCGACATCATCGAGGCGGCAGCGCGAGCTTATGCGCGAGCGCTGTCGATCGGGGTGATGCGTGCGCGCGAGGGCGAGCGTGGGGTGGGGTTGCCGGAGCCGGCGGCATGACCACGCTTGGTGTTTCTAACTTCGCCAAGGCTCTTATTGGACGTATTCACTCCACCTGAGACAAAAACGCATCGCATAGGCCTGGCTTAGAAGGGAGTCCGGTACTGTTCGGTTATGTGGATGGCACCCAAAGCCTGTCGAGCTTACGGTGACCAGACCGGCCCGCATGTGCGATGAGTTCAGAGGGCGAGCACAGGTCGCGGCGGACGAGTACAGCCTTCGCTCTGATCGCGGGGCTTTTGATCTTGGTGCTCGCGCTTGTCGTTGTGTTGTCGGGTTCTCCAGTTGTTCTGGCCCGTACCAACGGGGTCCTTGAAAAGGAGAAGTTCGCGGAGGTCTATAACGCCGCGGGGGCTTGTCAGTCCGGCGAAGTCTTGCCGGCGGGAACTTCGGCGATACGCCTTGGGCTGGAGTCTGGTGTGGGTCCACGTCTGCATGTGACGGTCTCATCCGGTACCCACACGCTTACCGCTGGAGCCGTCGGCAGCGGATGGATCAGTGCGACCGTCACCGTGCCGGTGCGACCCGTCTCCCGCACGGTCGCAAACGTCCGCGTCTGCTTCGCCTTCGGCCGAACCGGCGAACGCGTAGCCCTCATCGGTTCGCCGACATCGCCCACCGTGGCCGCGAGAGCCAGTGAAGGGCTTGCGCTGCCGGGCAGGATAACGATCGAATACCTGCGCCCCGGTAACGACTCGTGGTGGTCGCTCACGCACGATGTGGCAAGACGGATGGGCCTCGGTCGTGCTCCAAGCGGAGGCTGGATCGTGCTGCTGCTGCTCGCCTTTATGGGCGCGATCGTGACCGTCAGTTCGTGGCTCGTCCTGAGGGAATCTCCATGAGAGCTGCGTCGACCGACGGCTTGGAGGTGCTGCAGCAACCCAAGGTGCGTTCTCAGCCGGCTGTGTCCTTGGTAGCCACAGTCCGCACCTCGCTGGGTCGCATCCCGACCGCCGCTAGGGTGTGCGCGCTCGTGGCATTCCTGAACGCCGTGTGTTGGGCGCAAATAACCCCTCCCTTCCTTGGACCGGACGAGGCGGACCACTACGCCTATGTTCAAGAACTCGTCGAGGAGAACCGGCTGCCCTCGTCGGATTTTGAAGTGTATTCGCCGATGGAGGTCCAGGTGTTGACTGACCTCAGGTATCCACAGGTTCGCTATCGCCCGAGCAAGCAGCCGATTTCCTCCCTCGCCGAACAGGAAAAGCTCCAACACGATCTCGCCTCCCCCCTTCCTCTTGGCGGGTCGGGTACCGCCGGAGTCGCCACCGCCGAGCCTCCTCTCTACTACCTGTTGGAGACCATTCCCTATAAGGTCGGCGCGAGCGGATCGGTCTTGGACCGTCTCGAGTTGATGCGGCTCTTGAGTGCGATCCTGGGGGGGCTCACGGCTCTGTTCGCGTTTCTCTTTCTGCGCGAGGCGCTGCCCGCGAACCGGTGGGCGTGGACCGTCGGCGGACTGGGCGTCGCGGCTTCGCCAATGCTCGGGTTCGACACCGGAGCGCTCAACCCCGACGCGCTTCTGTTGGTCGTCGCGACGGCGCTCTTCTATTGTCTCGCTCGAGCCTTCCGACGCGGGCTCACACAGCGATCGGCGCTCACGATCGGTGCGCTGATCGCGATCGGCTTCCTGACTAAGCTGAACTTCATCGGGCTGGCGCCAGGTGTGATCCTTGGCTTGATCCTGCTCGTATATCGAGAGGCGCGAGGGCACGGAGTGAGAGCCTATGCCCGGCTGCTTGCGCCGGTGCTCGCGATCGCCGCGAGCCCGGGTTTGCTCTACGCGCTCGTCAACGCCTTCTCCAATCATCCCACCTTGGGGATCGTCTCCGGCGCGACGACGAGCCTGACCGGATTTCATAGAAGCATATCCAGTGAGCTCAGCTACATCTGGCAGTTCTACCTGCCACGGCTTCCGTGGATGCACGCTTATTTCGCGGAAATATTCATCACACGTCAGGTCTGGTTCAGGGATGTCGTGGGTTTGTATGGTTGGACCGACACCGTTTTCCCGGCATGGGTGTACGACTTTGCCCTGATACCCGCCGGGCTGATCCTGGCACTGTGTGCGCGGGGCCTGGCGTTCGGCCGAGTTCAGTTGCGAAGCCGCCTCGGCGAGCTTGCCACCTATGCCGTGATGTCGGTGGGGGTGCTCGCGCTCGTCGGAGCTACCAGTTATCTGTCGTTGCCGGTCAAGTCGGCCGAATATGTCGATCCGCGCTACCTGCTGCCGATGATTGCTCTGTGGGGGGCGGTACTCGCGCTTGCGGTGCGCGGCGCTGGGCGTCGCTGGGGGCCGCCTGTGGGGGCACTGCTCGTCGTGCTGCTATTGGCGCACGACATTTTCAGTCAGCTGCAGACGATCGCTCGCTATTACGGTTGAGAGACGGTTCGTTCCCGCGCCTGTTCTGCTCTCGGGGGTGCGTAGCGTAAGTCTTGTTTGTGATAACGTACGATCGTATGTCACATGCTAAGACAAAGAATCCCGCCCAGGACGCGGCCTCGGACCCGCACTGGGAGGCGTTCGACTCGGCTGTGATCGGCGCGCGCGTGAAGGCGCTGCGTGAGGCCTCCGCGCTGTCGCTGCGGGACCTGGCCGAGCGCAGCGGCGTCAGCGCGCCGATGCTCTCGCAAGTCGAGCGGGGGGAGACGAGCCCGACGCTGACGGTCGCCGCGCGCATCGCCTCCGGGCTCGAGCTGCGCCTCTCGCAGCTCCTGCGCCTGGACGAGAGCGGGGCGGTCACGATCGTGCGCGCGAACGAGCGCGCCGAAGGCGGCAACGCCAGGCGCGGGCACCGCTTCGAGGTGATGACCGCGGCGCAGCCTGGCCAGCGCTCGGAGCTATCGCGTCACACGCTCGCGCCGGGCGGCGCCACCGGGGCCTCCGACGATCCGCCGATGCACGAGCCCGGCAGCCGTGAGACGGCACTTGTCGAGCAGGGCGCGGCCGTGCTCGTCTGCGACGGGCAGCGCTACGAGCTGTCCGAGGGCGACTGTGTCACCTTCGACGCCGATCTGCCACACCACTTCGAGAACCCGACCGGGGCGGAGGCGGCATTGCTTGCCGTCGTGAGCGCCGGTCTCAGGCGCAGTTGACGCGCGTACCCATTGACGAATACACACCGAGAACCCGAGGACAGGTCGAGGACTATATGACACAAGCAAGGACGATGTTCGAGAAGATCTGGAAGGCTCATGAGGTCGCGGATGGGCTGCTCTACATCGACCTGCACCTGGTGCACGAGGTCACGAGCCCGCAGGCCTTTGACGGGCTGCGGCTGGCCGGGCGCGGGCTGCGCCGGCCCGACCGCACGCTCGCCACCGCCGATCACAACACGCCCACCGACGGCACTCCGGTGGCGGCGCGCATCAAGGACGAGCTCTCGCGCGTGCAGGTGGAAACCCTGGAGCGCAACTGCGCCGAGTTTGGCGTGCCCGTCTATTCGCTCGGCTCAGAGCGCCAGGGGATCGTGCACGTGATCGGTCCCGAGCTCGGCGTCACCCAACCCGGCATGACGATCGTTTGTGGCGACTCGCACACCTCCACCCACGGCGCTTTCGGTGCGCTGGCCTTCGGGATCGGCACAAGCGAGGTGGAGCACGTGCTCGCGACGCAGTGCATGGTCCAGCAACGCCCCCGTTCGATGCGTATCCGCTACGAGGGAGCACTGGGATTCGGCGTGACCGCGAAGGATTTGATCCTTGGTACCCTGGGCCAGCTCGGTGTCGGGGGCATGACCGGCCATGTTGTCGAGTACGCGGGGCCGGCGATCGAAGCGCTCTCGATGGAAGGCCGTATGACCGTCTGCAACATGACGATCGAGGGCGGCGGCCGCGCCGGCATGATCGCGCCGGATGAGACCACCTTCTCCTGGTTTCGCGAACGAGAGCTGCCGGGCGCCCCACGCGGAGACGAGCTGGAGCAGGCGATCGAAGGCTGGCGCGAGCTGCGCACCGATGAGGGCGCTTTCTTTGACAGCGAGGTGACGATTGACGCCTCGGCGATCTCCCCGCAAGTCACCTGGGGCACCAATCCGGGGATGGTCCGGGCCGTGACCGAGCACGTTCCGGCGCCCGAGGAGTTCGACTCCCCTGCCGACCGCGAGGCGACTGAGAGAGCACTTGACTACATGGCGCTGAAGGCCGGCCAGCCGATCGAGGAGATAGCCGTGGACCGCGTTTTTATCGGCTCGTGCACGAACTCGCGCATCGGCGACCTGCGCGCCGCCGCCAAGGTCGTGGAGGGGCGCAAAGTCGCCTCGTCTGTCAACGCTATGGTCGTGCCCGGCTCCCAGCAGGTCAAGGCGCAGGCGGAGGCCGAGGGCCTGGATCGCATCTTCCGCGACGCCGGGTTCGACTGGCGCGTCGCCGGCTGCTCGATGTGCCTGGGCATGAACCCCGACATCCTCGCGCCTGGCGAGCGCTGCGCCTCGACCTCGAATCGTAACTTCGAGGGTCGTCAGGGGCGGGGGGGCCGTACCCATCTGGTTTCCCCGCAGATGGCCGCAGCGGCAGCGATTACGGGTCATTTCACCGACATCAGGAATTGGAGCTGAGCATGGAGCCGATACACACCGTCTCAGGCAGGGTCACGCATCTGGATCGCGCTGACGTCGACACCGATCAGATCATGCCCAAGCAGTTCCTCAAGAGGGTGGAGCGCACCGGCTTTGGCGAATTCCTGTTCTATGACTGGGCTAAGGAGCCAGGTTGGGATCTGCCGGCCAACCCGATCCTCGTGGCGGGTCGCAACTTCGGTTGTGGCTCCTCGCGCGAGCACGCGCCCTGGGGCCTGCAGGACTACGGTTTCCGCGCGATCGTGGCGCCGAGCTTTGCCGACATCTTCTACTCCAACTGCACCAAGATCGGGCTCTTGCCTGTGGTGCTCGGCGAGGAGGATTGCCGGGCGCTCGCCCAGGCCGGCGAGGGCAGTGTCGACCTCGACGCTCAGGAGGTGCGCTTCGCCGGTCGCGAGGTCGCCTTCCAGATCGACCACGAGATCCGGCGGCGGCTGCTGGAGGGCCTCGACGACATCGGCGCGACGCTCGCGCAGGAGGGCGCGATCGCCGACTATGAGCGCGACCGTGAGCGACCGGGGCCGCTCACCACCTCGCTGTAGCCGGCCGCCTCGTCACGCCGAGAATGCCCGCTCTGATGTGGCAAAAACGCATCCGAATAATAAGAACCTTTGCTACAATCGGGCGCCGCGGACCCGTGACCAGAGCGTATCGAAATCCCACTTCGTGCCCGTCGCTCGCGCTCGCGCTGAGCGCGCTGGTCGTGCTGGGCGCAACGGGATGCGGCTCCTCTAGCAGCCCCGCCAAAGCCGCTGCCCCCACCACGAGCGTCGCTTCCAGCGCGGAAACGACCACTGCAGCCAACACCTCTTCCTCTTCGGGCGAAGTAACCCCCGGACATGGCGCGCCCAACCCGCTGCAGCCCGGCGAGCACATCGACAAACTGCGCGACAACACAATCGAAACCAGTGCGATCCCGCCCGGCCAGAGTGTCAGGGGCGATGGCGATGCCGACAACCCCAGCGACATCGACGGCAACGGCGACGCCGACGGCAACGGCGACAACGACAACGACAACCCGACCCCACAGAGCTACCGTTTCCCCGACGCGGACGACAGGGCCACCTTCGCCTACGGCCATGCGGCGAGCGCCGCGGAGACGAAGCAGATAACGGGCATCGTGACGCGCTACTTCGCCGCCGGCGCGCACTCCGACGGAGCGCTCGCATGCTCGCTGCTGGCGCCGACGTTGGCCAAGTCGCTCGCCGAAGACTTCGGCCCCGGCGCACGCCCCTCCTACCTGCATGCCGGCGAGAGCTGCGCGCTCGTGATGGCCGCGCTGTTCAAGCACCAGCACGCGCAGCTCGCGGGAGCGGCTCACGTGGTCGAGGTGCGCGTCGAAGGCCAGACCGCCCAGGTGATCGTCACCTCGAGGACGATGCCCGCCGGCCAGATTCTCCTCATAGGCGAAGGCGGCCGCTGGCGGATCGAGCAGCTGTTCGCCGCGGCGCTGCCCTGAGTACAGTTTGCGCCCCGGCCCGTTACGGCGAGCGCACGAGAGAGAGGAACAGATGGCATACAGCATTGTCACGCTCCCCGGCGACGGGATCGGACCCGAGATCCTTGCGCCCACGCTCGAGCTGCTGCGCCGGCTCGGCGACTTCGAGTTCGAAGAGCACTCTTTCGGCGGCGCCGCGATCGACCTGCACGGCAGCGCGCTCAGCGAGGAGACACTCGCCGCCTGTGGGCGCGCCGACGCGGTGTTGCTGGCCGCTGTCGGTGGGCCCAAGTGGGACACCACCGATCCGCACGCCCCACGACCCGAGCAGGGCCTGCTTGGGCTTCGCAAGGGCCTTGGCCTGTACGCCAACCTCCGACCCGTCAAGCCTTTGCCGGCACTGTATGAGTCCTCGCCATTGCGACGCGAGCGGATCGAGGGCACCGACCTGCTGGTCGTGCGCGAGCTCACCGGCGGCATTTACTTCGGCGAGAAGACTCGCACCGAGGATTACGCCTCAGACGTCTGTGGCTACTCGCGCCAGGAGATCGAGCGCATCGCTCGCACAGCGTTCGGTGCGGCACGCACGAAGGTCACGAGCGTCGACAAGGCCAACGTGCTCGAGACCTCGCGACTGTGGCGCGAGGTATGCGAGCGGCTGATGCAGCGCGAATTCCCGGACATCAAGCTCGAGCACATGCTGGTCGACTCGGCGTCGATGCATCTGATTCGCCGCCCGCGCGATATCGACGTTGCGGTCACCGAAAACATGTTCGGCGACATCCTCACCGATGAGGCCTCGATGCTGGTCGGCTCCATGGGGCTACTGCCCTCGGCATCGCTCGGCGACAA
>DATHNT010000027.1:0-72587 GCA_035485715.1 Solirubrobacteraceae bacterium | reverse complement strand
GGCCGCCTACCGGGTCGACGAGGACGCACAGGTGCCCGGCAGATTGCTCTGGACCAGCTGAGAGCCCCAGCCGAGCACCGCAGCACCGCAGAGCTCGACCACAAGCGGACGACCGGCAGGCATCCTTGCGCGCGACGCATGCTGCGTAGATCGCTTCGCGGATATCGCCTGGAGTGACGGCGCATGTTCGTAGAGGTACTCGGCAACCTTCCTGCTCTACTCGCCGGAGCAAGGCCTCGCCAGGCTGTGGGACTACGTCAAGCACCACGGCACTTCGCAAGTTCCGTATCCCCATAAGACTGCTGACGGTTTCTAGCTCGGCGTGTGGGTTTGCGGGCACCGCTAGAATCGAGGCGAAGACCCCGCGCTTGACCAGTACCCCAAGCGCCTGACCCTCAGAAGCCCTTACCAACACAAGCGATTGCCCCCATGCCCCCGCCAGGAGTCGAACCTGGATCTACCGCTTAGGAGGACGAAGGACGTGGGCTGTCGGATTAGGCGTATCGCTAGGCGCAGGAACGGTTTCGGCCGTCGTCCCAGTGTGGATATACCCGGCGATAGGGCACGATTGGGCTGGGTTTAGGCGGGGTTTTATGTCCACCGCCTAAACAGGCTCGCGCCATCGGCAAAGAGCAAAGGGCCATGGAGCGGATGGCGCTTCGCGCTGAAAGCAGGCGCCAGCTCGCCAGCCGACGAGACATCCGAGCTTCGTCCGGAGCTCGCGCAGGGAAGCAGGCACCGCGTCCTGCTATCCGCGCGAAGCGGGGCCGCCGACCAGTGGCGCCAGAGGCCCGTCCTGATCCGAAGCAGGTCCGATCGTGCGGGCGATCGGGATCGTTGCATTTCGGTCGTCGCATCAGCGGAGGTGTGGTGTCCGAGCTTCGCCCGGCCCTTCAGTCCTCGGTCAGCGGGCCGGCGAACACAACTGAAGCCGGCTGCTTCCCATCTCTCAGCGCAGCCCGCTGTCGTAGCCAGGCCGCACGCGCTCTCTCGAGTCGGTCGACGGGGTCCTCTCCATCGGCGGCTGCGGCGAGAGCCTGAGCGACCACCTGCCCGCAGAGCTCTCGGATGAAAGGCTCGCAGCTCGCAATCACCTGAGGGACGATCTGGGCGCCGTGTACGACGGCGTTACGCTGGCGGATCGTGCGCGCCAGCAGACGCCTGAAGCGTCCATCGAGTTCCTCTATGTGGGCGTCCATCGCGCTCGCGCTAGACACCCAATCCGCCGCCTCAGCGACCATCCGGTGCTGCATCGTCAACTCATCGAGCCCGCTGAGTACCTCGGCGATGCGCTCCATGAACATCCCCGGCTTGAACGTGAACGACAGGTCGCCGGTCGACGGCAAGATCGCGTTGCGGAGCTCCGTGCGGTCGCGCGAGGCGCCCAGCCAAAGCGCCGAACTGGTGCCGTAATAGGCGGCATCGTGCAGCTGTCCGTGGAGCGTGCCCATACTCCACGTCTCCATCAGGTAGCGCTCGCACGATTCACGCACCGATCCGCCTGTGGCTCGCCCGATGGGCAGCGCCTCCTCGAGCGTCCGCATCGCGAGCGTAAGGCGCTGCGCAGGGTCCTCTGCCGCCGCAACGGTCCGCTCCCATCGGCGCTGCGTCAGTGCAGTCGCAGTCGGCTCATCACCGGCCACCAGCCGCTCGACAATGCCAGGCTTGAGCTCTTCGAGGAACTCGCCCGTGCGGTCGTACCTCGGATCGTCCCGATCGAGAATCTGTCTGGGATCGCCGAAGCCCATCGCACCCCACCACTGGCCTGCGGTGAAGACGGCCTCACCCTCAAACAACAGCCACGCTGCATCTCGGTGGGCGACCTCCACCAGACCGGAGACCAGATCCCTAGCGAACCTTCTGACGTCCGCGACGTGCCGCGAGTCGACATCAACACGCGCGAACACGAACGGCCGTTCCGGAAGCTCGTCGAAGAACGTCTCGGCCATCGGATGCTCAAGCTCCGCCGGGCGTTCGAAGTCGGGCGTTTCCAACGCCGGACAGCCATCGCGGATCGCAGTTAGTGGTAGGTCACCGTTGAAGAACTGCACCGGTCCCGTGCGGAGAAACGCCGCGCGCAGAGCCGCGTGGCCAAAGATCATCCAAACGATCGAATGCTCCTCGACCGGGGCGTCGCTGACCACCGCTCGACACAGTTCGATCCTTCGCTCCAGCGAGAGACCGGCCGGATCGTTGAGGTTCTCGTTGGCAACCTCGACATCGACCGCGCCCGCCTGTGCGACGTAGAGAAGCCGGTCGCTCAACAGGCCCACGAGCCGGCCCTCGACCGCATCCCAACTCTGCCCACGCCGAGCCGAGATCTCGCGAAGCTGAGCGACGCGAACAGTGCACGTCTCAAACGGCGTAGCGGTCTCAAACGCCTGCACCACGTCGTCCCACGCCGCACGCGACGTGCGTGGGAGCAGGAGCTCAGCGATCAGGGACTTCGCCGAGCTCCGCGCGCGCCGGGCGCCATCTACATCCGCAAGGAGCTGAGGGAGTCGTCGCAAATCATCAGACTGAAACGCGCGCAGGACCGGGCCACTGACCTTCTGAACAGCTGGGCCGAGACTCTTCAGGCTCGCCGAGACGTCCTTCCCCAGCGACAGGCGATCCGCCTCGCGTATCTGGCTGCGGCCGCCGGCCACGGATCTAGCCGTCGCCATCACCTCATCCAAGGCCGCAAGCGGCGTCAGAAGATGCGGTGAGGTTTCCTTCCCTCCTCTGCCCAGCTCGCGAATCAGGGTGACCGCCCACGTTGGCAGACCCTCCTGTCCTTGGAAGACCGCGTCTCCAGGGCGCATGGCTATCCGCCTCTCAGCAGATCTTCGATGAACTCGTTGACGGCGGCTACAGCCAGCGCGCGGTTCTCGTCCTGCGGGGCCGATGGATCGGCGCGCGCCGATTCGGTCGCGAAGCCCTTGGGGCCCGGACTGGTGACCGAATAGAAGCGTTCGCGCACCTCCAGGAACGTTGAGCGCAAGGCCGGCAGCCTGTCGGCTAGCTTGCCGTCGAGCAGTTGCCGTGCCGCAGCGCTAGGGCCGCCGGCACGGTTGTGAATGAGCACGAACACAAGGTCGTAGTGGTCCTTGTCCTTGCCGCGGTAGCGGGCAGCAACGCACTTCGTCAGCAGATAGCCCTGGAGCCCGGCGAACCGCACACGCACAGTCGTCGGACCCAGGCCGGCGAGATCGGCGGTCAGCTCCCGCACTGTCCAGTCCACCGCGACGTAACCGGTGCCGCGAAGGTTGTTGGCGCGCAGGACCCGACAACCGGGAATCGCGACGATGCCTTCAGGCTCGGTGTCAAGGTCACAAAGGAACTCGAGCTTGACCGCGAAGCCGTCGACGATGCCACGCCACCGCCAACCGTTCTCGCCCCGCTGTGTGCTGAAGCCAGCGACTTCGAGCGCGGCCTCGATACGTCTCAAACCGTCGGTTTGTTCGAGATGGGCCACCAGCAGCATGTCCACGTCGCTTGTGCCGAGGTGCGATGGGCCGATCTCCCGGCCCTCGGTGAGGATTTCCGGCATCAATCCACCGAGGACGATGAAGGGGACGTCGTCGTCGTCCGCGATGTATGCCACGAGCGTGCACAGTGCCCGCTCCGCACGTGCTCTCGCCGCCGGCGAACGTTCGTCGTCGATGGTCGGATCAGCCACCGGTCTGACCCCGGCTTCGCTCAAGCATGGTGGCGACCTCCTTCGCGTACAGCGATCCCGGCGGGTCAAATAGCCCGAAGGCATCAAAGAGCGAGGAGACCAGCGCACGGACCACGCTCGGGAGATTCTGCTCGATCTCCTCGGGGCCCGTGGTCACGACCGTCGCGATACTGTCGTCGTGCGCGACGTGCCCGGGCCCGAAGTCCCAGCGATCGGTCGTCACGGTTCTCAACTCCCGATCCTCGAGGCCGTCCCACCGCGCGAAGAACTCGATGTCATCGGCGTCCACGTATCGGGCCATCCGGGCAGAGTGCAGCAACGATTCGGCCATGCGCCAGATTGGAAGCACCGGATCGAGCGACGAGCCGGGAATCCCTGTGATGCCGTCCTCCTGGTAGCCGCGCAGCAGGAACAGCTTGAGTTCGGGTTCGGCACGCCAGAAGTCCGCGTGTCCGTAGTTGCGCGCCGCATCGTCGCGGAACCAACACTCGATAGCACTGTGTCGGACCTCGGGCTGGATGCCCTCTCGCGTTGGCACCCACCACGGGGGCCATCCGGTCTCGCGACCCTCGACCGCCACCAAGGCGTCCCGCAGCTCCCCGAACGGCAGAGTGACCTCGGGAATCCAGTAGGAGACCGACCAAGTCCCGCTGTCGTACACGGTCTCGACGGGGCCGAGCTCCTCGGCGACGCGCTTCTTCAGTCGGTTGCGGCAGCGCTTATCCCAGGCACTCATATCCGCAGAAGTGGTCCTTCTCCGGCGCGGCCGCAGGTTGTTGAGGATGACCTCCTCGCGCAGATGCATGGCTGCATCCTCGCCACGTCCGCCGAGCACCTGGAGATCGGCGAAGACGCGTGGCGCAGTCGCTAGAGGAATTCCATTGCGCCGCCCAGCGAGCTTCAGCAGATGCGAATCGGCGCTACGAAACTCGATGCGCCCGCCGGACGCCACCTCGCGAACCGGGATGTCCTGCATCGCCTGGCTCAACGGTCCCCGCAGAGCGCGCTCCTCGATATAGACCTGCAAGGCTGGGACGGCGGTCGCGAACGGCGCGAGCCGCTCGGCGGCGGCCCAGCCGGTAACCGCCCAGCCGATGTCATGGTTGTCCAGAACCGGACCAAGCTCGTCCACGAGGAACTGCATCGGGTCGTTGAAGATGCGCTCGGCGAAGCGCCGCTCGGGCTTGACAGCTGACACCTCCTCGGCCCAGGCGTCCAGCATCCTTGCCCCGTCGGCGACCTCGCGACTCGCGCCCGGGCCTCGTTGCGGCCCCCACTTTGTCGTCCAGCCCTCGGCATCGAACGCGCCCAGCACCTGTGAGATCTGCGGTGTCGACCAGCCCGTGAGCATCGCCAGCTCGGTCGCCCGAACGCCGTACGGCGAATTGCGGTTCAAGAGCGCCTCAGCGATCGAAACGGCGGACGGCGACCAAGAGAAAGCTCGTCGGTCAGCGCCAGGTTGCTGCTTAGCCTCGCGCATGACCAACAGATCGCGTGCGACGATGTGTGCGTCACCGCTGCCGTCGGCCCAGCTCGCACCCCTGCGCTCGAGCATTTCCCGCGAGCCGGCAGAAAGGCTCCGTGCCACCACGACAAGATCCGGAGGCCACTCTTCGCCGAGATGGCGGATCGCCCGATCGACGTCCGCCGGCCACCCGGCGCCAGCCCAGAGCGCGCGCAGGCGATAGTTACGCGCGCTGCCGCGGATCAGCACTCGCGCCACCTCATCCTTGGTCTCAACAGCCTCGACGACCGCCAGTCCGTCCAGCGCGCGATCAAGCGCCAACTGAATCTCGTTGTTCGTTGATCTAGCCATATTCGCTCGCTTAGAAAATAACATGGATTGAGCAAACAAGACTAAATCGCTTGCGGCCGCCCTGCTTGCCGTTCACGCGATGATTGGCTATTCGCTCTCAGCAGCCCGCCGAGCTCGCTATCGCTATGCCCAGGCTTGCGCTCGCCCTGCACGCCCGGAGGTCGACTGCCACGGGGTGCCGCGAGACCCCCCGCCGCCCAAGCGGCGCCTGCGGGCGGGTCCAGATAGCGCCGAGCTCGACGCTTCCAGGGTCATCAGCACCGTGGCTCAAACGCGACGTTTAGGCAGGGAAAAGGCGGTAGTCGAGCACAAGTCGTCGGCACTGTTCTCAGTACCCAGCTCCCCGAAACCCGCACCGACACAGATAATCCGCCCGAATGCCCCCGCCAGGAGTCGAACCTGGATCTACCGCTTAGGAGGCGGTCGTCTTATCCATTGGACTACGAGGGCTCATAGACAAGGCTACCGGCGCAGAGCCGACTGGGAACGGCCGCGACACGACCACCCGCGAGATGGCTCTAGCGTTCCTCGCGCTCCGGATAGACGTCGTCGATAGTTGTGAGCGCGACGTAAGGAGCGCCAGCCGCCGTCTCGATCGCTGGGCCGCCCCCTGCAAGCCGGTCGAGCACCGAGACCACTCCGCAGATCGTGTGGCCGGCCTCTTGCAAAGCGGCTATTGCGGCCAGCGTAGAGCCACCGGTGGTCACGACGTCCTCGACCACCAGGCAGCGGTCCTCTGGGACAAGCAAAGGGCCCTCGATGCGGCGCTGCAGGCCGTGTGCCTTGGCGTCCTTGCGCACGAAAAAAGCCTTGGCTTGCGCCCCGCCGGCAAGCGCCGCGCAGGCGACCGCGTCGGCGCCCATCGTCATGCCGCCGACGGCCGTGGCCTGCCATTCCTCGGCGCGTGCGGCCAGCAAAACAGAAAGCGCTTGGAAGCCCTCAGGTCGCAGGATCGCGCGCTTGGCGTCCACGTAGTAGGAGGCGACGACCCCGCTCGTGAGCGTGACCTCGCCGATCACGAGCGCATGCGCCCGCAGTTGCGCGATCAGGTCGGTGCGGGCGCTGTCGAGCGCACCTGCGGCTGGTTGAAGACCGGACACTGCCGGCAAATCTAGACGGTCTTGCGCCATGACATCCGTCCACTGCGCAAAGCGCGTCCAGGACTGAGGCTAACCTGCGGCTGTGCTGCTGCCATTGCTCGCCAGATTGCTGAGGCTGATCTCGATCGTCATCTGCCTGATCGCGCTCGCGTCCTTCATTACGTTCGCCGTCGAACAAGCCGGCAACGGATCCAACCGCCAGCAGGCAGAGGTGAACGCAGCGGAAGGCTCCAGCGGCGGATCAACGACCGAACCAAAAACCGGACACAAGAGCGGCCTGCATGAAGCGGTGGACCAAGCCTTCTCGACGCTCGCCTCTCCCTTCGCGGGCATAACGTCGGGCTCGCACAGCCAGTGGACGATCCAAATCGTCGACACGTTGCTGGTGCTGCTCGTCTACGGCTTCGCCCTCAGCTTCCTGGCACGCCTGCTGCCAGGCCGGCTCTGATCGAGCGCTAGAAGACACCGCCTTCGGTGTAGACATCGACGTCGTAGCCGACCTGCACCCACGCATACACTTCGGCGGCATTTGGAATCGGGATGCGCAGACAGCCATGGCTGGCGGCGTAAACAGGCACTTCGGCGTATCCGTGGATCGCGTAGCCGCGGATGAAGTAGTTGGAGTCGACCATTCCCTCGGAGTTTGTCCCCGGCGTCTTCATATACACCTGGAAGTGCCCGAGCACGGTGGGCGTCGAGGGCTTGCCGGAGCTCATCGTGTAGATTCGCCGCACGCGCCCGTGCTGCACCTCGACGAGCACCTGCTTGGTCAGGTTGGCCTCGACGTGGTTGCCGTCGCGCCGATAGCGCACGCTGTAATAACCGGCTCCGTTGCGCAGACGCTGGAAGATGCCGGCATTGGCCGTTTCGACGCGCTGCAGGCCGACGATCTTGCGGAAGGCCAGCACGGCCCGGCCGGTGGCTTCGTCGAAGACCCCATTGACCGGCACCTCATAGCGCCGCAGGGCAAGCTGCTTCTGGAGCATTCGCACGGCGTCCCCATGAGCGCCCAGACGCAAACTGCCACGCATGTGGATCACGCGGTAGGCCAACGTGTGCGGAGCAGGCGGCGGCAAGCGAGGAACCGCCGTGTGTCGTTTGGCAGCGGCGGCCGCCAAGCCTGGGGCAGTCAACGACAGACAGGCTGCGCACAGAACGGCAATGCCAAGTGCGCCGAACGAACGAGTTTGGTGGAGCCTCATCACCGCTGATCGTACGCGCTGAGCACGACGGCAGCCTCGGAAGGATCGCCGGAGATGACGCCGATCCGCCGGAAGAGCATGGCGATCGTCCAGATCGCCGCCAGCGCGCCGACCATCAACAACGGGATCCACCAACCCCAGTGCTCCAGCTCGCCAAACGCGAACGAGTTGTTCAGGGAGTGCAGAGCAATGCACGGATACAACGAGCCGGTACGCCGGTACAGCAGGCACAGAGCAAAGCCGAGCACGCCAAGCGGCACAAGATCCTCCACGGGAGCCGAGCCAAAGTGCACCCCGCCGAACAGAATCCCGGTCATGACGGCCGCCGGCAGCCAACCTCTCCATTTGGAGAGCGCCCCGAATATATACCCACGAAACAGGGTCTCCTCGCAGATCGGCGCGATGACCGTAGTGAGCAAGGCGCTCAGCACCAGCAGCAAAGTCGTTTCGTTGGTGCCAAGCGCTTCCAACAGCTTCGTGTCCTTTTCTGTCACGTTCAGCACTGCCTCCCAGACGACGCTGAAGACAAGGAAGACGATGATCGTGGTCACGGTGAGCCGGGCAGCGCGCCGAGCATTGGTCGAGCGGTAGCCGAACTGCCAAGAGCGCACCTTGCGTCCTCCAATCTGGGCGAACAGCACGGCGGTCAACACGAACGCGACCTCCTGCACCACGGTGTCCGCGAACTCGATCCCGGGCGGCGTGTGTTCAGAGGAGATTTTCACCCCAAACAAAATCGCGGGTATGTCCACGATCAAGCCGCCCACCGCAGCGATCACAAGCGCCGCGAGCAGCACCACGAAGCCAGTCCAGATAGGCCAGTCGTTCGGCGCGGGCCCAAGACGGGAGGCACCGCTGGCCGGCAACAGCCCATCGGGCTCTCCCACGGGCGGGGCGGGCGCCGGTCCTGGTCCCGGCAAGAAGGGGCCACGCCCCGACCGCGCGCGTTCCGCGGATGGGTCGAACAAATCCTCATCCATACCCGTCACGCCACCCAGTGCCAGGTCGAGAACTCCCCGACGAAGAACGCCATCACCAGGCCGGAGAGGACAAGGACGGCGCGCGCGAAGACGCGCGGGCGCGAGCCAAGCGTCACGGCTAGCCATATGTTCAACGGGAACAACACCAACAAGAAGCGGGGCAACGACATCAGCGGCTGCGGCGCGACAGGGTAGGACAGAGGCAGGACAAGCGCCGCCAACACATACGCCCCATAGGCAAGCGGCAGCAGACGCAGAACCCCGACAAGCATCGGTATCGCCACAAGCAGGAAGGCGAATAGCAGTACGTTGTGGCCGGCGTCGATGAAGGGACTGCCGCCCGCCACCGGGTAGTAGCTGTGCCCGCGCTGGAAAGACAGCAGCTGACGCATGCCGGCAAAGGCGGCCTTGGCGCCGTCCCAGACGCCGCCATAGGGCCCGGCAAAATGCCGCTTCCAAACGGCCTCGGCGTGAAACGGAGCCAGCGGATCGCCTCCGGCAAGCGCCAGATGAGCCATGTACAGAACCAGTCCGAGCGGCACCAGCGCGAGCCAAAGCGCGTCACGGCGCAGCCGGTAGCGGGGACGCAGCGCGTCCGTGAACCCCGCGAGCGTCCAGCGGGCACGGCCGGCCAGCGCGTGGCCGGCGACCAAAGCGTCCGAGCGCCGCGTCGTCGCCCGTTCTGGCTCGCGGTCCTCACGCGGGCCGTACAGGTAGAGCAAAAGCAAAGGCAGGATCAGCACCACACCGGTGCTGCGCGTGGCCGAGGCCAGCGCACCGAGCAGCGCCGCGGTGCCCCAACGCCCGCGCCGCGCACAGAGGAACAACCCCACCGACAGGGCGAGGTACAGCGACTCGCTGTAGATCGCCGAGAAATAGAAGGCCATCGGCGCGAACGCCGTCAGCAAGACGGCGAGACGGGCGACCTCGCGGCTGTCCAGCGGGGCACGGCGTAGTCTGGCGACTTCAAGTGTCGTGAGGCGGTGCAGCCCGTAAAGAGCGGCCATGAAAGCGCCAATCGAGAAGGCCACACCAGCGATCACGGGCGCAAGACCGACATCCGAGAGAGCGTGTACCCCGAGCGGATAGAGCGGGAAGAAAGCATCGCGCGGCGCCGTAAACGCGCCGAACTCCGGGCGATAGCCGTAATGCGCGATCACCAGATACCAGGCCGCGTCCCAACGGGCGACTGGGGCCGCAAGCACGTCGCCCAACCAGCCGAAGCCGCGTGTGACGCCAGGCGGGTCGAAGGCATGGCGCACCGGTCCGGAGCCGAGCACAGCGACCGCGCCGGAACCGGCAATCCAAACGAGCAGGCGCGAACTCCAACAGGCAAGCCAAACGTCGCGCAGAGCGGCTGTCTGCTCTGCGCCGAGGCGTGCACCCACAGCGGCCGACCGACCGCGTCGCAAGGAGATGGGGACTGTCGAAAAGGCCGATGCCCCGCGCGCGCGGGGGGGGCATCGCGATTCCGCATCGCCCTGGACGCCCAGCGGGACGGTCGTCTCGGCACCCCCTCCGGCGGCAGCGCGCGCCGAAGCGCCGCCCTGAAAGGCGTGCTCGCTTGGGTGCTCTGCGATAGCGGGCTCGGCGGTCTCGAAGCTCATCTGAAGGCTGACGTCAGGGCTGTCATCGCCCACGCTACATGCAGGAGATCACACCGCGAGACGGTACAGTCAGATTAAGGGGCCCACCCACCCCGCACCAGAGATGTCAAGACAAGCAAGACAGCGCCGTAGGCGGCGCAACCGCACCGGGCCGTCGCGCATCGTGTTCCTCGGCCTCGCCGGCATAGTCGGAGCGGCCGTGATCGGCGTGATCGCCGCGGTCGGGTATGTCCTCTCTGTGGCCCAGTCGGCGCCCGGTCTCGACTCGCTCAAACCCGTGCTCGCCGGGGCCACCTCCCAGGTGTACGCCGCCAACGGCACGCGCCTCGGGGCGATCCAGTCTGACGTGTTGCGCACGCCGATCACCACTGCGCAGATGCCGCACCTGCTGCGCGAGGCGACCGTCGCGATCGAGGACCAGCGCTTCTACAAGAACAACGGGGTCGACGTGACCGGCATCTTCCGCTCAGCCGTCAAGGACGTGCTGCACGGCGAAACTCTGCAAGGGGCCTCGACGATCACGATGCAGTTGATGCGCAACCTGTACCTCGGCAGCGATACCCATACCTTCAAACAGAAGGTCGACGAGGCCAAGCTTGCGATCGAATACAACAAACACCACAGCAAGCAATCGATCCTGACCGACTATCTCAACAGCGTCACCTACGGCACAGTCGAAGGACGAACGGCGCTCGGGGTGGAGGCCGCCGCGAGGATCTTCTTCGACAGGAGTCCCTACCAGCTCGACCTGCAACAGCAGGCGCTGCTGGCCGGCCTGCCGCAGGCACCCTCGGAGTACAACCCGTTCCTCTACCCACAAGTGGCGCGCCAGCGGCGTAACGAGGTCCTGGGCAAGATGGCAGAACTGCACTACATAACCCACGCCCAGGCGGCCAGCGCCCAAGCGGCGCCTCTTGAAGTGCACCACGGCGACTACTACTCGCGCCGCCAGGAAGACTTCTTCTTCGAATACGTGCGCGAACAGCTGATCAAACACTATGGCCCGAACACCGTCGAGCAGGGCGGTCTGAAGGTGTACACGACGATCGACCTGAGGATGCAGAGCGAGGCACGCGAAGCGATCAAACAGATACTCGACGAGGAAGGCGACCCGGCCTCGGCGATCGTCACGATCGATCCGCACAACGGCGACATCGAGGCGATGGCCGAGTCGCAGAGCTACGACCAGTCGCAGTACAACCTTGCCTCCCAGGGCCGCCGCCAAGCCGGCTCGACGTTCAAGGCGATCGACCTCGCCGACGCGCTTTCGCGCGGCGTGGATCCCAACACGACCTATTACCTCTCACACACGCTGGAGCCAGGGTGGCTGACTGGATATCCCGAATACGAAGTCAAAACGTTCGAGAACACCTCACTGAACAAGTCGATCAACCTTGTGCAGGCGACCATCGCCTCGGACAACACGGTCTACGCTCAGCTGGCGGCCGATCTTGGCGAGGAAACGATCACACAGATGGCTTACAAGATGGGCGTCAAAGAGCACCTGGAAAGCATTCCCTCGGAGGCGCTCGGCGGGCTGAAGTACGGCGTCAGTCCTTTGGAAATGGCCAACGTGTACGCGACGCTCGCCGACGGCGGCTACCGCAACACGCCGATCGCGATTACGAAGGTCGTGTTTCCCGACGGGCACGTCGACGACAGTTGGGGTAAGCCGCACCGCGTGAAGGTGCTCTCCAACGGTGTGACATCGGAGGAGACGACGATCCTGCACGAGAACGTGCTCGAGGGCACTGCCGTGCGTTCGGCGATCGACTGCCCCACCGCCGCCAAGACCGGCACCACGAACGAATTCACCGACGCCTGGCTGGACGGGTACATGCCCGACTATTCGACCTCGGTTTGGATGGGCTACCCCAAAAAGGCGATCCCGATGACCGACGTCCACGGCCAGGAGCAGCAGGGGGGCTATCTGGCCGCGGAAATCTGGCACGCCTACATGGCCGCGGTCACCGAAGGCCAGCCTTGCACGGAATTCCCGGCGCCCACCGAACCGATCTCCTATCAACCCTTCTTCGGCAAGTTTGCGACGACAGGCCGCGTCTCGACCAGCGAATCACCCGAAGGCGTCCCGCTGGAAAAAGACAGCGCTCACAAAAGCAAAACCCACACAGGCAAAAGCACTCCTGGCGAACACGACGCAGCCACGCCTGAACCACCCGCGGGCGCCGGTAATGGCGAAAGCAAACACGTCGAAAGCCCTCGACCGGCGCCAACTCCGCAGGTGCGCGAACCGACACAACCGACTCCCTCGCCGACACCCAAAGCAACGCCGCCGCCTGTCGGTGGGACCGGCGGCGCCGAACCCACCACGCACTGATATCCGCTTTGGCGCGGCCCCGACACGCCGACGCTGGTAGTTTGACGGTGCAAACTTCAATACAGGGTCGGCGAATAGAACGCTGGATGGACCCGGACAGGACTAAAGACTCGTGGCAAAGGAAGACAAGGTCGAATTCGAGGGCGAGGTGATCGAGGCGCTGCCGAATGCGATGTTCCGCGTCAAGCTCGACAACGATCACGTGGTGCTCGGGCACGTGGCGGGCAAGATGAGACGCTTTCGCATCCGCATCCTGCCGGGAGACCGCGTCCGCTGCGAGCTATCTCCCTATGACCTGGATCGTGCCCGCATCGTCTACAGGCACCGCTGATCCATCGCTCACGTCGATCCGCTCGAATCGTCCCTCCATTACGTCCCACCCAGACCCGCCGCCCACCTGATCCGTCTCATCAGCCCGTCTCACCTGGTCCGCCCGCGAATCGTCCACAGGCATAGCTGAGCTCTCTCTGATCGAATCGATTACCGCCGCCATGAAAGTGCGCGGCGGGCGCTTCGTGCGCGGTATCGGCGACGACGCGACCATCGTCAAAGCGCTGAAGCTTTGTGTGACGACCGTGGATACAGTCGTCGAGGGTACGCACTTCAACCTCGACGACCCCGAGCTGAGCTTTCAGGACATCGGCTGGAAGGCGCTGGCAGGGGGGCTGTCCGACATCGCGGCGATGGGGGCACAGACGGGCGAGGCCTACGTTGCGCTGGGGATTCCCGCACACGTCAGCGAGGCCCAGGCGCTCGAGTTGATGCTCGGGGCCGAGGAGCTCGCCGAGCTCACGGGCACTACGATCGCCGGCGGCGACGTCGTCAGCGCTCCCATGCTGTTTGCGAGCGTGACGATCGTGGGCTGGGCCGAGCGCGACCAGAAGCTGATCGGCCGCGACGGGGCGCGGCCCGGCGACCTCGTCGGCGTCACGGGCACGCTTGGTACCAGAGCCAAAAGGTCGATGCCGCGCCTACGCGAGGGACGGGCCATCGCGCCTGCCGGGGTGCACGCGATGATCGACCTCTCCGACGGGCTGGCGACCGACGCCGAGCACCTCGCACAGGCCAGCGGGCTGGTGCTCGAGCTCGAACTTGACAAGCTGCCGATCGACGAGCGGACCGAGCGCACCGCCGCGGCGCTGGGCATCCCCGCCTGGCAGGCTGCTGCGACTGCCGGCGAAGACTACGAGCTGTGCGTGTGCGTGCCGCGCAAGCGAGCCGACCGCGTGAGCGCGGCCTGTGAGCGCACGGGAACGAAGCTCACGTGGATCGGGCACGTCAGCGAGGGCTACCCCGGAGCGGTGCTACGACACGAGGGGCGCAAGCAAGTGCTGACGGGGTTTGAGCACCGTTGGTAGCGCCGGTTCGGGGCCAAGCGTCCGTCCGGCGCGCCCGCTGTCGAAGGGGATGCGCGCCGCGCCGAGCGCCAGCGTCGAGCTGAGGCGGGCAAAGACGATCAGCCGGTGTGAAGCGCTGAACAGCGGCGTGCAGGCCGACAGCACGAGCCGCGAGTAGCCGACAGGGTCCAGCACCGAGACATCGGTCGGCAGCACCACGCGCGAGCCGATCACGCGGTAGGTGAAGCGGGCATAGGGCATCTCGAGCACGATCGACTGACCGGGACGCAGCGCGTCGATGTGGCGGAAGGGGGCCAGCCATGTCGTGCGGTGACCGGCGATCGCGGTCGTTCCCGGCACTCCCGGAAAAGCGGTTTCGGAATAGATACCCGGGCCGCTCTCCAGTTCGGAGGTGCCGGTGCCCTTGACCACGACGAAGCTCGCGCCGATCGTTGGGATGTCGATGCGCCCGACGGCCGAGCCGTCCTTGGCGTGCAGCTGAAGCTCGCCGGCCAGGTACTCGATCCGCCGGCGCTGCTCGTGCAGGCGCGCCAGCTCGAACTTGGCCGCCGGCGACGGGGCGGCGCGGTCGAGCGCGTGCAGATCGCCGCCGAGGTTTTCCTGTTTGAGCTGGGCCAGCAGCGCTGAGATCGGCTCCTGCCAGGCGAGCGTGACGACGGCATCGGCAAGCACCAGCAGGCCAAGTGCGATCAGTAGGGATGCGAGCACCGTGGCCAGCCGACTACGACGGTGGGGTGGAGCGGATATCGGCGGGCGGGGGAAGTCAGCGGAGAGCCCCGTCGTTCCACCGCCACCGCCGGCGCCGGCACTCCTCACCGCGTCGCTGTGGCGCTCGCCCGGCCGTGCCAGCGACAAATCTCTTGCTGTGGGCTCTTTGCCGCGCGGTGGAGTCATGGCTTCAGCGTCGCAGTGCGGACTCGGTGCCGCCCAACGACCCAGGGCCAGCGTAGGACGCCGGGCCGCGCGTGGCGACCTCAGACCAACCGTCTGTGCCAGGTGCCGCGATTGTCTCGACGGCCGGGGCCAGCAGCAAGACCGCGAACAGGCAGCCGAGTGCTGCGCTCCACAACAACACGCTGAGCGGGCCGAGCTGACCGCCGGCAAACGCCAGCACGACGTTCTCGACGAGTCCGCCGACACCGAGACCGAGCTCGCGCGCATAGGCGACTGCCAGCAACGACAGCGGCAGCGCGCCAAGCGCGATTGCGCCGTAGGCCAGCGCTCGGGCTTGGGGTTCCGGCCGGCGCCCTGGGCCGACGGCTACCAGCCACAAGTGCAGTGCAGGTACCAGCAACAGACAGGCAAACGGGTTGAAAATCCAAGCGAGCAAGGCGACGGCGAGCAGCACGAGCAACACCGCGAGCGCCGCTCCTTCGGCACTGGGACGCAAAGGCAGCGCCAAGCGTCGTGCGAGCGCCGGCCAGGCCAACAGCGCAAGCGCAAGCACGAACACGGTGGCAAGCGTCGCCTCGACGACCGACCCGTCCGCGGAGAGCGCGCCCGCAGACAGCTGGCTGGCGGGAGCCGCGACGATGCCAAGCGCGCCGAGCAAGATCGCAAACAGCGCGCTTGCCAGGAACGGGAGTGCGCCGCTGAGCGTCCACACCAACCAACGCCGCACGGGCTCGCGCCGGCGGCGCAGACGCGCCAGGGCGTCGACTACGACCAGCAGTGGCGGCAGCAGCAGCGCGAGCGCGAGCAGTCTGACGGCCCACCCGGGAAGCAGCTTGTGGCCCAGCGACACGCGTGCGGCGAAGCTTGGAGCGATGTTTGGCGCTTCGTCGAGCGCGTAGATGGAGCTGAGCACGGCCTTGCCAAAGTTCTGTAGACGGTTCGCGCTCACCTTCTCTGCAGCGGTGGGTCCGCGTTGGCCGCTGACCTGGACGAGCACAGCCGGGATTGCGGCGGAGTTCAACGGGACCTCTTCGCCGGTCGTGAGCGGTAGCGTGAGATGCGCCAACTGGCTGGCCAGGCCCGGAGCGCCGGAGGCGGTGCCGACGTTCTGGGAGATCGCTCCGTCGAGCGTGCGCTGCAAGACTTCGGGCGCGATCTGCGGCTTGCTCGAGAACGGCAGCACGAACGGCTTGTGCCCGACGCTACCGGCAAGATCGCCGAGCACGATCGCGGCGTCCGGCGACTGGCTGTCGTGCTTGGCGAAGTCGGCCGCGCCCGCGTAGCCGCCGCTGCCGCCGCTGGTGGATACGAGCTCGATCGTTCGCCGCGTCTCGCTCTCAGCGAAGACGCGCGCCAACTCGAGCAGGGCGGCGGTGCCCGAGAGCTGCGCCGCCGAGCCCGACTCGGGAGCGTCGCGATGGGCCATGATCACGATTGGGCTCAAACCAGTGGAGCCGGGGCGCTCGGCGATGACTGTCGTGAGCGTGAGCGTGCCCTCGATCGTTGCTGCTTGGATCTGGCGGGTGCTGACCTGGAAGCCGCCGCCGGCCGCGGCGGCGGCGGTATCCGAAGTCGATTCGCCGGAGGCCGGCGTGCTCGGGACAGACCCCGTCGTTCCGGAGGCGCCGCCCAATCCGCGCAGTTGCGCGGCGATGTAGGCGGCCAGTTCGTTGTCCCCTGCGCTGCCGGGTTGGCGGTCTGGAAAGCGCTTGACGAGCGCTTGCAACCCGGCGAAGGCACGCGGACCGTTGAACGCGTCGGGCGCAAGCGTGGAGGCGAGCGGAGAGGCCTGTCCGGACAGCGAGAAGCCCGCGATCACGAGCACGAACAGGAACGGCACGAATGCCGCGCGGTAGATGCGGCCGTCGAACATCGGGCCAACCATAGACCCCAAGCCGGGCCTTCCGTGCCGCCCAGAGGTATCGTGCGGGGCTCCGTGCTCCAGCCAGTCGCCACAGGACACAAGTCGCTTGCCGACTACACCCACATTTGCGGGCGCGAGTTGATCGAGGAGATCCGCGAACTTGCCGAGCCGCTGAAGGGCAAGCGCGTGGTGCATGTGTCGGCCACGGCATTCGGGGGCGGCGTCTCAGAGATCCTGTACACGCTCGTGCCACTGATGCGCGACGTCGGACTGGACTGCGAGTGGCAGGTGATCTATGGGCGTGAGGAGTTCTTCAACGCGACCAAGCTGATGCACAACGCGCTGCAGGGCAATCCGCAGGATCTGGACGAGGAACAGTGGGGCACCTGGGAGCAGTACAACGAGATGAACGCGCGGGAGCTCTCGGACGGCTGGGACGTGTGCCTCGTACACGACCCGCAACCCGCCGGCCTCTATCGGCTGGTGCCCGAGAAGGCCAAGGGCTGGGTTTGGCGCTGCCACATCGACCTGTCGACCCCCAATCCGGCAACGATCGAGCGGCTGCTGCCCTTCATTGCCGAATATCCGCAGTCGCTCTTCCACATGGCCGACTACGTGCCCACCGGCATGGGCGGGAACGTCAACATCGTGCCGCCGGCGATCGATCCCTTGATGCCGAAGAACATGGCGCTCTCGCCGGAGGACGCCTCCTACGTGTGCGAGCAGTTCGGGATCGACGTCGACAGACCGCTGATCTGCCAGGTCTCGCGCTTCGATCCCTGGAAGGATCCGCTTGGCGTGATCGACGCCTACCGGCTCGTCAAGCAGCAGATGCCCAACGTGCAGCTGGCGCTCGTCGGCTCGATGGCCAGCGACGATCCTGAGGGCTGGGACTTCTTCAACGCCACGATCGCCCACGCCGACGGCGATCCCGACGTGCATATCCTCAACAACTTCAACAACGTCGGGGCGATCGAGGTCAACGCTTTCCAGTCCCATGCGGATGTGGTCGTACAGAAGTCGATTCGCGAGGGGTTCGGGCTGACGGTGTCCGAGGCGATCTGGAAGGCGCGGCCCTTCATCGGCGGCAATGTCGGCGGTATTCCCCTGCAGGTCGAGGACGAGGTGACCGGCTTTCTCGTGGAGACCGTCGAGCAGTGCGCGCAGCGCTCGCTTGAACTGCTGAGCGACCCGGGGCTCGGCAAGGCACTGGGTCGCCGCGGCAAGGAGCACGTGCGCGGGCACTTCCTCACGCCGCGCTACCTGCGCGACTATTTGCGAATCTTCAAGGAGCTCGGGGAGGCATGAGCACGGGACCGGCACAGCGCTCGCCGCTGGTGCTGGTGAGCAACCGGGGGCCGGTCACCTTCGGTCCTGGTGGGGAAGTGCAGCGCGGCACGGGCGGGCTTGTGACGGCGCTGTCGGGGCTGGCCTCGCACCGCGATGCCGTGTGGATCGCCTCGGCCATGAACGAGCACGACGCTCAGGTCTCCCACGAACACGGCGCGCGTCCGTTCCCTGTGAAGAGCCCGGCCGGCGGCGACTACCAGGTGCGCCTTGTGGTCAGCAGTCCCGAGGCCTACGACCGCTTCTACAACGTGTTCGCCAACCCGATGCTGTGGTTCATCCAGCACTACCTGTGGGACCTGTCCAACGCTCCTGACATCCGGCGCGAGGAGATCGAGGCGTTCGAGTTCGGCTACAACGCGGTCAACGACGACCTTGCCCGGGCGGTGGTGGAGGAGATCGAGGACGAGCTCGAGCCGGTCGTGATGGTGCACGACTACCACCTGTACACGCTGCCGGAGCTCGTGCGCCGCGCCCGGCCCGACGTGTTTCTGCACCACTTCGTGCACATTCCCTGGACCCAGTCGGATTCCTGGCGCGTACTGCCGTCGCGCATCAGGCACGAGATCTTTGCCGGATTGCTGGCGAACGACATCATCGGCTTTCACACTCGCTCCTACCGACGCAACTTTCTGCAGTGCTGCCAAGACCTGATGGACCTCGACGTGGACTTCGAGCGCGGGCTGGTGCGCTGGCAGGGGCGCGAGGTCTGGGTCAGGGCCTATCCGTTGCCGATCGACCACCGCGCGGCGCTTCAGGTCGCACGTAGCGAGAGGGTGGAGGAGTTCGAGCGCGAGCTGCTGCGTCGCCGCCGCGACTTTCTGATTCTGCGCGTCGATCGGGCCGACTTGTCCAAGAACGTGCTGCGCGGCTTCTCCGCGTTCGACCTGTTCCTCGACCAGCATCCTGAGTTTCGCGAGCGGGTTACGTTCGTGGCGCAGCTGATGCCATCGCGCACCGACGTGCCCGAGTACGCGGAGTACCTGGAACGGATCGAGGCGCTTGTGGCGGTAGTCAACCACCGTCACGGCACGCCCGACTGGATGCCGATCCAGCTGAAGCTGCGCGACGATCTCGAGGAGGCGATGGCCGCCTACAAGCACTACGACGTACTGCTCGTCAACGCGATGTTCGACGGGATGAACCTCGTGGCCAAGGAGGGCCCGATCGTCAACGAACGCGCCGGTGTCTCGATCCTCTCCGAGAACACCGGCGCGCACGAGGAGCTGGGCGAGTACGCGCTGTCGGTCAACCCCTTCGACATCCAGGAGCTGGCCGACTCGATCCACGCGGCGCTCGACATGCCGGTGCAGGAGCGCTCGCGGCGCGCTCGCGGCCTGGTGGAGATCGTGACCTCGCGCGACCCGGGCGATTGGATCGACGAGCAACTGGCCGACATCAGGGCCAAGCGGGCCGCCGCCGGGGGCGCTTGAGGCCAAAGCGATCCGCGCCGCCTATATAGCCTGAGGCCAAGCCCATCCGCACCGTCCACGTAGCCTGAGGCCAAGCGGGCAGCGCCGGCACAACTCGCGGTCAAGCGGGCTGCGGTGTCGTAGCGGCCTGAGGCCGAGCCTCGGAGCCCTGTTATGATCCGCCGCCGCGCCGCAAGCGCCTGTCGATGACTCTATCTGCCCCCACATACGATCTCGTGTTGCTGCTCGACCCGCAAGCGGAGGAGACCGTGCGCGCCAAGATCGTGGCCGACGCGCTGGCCGCAATAGAGGCCAAGGGCGAACTGGTCAACCACGACGAGTGGGGAGAGCGTGCGCTCGCCTACCCGATCGACCACAAGGCGACCGCGGAGTACCACCTGTTGCAATTCCATGCGACTACTGTTGAGCTGATCGCCGAACTGGACCGCACCCTCCCCATCACCGATGGGGTGATCCGCTTTCGCATCAACAAGCTCAAGCCGGGGACACCCGCGGCGCCCGATATGTCTCCAGGAGCCGCGCCGCCGGTCCGCGAGGAGCCTGAGCACGTTCCGGCCGAGGAGCAAGCGGTCGCGTAATACACTCGGGGGCGTGCAGCCGCTGAGGACAACGAAGGACGACGACCGGCAGCGGGTCGTGGCGCGCGCTGCCGCCGAGGCAGCCGTCCAGACATCTCTACGTGCCCGACGATCTGGTGGGCGCCGGTGAGCGAGCGGCCGCTCAGCGACGGTCCCGCTGTGCGTAGGACCGATGTCCTACGCGCTTCGCCGCCGATGTTCGACTCGCGACTGCTCGACGCCTTCTCGCGTGTGCATCCCGTCGTGCCGATCCTGATCTTCGTGCCTGTGATCTTGGCGCTGGAGGCTTGGAGTCTCTCATTCGTCGGCGCGCTCGCGGCGCTTGCACTGTTCGTGGCGGGCTACGCGCTGTGGACGCTGTTCGAGTACTGGCTGCATCGGATCGTGTTCCACTTCGAGCCCGACCACGGGATCGGAGCGCGAATGCACTGGATCATCCACGGCATCCACCACGAGCATCCCAACGATCCGATGCGACTGGTGATGCCTCCGGCGGTGAGCATCCCGCTCGGAGCACTGGTGTTCGGCGTACTCTATCTGGCGTTCGGAAAACACTATGCGCCCGGCGTCGGCGCCGGCTTCTTCGCTGGGTACCTCGTCTACGACATGCTTCATTACTACGTCCATCACTTCCGGCCGCACTCGCGCATCGGCAGAGTGTTGCGCGAGCGCCACATGCGCCACCACTTCCAGGACGACACGAAGGGCTTCGGCATCAGCGCTCCCTACTGGGATGAGGTCTTCGGCACCTCCTCGCGCGAGCAGTCGCGCTAGCGTTCGCCGCTACACCGAGACGAGAGGAACAAGCCGTGGCTGCCACAAACATCAACCGGGTCGTGCTGACCGGCAACCTGACCGCCGATCCCGAGCTGCGCTCGCTGCCCAGCGGCTCTTCCGTTTGCAAGCTCAGGATCGCCTGCAATACACGTCGCAAGGATGGCAGCAGCGGCGAATGGGTCGACAAGCCCAACTATTTCAACGTGACCGTGTGGGGTGCGCAGGGCGAGAATGCCGCCCGTTACCTGGCCAAGGGACGGCCTGTCGCGATCGATGGGCGGCTCGAGTGGCACGAGTGGGATGCCCAGGACGGCACAAAACGCAGCGCAGTCGATATCATTGCCGACTCGGTGCAGTTCCTCGGCTCGCGCGAAGACCCATCCGGAGGCGGAGGGTATGCGGGCGGCGGGGCGCCTCAGGGCAGCGACGTGCCGGTCGACAACGGCGACTTCCAGCCCGCACCGGTCTCCGGCGCCCCAGGCGACGACGACATTCCGTTCTAGTTCAAAAGCAAGGATCTTCAAGTGGCAAAGCGCGGTCGCGGCAAGCCAGTCCGGCGACGAGACAAGAAGGGCGGGTCCGGTAGCGGAAGGCGTAAGCCATGCCAACACTGCCGCGACAAGGTCGAGCAGGTCGACTACAAGGACGTCTCCTCGCTGCGCAAATTCATTTCCGAGAAGGGCAAGATCCGCTCGCGCAGGATCACCGGCGCATGCCGACGCCACCAAGGCCAGATCGCTCGTGCGGTCAAGCGTGCGCGCGAGCTTGCCCTGCTGCCCTACGTAAACGAGGGCGGCCGCGACGACCACCCGCGCCGCGAACGCGGCGATCGAGATCGCGAACGCTAGAGATGCCCGAAGCGATACTTCTCAAGGATGTCGAGCAGCTCGGCGAGCAGGGGGCCGTCGTGGATGTCTCCAAGGGCTACCTGCGTAACTTCCTGATTCCACGCAAGCTCGCCCAGCCGGCGACGCGCGGTGCAATCGAAGTGGTGCTCAAGCGCCAGCAAGCGTCCGAGCGGGCAGCGCGCGAGTACGTGGAGAAAGCCAACGACAACGCGGCCCTGCTGAACAAGACCGTGATCACGATCACCCAGCAGGCCGGAGCCGACGGACGCCTGTTCGGCTCGGTCACGGCACAGGACATCGCCGCCGCAATCCGCGACGCGCGTGGATTGCGCACCGACAAGAACAACGTGCACCTACCCGAGCCGATCAAGAACGTCGGCACCTACATGGTCGTGGTGGAGGTCGTCGAGGGAGTGACGGCCACCGTGAAGACCATGGTCGTCGCGCAGAAGTAGTCAGACTCACGGACCGGCAGCCCCCTCGACCTTGCAGTCTGACACGCCTGCGAACATATGTTCGTGAGCCGGTGCGTCAATGATTTCTCTCTCAATTGCGGGTTCCTCGTGCGAGTCCTGGACTCGCTCGACGTAGACTCGCCCAAGCGATGAACGCGGTCTCTCAAGCCAACGGCTCCGGCATGCCCACGGGCGTGATCGCCCCACCACACAACCTCGACGCCGAGCAATCGGTGCTCGGCGCGATCCTGCTGTCCAACCGCTCGCTGTATGCGCTTGTGATCGAAGAGGGGCTGCGCTCCGAGGACTTCTACCGCGACCGCCATGGCCACATCTACGACGCGATGCTGGCTCTGTACAACGAGTCCGAACCCGTGGACGTGCTGACGGTCACCGACCGCCTGCGCCAGAGCGGCAAGCTGGAGCAAGTCGGCGGGGCGGCGGCGGTGGACGAGCTGACCGGGGTCGTCCCTGCCGCGGGACATGCCAGGCGCTATGCGCAGATCGTCCGCGAGAACGCACTGCTGCGACGCTTGCTGGCGGCCTCGTATGACATCCAGTCGAGCGTGCTCGAGCGCACGGACTCTCCGCGTGAGCTTGTGGAGCAGGCGGAGAAGACGATGCTCGAGGTCGCTCGCGACGATCGCCGCCAGGACTTCCGCTCCATCGAGGAGGTGCTGCACGAGGAGCTCGACAAGCTGCACCGCCTCTCGATCGAGGGCACCTCGCTGACCGGTGCCCCCTCGGGCTTCAAGGATCTCGACGAGATCACCGGCGGCTTTCAACCGGGCAACCTGATCATCATCGCTGCGCGCCCCGCGATGGGCAAGAGCGCGCTGGTGTGCAACATCGCCGAGAACGCTGCCGTGGAACACGGCCGGCCCGTGGCGTTGTTCAGCCTGGAGATGGCAGAGGCTGAGCTTGCCCAGCGCTTTGTCGCCTCCCAGGCGCGCATCAAGGGCGAGGAGTTGCGTAAGGGACGCGTCAAGGAAGAACGCTGGCCGAAGATCCTCAAGGCCTCCCAGCGTCTGGCAGACGCGCCTCTGTGGGTGGATGACTCGAGCGACGTGGGCATGCTCGAGATCAGGGCAAAGGCTCGTCGCTTGCACTCACAGTGCGAGAACGGCCTCGGCCTGATCATCATCGACTACCTGCAGCTGATGCGCACCGACAGCCGCTATGACTCGCGCGTGACCGCTGTGGGCGAGCTGAGCCGCGGGCTGAAGATCCTGGCGCGCGAGCTTGGGGTGCCGGTGATCGCGCTCTCACAGCTGAGTCGCGCCGTGGAGACGCGTCCGGACAAGCGTCCCCAACTCTCGGACCTGCGCGAGTCGGGGAACCTCGAGCAAGACTCCGATCTGGTCATGTTCATCTACCGCGACGAGTACTACAACGAGGACTCCGAGCGGATGGGCGAGGCCGATTTGATCATCGCCAAGCACCGCAACGGGGCTGTCGGCAAGGTGACGCTCACCTTCCAGAAGGAGTATCCGAAGTTCATGAACTACGCGGGCGAGAACCGCTACGCGGCATGAGTGGCGACGTCCTCATCCTGCCCCAGCCCTACAAACCTGGAGCCTGTCCACTGAATCTGTGCGACGGCAGCGGATTCATTGTCGATGAGACGACGAACACCGCCTCGGACTGTCGCTGTCGTGCCGCGCAGATAGCGAAGCGACGCACAGGTCGCCTGGAGGCGCGCATCCCAAACCGCTACCGCGACGTTTCCTTCGATCAGCTGGGCGGCAGCGGCCTCGTAGCCTTTCCCGAGCACATCCAGATGGTGCGTCGGTTTGCCACACGGATCGAGGAGAACCTGGATGCCGGGCGCGGAGTGTGGATCATGGGAGACATTGGCACCGGCAAGACGACCCTGGCCATGCTCATCTCCAAGGCGGCACTCGCCGCCGGGCGCACCGTGGCCATCTACTCGCTTCCGCGCCTGCTCAACCTGATCCGTGAGGCGATCGAGGACGACGACGGTGTGGTGGGGTTCCTCGATCGCCTTGCCACTGTCGACCTGCTGCACCTCGACGACGTCGGTGCGGAGAACCGCACCGACTGGGCGCTGGAGCAGCTCTATTCGATCATCAACACCCGTTACGAGGAAGAGCGCTCGATCATTGTCACGACCAACCTGAAGCCCGACGAGTTGGCCGACCAAATCGGGCCCCGCACCGTCTCCCGGCTAACGGAGATGTGCCCGGACCAGCTCCCGCTCTACGGTGAGGACAGGCGAAAAGAGTTGCCGTTCAGCCACCCTGGCGCGGCAGCTTCCGCAAACCCGGCCTGAACGTGTCTCAAGACCTGCGGCACCCGAGATGCGGGTCGGTGGGCCTTGGATCACTGCGCTGGATCGCCAAGTGACGTCATGCACGTACTACCGCTACGCGCTACGTCATCCCGCGGCGGCCAGCTTGGTTCATGAACGCATGCGCAAGCACCGCGGGTATCGAGACACGTTCTGAGCATCTGCATGGCATCGCAACCCCCCGTCCCCCTAAACTCTTGACGCGATGCCAGGCATAGTCATAGTGGGCGCCCAATGGGGCGACGAGGGCAAGGGGAAGATCACCGATCTGCTCGCCGAGAACGGCGATGCGGTCGTGCGCTTCCAGGGCGGCAACAACGCCGGGCACACGATCGTCAGGGGAGAGGAGGAGTGGAAGCTGCACCTGATCCCCTCCGGCATCCTGTATCCGGGCAAGCGTTGCGTGATCGGCAACGGCGTCGTGATCGACCCGAAGGTGCTGATCGAGGAGCTGGACGCGCTGCGGGCGCGGCGCGTGGATGTGAGCGGACTGCGGATCTCCGCCAACGCGCATCTGATCATGCCCTACCACCTGCTGCTCGACTCGGCCGGCGAGGCGAAGCTCGGAAGCCTGCAGATCGGCACCACGAGACGCGGGATCGGCCCCTGCTACGCCGACAAGGCCGCTCGCCTTGGCATCCGCGTGCAGGACCTGCTCGACGAGAAGATTCTCAAGAAGAAGATCGTCGCGGCGATGGAGCCCAAGCGCCTTTCGCTGCGGCCCTTCGAGAAGGATCCCACGCTCGACCTGCACACGATGACCGAGGAGTACCTGACCTATGGGCATCGCCTGGAGCAGCACATCGCCGACACCTCACGGTTGATGTGGGAGCTGCTCGACGACGACAAGAAGGTGATCTTCGAGGGCGCGCAAGGAGCCATGCTGGACATCGACCATGGCACCTATCCCTTCGTCACCTCCTCCAATCCCTTGTCGGGTGCTGCTTGTGTCGGGACCGGCGTCGGGCCAAAGGACATCGACGAGGTTTGGGGCATCTCGAAGGCCTACACGACGCGTGTGGGCGCTGGGCCATTTCCCAGCGAGCTGCATGAAGAGATGGGCGAGACGATCCGCCGGCGTGGGGGCGAGTTCGGGACGACGACCGGCCGTCCCCGGCGTACCGGTTGGCTCGACCTTGTGGCGCTCAGGTATGCAGCCCGGCTGAACACGCTCACCGCGCTCGTGCTGACCAAGCTCGACGTGCTCTCGGGGCTCGACCGCATCCAGGTGTGCACGGGCTACCGCGGCGCGGAGGGGGCCGAGTTCGAGGACTTTCCCTACCACCAGACGGTGCTGCACCATACGACCGCCGAGCTCACCGAGCTACGCGGTTGGACGGAGGATCTCGGCGAGTGTCGCACGCTCTCGGATCTGCCCGAGGGCGCTCGCGAATACCTGCAATTCATCGAGGAGCACATCAGCGCACCCGTGACACTGATTGGCGTAGGGCCTGGCCGCGATCAGGTGGTCTGGACCGACGCCGGCCGAGCATCGGTCATCGGGCCTGGCGCAAGCACCTCAGCGGCAGCTTAGACAACACCCGCAAGACAGCTTTGGGGTCACCCGCATGGGTGCCCCTGGGAGCACTTGACAAGACAGTGTTTTGCCAAGCTCGGCAGCCGCGACGGCGGGCGGTCAACGTCCGCCCGGTGGCAGCTCGCCGTCGTGATAGTCCACGGTGTCGTCCATACGAAACATCGCGCGCAGGCCACCGCCCCCCGGCAGGCGCTCGAACGCACCCACCTTGCCCGAGTCGGGGTAGATGACGATGTCCGGCTCGCCGCTGCTGCTGAACGACAGAAAGCGCACAGTGCTCGACGTGCGGTTGATCAACTGATGGCCTCCATCCTCGCCACGCAGGAACGCGACGACCTCTCCCTCGGCAAGCTCGCGCCAACCCTGCGGCGTACGCAGGCTCGGCCGACCCTCGAGCACCAGGACGAGCTCCTCCTCGGTGAGATGGTGGTGATAGGGGTAGGCGGCTTCGCCCGGCGGCACCTCCCACAAGCTGAGCCCCAGCCGTTCGCTGCCGGCCTGGCGGCTGAGACGGGCGCGCAGACAGAGGAAGCCCGGGTGATCGCGCGGCTCATCGAAAACAGGGTCGTTGATGTTTGTCATTTCTGTTGGGCCACCCACGAGAGGATCCCGCGGGAACTGGCGATGACTGTGCCATCGGCCAGCTTGAGCGTCGGTAGCTTCGTCGTACCGGTCGCCTTGCGCAACTCCTCGCGCGAACCCTTGCGCAAGAAGGGGAACGGACTGCCATGCGCAGCGACTACTTTCTCGTACTCAATGCCCGCGGCGCGCAGCGCCTCCTGCACGCGACGGCACGGATGCATCTTCGGTCCGCCGTCATCGCCGTGGCAGACGTACAGCGTTGGGATCTCAGCCATCTCATCCTCCGATTCGTCGTTGGCGGCGAGTCCAGCTTTGCAGAGCGCAAACCAGCCAAACGCCGATCCGGAAGTTATCGATCTCCAGGCAGTTCCGCGGATGGGCCGTGTTGGAATCGAACCAACAACCTTGGGCTAAGAGACCCTAGAAACTCCCCGAGGCGCGTAGTTTGGGCCGTTTGATGCCCTCAAACATGGCTTGCAGAGCAGCGCGACGGTCGACGGCGTCTCAGCCTGGCCTGCAGCGCCGCACACTCGCTACCGCTCCGCACGCGTAGTGAGGTTAGTCATCGCCGGTGGCCGCCAGATAGTCCGCCAGAAGTGGGTCGGGCTGACCGAAGTAGCGTACCCGCTCTGTGAGCCCAGCCGGCGGATGGCCAGTCGCCAGCTTCTGTGCCGGAACGGCCGACGCCAACGATGTTGTTGTATTCCACGCCACGCTGACGCGAGGTCCAAACAGCGTGAGATTTGTGCTACCGGGAAGAGCTGCTGACGGAGACAGAATGCCTCGCGCACCCTTGTCAAAAAGCCACTGCGCCTCGGCTTGACAGCGCTCATGATCGTCTTCGACGAGAGCTTCGGCTTCGAACCCGGCCGCTTCAGCAAGTTCGAAGTTGCTGTAGTCGACGATCGCTCCGTCCCTGACCTGAAGCTGCCAGATCGTCGTTGAGTAGTGCGAGGCCGCTTCGGGCGTGCGTAGATCCTCGTACCGGATGACCTCCGCGAAGGGCGTCTCGCTGTCGAGACAGAGATACTGTGTGCACCGCTGGCCAGCAATGTTCCATCGGCCACTACGGCGATTTGGATTGACCCACAGCGGAACGTCGTAGGAGGTTGCCCTGTAGGCCACACCGTCCCAGTCGGAGAACGTGGGGTCAGGCCTACGTGGCATATTGGTTCCTCCCCGACCGGGCCGCACTAACGAGCTGGTCCTCCGCGTTTGGGTCCCCAAGCAGGCTCTCGGGCTTGCGGCCGCCGAGATCACGTCGAGGGCGATCGAACCAGGCGATGACCCCCTCCTCGTCCCAGTTGTGCCGGAGGATTGCTACGAGACTTGCGAAAATTCGGAGCTCGCGCCTTGGGGGTCCACCGAGCTTCTTCCACCGCGAGAGCGTTCTCCGATTGACTCCGACCAACCCAGCAATGGTTTGATCGGGGATGTCGGGGAGCCAGCGCTCGATGTCGGCAATCACGAGACCGACATCGTTAGACACACCGTTGACGTGCTCGTCGAGCGCATCTCGCACGACATGACGAATGCGCTCAAGCAGGATCATCAGTCTGTCGCTGACATCCAAGTCGCCGGGTGCACCCCGATCGAGCTCATCGCGTATATCGAGCAGGGCGGTAACCAGGGTGGCTAGCTGAGCCTTGTCGTAATCCTCGGCCACAATCCCGGTGCGAAGCCCCTTCATGCGCTGCGAGATTTCGTTCCATCGCTCCCGGTGAGAGTCGTCGGTTACGGGGGAATCACGGACATGCTCCACAGCCTTGAGGAACGCCTGTTGGAGATCTTCGACCTCCCGATCAAATTGCCCGAGACGCTCCTTGTAGGTGAGCGGTGCGCTTTCTAGCTCGGCGTTCACGTGTCTCCAGTCTGTCGATAGTGAGGGACATTGTAGCGACATTCTAGAACGGTAGCTGACAGCTCAACAAAGAAGTCGATGTCCTCAGTCTCATAACGCTGTCCGTGACTCTGAAGCGCCGGCCGCCGACGACCACGAAACCGCACGCCCCTTCGCAGGGCGCGGAGCAGCGTCTCACGCCCGCGATCTATCGGGTCTGCCTGACCAGCAAACAGCAGAGCGGCCGCTCAGATCCGGTGCAGTGGGGATTCCCGCCCCGATCGCACCCGCGAACCCCGCAACACCTGGGGACCTCTGGGAATCCCCTGCAACCAAGCGGATTTTCGACACCGGGCGACTCCGTAACAGGCTCCGGAATCGCCCGGATGGGCCGTGTTGGAATCGAACCAACAACCTTGGGCTTAAGAGGCCCCTGCTCTGCCAATTGAGCTAACGGCCCGCGAGGGCGCCAGCCCCTATGGGCCGGTGTGGCCCGGATTCTAGCCGAGCATCGCCGACCCTGAAGGCAAGTCCTCTCCGCACCGGCCCATCAGAACACGATCGTGCGACCCCCGTCGGCGATCACGCGATCTTCGAGGTGCAGGGAGACGGCACGCGAGAGCACCAGCCGCTCGATGTCGCGACCGATCTTCTCCAGGCCACCCACACTCTGGCGGTGATCGACGCGCGCGACGTCCTGCTCGATGATGGGGCCACCATCGAGCTCGGCCGTCACGTAGTGGGCGGTGGCGCCGATCAGCTTGACGCCGTGTTCGCGTGCCCGGCGATACGGGTTGGCGCCGGCAAAGGCAGGCAGGAACGAATGGTGGATGTTGATCACCGGCACGCCCACACGATCCAGGAAGTCGCCACTGAGAATCTGCATGTAGCGGGCAAGCACGAGAAGATCGACCTGGCCACGCAGAAGCTCCAGCATCCGCTCCTCCGCCCGCTCCATGGCCCCCTTCGCGACCGGCACGTGATGGAAGGGGACGCCAGCGCCCTTCGCCTCCTCGGCCAGGTCCTGGTGGTTTGAGATCACTGCGACGACATCCGCCTCGAGCTCGCCCCGGCGCCAGCGCCAGAGCAGGTCCATCAGGCAGTGGTCATAGCGCGAGACGAGTATCGCCACGCGTTGGCGCTCGCCCCAGTAGCGGATCTTCCACTCCATCGCAAAACGCTCGGCGACCTCGGCGTCGAAGCTCGAGCGGAAGCGCTCGCGGTCCTCGGCCAAACCATCGAGGAAGAACTCGGTGCGTAGGTAGAAGCGGCCCCCCGTTGGATCGGAGGAGTACTGGTGGGAGGAGACGATGTTGGCTTCCTGTTCGAACAGGAAGCCAGAGACGGCAGCCACGATTCCAGGCTGGTCGGCGCAGTCGACCAGCAGGCGCGCCGTATAGGACGGGGTCTCCTGTTCGGTTGCCACGCCGGTGTCCAGACTCGCTATTTCGTCGTCGTCGCGGGCGCCTTGGTCGTGGTGGGGGCAGGGCTGGTTTTCACGATCGTGCCAGCCCCTTTTGCGCCCACTTTGACGGTGTAGACTTTGCCGTTGGTCGTGCCCGTGAACTGTTCGTTGGCGGGGTTGCCGGTTGGGTTGCTCTTGAGCTGTTGGAGCTCGGCTTCCACCTGCTTGCGCTGCGCGGCTGGAGTCAGGCTGATTGTCTTCCGCGCGGCAAGATCGCCGACGCTCATGTTTTTCGCTTGATAGGCGTACCTGGCTAGATCGCCGTACAGTGCCGCCGTCGGCGGCTTGGTCGGAATCACAAGCTGTAGAGCGACAACGGCTTCGGCGGGTTGGTTGAGACCTTCTTCGCCGAACACCCTCACCATGTCATCCGCGATCGTGAGGGGTGGGTTGGCCGGTTTGAGCGCCACATAGCGGTTCCACGCGTTGACCACCTTGGTCAGCTGTTCCTTGCCCTTGGCCGTGAACTGCTGCTTTTCTTCATCGTAGAATTCGCTGCCGTTGGCGTTGTGAAAGAGAGCTTCGGCGAGCTTCGCCCATGCGTAGGCTTCGGCGGGGTGTGTCTTCGTGCGCTTTTCGGCTTCGGAGACCTGCTTTGCGTAGCTGGAGCTGGCTGTCCCTTCTTTGCTTCCGAATATCGCTTCGAGCGGACTACCGCCTCCGCCGCCCACGCCCACCCCGAGCGCAAGGAAGCCAACGAGGAAGAGCAGCACAAGGCCGACATAGACGACCTGCACGGTGCGGCGACGGCCGCGTGCTCTCAGGTCGAAAAGCATCAGTTGGAAAGCTCGGGGTCTATGTGGTCGATCATCTCTTGCGCACTGTTCTTTGGTGGGTCGGCCGTGGCGGGCGCTTGGACTCCCCCGGGGTTCTCGCTTGGCGGCGGCGTCGAGGGGTCAGTCGCTCCCGATGAACCCGCCGAAGGCGGTGGGTCCTGCGGTGGGTCTCCTGCCCCCCCTGTTGCCGTCGCCCGCGCCGTCTCCCGCCGCGCAGCAACCGACGCAATCAGGATACTCGCCTCGTAGAGCAAATACAGCGGAACCGTCTCGAGCACGAGCGTAAAGGCGTCGCCAGGCAGGAATGCCGCGACCGCCGCACACAGCAGCAGCGCATAGCGACGGTGCCGGCGCAACTGGCGTGGGGTCACAAGACCAGCCCGTACGGCGCCAAGGATCACGACCGGCGCCTGGAAGGAGAGGCCCATTGCAAGCAGCACCGTTGCGGCAAACTTGTAGTACTGGTTGGCCTGCACCATCACGTTGAACTGGCTGGCATTGAAGTTCTGCAGGAAATGCACAGCCGTGGGGAGTACGACGAGGTAGCCAAACGCGGCCCCAGTCGCGAACAGAAACGGGACAGAGACAAGTAGCGGCATCACCACGCGTCTCTCCTGCGGACTGAACGCGGGCATCAGGAAGCCGTAGAGCTCGAACAGAATCAACGGCAGCGCGATCACGAGCGAGAAGTAGAGGGTTACGGTCAATGTGGCGGTGAGCGGTTCGCCCGGCCCAAGCGTCGTCGGATCGATCCCGCTCGGGCTACGCGGAATCCTCGCGACGTCCGCTTCCAGCTTGCCTATCGTGCCGGCCAGCTGCCCCCTGGTTGCAGCCGGCAGCCCGCTCGCCGGCGCGCTGAGGACGCCCAGTGCCTTTTGCGTGTCTTTGGCGACTTCGAGGACGCCCTTCTGCGCCAACCAGGTCGCTCCCGCAGGCCCTTCCCCGCGCAGAACCTGCTGCTCGGTCTGCTTGTGCAATGGCCGGTTGATGAAGTTGAGCAGCGCATGGTTCTGCCAAAAGCACAGGCCGAACACGACCGCGAACGCGACCCCGCTCACAATCAAACGGGTTCGCAGCTCTTCGAGATGATCGACGATGCTGAGCCGCTCTTCGTGGCCAACCGTGCGGATCGCTGTTGCCATGTCTATCTGAAGCTATCACCGAGTAGTACCGCTGCAGGCGGGCTCGGGAGTGCTGCAGGCGCACCGTGCACTCAGAACCGTGCGGCTCGGCCAAGACGTCCTGCCTCGATTTCGGCGCCTCTACCCACGATCCGCACACAGAGGCCGGCGATCCGCGGAATATCTCCGCGATCGCTCTAAAGGCCTGCCGCCCAAGGGTCGATGAGAGCGGCAGAGAGACGATGCACGACGACAACGACCATCGCATACACCACCACGTGCAGCTCCCAGGAGGCCGGCAGATCGAGGTCGTCTACCTTGAGAGCAACCGCGAGCGTGACGACGGAGCCCTTCGAACGCCTCCGTCACCGCGGGCCGGCAGCGACACTCCGGTGGCGCACGCGCCCTGGAGCGGCAGCTCCCCGACGAGCGCTCCGGGCGAGGCGCTTCACGTCTGCCCGCGTTGTGCCGGCGGACTTGTGAGCCCGCTCGAGTGGGGCGAGGAGTCCCCCGGCCGCTGGCACATCCTGATGCGTTGCCCGGATTGCGATTTGGTGCGCGACGGCGTATTCGGTCAGGCTCTGGTCGAACGCCTCGACGAGGAGCTGGACAGGGCGACTGGTGCCCTGCTCAGCGATCTGAAGCGGCTCACACACGCGAACATGGTCGAAGAGATCGAGATCTTCTCGCGTGCCCTGCAACTCGATCTGATCGGCCCGAGCGACTTTTAGGCCGAGCGACTCTTAGGAAGACTCGCCCTTGGTCAGCAGTAGCGCTCGACCACAGCATCGGCCACCAACTCGAGCAAGTCGTAGCGGTGCGGCGGGGCAGACGGCAGCATTGCCTTTGCCTCAGCAACGATCGAGAGCGCACGAGAGCGCGCCGTCTCCAGCGCGCCGGTTGCCGCGATCCGATCGCACAGCCTCTCGACCTCCACTGGACCGGCGAGCGTGGCGAGATCCAGCGAGGCTATTTGCTCGTCGCGCTGGCGCGCCAGAATCAGCGGCAGCGTGACGGTGCCGTCGAGCAGATCCGTACCACGTACCTTGCCGGTCCGCTCCGCCGGACCGGAGACGTCGAGCACGTCGTCGAGGAGCTGGAAGGCCAGCCCGATCCGCTCCGCAAACCTGCCCAGTGCCGCCGCAAGCTCGGCTGTTCCGTCCACTGCCACCAGCGCCCCAAGGCGGCAGGCTGCCTCGAACAGCGCCGCCGTCTTCAGGCGGCAGCGCTCCAGATATCGCTCGACCGGAACGTCGGCGATATAGGCATCCTCGCGCTGGAGCAGCTCGCCCGCGGCGAGTGCCGAGCTCGCATCGGAGAGGGCACGCAGCTGCTCGGGATCGCGATTGCGAGCCAACTCGGCAAACGCTCGTGAGAAAAGTAGATCGCCCGTGGCAATCGCCGCCTTGCGACCTGCGACGGCGGCAACCGTCGGCCTGCCGCGGCGCAGCTCGGCGCCATCGATCAGATCGTCGTGTACGAGTGTGGCCGAATGTACGAGCTCGACAGCGACGGCGGCCCGCACCAGAATCTGCTCGCCCTCTGGCCCCTCGACGGGGCCGGCAGCGGATTCCGCCGCGAGCATCACGAGCAACGGCCGAAGACGCTTGCCGCCGGCCACAATCGTGGCGGTGGCATGCGAGGCCAGCGGCATGCCCGACTCAGCCGTGACGTGCTCCAGGTAAGCCTCGGTGCGAGCCATGCGCTCCCGCAGCTCTCCTCCGCCGCGGCGCATGATCTCATCGACGGCCTCCACGTCGGCCGCGGTGTTCGTACCCGCGTCCAGCGCGGTCATCGATGCATGCTCCATTCCGATCGACGCCCCCTCGCTTTGCATCGGTGCTCGCATACGACACCTCGACCGGTGCGCAGACTCACGGCTCGATGGCTGTTCTCATGTTGTCCCATCCCCAGGGACGGTAGCGACGTGGATGGTTACGATGCCGCCTGCCGTAATCAAATAGTGGATGTCAACCATCCCCGCGCGCTCCATCGTGGCCGCCAGATCGCGGGGCGTGCCGAAGCGCTTGACCGAATTGGGGAGGTATGTGTATGCCTCGGCGATAGTCGACTTGGCGGCATCGCCGGATTTGGGCGCCAGCGCGGCCAGCGGCGCTGTCACTCGACCGAGCAGCGGCACGAGGCGATCGAACCACACTCGGTAGAACAGCGACAGAGGGGGTCGGGTCGGCGTGGTGAAGTCGAGCACCACCACACGACCGCCGGGGCGCACGACTCTCGCCATCTCGGCAAGACCGCTCTGTAGGTCTGAGAAGTTGCGAGCGCCGAAGCCGACTGTCGCGGCATCGAAGGAGTCCTCCTCGTATGGCAGCTGCAGCGCATCGCCCCACTCGAAGCTCAGGCCTGCCACCCGGGCCCCCTTGATGCGCGCGCGGCTCAGCATCCCCTCGGAGAAGTCGCTGCCGACCACCTCACCGCCCGGGCTGACACGTCGGGCGAGTTCGATCGCAAGGTCGCCGGTGCCGGTGGCGACGTCGAGCACGCGACTCCCTGGGTGCACCCCCGCGAGGTCGACCGCGCGCGTGCGCCAACGGTGATGCAGGCCTGCCGTCATCAGCGTGTTCAGCGGGTCATAGACGGCCGACACGCGGTCGAACATGGCCCGCACCTGTCCCGCCTCCAACCGTCCGGCGGTCGCGTCAGCGCCAAGCGGAGCGGGCATGAGACCAGCTATTTCAGCTGCGAGAGGAAGAAGATCGCCGCATCGAACTTCTTCGGCGGCAGGTTCTTGAACGAAGGCATCGGCGCTGTGGGGTTGACCAGCGTCCGCGCGATCCCGAACTCAGGCAGGCGCGAGCCGATGTGGGTCAGGTCAGGTCCAGGCCCGGAATTTCCGTTGTCGCCGATTTTGTGACAGGCAAGGCAGCCCGACTGCGCGACCACCTTCTTGCCGGCTTCGTACTGGGCGAGCGTCTGCCCGCCGGCCTGCTTGATCGAGGCCGGCGTGGGCATTTCGATGACGGTCGGCGAGCCGGCGTTGGCGCCTTGGTAGGTGAGTAGCGCCATCGCTCCGATCACGAAGATGCCGGTGAACGTCGCCACGGGCCGACGCTCGGGCCGACGCTCCGGGCCGCGGTCGTAGAACGGCAGCAGGAACAGCAGGATCATGCCGATCGTCGGGACGCCAATCGTCGCCAGCGGCACGAGGCTCGGCGGCTTGATCACACGCAGGACCTCGAACAGGAAGAAGAAGTACCACTCCGGGCGCGGCACGTAGGTGGTGGTGGTGGGGTTGGCCTTGGAGCCGAGCTCGGCGCCGAACAGCAGCGACATGCCGATGATGACCGCCATCACGACACAGGCCATCAGCGAATCCTTCATGACCGCGTAGGGGAAGAACGGCTTGCCCTGGCTCTTCAGGATCGCGTACTCGCGGAGGTACTCCTCCTTCTCGCGCTTGTTCATGCGTCTGCCTTGCGCAACTCAGGGTTCTTCTCGGCTTTGATCCACGGCGGTGCGGTCGTGCCGAGCTTGGCCACGAGATACAGGTGAGCGCCGATCAGCGCCGCGAGCAGCCCCGGCACCAGCAGCATGTGAATCGCATAGAAGCGCGACAGGGTCGTCGCACCAAATTCTCCGCCACCACGGAGGAAGTCGCTCAGATACGGCCCAATCAGCGGGCCGGTGCCGTTGATGTTGACGCCCACGATCGTGGCCCAGTAGGCGCGCTGGTCGAAAGGCAGCAGATAGCCGGTGAAGGACATCGTCATCGTGAGGATCAGCAGCACCACGCCAATCACCCAGTTGAGCTCGCGCGGGTACTTGTAGGCGCCGAAGAAGAACGTGCGGCCCATGTGCAGGAAGACGAGGATCACCATCACGCTCGAGCCCCACTTGTGCATGCCGCGCACGAACTGGCCAAGGAAGACTTCGTTGGTGACGTGGCGGATCGATTCGTAGGCGCCACCGGAGGGATCGGGGCGATAGAACATCGCCAGGAAGACGCCTGTGACAGCCTGGCTGAGGAAGGCGAACATCGTGGCCGACCCGAGCGTGTAGAACCAGTTGGTGCCCTTGGGCACCTTGCGGAACATCATCCAGCGTGCGCCGCCACTGATCGAGGTGCGCTCGTCGACCCAGTCGACGACGCTGGCCCCGGCCTCCTTGGCGTGGTCGGCGGGACCCAGCTTGCTACCCGGATCGCCCGGGCGCGGCGGCGGAGCCTTCAAGGCCGAAGGCATTGGCGGCGGTGGCAGCTTGGGCATCGCCGGCTACCTCCGCTCCGACGGGCGCGAGGGGTACATGTACTGGCCGAGACCGTCGATCGGCTCGCCCGGATCGCGAGGTGAGAAGCGCTCGAGCTCGCTGTTGACGCTGTAGCGCGATCCGATTTGCACCATGCCGCGCACGACGCGCGTATAGAAGCGGTCGAGCGGACGCACCGGCGGCCCGCCTACACGTCGGCCGAGCAGATCGTAGACGCCGCCGTGACAGGGGCAGATGAAGCGCTCGGCTGCATCGACCCAGCGCACCGGGCAGCCGAGGTGGGCGCAGCGCGAGGTGATCGCGATGAATTGGGTGTCCTTATCGGCCTTGTCCGTGTCGATCAGAGGGTTGCGCTTGCGCACATACACGGTGGCCTTGCCGGCCTCGCCGATCCCTGGGGTGAGCGTGATCACCGTAGGGACGTAGTTGTTGTCGGGGAACATGTCGGTCGGACCGACCGTCTCCCAGGTGTGGGGGGCTTCCTTGAAGATCGGCCCGATCGCGAAACCGAGCGCGGGGAGCAGGAAGGATGCGGCGGCCACGCCGCCGGCGGCTTGTGAGCCGATCGTCATGAAGCGTCGGCGCGTGACGGTCTCGCCCTCGAACGCCCCAGGGATCTGTCGATCGGTCGTGTAACGGGACTTGTGCTGGTTGTGCTTGTCGGACACGGCCGGAACAATATCGAGTAGAGCGCGCCCCTGGGCTCCTCAAGCCTCAACTTCAGGGAGAGCCTGCAGCGCCGCCAGGGCATCGGGCGAGCCGGCCCGCACCAGCGCCTTGGCCTGCTCATGCTCGGGATTGGCGCCCCAGCCCACCGCGCGCGCGCCGGCCATCCAGATCCAGGCCGCAAGCTCGGGCTGCCCGCCGCCATGCGCCAGTGCGCACAGCGTGATCACGTCGGCGAGCTCGGCGACGCCCTCGATGTCGCCCAGACGAACCAGGCGCGCAAGGCCCAGGGCATAGAGCCGATCGCCTGCGAGCAGGCCGAGGTCGGCTTCGTGTACGCGCGTGACACGTGGGGCGTGGTAATGCAGCAAATAGCCCTCGTAGATCGTCTCCACAAGCAACTCATACTCCGCGCTGGAGCCCTCTGCCCGGGGCCCGGCGGCCACCACCTGGGCCGGCCCGTGCGCAGGCGGACCCGCGAGATCCTCAGCGAGGACGAGGCTGCTCATCAAGCCGCCCTCTTCGAGCAGCAGGCTGCGCAGGCGCTCGAGCGGTGGCTCGATTTCCTCCGCGATACCGCTCTCGACAGCACCGCGAGTGGGATCGAAGCTCATCGGGCGAGCCCTGTTGTCCGAGCGATGCTCATGCGATCTCCGCAAATGCGGCTGTGGCCGCGGCAAGGGTGAGCTCCAGTTGCTCTGGCGTGTGGGCGAGCGACGGGAACCATGCCTCGAATTGCGACGCTGGGGCGTATACACCCCGCGAGAGCAGCGCGCGACACCAGCGAGCGTAGGCCTCGCGGTCGCAGGCTTCGGCTGCCGCCATGTCGTTGACGGGGGTGTCGCTGAAGAACACCGTCAGCAGGCCGGGCGCGCTGACGACCTGCACCGGATACCCCGCGGACGCCGAGCCACCTGGCCCAGCTCCGAGCCCTGCGGCTCCCGATTCCGGCCTAGGCCCGACCGCCGCCGCGCTTGCCGCCACCCGCAGGCCCTCGGCCAGCTGCTCAGTGATCGACGCCAAGCGCAGGTATGCAGCGTCGTCGAGCAACTCCAGCGTGGCCAAACCGGCCGCGATGGCAAGCGGGTTGCCTGAGAGCGTGCCAGCCTGGTAGACCTCGCCCGCCGGGGCGAGCATGCGCATCAGCTCGGCGCGGCCGCCCACGGCGCCGGCGGGCAGGCCGCCGCCGATGATCTTGCCCATGATCGTCAGGTCGGCTTGCACGCCGCTCAACTCCTGCGCTCCACCGCGCGCTACGCGGAAGCCGCTGATCACCTCGTCGAGGATCAGCAGGGCGCCACAGGCATCGGCGCGCTCGCGCAGCAAATCCAGGAAGCCTTCGTGCGCGGGCACAAGACCCATGTTCGCCGGCAGCGGCTCGGCGATGATTGCCGCTATCGGCCCACCGCCAGTGGTAGCGGCAATCAGCGCCTCGGGATCGTTCCACGGCACGACCGTCGTGGCTGCCGCCACCTCAGCCGGCACGCCGGGGCTGGATGGCAACGCCTGCGTGGCCAGGCCCGAGCCCGCTTGGGCCAGCAGGCCGTCCACGTGGCCGTGATAGGCACCGGCGAACTTGACGATCCGCTCGCGCCCGGTGGCCGCGCGTGCGAGTCGTAGAGCCGTCATCGTGGCCTCCGTGCCGGAGGAGGTCATGCGCAGCATGTCCACGGACTCCATCCGGCGAGCGATCTCCTCAGCCAGATCGACCTCGCCGGCGGTTGGTGCCCCGAAGCTCGTGCCGCGCCCTGCGGCCTCCTTCACGGCATCCAGTACCGCCGGATGGGCGTGGCCGTGGATCATCGGCCCCCACGAGCAGACGTAGTCGACGTAGCGGTTGCCGTCCACGTCGAAGAGCTCGGCGCCCGCGGCGCGCTCGATGAAGATCGGGTCGCGCCCGATCGCCTGCATCGCTCGCACAGGAGAGTTCACTCCTCCTGGAAGCAACTGCAGCGCGCGGCGGTAGAGCTCGCCCGAGCGGGTGTCTGTCAGAGAGGCCGGCATGGAGTCAGTGAAGCGCACACTGGATCGGGACGGCGGTCACCTGTTCGACGTCACCTGTCGACGGCGGCACCTAGACGCCGGCGTGCTCGCGTTCCCAGGCCTTGAACTCGTCGGTGAAGTAGAGCAGGCGGATCTTCTTGTACTCGGTCGAGGAGTAGAGCGTGGCTCGCTCTACGATGCCGGTCATCTCCGCGATCGCGTCGAGCACGGCGTCGCACTCCTCCTTCGAGCGGCCGTGGGCCATGGTGAAGACCGAGTAGGGCCAGTCGGCGTAGGTGGGCCGCTGGTAGCAGTGGGAGATGCCGCGCACCGCCGCCATCTGGCGGCCCACGTCGTGGATGTGCTCGTCGGGCACCTTCCAGACGCCCATCCCGTTTGCGGAGAAGCCGGCGCGACGGTGGTAGAGGATCGCCGCGACACGGCGCAACAACCCACGCTCTTGCATGCCTGCCAGGTGATCAAGGAAGGCCCTTTGGTCCCGCCCCAGCTGTGCAGCCGCCGGCGCGTAAGGTTCCGGGATCACAGGCATGTTGCCCTGCAGCGCCTTGATGACCTCGACGTCCGTCTCGTCGTAGGGCTGGCGCTCGAGCTCGATCGGCTCGGTGGCAACGGCGGGCTTGGCAAGCGCCTCGGTGCCACCCTCCATCTCCAGATCCATCCTGATCTTGAACAGCTTGAGCGTGGGCAGCTGGCGAACGGACTCGGCGCCGGCCTCGGCAGCCAGCGCTTGCAGAGTTCCCTCGAGACCCAGCGGCGAGTCCGGCTCGGTCGCGATCGTGAACCACAGGTTGAATTCGTGGTTGCGCAGGTAGTTGTGGGATACGCCCGGGTGGGCATTGATGACCTGTGCGGCGCGCTGCGGGTTCTCCGTATCGACCTTTGCTGCGACCAGCATCGAGGAGTAGCCGAGCGCACGCGTGTCGAAGATCGGCGTCACCTGGCGGATGATGCGTTCGTCGAGCAGGTGCTGCACACGCTCCATCACCTCGGCCTCTTGCACACCCGCAAGCTCGGCCACACGCAGGTAGGGGCGCGGCTCGATCGGAAAGCTGCCCTGCATCAGGTTGAGCAGGCGCTTGTCCAGCTCGTCCAGCGGAATCGCCGCACCGTACTTGCGGCTCCTGGTCTTCAGTCCCGCCCGCCCCGGGGCGGTGTCGGCGATGCCGTCTACTGGCACAGGGCTCTCGCTGTCGTTTGTTGTGGCTGTGTCTTGGAGTGGCATCAGGCTGCTTGTCCGCTGGATGGTGTCGGGCTGCTAGGTGTGGAGAGAAACCGGAATACAACTTTTAGGTTGTATACGTGTTTGCCGTAGAAGACAACTATCGCGCATCGCACAGTCCCCCGCATCATGTAATGCCCAACTGCGGATCGGACAGCCAAACCGCCGCATCCTTGGCGTGGTAGGAGACCACTATGTCAGCACCTGCGCGGTGCAGCGAGGTCAGGATCTCACAGACGGTGGCACGCTCGTCGATGTATCCCGCCGCAGCCGCCGCCTTGACCATCGCATACTCGCCACTCACGTTGTACGCCGCGACCGGCAGGGCAGTCGCCTCCTTGACAGCCCGGATCAGGTCGCCGTAGGCCAAAGCCGGCTTGACCATCAACATGTCGGCGCCCTCTTCGGCGTCCAAAACTGCCTCGCGCACCGCTTCGCGCCCGTTGGCCGGGTCGAGCTGGTAGCCGCGGCGATCGCCGAAGGCGGGGGAGGAGCCCGCAGCCTCCCGGAACGGACCGTAGAAGGCGGAGGCGAACTTGGCCGAATAGGCAAGGATCGGCGTCTCGTCAAAGCCCTCGGAATCGAGCTCTGCGCGAATCGCTCCAACGCGGCCGTCCATCATGTCCGACGGGGCCACGATGTCAGCACCGGCGGAAGCATGACTTACTGCGGTTCGCGCGATCCGCTCCACCGTCGCGTCGTTCTCGACCTCACCCTGCTCGCCCAAAACCCCGCAGTGGCCGTGCGTGGTGTACTCGCACAGGCACACGTCTGTGATCACGAGCAAACGCGGCAGCTCGCGCTTGATCGCGGCGACCGCACGCTGCACCACTCCCTCGTCGTCCCAGGCGGCCGAGCCTTCGGGGTCCTTCTCGGCGGGAATGCCAAACAGGAGTACCGCCCCCAACCCAAGCGAGGCTGCCTCTCGTGCCTCCATGACGACATCGCCGAGCGGCAGACGCTCGACGCCCGGCATAGCGTCGATCGGCTCGCGCCTCGTGGCGGTCTCAGACACGAACAGCGGCAGCACCAGACGGTCGGCGCGCAATTCCGTCTCGCGCACCAGCCCTCGTAGAGCCGGCGAGGCGCGCAGCCTGCGCATGCGCGTTGTTGGAAAGGCCATCGTGTTCGAGGATACTCGCCGACAACGGTCAATTCGGGCTACCGCTACAGCGTGTGGGCGCTATTCGGTCCGACGCGCGCTCCGGCGCGGCGCACGATGGTCGACCCAGCGCACGCTATTCGGCCCGGCGCAGGCCCAGACGGGCCAGCACGCCGAACAGGAGCGTGACGGCGAGCAGGTGGGCGATGCAGGCGCCGAGTGACGGCGCGGCTCCATTGACCGCTGCGTCCAGCGCCTGCAACGCCGCCTTGTAAGGGAACACGAACGAGACAACTCGAATCACGTCGTAGAGGCCGGTGGCGACAGATCCGCTTGGCACGAGCGCGAGGAACACCAACGGCAGCGAGAGCAGGAAGGCCAGCAGCGAGGCAGCGCGCACCTCGCGTGCCAAGGCTCCGATCGCCACGCCCAGGGCGCCGAAGCCGAGCGCGCCGAATGCAAGCGCCAGCACCCACAGGCCGATGCGAGATACGTCGAGCGAGACGAAGGCGCTGACTCCGAGCAGCATCGCCAGGGCCACCACGAAGGCACAGACCGCCGCAAGCATCGCCTTCTCGGCCAGCAGCCCCTCGCGCGAGACCAAACCACGAACGAGCCGGGCGATCGTGTGCTCTTCGCGCTCGAGAGCCACCCCACCCGCGGCCAGCAGTACGCACAGGAACATCAGCGAGATGCTCACAGCCACCACCACGGCGTAGGTGTCCAGCGGCGTTCGTTTGCCCTGCAGCAGCTTGCTGTGCACCGCGATCGGCTGACTGACGGTCGTGAGCACGTCGGCGGCGATGCCGAGATTGTTGGCGGCGAGGTTCGCAAAGCCGGCGATACGCGTCAAAGTGTCGCGGTCCCTGCCGGGCGGCTGACGACTTGCGATTCCGTGAAGCGTTGCCGGCAGCTGGCGCAGACCGATGAGTTCCTGACCGCCCAGCGGACCGATATGCCCGCCGGAAAGCAGCAGGTTGAGGTCGTGCACGGCGACGCTCTTGATCTGTTCTGAGAGCGCCAGGTTTGCCTGCGCCAGGGTGGCGTCGATCGTGGAGCGAACGAATGACTGCTCGACGGCATTGCCGTTGTAGATCACTTCGATCTGGGCCTGACTGACCCCAGAAGAGATCTTGGCGACGATGTCCGACGGGATCACGATCGCCGCCAGCACGTCGCCGGACGCGACCTTGCTCTCGGCGGCCGCGCGTGTCGGGACGTGCACGACGTCGACCTGGCTGAAGAGCTGCTTTGTGTATTCGTCCAGACCGACGCGAGCGCCACCGAGCGTGATCGTCTCGCCGGGCGGGGTTTCGTCGACGATCGCCACACGCGGCTTGGCGGGACTTGCCGAGATCGCGAAGCCGATCAAAAGCGCGATCGCCACCGGATAGAAGATCAGCAGCGCCACCAGCAGGCGGGAGCGGCGCAGGATCAGCAGGTCCTTGCCCAGCAGCCACCTCATTGCGCTGTTCTCCTACTTATAAGGAGGGCTCTTTTCTCAACAACGCCGCGCGCACACACACGGGCATCCCCAAAAAAGACACACATCACCGCTCGCCCCGTTTGCTCAGGAACGAGACGAAGGCCCGCTCGAAGTCCCCGCCACCGCCCTCGCCAGCCAGCTCCTGGGGCGTACCATCGAAAAGCAGACGACCCTGATCGAGCACTAGCACACGCGCCGCGTAGCGCTCGGCCTCGGCGACGATGTGCGTCGAGAACACGATGCCGGTGCCACCCGCTGCCAGTTCGCTGACGAGCAGCCACAGGCGCTCGCGCTGTCCGGGGTCGAGCGCCGTGGAGGGCTCGTCCAGCAGGATCACCGGGGGATCGGCGAGCAGGCCAAGGGCCACGTTGACGCGCTGCTGGTTGCCGCCGGAGAGCCGGTCGATGCGCTCGTCTGCGCGCTCGATCAGTCCCGTCTGCTCGAGCATGCGTGCGACCGCCGCCTCGGTATCACCCACTTTCTCCAAGCGTGCGAACAAGCGCAGATTCTCGACGACCGACAGCTTCGAGTATACGGCGGGCTGTTGCGGCACCCAACCGATCTCGCCGGCCGCGTGGCTGACCGTTCCCGCGCTCGGCGCTTGCACGCCGGCAAGGATCGAAAGCAAGGTCGTCTTGCCAGCCCCGTTCGGCCCGACGACGGCCAACATCTCACCGGAATGGGCCGCGAAGCCGACATCGCGCAGAGCCTCGCGCGAGCCGTAATGCTTGCCGAGACCCTCGACGCGCAGAACCTCGCTCACAGCAACTTATCGGGAGTGCGCTCCCACGGTTCGAACGCCAGATGGCGGTACAGGTAGAGCGCTGTCTCGCGCAATACCGAGAGGATCGGCAAGGCCACGAGCGCGCCGATGATCCCGTACAGCTGCAAGCCGAGCAACAGCGCGAAGATCACGAGCAGTGGGTTGATGCGCAGCGTATGGCTGAAGATCTGCGGCGCCACGACGTGACCCTCCAGCTGCTGTAGACCGACGAACAAAAGGCCCACCCAAAGCGCGCTGATCGGGTCTGTGAACAGCGCCAAGACGATCGGCGGAATCGCACCGAGGATCGGGCCGATGTAGGGGACGAGCTCCATAACCCCGTAAAAGACCGCGAACGCGAGCGCATAGCTGCGGCCGTCGGGAAAGATTCCGAGCACGCCGAACAGGTACAGCGCCACACCCGTGGAGGTGCCCATGATGATGCTGAACAGCAGCTGGCCGCCGACATAGCGCGATACGGCATGCTGGGCGAGATTGGGAAAGTCGTCCGCGGTCGAGCCGTCGCCTGGGGGCATCGCCTTGCGCACGACACGGCCGATCGACTGGCCGTAGACGAGCATGTAGACCGACAGCACGAACACGAGCACAAGATCGACAAGCGCTTTGGCGACTTCGGTGAGCAGGCCGGTGCCGAACGTCGCGAGTTGGCCGGCGCTCTTGGAGAGCTGATCCTGCAACGTCTGCAGAGCCGTCTTACCTTGGCCTACGAGTTTGGCGTGGACTCCGTCTTTGTTCAGAGTGCGCTGCAGGCTTTCGATCTGCTGGTTGGCTTCATTGACAATATGCGGGAGGTTGTTCGTGAAGGTGCGAACCTGATGGGAGATCGGGTTGGCAAGCAGGAAGCCGACACCGGCGAGCGTCAGGAAGAATGCTAGGTATACGGCCAGCACCGCCAGTCCACGCGGGCTGCGGGTGCGCTGCTGCAAGAAAGCGACAAGTGGATTCAGGATGAGCGCAATCAACCCGGCGATGACGAACACGAGCAGCACCTTGCCCGCCGCCCGTGCGAGCGCCCACAGCGCCAGCAGCGAGATCGGCAGCATCACGAGCTGCACCCAGCGCGGCACGAGCACGCGCTGGGCCTCGGCGGCAGACGGCTCTACGGCAGGCGTCTGCTCGCCGTCTTCGACGAGCTCGCGCTCGGCCTTTGTAGGCGGCTGGGCCTCGCTCACGACTCCCCTGTCATCCAAGCTCGAACAATGGGCAGAGTATGGCTGAGCCGGAGGCGACGCAGGGGGCGAAGGACACCGCCACGAGCACCCCGCCAAAGACTGGGGCGGAGTCCGCCCAGCCCGGCAGCGTCAGCATCCTGTTCGTCGGCGATCTCGTCGGCAGCATCGGGCGCCACACGCTGCTCGAGTGCCTGCCGATCCTGCGCGAGCGTTATGCGCCGACCTTCGTCGTGGTCAACGGCGAGAACGTCGCCGGCGGGCTTGGCATCACGCCCAAGGTGGCCGAGGAGCTGTTCCGCAACGGCATCGACGCGATCACGCTTGGCAATCACGCCTACCACCGGCGTGAGATCTACTCCTATCTCGACACCAAGGAGCGAATCGTGCGGCCGTTCAACTACCTGCGTGGACAGCCCGGGCGCGGCGTTTGCGTGGTGGAGAAGGACGGGCTGCGCCTGGGCGTCGTCAACCTCAGCGGCAACCTCTTCCTGAAGGCGGGACGCTCGGCCTTCACCGAGATCGAGCCTGCCCTGCGCGAGCTTGGCAGCGTCGATCACATCCTCGTGGACATGCACGCCGAGGCGACGAGCGAGAAGGTGGCACTTGGCTGGCTGCTGGATGGACGCGTGACCGCTGTGGTCGGCACCCATACGCACGTACCTACCGCCGATGGGCGCGTGCTGCCGAAAGGCACCGCCTACATCACAGACGTGGGCATGACCGGTCCGCGCGGCGGCGTGATCGGGGTCAAGCGCGAGCAGGCGGTCGAGTCGCTTGTGACGCAGATGCCGGTGCGCTTTGAGACCTCCAAGGAGGACCCCTGGCTGATGGGTGTCCTCATACGCTGCTCGCGGGCACTGCGAGCGGACTCGATCGAGCAGATTCTGATGCCGCGTCCGCCCGTCCCCGTCCAAGGGACCGCGGCGAAGCGTCCCAGTTGATCTGGCCCAATAGCGCCAGCATCACCAGGCCGAAGAACCACGGGATGTACAGGTAGAACCAATGGTCGATGCCGAGCTGCACGGCGATCAGGATCGCCGCGGCGGCGGCGGCCAGACCGACCAGGTCTTCGCGGCGTGGCAGCACCGCGAGCGCCAGCGCCAGCGCGATCCCGGCGCCGACCACGGCGGCTCGGGCACTGCTCAACCAGCGCAGATAGCGACCACCGGTGGGCGAACTTCCGTACAGGCCCCAGATCGAGAAGGGCGATTCGCGGTCTGATTGGTAGGCGAAGGTGCGCTCGTAGATCGTGTGCAGCGAGTCGTGCGTGAAAGCCGGGATCGAGACGACGGCAACCGTCAGCACGAATGCGAACGCGAACAAGGCCAGCGCGCCTGCCCGCCGCCGCGCCGAGAGATCGCCCAGCCCATGGGTCCACAACAGTGGCGCCAACGCGAGCGGCGCAAACTTGGTGAGGCCCGCCAGAGCAGCGAACATGCCGCGAGCTGAAGACGTCGCGGCTTGGCCCCATCGCTTTGGACAAGCCAGCAGCGCCGCCAGAATCAGCACCGCCACCAAAGAGTCATTTGAATTGCTCTCCAGCGCATAGAGCGTGAAGGGGTAGGAGACCCAAGCGTAGGAGAGCAGGATCCCAAGGCCCGGGCCGCGGACGCGCCGACCGAGCAGGAACAGCAGGCCGACCGCCAGCAGGTCAAACAAGATCGCGGCTGCGTGCGCGGCAGGCAGGTCGTCCCAGGTGCCGCTCCAGCCGAAGATCTGCTGGAAGGGCACGTAGGCCTCGTAGTTGGCCGGCCCATAGGTGTCGCCGTGTTCGTTGTCGGAGGGGTAGCCGCCGTACAGCGGCTCGTCGTGGGCGATCCGCTCGGCACCGATCACTCCGGCATAGCCGACATCGATCACATTGGAGTCGGTGACGTTCAGCGCGATGCGAAAGCCGAGCAGGAACACCACGCCGAGCGCGAGCCAGGCGGGCGGGATCAGCAGGCGTGGCGCTCTGGGGGCTTCGCGTCCCGACTGCCTGCGACGCCCGACCCGCGCCAGCAGCAGCATGCGCACGAGCAGGTAGATCAGCGGTGGATAGACGAGCGGCGTGGAGGCGTAGATGTGCGCGTGGTCGAAGAACGCCAGCGAGACCGAGAAGGACAGCAGCACGAGCAGGTCGAGGTGCAGCAAGCGCAGGGGTTTGCGCCAGTCGAAGAACGGCACGAAGAACAAAAGACACATCGGAATCCAGATGTAGAGCGCGTTCACGTGCCTGCCAAAAGCGCCCGGATAGCCGCGCGCCATCGTCCAGGCGATCTGAAAGCCGGTCCACTGTTCGAGCACGTGACCGCTGTAGTCGGCAAGAATCACCAAGCCGATCTCCTTGCCCTGCTTGGAGAAGTAGCTGACCTGCCAGCGACTGGGCCCCTTCAGGTAGACATCGCCGAAGGAACCTGGGTATTCGGCCCGCACAGCGCGCATCTGCGGCAGGCGGTCGGCGATCTGCAACATCCGGTCGGGCGAGCTATGGCGTCCGGGTGGGGGCGTGTCCGAGTCGGCCACAGGTACGGGGGCTTCCGGTTCGGCGATGGTGGTCGTCGTACTCGATTTGGCCAATGCCGTGTTCTTGGCAGGCACGCTGAGCGTGGCTTCTGTTTGGGGGGAGGATTTTTGGGCGTGCCCGCCCGAGGAGAGAGCCGGGACCCCCAGCCGCGAGGAGGGTCCGGTCAAGCTCTCGCTGCGCGGCTGCGCCGCGAGTGCCGGAGCCGAACTCAGCGCCCATACCGCGATACCGATAGCCAGCGTGCGGGCGAGGGCCCGCGAAAGAATAAATGGCGGGTCTATTCTTTCGCGGGTCCTAAAGACCATCGTGCGAGGGTACCGGCGTCCCGTCTGGACCTGCGCCGGCCTACGCGAAATGCTCCAGCACCAGCGGAGCGAGGTCGCGAATGCTCCACTGCCGCGGCGCCTGGGGAACATCGACGCCGCACAGGATCAGGGCCCCAAGCGAATCTTCGCCGCGCAATGAGCCGTGCGAACCGCCGCCCACATGGGCTTGGCCACCGAGGTCTGAGAACTCGCAGCCGGGCGCCGCCGAGAGCAGCACGTCACCCGAGGTGGGGCAGGTCAGGGCCGACCAGACTCGATCGAAAGCGTCCGGATGGTCAGGGCAGATCAACCGTCCGTCACGACGCTTGGCGTCGAGTACCGCGAGGCTGCCTTCGAGCGACCAGGCACGCCCATCCAAATCCAAATCATCGCCCCCTGGACAGAAGCGCAACTCTCCGATTCCGGGTGCTGCGATCACGGCCTCCATCGGCGCGCCGTGGGCGTCGCGCTCCAGCCACATCGCAAGCTCCACGCCATCGATCCCGAGCGCGGCGCGCACGACATCCGAGCGCACCCGCTCCGGGCGCTCGCTGTCGAGCACGTAGACCATCGCCGCGCGCTGGGAGGGGCAGACGGCGATTCCGGGCCGGCGCGTGCGCGAACCCGGCGAGATCACGTCGAGCTGCGCCAGCTCCTCGCTCAGCGGGATCGCAGCCGTGACCGGCGCCTGTGAGTGGTCGGCCATCACGATCACGGCATGCTCGGCCAGGAAAGGCTCGACGCCGCCAGCGGCCTCCATCACGCGCGCGAGCTGAACGTCGGCCAGCGCGATCGAGCGCACCTGACCCTCAGGCCCTGCACGGTGGGAGTGCCAATCGTTGTCAGGCAAGGACAGCAACAGGAAGTCGAACAGGTCGTGCTCGACCATGTACGAGCCGACGCAGCCTGAATGGCGGTCGCGCACGCCAGGCATGCCGAGTGACGAGCGGCAGCCGGTACGGCGGCTGGCGAAGATGTCCGCGTAGAACAGCTCGCGCGGGCCCATGACCGAATGGCGCATCAATGTGGAGGCGATGCGCGTCAGCGGGCTGTCGCGCTGGGGCTTGTGGAGATGGCGGCCGCGGTACATCAGGTAGGTGGTACCGGCGGTGCGAACGTCCTCGTCGTCGAGCGACTCGAACACGGTCGGCGTCTCCCGCGACAGGTGCGAGCCGTTCATGTTGTAGACGGTGTCGGTCAACTGGCGCGTGAGGCCGACACGCTGGGATGCGCGGAAGCTGGAGCCGTACTCGACGTAGCGTTGCTCGGCGCGGTCATACCAGCACATGCCGGGGATGTCGTGGCGGTCCTGCCAGGTGCCCGTAACGATCGAAGCCGCGCAAACTGGCGTTACCGAGGGAAAGGCCGCGACGCAGTCAGGAACATAGAGGCCGCGCTCCATAAGCGCGGCGAGCGTTGGCGCCTCGCCGGCAGCCACCGCACGCTCGAGCATCGCGGGCGCCATCGCGTCGATGACGCAGAGAACGAGCTTTGAGGGCGCCTCCGTGCGCGCGCGCGTCACCGGCGACCTCGTGGAGCAGCCGGCGCAACGCCCCACCAAGGGAGACCGCGCGCGCTATCCCACCGCGCGCTTCCGATCGGCGCCACTACCTGCGCAGGATCCGCAGGCCCGCGTACTTCTCGTCCGAGCGTGAGCGCAGCCGCCAGACGAACCATGCCAGCAGCGCGATCGCCACATACCCGAGCGGGTGCAGCAGCGCCACGAGTACGGCCAGGAGCAGCGAGGCGGAGTCGAGATACAGCGTCAAGGCTTCGCGAGCGCCGCGGTCGGGCAGACGCTTGCGTGCCCGCGCGATCACCGGCCCCGAGGCCCGCTGCGCCAAGCCGGCGGCGAGGAAACCGCCGAGGAGCCCAGGCCAGGAGGCGTCGCCATGCGCGGCGAGTGTGCCGGCGAACAGCAGCGCCCCGGCGCCGACACTCAGGCCCGCCAGCGATGCCGCAAGCGGGTCGGGCCGCGAGCTGCGGTCGCTCGGGTCGATCGTCGGCGCAAGGCCGAGCAGCATCTGCAGTGCATAGGCGAGCGCAAACACGACGGCGACCACGAGCAGCCACCAGTCTGCTTCCAGGAAGCTGAAGGCGCCGGTGCTGAAGCTGACGCCCAGCGCGCCCGAGCTGGCAAGCCCACCGGCAAGCAGCAAGGGTAGAAACGGCCGCAGGCCGCAGGCGGCGGCGAGGCCGAGGCCGAGGCCGATGTAGAAGACGAGTCCGTTCATGGGGCAGCCGTGATCGTTGCAGGAGATGAAGTCGTTTGGATGGTGCGCTACCTTGAGACGGGTCATGACGATAGACGACGCCTCCGGCGGCGGGGAGCCCCCCAAGCCGGGGAACACCCCGAAGGCCACGACCAAAGGGCACACACCCACCGGGCAAGCGAAGGCGGGCGGGCGGACCCGGCCGACGGCGCACGAACTGGCGCGCTACGAAAGCCTGTTCGCCGAGCGCACGCACGGCATGCGCTCCTCGGCGATGCGCGACATGATGTCGCTGACCGAACGCCCGGAGGTGATCTCGCTCGCGGGCGGCCTGCCCGAGACGAAGACCTTTCCCCCGGAGCTGTACGCGAAGCTGATGTCGAAGGTCGCCGCCGAGTCGACCGCGCGTGCGCTGCAGTACGGGCCGACAGAGGGGATGGCGTGCACGGTGCAGTGCATCGTGCAGGTGATGGCCGAGGAAGACACCTCTGTGGACCCCGACGAGGTACTGGTCACGACCGGCGGACAGCAGGTGATCGACCTGATGTGCAAGGCCTTCATCGACCCGGGCGACACGATCGTGGCGGAGGCGCCCACATACCCGGGCGCGGTCCCGACGTTCGACGCCTACCAGGCAAACGTCGTGCAGATCGAGATGGACGCCGACGGCATGCCGATCGACGAGCTCGAGGCCACGCTCGATCGGCTTACGCAGGAAGGGCGCAGCCCGAAGTTCATCTACACGATCCCCAACTTCCAAAACCCGGGCGGCGTGACGATGTCGCTGGCGCGGCGGCGACGCTTGGTGGAGGTGGCGCGCGAGCGCGAGATCCTGGTGCTGGAGGACAACCCTTACGGCCTGCTGCGCTACGAGGGCGAGCCGCTGCCAACGCTGCACTCGCTCGATGCGGCAGCGGCCAAACGCGGCGGCGCCTCCGACTTCGTCGTCTACCTGGGAACCTTCTCGAAGATCCTCTCGCCGGGCGTTCGCCTGGGTTGGGCCGTTGCGCCTGGACCGGTGCTCGAAAAGCTGAACCTGTGCAAGCAGGGCGCCGATCTGTGCTCCTCGCCGGTCACGCAGCTGTTCGTGGCGGCCTACTTCGAAGAGAGCACGCGCGGTGGCGTGCGGCGCGGGCCAAGTGGAGGGACGCTCAGCGCCGCTCGCAACGACGACGAGCCGCTGTGGCTGGCCCACCTGGATTCGCTGAAGGACCTGTACCGCACGCGCCGTGACGCGATGCTCGATGCGCTGGCCGAGCACTTCGGCCCGGCCGCCAGCTGGACCAAGCCGCAGGGCGGGCTGTTCATCTGGGCGACGCTGCCGGAGTACATCGACACGACCGACCTGCTCGCGCGGGCACTGGAGAGCGAGGCCGTCGCCTTCGTCCCGGGCCGCGCCGCTTACCTCGACGGGCGCGGAGCCTCCTCGATGCGGCTCAACTTCGCGGGCGTGCCCGAGGAGGACATCCGCGAGGGGATCAGGCGCATCGGCAAGGTTCTGCGTGAGCAGGTGGGCCTGTTCGGCACGCTCACCGGTGCCGAGCCGGCGGCGGCTAAGCCAGCGGTCCAGCGCTCCGACGCTGGGATGGCCGAGGTCGTCGAGCTACCGCGACGCGAGCAGCGCGACGCGGAGCGCCGCAGCCGCTAAGAGTCGCCGGCGGCGAAGTCCTCTGGCGTCACCTCGTCGAGGAACTCCTTGAAGCGCTCGACGACGTCCTCGGACTCCTCGATGTTGTGCTCGAACTCGATCGCCGACTCGGCGATCACCTCCTCGGCCGCAAAGATCGGAGCGCCTGCGCGGACGGCGATCGCGATCGCATCGCTCGGGCGCGAGTCGATCTCGAGCTCGCGCCCGCCGACGTTCAGCGTGATCGAGGCGAAGAACGTGTTCTCGCGCAACTCGGTGACCGCCACCTGGGTGCACTTTACGTCCAGCTCGCCGAGCATCTCGCACAGCAGGTCGTGGGTCATCGGGCGCGGCGTGCTGGCGCCTTGCAGCTTCATCAGGATCGAGGCGGCCTCGGGGTGCCCGATCCAGATCGGCAGGAACCTGTTGCCGTCCACTGTCTTCAGCAACACAATCGGCTGCTTGCCGACCATGTCGAAGCTCACGCCATAGATGACCATCTCCTGCACGACGTTCCTCCAGCGGGGGAAATCCAGAGTATAGGTACCCAATCTCGCGCTCCGACCCATCGGACAGAGCACGAAGTTGCGTCAGTGGCGCATCCGGAAGCTCCAGAGCTTGTTGCCGAGGAAGTTGAGCGGCATCGAGGCCGCCACGGCGATCGCCTCGGCCGGCACCTTGGCGAGTCCACCGACCTCGACGAGCAGCGTGAGGACGAGGAACCCGAAGAGGGCGGCGATCAAGCTCACCACAAAGAAGCGGACGGCCTGGAAGTGGGCCCTGCCTGCCGAGGCGTCGAACGTCCAGTGGCGGTTGAGCACGAAGTTGTTCGTCACGCCGACCAGCCAAGCCAGCACGTATGCCGGCTGATAGGCGACATGCAGAACGTGCACGCACAGCGTGTAGACGACAAGGTTGAGCACGAAGCCCACGCCGCCGACAAGCCCGAAACGAACCAGCTGCAGCCAGTTGGCAGGTCGGCGCATGCCGTGCAGTAGACGCATGTGCACACGCGCTTCGGCGCGATGCTCAGCGCCGCCTGGACGAACGTCCACGGCGGTTTCCTGTACGGGCATCCGATCAGGGTACCGAAGGTGGCCGCGGAGGGGCTCTGTTTGGGATTGGCGTACGACCCGCACGCGCGGCGCTAGCCTGTCGGTGGGTGAGTACGGGGTCCGACACCACAGTCCAGCCTGGCTCGCGAGGGGGCCTGCCGCTTTCGTGGCGTTTGCTCGCGGGCGGTTTCGCCGTCGTCGCGATCGCCGTCATCGCCGCCTTGCTGCTCAGCGGCGGCGGTCACTCAGCGCCTGCTGGAACCGCCAAGGCAAGTGTCGCGCGGGCAGGCAACGGCGTAGAACGGCGCCATTCCTCCGTCCAGCGCGCTGGACAGACCGTCCGAGCAACCAAGCCGGGGACTGCCAACACCGGTGCCGAGACAGGGGCAACGGAGGCAACGCATTCCAGTACGAGCACCCACCTCAAAGGTGCGATTCCGAGCGCCACCGGCGGTGGCTCTCCGGCAGGCGCAAGTGCCGGTTCGGCCAAGAGCGTCGCCGTCGCCGAGGTGCGCGATCCCGAAGAATCCAAGAGCTTCCCGCTGCCTGCCTCTGTGCACCACGCTCGCGCGAGCACACCAAGCGTCGCCGCAGAAGCCGCAATCGCTCCCGGAGCAGCCTCAGACTCCGAAATCCGCAAAGAGCTCGGTGAAGAGGAAAAGGCCAAGGCCCAGGAACAGGCGGCGCAGCGACGTGTACTCACGCCCGTCGCCGGGGGTTTCTCGGTCGGCGGAAACGGCACGATCCCAATCCCCACGAACGTGCCTGAAGCGGTGCAGCGCGTGGTCGCCGGGGGCAACGCGATCGCCGACTTCCCCTACATCTGGGGGGGTGGCCATGCCTCGTTCGTCGCCAACGGCTATGACTGCTCTGGCTCAGTCAGCTATGCGCTTGCAGCCGGCGGACTGTTGAGCGCACCGCTGGTGTCGGGCGACCTCGCCACCTGGGGCGAACCTGGGCCGGGACGTTGGATCACGATCTACGCCAACGCCGGCCACACGTTCATGGACGTGGACGGCGTCTGGTTCGACACGGCAGGTCGTAGCGGGCCTTACGCTTCGCGCTGGCTTGTTTCGCAGCCGCCGCTCGAAGGTTACGCCGTGCGTCACCCCCCGGGGCTGTAGCGCCCTCAGGGATTGAGCACGACGGTGCTCAGCATCGTCGTCGTCTGCGGACTCTGACGCGACGCGTTGCGTGCGAACAGGCGCAGTGTGACCTTCAGTTTGTGAACGTGCTTCAGGCGGGCGGCAGCACTCGAGGTGAACTTCACGCGGATCGTGCCCTGGCCGGCCTTTGTCGTCACGAGCACGGCCGTGCCGACGACGATCGACTTCGGTGTACCGGCGGGCAGACCCGTAGCCGTCGCGCCCTTGATGCCCAGACGCTTGGCTGTGCCGCTTTCAAGCAGAACCTCGATGTTTCCGGCAACCTGCTCGTTGGTGGTGTAGCGCACGGGGAGGCCGCTGTTGAGCGCTTTTTTCAGCGACTTGGAGGTAACCGAGGCGCCGAGTACCGGGGGTGTCGATGTTGATGTGGTGCCGGTTCCACCGGAGCTGCCCGAGGAGCCGGAGCTACCTGAGCCCCCCGGCGTGGTGGTCGAAGGTGTCGGGGCAGGTGCCGGCGCCGGTGTTGGCGTCGGTGTTGGCGTCGGTTCAGGTTTTGGTTCAGGCGGGCCGACGACCGTTACCGGCTCCCTGACACTGGCGGTGTTACCGCCCACATCGGTGACAGTAAGTGTCACTTCATAGGTGCCGCCGTACTTATAGGAGTGATAGGCGCTGGCCGCACAGGGCGCTTCCCATTGTGCAGCGCCGCACGGCGAGACTCCTGGAGAGTTCACCAGCGGGGCACCTGGCGCGTAGCCGACTACAGGGGCTGAGCCGTCGCCGAAGTTCCAGGTGTAGGTGGCGTAGCCTGTATGCGGTTCGCCGGTCGGAGAGAAGACGGTGTCAGCGTTGAGCGAAATATCTGACTCCATCCCGTCGAAGCCGACTATTTCGTTGACGTTTATCGGGTTTGGCGTGGTGAACTGAGGTAGCAGTGAAACTCCCCCCAAGCACGCCACCCCGGGGTAAGGCAGCTTCAGCGCTGCAAGGTTGAAAGCGTCATTGAGGTAATAGTCGCTACCTACCAGAGCCTGGTCGAAGAGCGTTCCAGCATCCGACTCTTCTTGTGCGCCTGAATTACCGCCCAAGACCGGTGCGAACCAGTCACGACACTCGTCAGTCGCCTCGTTGCCTTTCGGATCCTGCCAAGCGTTCAACAGCGGATCAGTGACGATGTTCTGCTGCTCAATCGCGATCTGGTTGACGATCAGATCAGCCAGACCAGTATCGCAGCCACCGTCAGGGCTCGGGCATTTCACCTGATTGGGCTCCTGCGGGTGCGGACCTTCGAGCTTTTCCGCTTCCGCTATTTCGCGCTGCTGTTCACGAGTCTTCTTTTTGTTTTCTTCTTCTTCCTTGGCCGTCTTTTCCTTCTTTTTCTCGTGTTTTCCGGCCGGCTTGCTACTCGGATCGTTGCCGCCATCCTGGCAGTCGTATGCACTGAGTTCGTCTTCTTCAAAAAGGTGCTTATCGCCAAGTCCACCCGCAGTCCAAGGAATCACGCCGTAAAGGATCGTGTTTTCGCCCCCACTTGAGTTACTTGTATCCATAACCGAGTGATAACTGCAAAAACTGTTTTTGTAGCTCTTGAGCGTTTCTGGTTCTACGTAGGATTCTTCTATAATTTCCTTTTCCCGCTGTTCCCCCCGCTGTTCCGCTTCCCGCTCCAGCTGTTCCACTTCCCGCTTAGCTTGTTCGTCGGCTTCAGCTTCGGCAATCGTGCCTTGGAAGTCGGAGCAGTGACCACTTTTACCGCCTTCGTCAAGACAGACCGTAACGGCCAGCGGAGTCAACACATAGAAGATGGTTTCCATGCCCTTCTGCAGTGAATGCTGAGCTATAAACGTCTGGAGCTCGTCGCGGATTTGCTGGTCGGTCAGACAAACAGGTTCATATAGGCGTTCGCCACGTTTATTCTTGCCTTCTTCGGGGCCGATCCGATCGCGAGGGTCGAGCGGCTGGGGATCTTTACAGCCCGACGACGGATATGCGTCTGTGTCGGTGTAGGCACCCTGGAAGGTAGACTTGAACAGTGCGTGCTGGTTGGCCTTGTCGGTGTATTGGGCATCGACGGCGAACACATTGCCGAGCGTGCCACTGGCGGCGCCCATACTCTGCAAAAAGCCATCGATCACATGCTGCCAATCGCCATCGTAATGGTCAGTAGGATCCCAATAAATCGCGTATACCTTGCTAGCGCTGACAATTGAGTTGCCGCTTTCGTTGGCAAACTCTTCGGGCGAGGGCATCACTTCCGGTTCTACCGTCGGATCCAGTCGCAGCTTTCCGTCGAACACCGTGGTGCTGCGCGGCTGCAGGCCAACGTTCGTCCCTTCGACCGTCGTCACAAAGGCTCCAGCCGGCGGAGCGGAGAACAGCAGCACAAGCGTGATCGAGACCGCGAGCGCAAGCACAGCGATCGACGCGACAGCGCGCAAGGGGAGCGGACGGGAGGTAGTTGCCACGGAGCCATCATCGGCACGGGTGCCCGGTTGCCTTAGCCCCCAAGGACGGGATTGCAGCGCCGCTTGCAGTAGGGCTCGACGGATGACCCTGATCCCCCTAATGCGAACGTATGGCCGTTCTCGCCATTGATCGGCGCCTTGCGAAGCTTGTGCCCAGCGCGGAGAGCCATCATTCTGATGAGATGGCCGATAGCGAGTGCCCTCCATGAACGAGATCGAGCAACCCCCACCTGCGTCCGGCGCGCTCAAGCGCGAGACGCTGGAGCTGTTCGCGCCACTGCCGCGCCATTACGACCGCGTGGCGGCGGTGCTGAGCTTCGGCCAGGATCCGCGTTGGCGGCGGGCAATGGTCGACGCCGTGCAGGCGCTGCGCGGCGAGCGCGTGCTCGACGTGGCCACCGGCACCGGACTCGTGGCGCAGGAGCTCGTACGGCGCTACGGCTGTGAGGTGGTCGGACTCGACCAGAGCCCGCAGATGCTGGCCGGAGCACAGGCAAGGCTGGATGCGAACCGCAGGCTCGCCGAGCGAGTCTCGCTGGTGCGCGGCGAGGCAGAGCAGCTTCCGTTCGCAGACGAGCAGTTCGACCACCTGACCTTCACCTACCTGCTGCGCTACGTCGAGGACCCGCCGGCCACGATGGCCGAGCTTGGGCGCGTGGTCAGGCCCGGGGGGCGCATCGCCTCGCTCGAGTTCGCCGTGCCACCGCAAACGCTGTGGCGAGGCCTGTGGAGCTTCTATACGCATGTAGGACTACCTGTGCTGGGTAGAGCTGTATCGCGCGAGTGGGCGCACACGGGCCGCTTCCTCTCCGAGAGCATCCCGGCCTTCTACGAGACCTATCCGATCGCCCGCATGGTGGAGCTGTGGGAGCAGGCGGGGATCGTGGACGTGCACGTTCGCCGCATGAGCCTCGGCGGTGGGGTGGTGATGTGGGGCACGAAGCAAAAGCGCGAGTCTGCCAAGGGAGGCTCGGCTGCAGGTAGCAGTGCCTCTGCCGGCAGTACCGACGAGAGCCCTCACCCGACGGCAGTCCCCGGAGGAGCAAACGCCCGTGGCGACGCCGAGCCGGCTTGACCGACCGGCGTTCTACGCCCTGCGCCCGGGAGGCTGGCGCGATCTCCTGACGCTGCTGCACCCCCCGTACACAGCTTGGCACCTGAGCTACGTTGCGATCGGCGCAGCCGTGGCGCCCCGCCTGGACGGCGATCGCCTGCTGTGGACGCTGCTCGCTTTCCTACTCGCCGTCGGCGTGGCCGCGCACGCGCTGGACGAGCTGCACGGGCGCCCGCTGCAGACGAACATCTCCGATCGGAGACTGATCGCGCTCATGGGCATCTCTTTGGCGGGGTCGGTCGCGATCGGTGTTGTGGGCGCCGTGTCGATCTCCTACTGGCTGCTGGCGTTCGTCGCCGTCGGTGTGCTGCTGGTTCTCGCCTACAACCTCGAGCTGCTTGGCGGGCGGATGCACTCGGACCTGTGGTTCGCGCTGGCCTGGGGGGCGTTCCCCGCGTTCACGGCCTTCTGGGTGCAGGCAGGCGAGGTGCGTGTCGACGGTGTGCTCGTCGCCGCGGCATGCCTGATGCTGAGCATGGCCCAGCGACGCTTGAGCACACCGGTGCGCGAGCTGCGCCGGCGAACCGTTTCGCTGCAGGGGGAACAGCGATTGAGCAACGGACGCACGATCGAGCTGGACGCCGCACGGGTCGCGGCACCGATGGAGGGCGCGCTGATGGCCTGTGCCACCGGGCTGGTGCTGCTTGCGGGCGCGTTGGTCCTTGGGAAGCTCGCGTAGGGGCCAGTCCCGCGGCGGCTGCAGCGTTCGGTCCCACAGCTCGTCGAGCTCCGGGCGCCGACAGGCCGCGTCGGTCTTGGCACATGGCCGCCAGCCGTCGCGGGTAATAGAAATCAGTGAAAGATCAGTACCGGGCGTAGCGTCCGTCGCGACCGACGACACTCGACTGGACCGACCGCCGTGCCCGGTGATCGCTCCCGGCCAACTGCCGCTCCATCCGCCGGTCGTTCTCCTGCTCAAGAATCCACAGTCGAATCTTGCCCTCTACCGATCTCGCTTGCTCTCTGGTCATGTGGCCATATTCGACACTTTGCCCACGCAGCGCTTTGGACGTTCGTCCCAAATAGGCGGACGACCTCTGGACAGCCGCCAAGGCCGGCTTGCAGGCACGAGTATCGTTATCGGAAATGACCGATATCGGCGACAGCCTGTTCCACAAGGGTCAGCCCGTGTGGGTGATCCAAGGCGACGGCTCCCAACGCGCCGCCGAGTACGTCGGCGAGGGCGAGATGAGCGCCTGGTTCGGCGGATCGCCAAGCGTGATCGTCGTCTATCCGGACGACCACTCGGGTGGGATGGTGGAGGTCGATCGGGTTATTGCCCGGGAGGGCTGAAGCCGCTCGATGTGGGGATGTCACTGGAGGAAGAGAGCAGGCCATCCACCCAGGCGCGGATTTTGGTGACTGTTGCGCGTGCCGCTACACGGTCAAGCCGTTCGTCGAGGATGTCGTCGTAGCGGAATTCGACTGCCCAGGGAACGAGAGCGCGTGCCTCACTTGCTGACGCCGGTGGCGATAGGTCCGCATCTTCGAGCAGCGCGATCAGCTCCCCGAGATCGTGGATGCGGGGCGGTGCTACTCCGGCGCCAGCGAGGGCAGCCTTCAGCAGCTTCTCGACAGCCTGCTGGGTGTGGAAGCCGATGATGTCATCTGGCACATCGGAGTCGTCGGACAGCTTTTCAAGCGCGATCCCATCGCTGCGAGCCTTACGAGCAAAACCGATCGGCTACATCGCGCAGGTCATGTTTCGGCGAGGACACGTCCCTCCGTCAGGGCATCGTGGAGCATCGTCCCGGGAACATCGCCCCACTCCTCCGCATAGTCTTGGGAGACAACGACCACATCAGCCGCCACACGGAGAGGATCCAGCACACCCCGCAACCGGACCATCTCCTTAGCCTTGCTGACGATCGACGGCTCGATCACCAAGAAGTCAAAGTCACTATCAACCTTCTCATCGCCACGGCTGTGTGACCCAAAGAGGATCACCTTCGAGTGCGACGGCGCAGCCGCAGCCAGAAGACGGCCCGCTCGGTCCACGATCTCCGCGGTAGTCATGGTACTGAAGCTACCGCAGTAGGCGGCAGTGGGCGATCCTGGATTCGAACCAGGGACCTCTTCCTTATCAGAGAAGCGCTCTAACCAACTGAGCTAATCGCCCGCGAGCGCCGATTCTAGCGTCCGTCCACACCGCGCGCGAGCATGAGGGTCGCATAGCTATACCCAAGTCTGTGGCGCCCTTCCGGCGTCATCCCTTTGGGCTTCGGCGGCCACTTCCCAACCCCTCGACCAACGCCAGTGCCTCCTCAGGGCCAGCAAACGAAAGCTCGGCCCGATAGCCACCCTTCTCCGGGCGTACCTTGACCTCGGCGCCCAGCGCCTCTTCGAGCGTCGCGGCGATCGCGGCCGCGGCCTCCTGCTGATCGGGATGAACGTTGGCCTTGTTAGCACGTGTGCTGCGCTTGCCCGTAGCGACCCCACCAGCCTGGTTTGCCTCACGCGCGCGCGCTTCGACCGTACGCACCGACCACCCCTCACGGACCGCATCGCGCGCGAGACGACGCCTCGCCGTGTGATCCTCAGCCAGCAACAGCGCGCGGCCATGCCCCTCGCTGAGCTTCTCCCGCTCGAGCAAATCGATCGTCTCATCCGGCAGATCCAACAGACGCAGCAGGTTCGACACCGCCACACGACTGCGTCCAACACGGAGCCCCACCTCCTCGCGCGTCAAGCCGAGCTCCTCCACCAGCGCCGCGCAGGCGCGAGCCTCCTCGATCGGATTGAGGTCCTCCCGCGCCATGTTCTCGATCAAGGCAAGTTCCAACGTCGCGGCGTCGTCACGCGGGCGCACGAGCGCTGGGATCTCGGTCAATCCAGCGATCTGGGCGGCCCGCCAGCGTCGCTCGCCAGCGACGAGCTCATACGTGCCTCCCGGCTTGGGTCGCACGAGCACGGGCTGCAGCACACCGCGCTCGCCAAGCGACCCGGCGAGCGCGTTCAGCGCCTCCTCGTCGAAGTGCCTGCGCGGCTGGTTGGGATTGGCCACGATCAGCTCGACCGGCAGCTCGCGCAACTCCTCTGCTGTCTGTGCCTCACTGGAGACGCTCAGAATCGCCTCGAGCCCGCGACCCATTCCACGCTTTGGCTTAGCCACGGGCAGCCACCTCCTTTGCAAGCTCGAAATAGGCGGCGGCGCCCGCACTATGGGGATCGTGGTGTGTGACGGGCAAGCCATAGCTCGGGGCCTCGCCGACGCGCACATTGCGGGGGATCACCGTTTCGAAGACAAGGTCTGAGAAATGCTCGCGTACCTCGCGCTCGACATCGCGCCCCAGCCGCGTTCGGTTGTCGTGCATCGTCAACAGCATGCCTGCGACCGTTAGCCTCGGGTTGAGCTCCCGCTGCACCAACGCTAGCGTCTCGAGCAGTCCGGCAAGACCCTCGAGCGCGAAATACTCGGTCTGAACGGGCACGATTACACGATCCGCGGCCACCAACGCACTCACGGTGAGTGGGCCAAGCGATGGAGGGCAGTCCAGCACGATGTACTCATAGCTGTCTCGAATCGGGGCGATGGCCTCGCGCACCCGCTGCTCGAACCCGTCCATCCGCGGCAACTCGATGTTCGCACCGGCAAGTCCCGGGCCTGCTGGAAGCAGTTTCAGTTTCTCCACCGAGCTATCGACGATCGCCTGCGCGGCACCGCTCTCACCGGCCAGAACCTCGTACAGCCCAGGCACCTGCGAGCGGGACAGACCAAGTCCGACAGTTGCGTTGGCCTGCGGGTCCACGTCGATCACAAGCGTCTCGTAGCCGGCCTCGGCGATACAAGCGGCCACATTGACCGCTGTCGTCGTCTTCCCCACGCCACCCTTCTGGTTGGCGATCGCGTAAACCTTGCCCATAGTGGCCCGCACGCTAGCGTCGATCAAGCTCGCGTGCCCTGCTGGCCTCCCATGAGGCCCTGGATCTCAAGCCGCCAATGGCTTCTTGCGGGCCATGCCGGCCCTGCGCGGAAACCGCTTCGGAGTCTCCTCCACCTTCAGGTATACGTGCAGGTGGTGGTCGCGGACGCCCTCGTAAGGCTCCACACGCCTGATCGACTCCAATCGCAAGCCGAGCATCCCAGCAGCGGTAGTGGCTTGGCCCTCCTCCTCGGGATCGCGCCGGCCGCGCCAGTCGACCAAAGCCCCACCCAAGCGCAGCATAGGCGCCGCATACTCGAGCACGACCGGCTGCGGACCCACAGCCCGGGCCACCACCAGATCGTTGGCTCCGATGCCCGTTGGCCACTGCTCAGCCCGAGCGCAGATCACTTCGGCGTTTGTCATCCCGCTGTCTGCCATCACATCTTCCATGAACCCGCACTTGCGCGCCTGGCTCTCAACCAGCCGTACTTCAGCCCTGGGCAAAACAACCGCGAGCGGAAGCCCCGGAAAACCTGCACCTGCTCCGATATCGGCGATTTGGGTCGCCTCGCGTACCGCCTCCAACTCAAGCGCCACGAGCGAGTCTGCGAGATGCACGTCGAGCGCATGCGCAGGCTCGCGCACAGTCGTAGGGGCAAGCTCGTTGACCGCCAACGCCGCCAAGATCGAGCCGAGTTGGTCGACTTGCACCTTCGATAGGCCATAGCGGGCAGCAAGGCCCACCAGCAAAGATTTCATGTCGCCCTGGTCGGGCACACGCGGACTCATGACGGCCTCACGAGACGAGGAACCAGAAGCGTTTCACGTGAAACCATCGATCCCCAGCCCGACCGCGAGTGTTTCACGTGAAACCATCGGGAGCTCGCGCTAAATCGGAGCCCTGATGCAGGCCGCGACCACACGCAGCCCTTTGATGCGTCACCCCTCGCCCGGCTCCACAACCAAATACCGCTCAGGCTCATCGCCCTCGCTATGCGTCTGTACGCCCCCGCGCTCGCGCAGGTACTCGTGCACGATCCGTCGCTCAGAAGCCGGCATCGGGTCCAACTCGACAGCTTCTCCACTTCGCAGCGACTCCTCCGCCGCCTCTGCCGCAAGTGAGCGCAAGGTCTCCTCGCGACGTTCGCGATAGCCATCGGCGTCGATCACCACACGCGCCTCTGGCGCGCCTCCATGGAAAACGATCCGTTGGGCCAAGTGCTGGACCGCGTCGATCGTCTGGCCGCGGCGCCCGATGAACAGGCCCAGGTCATCTCCCTCGACACTACCCGTCAAAACCCCATCGGCTTGCTCGACATGCACATCAGCGTCGAGGCCAAGACTGTCCACGACCTCCTCGAGCAACTCTCGAAGAACAACAACGGGGTCCTCCTGCTCCTCCTCCTGAAACTCCTCCGTCTGGCTCATCGCCGCCTGCCCGAGCGCTTCTTCTTCTTACGTGGAGGCGGAGGCGGCGCGCTGCCGACACCTGCGCCAGCCAACGCAGGCTCGCCCTTCGGTCCGCGCGAGTCCTCCGGCTTGCCATTCGACACGACCTTGCCGGTGCCCGGCGGGCTGACTCCCTTGCCAACCGACACCGGCGGCGGACCAAAGCTGCGGCGGACGAAGTAGCCCTGACCGACAGTCCACAGGTTGGTCGTTATCCAGTACACCAGCAGCCCGGCGGGATACTTGTAGAGGATGATCACGAAGAACAGCGGCAAAGCCATCATCAGGCGCCGCTGGGTCGGATCGGCCGTCGCCGACATCGTCATCGTCGAGACAAGCTGAGAGCCGACGTAGAGCACCAGTAGCACGACCAAGGCCACGCCGGTCGCCTTGGAGGTGATGTCCGGTATGAAAAGGAATTTTGCCGAGCCTGGAGCCACGGTCTGGCAGCCGGTTTGTTCGACGTATTTGGTCGGCAGCCCGGAGAACGCCGAGATGGCGGTGTGGTGCAGCGAGTTGTAATGGCTGACCAGCGCCTGTCCGCAGATGTTCTTCTTCAGGTCTGTTCGCAGCATGTAGAACAGCGAGATGAACACCGGGAGCTGGAGCAGCAGCGGGAGGCAGGAGGCAAACGGATTGACTTTGTGCTCCTTGTAGAAGCCCATGATCTCCTGCTGCTGGCGCTGCTTGTCGTCTTTGTACTTCTCCTGCAGTTCCTTCAGCTGAGGAGCCAGACGCTGCAGTTCCTGCATCGAGCGGAACTGCTTGAGCGTCAGCGGTACCAGAACAGCTCGTATCAATACCGTCAGCCCCACGATTGCCAAGCCCCAACTCGTAGTGGTGATGTTTGTGTGGATGAAGACCAGGATCGACTGGAAGACGCTGATCAGCGGCGAGAACGCTTCCTGGATGACGTTGGCGAGGATGAACATGGTCGAGATTCCTGGCTACTCGGCGCGGCGATCGAGCTTGAACAACCGCTGAGCCGAGACGGGGTCATAACCACCGTCGCTCAACGGATTGCACCTGAGCAAGCGCCACGTCGCGAGCACGAGGCCCCTCAGTATGCCGTACTCCCGGACCGCCTGTACCGCATAGCGAGAGCAGGTCGGCTCGTACTTGCAACGCCTTGGCAGCGCGGGCGAGATCACGCGTTGGTAGACAAAGACCGGAGCCAGCAGGACCGACTGGGCCGCACGCTCAATCCTCACGAGCGACTGCTCCAGCCTTGCGCAAACCTGCTCGCCCAATCAACTCCTCGAGCGCGCCATCGATCCCCTCGAGCCCCTCGCGCTCGGCCAACTCGCGGGCCTCGGGCCTTGCCACCACCACAACGTCATTGCCTCCCTCGAGTTGATCCTCGACTCCGGCAAAGGCCTCGCGCAACAGGCGCTTGACGCGGTTGCGCTCCACCGCGCCCCCGACCTTGCGCGAAACCGACAGCCCAAGCCGCGGACGGTCCACCGACTCGTTTGGGAACGAATAAAGGACCAGATGGCGGTTTGCCACCGAGCGGCCCTGGCGGTAGACACGCTCGAACTCAGCACTGCGCGACAGCCGTTTCCCGCGACTCGGGGATCGCGCCGTCATTGCTGCGAGCCCACTAGGTGGACAGGCGCTTGCGCCCCTTGCTGCGCCGCCGCTTGAGCGTGAGCCTGCCTGCGCGCGTTCGCATCCGGGCACGGAACCCGTGGGCACGGGCTCGCTTGCGTTTCTTTGGCTGATAAGTGCGCTTCATGATCGATCTTCTCCGGTCGCGCTCGTATTCCCACCGCAACCCGAGCGTGACATCGGCCGCGGCAGACCGGCTTCCGCCGGGCGCTGAAGTATAAAGGTCAGCCGGCCTGCCACCGACCCAAGCTTTCTTCGGCGAGCCAGATCACGGAATTTCTCGCCATTTGCGGTGACCGTCACCGCTGCGCGAGCGCGAGCGCGTGGCCTCGGATATATTCGTTCCACCGGGCCCTTCGCGGGCCCCAAACGAATGACTTTCGCCCGCTTTCTCCTCCCAAAAGGAGCAGGTTTACTCTGCCGTGAGCACAGAGCTCGAGCACATCTGGTCGCAGGTAACCGCTGAACTTTCAGCGTCTATCGACGAGCCCATCTACCGCATCTGGTTGGAGCCGCTGCGGGCGATTGAGTTGGACGGCGAGCACCTCACCATCGAGGCGCCGCCACAGACCTACGCCTGGATCAGAGAGCGCTTTGGACGCGTGCTGCAGACCACTGCTGCTGCCGTTCTCGGGCCCGGCGTGACGTTGGACATCGTCGAGGCGATGGCCCACACGCCTAGTAGGGGGAGTCGGAAAAGCCAGCAGAGCAGCACCCGGGCTGCCCAGAAGAGCCAGCCAATCCCGCCTACGCCACCTGAGCTCACCCAAGCCTCCTGGGGCAACCCCAAGCTGACCTTCGACCAGTTCGTCATCGGCGACTGCAATCGGTTGGCCCACGCCGCGGCGCTGACCGTTGGCGAGCTGCCCGGCCAGGCCTACAACCCACTGTTCGTCTGTGGTCCTCCGGGCGTCGGTAAGACGCACCTGCTGCAGTCGATCGCCACGTTCATCGCCACCTACAGCCCAGGCCTGAACGTGCGCTGCAGTACCGGAGAGTCCTTTACGAACGACTTCGTCAGGGCCCTTGGCTGCAGCCAACTCGACAGCTTCAAGGCAGGCTTTCGCCATGTCGACGTACTTCTGATCGACGATGTCCAGTTCCTCGAGCGCAAGACCCGCACCGAGGAAGAGTTCTTCCACACCTTCAACGCACTGTACGACGCCGGCAGCCAGATCGTGCTGACTTCCGACCGCCCACCAAGCGACCTACAGGCCCTAGAAGACAGGTTGCGCGAGCGCTTCCAATCCGGACTCGTTGCAGATATTCGCCCTCCGGACCTCTCCACCCGCCTGGCTATCCTGCGCAAGCGCGCACAGCACGACGGTCTGGAGTCCGTCGATGCGCTTGCCCTGGAAGCCATCGCCAAGCGCATAACGGTCAATGTTCGAGCGCTCGAGGGAGCACTCATCCGTGTGGTGGCCTTCAGCTCGCTTACGGGCCGTCCGCTGAGCGCCGAGTTGGCCACCGAGGTGCTCGACGGACTCTACCCCAAGATGGATCCGCCGCAGCGCTCGATCTCTGAGATCAAGACTGCGGCATGCGAGCAATTCGGCGTGTCCGCCGAGGAACTCGTCTCCGCTGGTCGTACAGCGCGGCTTGCTTGGCCGAGACAGGTCGCGATGTACCTGGCCCGGGAGCTCACACAGGAGTCTTTGCCGGCAATCGGACGCGAGTTCGGCGGACGTGACCACACAACGGTCCTACATGCCTGCAAGCGCACCTCGGAGCGTATCTCCGAGAACGTCTCCTCTCGGGCAGCTGTGGAAGAGTTGCGCACAAGGTTGAGCTCGCGGTCAGTTGACCGGCAGACTTGAGACACTTCCAACGCCGTGCCCACAGGCACTACACAAGTCTTCGGCTTCCAATCCTCTTCAGTACTGCCAAACCCCACATCTCAACAGCCCCTACTAACCCTATAAATCTATTCAGGTGCATAAGTGAAGCTTTCTCTCTCTACTCCTGAGTTGTTGATGCAGTTGCAAGCAACAACACGCGTTGCTTCTTCCCGTGCCTCCATTCAAGCTCTCTCCGGCGTCATGATCTCAGCCGACGGGGAAACTCCGGTGTTGCTGGCAACCGATATGGAGGTTGGGCTGCGAGTACCTCTCGGCGGTGAGATTCTCAGTCCTGGTTCGGCTGTACTGCCTGCGCGGCTACTCCTTGAAGTGGTCCGCTCACTACCCCAGGAGATCGTCACGCTCGAGCTGCGCGCCCAGGAGCAGGACATCGAGTTGATCTCCGGCTCGGCAAAGTTCCACCTGCGCACGCTGCGTTCCGAGGACTTCCCCACCCTTCCCAGCTCCGACCCGGCGAGTCGCATGACGCTTCCCGCGCAGGCGTTCGTGGATACAGCCACGCAAGTCTCTCGCTCGGCTTCCAAAGACGAGACGCGCCCTGTCCTCACCGGTGTGTTGATCTCCGCCGGTGGCCAGGAGCTGACGATGGTCGCCACCGACTCATATCGACTCAGCGTCAAGCACGCCACCCTTGACTCCCCTCTCCAAAGCACGATCGAGGCCAACGTGCCGGCCCGTGCTCTCCAGGAGTTGGCACGCATTGCGCAATCGATGGAGGAGTCCGAGCTGACGATCAGCCTCGGCCAGAATCAGGTTGTCTTCGAGATCGGCGAGGTTGTCCTTTCCTCCAGACTGATCGACGGCCAGTTTCCCAACTACCGCCAGCTCCTGCCGGAGTCGGTCGACCACGAACTGCGTCTCGCAAGCGCCGAGATTGCCGACGTCGTCCGGCGTATCAGCCTGCTGGCGCAAAAGAACGCTCCCTTGCGACTCAGCTTCAGCGAGGGCGAGCTGACCGTCTCCGCCCAGACCCCCGATGTCGGCGAGGCAAGCGAGATGCTGCCGGTTCCCTTCGCGGGTGAGCCGTTCGAGATCGGCTTCAACCCGGAGTTCCTGCGCGATGGCCTGGAGAGCGTGGAGTCGGAGGAGCTCGTGCTCAAGCTCATCAGCCCGCTGCGTCCTGGTCTGATCGAGTCGCCGGACGGTGGCGAGTTTGTGTACCTGATCATGCCTATCCGGCTGAATGCGTGAGGTTTGCGAGAGCGTGAAGTGCTGGTTCTCGGGGTGCATCTGCGCGACTTCCGTACCTATGCGCGTGCCCAAGCACAGCTTGGCGCTGGTCTGACCGTCGCCCACGGCCCTAACGGAGCCGGCAAGTCCAACCTGCTCGAGGGCCTCTACTTTGGCTGTACTGGCTATTCGCAGCGCACACGCAATGAGCGGGAGCTGGTGCGCTTCGGGGCGCAGGCGGCACGTGTAGTCGTGGAACTCTCAGACGGCGCGCGACGCCACGAGCTGGCGGTTGGGTTCCAGCCTGGCTCGCCGAAGCACATGACCGCCGACGGTGCCCCCGTCGAGCGTCTCGCCGACGTGCAGGAGCGGCCGCTCGTCAGCGTCTTCTCTCCAGACCGCTTGGAGTTGCTCAAGGGCGCGCCGACATTGCGCCGAGCCCATCTGGATCAGCTCGTGGCCGCGTTGTGGCCTGTTCGCGTTGCAACCCGCCGTGACTACTCGCGGGCGTTGGTTCAGCGCAATGCGCTGATAGCCGGGATTCGTGCCGGACGTGCATCGCGCTCGACGTTGCCAAGCTGGGACGCAGAGCTTGCCCGGCATGCGCTGGCGCTGAGTCGCGACCGTGCCGCGCTTGTGGGGCTGCTTGCCGAGCCCTTCGCACAACGGGCGCAGCAACTTGGACTGAGTGGGGAGCCCCGTCTGGAGTATCGGCCCCGGTCGAAGGTCTCCGATGTCGAGGGGTTCGTGGCGGAGCTCGAGGCACAGCTCCCCACGGACCTGAATCGCGGCTTCTCCACTTACGGACCGCATCGCGACGAGTTGGCGATCTCGCGCGATGGCCGCGAACTGCGCTCATTCGGCTCGCAGGGAGAGCAACGATTGGCATTGCTTGCGCTGTTGCTGGCCGAGCGCTTCGTGCTCGCGCGCGAGCGCACGCATGTGCCGTTGATGTTGTTGGATGACGTGATGAGCGAGCTCGATGTCACTCGACGCGAACTACTCTCGGCGGAGCTGCAAAGCGTCGGGCAGAGCGTGATCGCGACTACGGATCTCGCCCATGTCCCTGGTTCTGGCGATGGTACCGTCACGCGCTTGCGCATCTCGCCTGGAACCATTTTGGGAGAGGCGCTTGCCGCTTGAGCCGACTTGCTCCGCGCCCCTTGTCGTTTGCGCTCGAGAGCCTGACGGCGGCGCTCGTCCCCGCCACCACGCTGGCTCGGGTGCAGCAGGTCTGGGAGCAGACGCTCGGAGCGCGCATCGCCGAGGCTGGGACCCCGATCTCCGAGCACGACGGTGTGCTCACGGTCGTGTGTGCCGACTCGGTTTGGGCCGCCGAGCTCGAGCTCATGGGCCCGGAGTTGGTCGAGCGCCTGAACGCCGCCGTAGGCGCCGAGACCATCCACAAGCTGCGCTGTCGTACGGGCTGACCTGCGTGGCGTGCTCTGCCCGGCGCGGGGCTTCTGGCCGACGTGCTCTCAGAACCTTTTCGCGGCCTGAAATCAGGGGCTGTTTTGGCTTGTTTGCAGGCAATTCTTGCGCACATCCAGGCTGGTTCCAGGGGGTCTCTGTGCTATCGTTAGACAAACAAATCCCGCGCCCCGGACCGAGGTATTAGACGCCCGGCAACCGGGGCGTTCTCGCGTCATCGGAGGACCATTTGGCGACCGACACATCTAGCTCGCAACCGCAGCCTGCCGCAAAGGGGGGCGTCAACGACCCCTCGATGGCCGGCAACGCCAGCTATGACGCGCAGGACATAACCGTCCTTGAGGGCCTGGAGGCCGTTCGCAAGCGCCCTGGCATGTACATCGGCTCCACGGGGATCATGGGTTTGCACCACCTTGTGTACGAGGTTGTGGACAACTCCGTGGACGAGGCGCTCGCTGGCTTCTGCACCGAAGTCGCGGTCACGATCCACCCAGACAACTCCGTGACCGTCTTCGACAATGGCCGCGGCATCCCCGTCGCGACGATGGAGAAGGAGGGCAAGCCGGCGGTGGAAGTGGTCCTCACCGTCCTGCACTCGGGCGGCAAGTTCGGTGAGGGCGGCGGCTACAAGGTCTCCGGAGGCCTGCACGGGGTCGGGGTCTCGGTCGTCAATGCGCTCTCCGAGCAGTTGCGTGTGGAGATCCGCCGCGACGGCCACGTCTGGAGTCAGGAGTACTCGCGCGGCGCGCCGCAGGCCCCGCTGGAGAAGGGCGAGCAACTGCCGAAGGGCGCCGGCACCAGCAACTCGGTGACGTTCCTGCCCGACGCCGACATCTTTGAGTCGCTCGACTTCGACTTCCACACGCTCGAGGAGCGACTGCGAGAGACCGCCTTCCTCACGAGGGGTCTGAAGATCTCGATCGTCGACGAGCGAGCCGAGGGTCATTCCGCGGAGTTCCAGTACGAGGGCGGCATCGAGGATTTCGTTGCCTATCTCAACGAGAACAAGGACACAGTGCACCGCAAGGTCGTGTTCTTCGCCGGAGAGAGCGAGGAGGGCGCGGTCGAGGTCGCGATGCAGTGGAACTCCTCCTATCAGGAGTCGATCCACTCGTTTGCCAACAACATCAACACTCGCGAGGGCGGCTCGCACATGTCGGGCTTCCGCTCCGCCCTGACGCGCACGCTGAACAAGTACGCCCGCGACCATGGCCTGCTCAAGGAGAAGGAGGACAACCTCTCCGGCGAGGACGTGCGCGAGGGGCTCACCGCGGTCATCTCCGTCAAGCTGCGCGACCCCCAGTTCGAGGGCCAGACCAAGACTAAGCTCGGCAATCCGGGCATGGCTGGTGCCGTCGAGTCGATGGTCAACGCCGGGCTGTCGGAGTTCCTTGAGGAGAACCCGAGCGAGGCGCGCGCGGTGATCATGAAGGCTGTGCAAGCCCAGCGCGCGCGCGACGCTGCGCGCAAGGCCCGCGACCTGACCCGGCGCAAGTCGGCGCTCGAGAACTCGACGCTGCCCGGCAAGCTTGCCGACTGTTCGGTCAAGGACCCGAGCCTGGCCGAGTTGTTCGTGGTCGAGGGTGACTCGGCCGGCGGCTCTGCCAAGCAGGGCCGCGACCGCAACACGCAGGCCGTGCTGCCGCTGCGCGGCAAGATTCTCAACGTCGAGAAGTCCCGCATCGACAAGGTGCTGGCGAACACAGAGATCCAGGCGCTGATAACGGCGATCGGCACCGGTGTCCGCGACGAGTTCAACATCGAGAACGCGCGCTACCACAAGGTCATATTGATGACCGACGCCGATGTCGACGGAGCGCACATTCGCACGCTCGCGCTGACGTTGCTGTTCCGCGAGATGCAGGAGTTGATCGAAGCCGGCTACGTATACATCGCCAAGCCGCCGCTGTACAAGCTCAAGCAAGGTTCGCGCGAGCGCTACATCGAGAAGGACTCCGAGCTCGAGGACATCCTGCTCTCCGACAAGTGGGAGAAGCTGAACGTCTTCGACCGGTATGGCACCCAGTTCAAGCTGACCGACACGCGCTGGCAGCGCTTCGTGCGACTGCTCGCACAGTACGAAGGCTGGTCATCGACCCTGCGCGCCGTGCACGGCCACGAGATGGTGCAGTTCCTGGAGGAGTCCTCGCTACTGGGCGAGCAGGTGATGAGCGCGGAGAGCGCGATCGAGCTGATCTCCCGCACGGGGCTCGAGGGCGAGACGCATGCCACCGAGCTGGTCGATCAGGACCCGCTGGAGCTGCGTGTGAAGGCGACGGAGACCCGCACCGGCTTTGCTCGCACCCACCGCATCAAGCGCAGCTTGTTCGACTCGCAGGAGTATCGCCAGCTCGCCTCCGTGCACAAGCAGCTGATCGAACTCGCCGGCACTCCCGCGTTCGAGGTGCGTCTCGGCGACGCCCAAGAGAGCGCCCCATCCTTCGAGGCGCTGCGCTCGGCCGTGATGACGGTCGCACAGAAGGGCATCAAGCTGCAGCGCTTCAAGGGACTCGGCGAGATGAACGCCGAGCAGCTCGGCGAAACGACGATGGCGCCGCAATCGCGCACACTGGCCCAGGTCACGCTCGAGGACGCCGCGGCCGCGGATCGCATTTTCTCGATGCTGATGGGCGATCAGGTTGAGCCGCGGCGCGCTTTCATCGAGGACAACGCCCGCACTGTCGCAAACCTAGATGTCTGAGAAGGGGTGAGTAGATGGCTAGCGTTGATTTGATCGGCGGCGGCAACGTCGAACCGCGTGCGCTCGAGGAGGAGATGCGCACCGCCTACCTCGACTACGCGATGTCGGTGATCGTCGGCCGCGCGCTGCCCGACGTGCGCGACGGCCTGAAGCCTGTGCACCGTCGCGTGCTCTACGCGATGAACGAGCTGGGTCTCGGCCCGACCCGCTCCTACGCCAAGTGCGCGAAGATCGTCGGAGAGGTGATGGGCAACTATCACCCGCACGGCGACTCCGCGATCTACGACGCGCTCGTGCGTATGGCCCAGGAGTTCTCGATGCGCTACGAGCTTGTCGACGGTCAAGGCAACTTCGGCTCGATCGATGACGATCCCGCCGCCGCGATGCGCTACACCGAGGCGCGCCTGGCCCGCATCGCGACAGAGATGCTGCGCGATCTGGACATGGACACGGTCGACTTCACGGTCAACTACGACGGCTCGCGCCAGGAACCGACGGTGCTGCCCTCGCGCTTTCCCAACCTGCTCGTCAACGGCTCCTCGGGAATCGCGGTGGGCATGGCCACCAACATCCCGCCGCACAACCTGCGCGAGGTGATCGGCGCCACGATCGCCTACATCGACGATCCCGAAATCGACCTCGACGGTCTGATGCAGCACATCAAGGGGCCCGACTTCCCCACCGGCGGGATCATCCTCGGCCACCAGGGTATCCGCGACGCGTATGAGACCGGGCGCGGACGCGTGCGTGTCCAGGCCAAGGCGCACATCGAGCCGCTGCGCCAGGGCAAGGAGGCGATCGTCGTCACCGAGCTGCCCTTCATGGTCAAGAAGGCTGGCGAAGGCAACCTCATCACGAAGATCGCCGAACTGGTCAACGACAAGCGCATACCCGAGATCTCGGACCTACGCGACGAGACCGACAAGCGCGGCATGCGCCTGGTGATCGAGCTCAAGCGCGATGCGATCCCCAAGGTCGTGCTCAACAAGCTCTACAAGCACACCTCGATGCAGACCACCTTCGGCGTGAACATGGTGGCGCTCGTGGACAACGTCCCGCGCACGCTGAACCTGCGCGCGGTCATCCACAACTACGTGGCCCACCAACGCGAAGTGATCGTACGCCGCACCAAGCACGAGCTCTCTGAGAAGGAGGCGCGTGCGCACATCCTCCAGGGCCTGCTGATTGCACTGGAGAACCTCGACGCGATCATCGACCTGATCCGCGCCTCGCGCGACCGCGAAGCCGCCCGCGAACAGCTGATCGAGCGCTTCGAGTTGACGGCTATTCAAGCAACCGCGATCCTCGATCTGCGTCTCTCCCAGCTCACGGCGCTCGAGGCCGACGCGATCGCGCAAGAGCACGCGGATGTGAGCGAGCGCATCGCGGAGCTACGCGCGATCCTCGGTGACGAGACGCGTGTGATGGCGGTCATCAAGGAGGAGCTGTCGGAGATCTCGGAGCGCTTCGGCGACGAGCGTCGCACCGACATCACCCACTCAGAGGACGAGATCGACATCGAGGACCTGATCGCCGATCAGCAGATGGTGATCACGATC
>DATHNT010000026.1:0-466838 GCA_035485715.1 Solirubrobacteraceae bacterium | reverse complement strand
GATGGACGCTGCCGCCGAACTGCTCTCAAAGCCCGCGATCCCGGTAGGCGATGTGGCACGCCGGGTCGGCTACTGCCACCCGTCGCACTTCGCCCGCGCGTTTCAGCGCCGCTACGGCGTTTCACCCTCAGCGTTTCGCGCGAAGTCGTGTCGTGCCGAGCCTCACAACGGCACGGCAGGCCAGCTAATCCTTGCCGAGCCACCGCCAGAGTACGACTCGTGCGTGGGCCGCAGCCCGAGGGTGGTGCGAGCACCAAGTCTGAGCGCCGTAGGCTAGCTGGACCGCTCTACTGGGGCCGCCAGGCGCGAGCTTCTTGTGCGAGCGTCTGGCGGGCCGCCTTGACCTGTCTACGCCAGGGCGTCTCGACCTTTTCGATATTCAACGGAGGGGCAAGCTCTACAAGGACTGCCGTCTCGATCGCGCCGAGGTCGTCAACAGTATGTGGCCACAGCACAAGTTGGAGCCGTTGCGCCATCCATGTTGAAAGATCGTCGTCATGCGCAAACGACAGGCCGTAGTTGGAGAAGTACCCCGGATTGTTCGGATTACGAGGCATCCCCTCATAACCACGCGTAGCAGCAAGCAAGGCAGCGAGCGAGCGACGCAGCGTGGAGTTGCCGGTTGGGGATTGGACACCGCGCCGACGAGCACCAAAATGCCCTTGCAGGTCGCGCGCGGCAAGGGTGTTCTCCGCCTTGCCAACGTAAAGCGGCCGATCGTCGGGCGGATCACCCAGCCGCAATTCTCTCCACGTCGAAGCCGAGCCGAATACGGCGTATAGACCGGGATTGTTGCTCTGATCTGGGTCGATCCTCGCCACGGAAACAGCCGGGCCGCGAAGGGCAGCGAGCGCGTCAGTAACCAGATATGAGAAGGGATCAGTCATTTGCTCGGTAAGCTCTGGCGTGTCAACCTCCGATTACGGCGCGGCCGGCGATGGGATCGAGCGGGTCCATGTAGCCACGTAGTTCGGCGTAGCGAGGGCTCTCAAAAACTTTGCCGCCAACCAACGTGATCCGGGCGCACAGGTCTTTCGGGAGCTTCGTGAATCCGGCGTACCAGAACTGAACGGCGTCGGGTGTGATGGTTCTCGGCATCGGCAGATGAGAAAGGTGTTCAATTTGGCCGGTGTCTGTGCTGATGAGCTCTACGCGAGCCACCTGCACATCCCGCTTTCCGAGGTTGTGTGCCCGGACGACGATCACCTCGCGCGCCGCGCCCTCCTGAACTGGCGGATGCCCGTAATCGTTCGTCGTTCTCACACGTCCGTCTGAGCCAACAGCAAGAGGCGAGATAAACACGCGCACCGTGAGACGTGCTCGTGAAGCGGACAGCCACGCAATGAGCCGTCCGACCGCGAGCGCGGTGGAGATGAGCGCGCCGTACAAGGCCAGGATCGTCGTCATCGCTGAGGAGCCTACTCCCGAGCTCTCGCGCGCTGGCAAATCGCTTGCACGTAGCTGACAGATCACTGGCAGAGCGCTGACACGGCGGGGTGCGTGTACCGCAGGGGCTCGGATCGAGCCTTATTTGGGTGTTCGCGGAGATAAAGATTTGGCGAGCTTGTCCCAAAACGGGGCCTGTATCGACCTTTCCTAGATGCCCACCCGCTAGCGAAGTTTTTCGCGGGCTGTACCGCAGGAGCCCCGGAAAGCACCTTTTCCTATTGGGAGGGCTCCTGAGTCGGAGTTCGCCGCCGCCACCGGCTGTCCCGTTTGGCGCTCGTAATCGACGCTTTCTTTACGAAAGGAGACAGAACCAACAGATATGAGAAATCACGACACACAGCATCTTCTTCGCCCGTCTCGCGCTGCTGAGCGGTTCATGCGCGCGCCAGACCGGCCGCTGCGCCAGGCGGGCTCGTCGTTTGCTCACCACTCGTTCTCTGTGTTCGGGACGCTCGCGCCGCTGCTCGTGCTCGCGTTCGCGGTGTTCCTGCTGGTTTTGGTGTGGCGGGTGTGGGGGCGTCGTCGTCTTGCGGCGGAGGGTCGCTGCTTTGAGGTTCGCCTCGGCGAGCAGGTGTCGCGGGCGGCGGTCGAGTCGTTGATGAGCACGGTTGCGGGCGGGCTGCCGCGCCCGTTGCTTGGGCCGGCGCCGTGGGTTGCGTTGGAGTTGTCATCGACGGAGGATCGCGCGGCGTGCGGCTTGTTCGTCTCGGGTGGTGTGCCGGTGGCGCAGGTCCGCGCGGCGGTTGAGCAGGGCCTCGGCGGCGTCACTGTCGAGACGATGGGGCTCGGGCCGCCTGCCGAGATGTGCGAGCACATGCGGGTGGCGAGTCTCGCTCCCGGCGGCTCGCGGTTTCTGCCGTTGCGGGTCGGTCATCGTGTTGATCCTGCCGGCCAGTTGTTGGCGGCGCTGCGCGCGCATGAGCCGCGCGAGGGTGGCGCGATCCAGCTTGTCTTGCAGGCGCCGCCGCGCTCAGCGGCGAACCGGGCGCGCGGGCAGGCGCGGCGGCTGCGTGCCGGGCGCGGCCTGCAACCGGACCTAGCGCTGCGTGCGCTTCAAGCTGTCGGTGGACTGCTGCTTGAGTTCATCGACGTGTTCTTGCCCGGTTCGCCGCCAGCGGGCCAGCAGGCGCGGGTGGACCCGTTCTCGCTTGAGCGCGCGAAGGCGATCGAGGCGAAGGCCGCACAACCGCTGCTCGCCGCGACGCTCCGGGTTGGGGCATGGGCGGATGGGCGGCGTCGCGCGGGCAGCCGGCTCGGCGGCCTGCTCGCGGCGTTTGGGCAGTTCCACGATCTCGGCGGGCTACACAAGGGCTTCGAGCCGTTCTGCAAGCGGCGGATGACGTTCTGTCTGCCGCCAGTGAAACCGCGGCTGCTGTTGAGCAGCAGCGAGGCGGCGGCGTTGATCGCGGTCCCGGAGGAAACCGCGCTCGCTCCGCTGTCGTTCGGTGAGGCGCCCTCGCGGAGTATCGCGCCGGCTGCGCACGCACCGTCACACGGGCTTTTGCTCGGCCGCAGCGACCACGCCGGGTTTGACCGCGAGATTCGAGTGCAGCCGGCGGGGCTGCTTGAGCACGCGCACGTGCTCGGCCCGACCGGGCGCGGCAAGAGCACGCTCTTGTTGAACATGACTGTCGAGGCGATCCGCGTGGGCATGGGCGGGATAGTGCTCGACCCCACCGGCGAGCTGACCACACTGACACTCGCCCGTATCCCGGCCGAGCGCGTCGAGGACGTTGACCTGCTCGACCTCGGCGACACGAGTCACCCGCCGGCGTTGAACCTGCTCGCCAGCACGCCCGGCGATGGTGACGCGCACGCGCACGCGATCTGCGGCATCTTCGCCCGCCTGTTCTCACGGTTCTGGGGTCCACGCACAGAGGACATCCTGCGCTCCGCGCTCACGACGCTGTTGTGTGGACGTGACCCGGCCAGGCCGGCACCGACGCTCGCAGACGTGCTCACGCTCTTGTCCGACCCCGGCGAGCGGACCCGGTATCGAGCGAGCGACCCCGTAGCGCTGGACGTGTTCTGGCGCCAGTGGCAGACGCTCAGCGAGCAGGCCAGGGTGCAGGCGCTCGCTCCGCTCTCGAACAAGCTGCGGGCGCTGCTCGGCAACCGCCAGCTACGCAACATGCTCTGCCAGCCTGCCGCCCCGGACCTCACCGAGCGGATCACCACGGGCCGGTGGCTGCTCGTCTCCCTCCCGCAGACGCTCGGGGAGGACGCGGCCGACCTGATCGGCTCGGTGCTGTTGCATCGTGCGTGGCAGGCCGCGCAGCACCTCGGGCCACTCGCACTCAGCGACCGCCCGCCGTTCCTGTGTCTCGTGGATGAGTGCCACCGTTTCTGCCACATGCCGCAGGGCATGGCAACAGCGTTGGCGCAGGCGCGCGGCTTTGGCGTCGGGATGGTTCTCGCGCACCAGAACCTCGCTCAGCTCAAAGACAGCGAGCTCGCGGAGGCCGTGGACGCGAACTGTCAGACCAAGCTCTGTTTCGGGCTCGGCGCCGCGGACGCGAAACGCATGGCCGTTCACTTCCAGCCGCGCTTGGACGCGCACGACCTCCTGCACCTCTCAGCGCACACGATCGCCTGCCGCGTCGCTCACGAACACCACCAGCTACCAGCCGCCACCGCGACCACCGAGCCACCGCCACCGTCCACGCGGGGCGATAGCGCGAGCGTGGTCCGTGGTCGCGCCCGCGCCAATGCGAGCGACCGCCGGGCGGTGGAAGCGACGATCCATGAGCGCTACGGCCGTATCGAGCAGCCGCCACAAGGACACGCCCACGCCGACGAACAAACAAGTGACAACTTCGACTCGGGGAGTGCTGAGATTCCGCCGTTCGGTCCTCCGTTCGGGGCTCCCACTGAGGGAGGACCCCCTTCGCGCGGTATCCCGCGCCAGCACGGCGATCCCGGCGCGGAGGCAAACCCCGACAATGAACACCTGTTCCCTGGTGGCGGGCGGCCATGACACTTGCTCTCGCTGCTTTGACTATTCGTGACCGGGAGCTACTTGACCGTCTCTCTCAATCCGAGCCCCTATCCACCTCTGAGCTTCGTCTCCTTTTCTTTTCGGGTGTTCGTACCTGTCGTGAACGGCTCGTCAAGCTGGAGGCACACGACCTGTTGCTGCGTGTTTACCCGGCGCGCTCGCACAGAGGCGGACGCTCCGAGGCGCTGTGGTTCCTCTCACCGAACGGTCGGCGGGCGATCGGTGCGCCGGCACGTCGGCCGCCGGGCCTTTCGATTCCCGACCTCGAGCACCGCCGCGCGGTCGCGCGGTTTTTCCTCGCCCTGATCGAACACAGCCTCACCGGGCCGGGTGAGGGTTTGTATCGCTGGCTTGGCGAGCAGCAGGCACAACAGGGCACGGGCGCGAGCGTGCGCCCTGACGGTTACGGCCGCTACCTGCTACCTGACGGCGAGGTCACTTTCTACCTGGAGGTAGACCGTTCGACTGAGCCCACCCGGCGGGTGAAGGCGAAGCTCGACGCCTATAAGCAGGCGCTCGCCGCCGACCCACAGCGCGAGCTTGGGAACGTCCTGCTTGTCTGCGACGGCCGGCGCCGCTTGGCGAACCTCGCGCGCTGCGCACCACTCGGCCCGCCGTGGGTATGGGGCAGCATCAACGGCGAGCACTACGAACTGCTACCCGCCCGCGAGCAGCAACGCCGCTTCGATCAGCTTCCCGCCGCGCCACGCCAGCCGGGCCGTCGTGTCGAGGACTGTCTCGGCAGACGTTGGCGCTGGCTCGCAGCCGTGAGCGTGTAACTCGAATCTTTACGGGGCGGCGCGTGTACCCGCAGACGCCCCAAACGACCTTTTTTCTGTTGTAAGGGTCTTTCCGCCGGCACCATGACAATTGACAGAACATGACAAGCAAAGGAACAGATACGCGCACGAGCGCTCGTCTCTGCGACTGACGATCGTCCCGACGACGCTCAAGGTCGCAAACGCCTACATCGCGCAGTACCACCGCCACAACCGGCCCGTACCTGGCTGCATCAGCGTCGTCGGCGTTTCCGATGGCGAGCGGCTGCGTGGCGTGGCCGTGATCGGGCGGCCGATCGCCAGGGCGCTCGATGACGGGTTCACCGCCGAAGTCCGTCGCTGCTGCACCGATGGGGCGCCGAACGCCTGCTCGATGCTCTACCGGGCAGCGTGGCGGGCAGTCAAGGCGCTCGGCTACCGCAAGGTCATCACCTACACCCTGCCCGAGGAGGGCGGCGCATCACTCAAGGCGAGCGGCTTCACGCTCGTCGGCGAGGCAGGCGGCGGACGCTGGAACCGCCCCGGCCGGCCCGCCGCCGACACACACCCGACCGGCAAGAAGCTGCGCTGGGAGCTACTCACATGAGCGGCGCCCAGCCGCAGACCCAACCCGCCAGCGGGGCGCCGATAAGGCTGCTGCCGGGCCGCACGCTGCCGATGAGCCGCGAGCAGGAACAGGGGCTCGTGCGCGCGCTGGCCGAGCTTCTAGTCGAGTGGATTGAAGCCCGTCCCGAGCGGCTGCCTTCCAGCTTGAGAACCGGCCGGGGATGTGATCTAGATGGATGCTCCCGAGTCAAGGAGCAGCCATGAGCAGACGTGCATCCCTCGCCATCGTGCCTGACCCGGCCGCGAGTACCGGGCCGGTGCGCGTGGCGACATACACCCGTATCTCCACCGATGAGGAACGCCAGCCCAACTCGCTTGAGGCGCAGCGCGTCCGCCTAGAGTCCTTCGTGAGTAGTCAGCCCGAGTGGGGGATCCAGCGTCGTTACAAAGAGCAGTTCACCGGCACGGTGGTAGACCGGCCCGAACTCACGCGGATGCTCAGAGACGCAAAGCGCGGGCGCTTTGACGTGCTGCTCGTCTACCGCGTCGATCGGCTCGCGCGCTCGATACGCGGGCTCGCGCAAATCATCGACGAGCTTGACCAAGCCGGTGTGATCTTTCGGTCGGCGACCGAGCCATTTGACACGGGCACCCCGGCAGGCCGAATGATGGTGCAGATGCTCGGGGTGTTCGCTGAGTTCGAGCGCGCGCTGATCGTGGAGCGAATCACCGCCGGCCTTGAGCGCAAGGCAGCACGCGGCGGATGGTGCGGCGGTCAGCGCCCCTTCGGGCTCAACATCGCCGCCGACCGGGACAGCCTAGAGCACAACACCACGGAGGCGCCCCTTGTCCCGGTGATGTTCGACCACTACGTGAATCGACAGGCCGGATCATCGGCGCTCGCGGGCTGGCTGAATGAGCAGGGCTACCGAACCAAGAACGGTAGGTTGTGGAGTTCAGCGAGCGTCATCACCGTGCTACGCAACCGCGCGTACCTTGGCGAGATTTACTATCGCGGCAACTGGTATCCGGCGGCGCACGAGCCGCTGATCCCCCAAGAGCTTTTCGACCGTGCGCAGGCCATCCTCGCTGAGCGCTGCGAGGACCGCTCGCGGCGAGCGTCAAACCCGGCCGAGTACCTGCTGACCGGCCGGATACGTTGCGGGCGCTGCGGCCAAGCGTATGTAGGGACAGCGGCGCATGGGCGCTCGGGGCGGTACACGTACTACACCTGCTTTACGCGGGCACGCTACGGCACCAAGCATTGTGCGAATGATCGTCTCCCGGCCGAGCAGCTAGAGCAGGCCGTCACACGCCGGCTGTGGAAGGTGCTCGGAGACGACGACCTGATCGACCAGGCGATCACTCAGGCATACGAGCGGCTGACGCAGCGCGACGACGAGCAGCAGTCCGAGCTAGCGGCCATACAGGACAAGCTCGCAAAGACGCGCGCCGCGATGGACCGCTACTTCCGCGCGTTCGAGGCCGGCACCATGCCAGAGGACACCTGCGCCCCCCGCATAGCGAGCCTCGGCGAGCAGGCCAAAGCCCTAGAAGGCCGCGCCGCCGACCTCGCTGCGGTCGAGGACGACGAGCAGCCCGAGCGCGCGAACACCGCCGAACTCGACGCCCTACGCAACACGCTTCAAGCGGCGCTGAGGGACAGCACGCCTACGCGGACCAAGGCCGTGCTCCAAGCGATGATCGACGGAATCCGCGTGGATGCACGCGATCAGATCGAACCGACCTTCCGTGTCCCGGCGGTTCGCATTGACTACGGTTACATGGAGCCAGCCGGGATCGAACCGGCGACCTCCTGCTTGCAAATTCGACCGGAACGCTTGCCGTTGACTCCCGTCCGGCGTAGTTGGCTATATCAAGCGGTTTTAGACCCACGATTCCCCTAGTTGGCCCTGGTTGCTTTCTGTAGCTACTTCGCTCCTACTTAGTCCCAAGCTCGTCATGCTTTGTGCGCCCCTCCGAGCATTCCGCCGTACTCAGCGTCCAGGGCATCGCGGGCGTCATCAGCGTGGCGCCGCGCTTCAAAGAGGTGGACGTACGTGTCCCACGTCGTCGACGTCTTCGTGTGCCCAAGCTGGCGAGAGACAAACGACACATCACGGCCTTGGGCGATCAGGATCGACGCGAACGTGTGGCGGAGAGCGTGGGGCGTCACGTCTGTCAGGCCAGCGTCGTCGCGCGCGTCATGGAAGCCTTCGAGGAAGGCCTTGTAGGTCATCGGCTGTTGTGGAGTGGTGCTCTGGAAGATGAAATCCGTCTCGGCTGAGAATCGCTCTGCGAGACGGTGGCGCCGCAACAGAGCGCCAAGGGCCTCCATGAGCACAATGTCCCGCTTTGCTGCTTTCGTCTTCAAAGGGACACGCATGCCCTTACGGCTGAGCTGGAATCGCGCATGGATTTCGCCGCCCTTGAAGTCGACATCGCCCCACTGGAGTCCCAGCAGTTCCATAGCCCGCAAGCCGGTGAACAGGGCAGTAGCGATCGCTGTGTGTGTATCGCCCGCGTGCTCGAGCAGTCCGTCCATCTCCTCACGGGAAAGGAAACGCTGGCGGGGTTCGCCAGCTGCGGGACGCTCGCGAGGAAGGAGCTTGTCAGCCGGACTGACCGAAATGATGTCGTGGCGTGCCGCGTAGCCAAAGACGCCCCTGACGGCCATCCACCGGGCACGGATTGACCAGTCTGATGCACCGGTCGCGCGCTGTTTGCGATGCCACTCGACTAGATCCTCGGCCGTGATCGACCGGATGCGCTTGCCGCCAAGTTCGGGCAAGAGATGCAAGCGCACGCCGGTGCGGTAGGACTCGAGCGTGCGGGGCCGCAACTCGTCGATGTCCACCAGGCGTTCGATGTGGACAAGCCACGCGTCGGCGACCTGCTTGACAGTCTCCTTGCCAGCGCCGACAGCGGGAATACCGCCAGAGCGGACCTCTACGGCCCAGGCATCTCGTTCCCTGCGTGCCTCCATCAGACCGACCTCGCCGATCGTCTTCCACCGAGCTTTTTCGGTACCCGGCGGCGTGGCGCACGCGAGATAAGTCTTGCCGGCAAGGTAGAGGCCGCGCTCTACTCGCTTTGGTTTTGCGGTGCGTGCCATTAGCTGGCCTTCCTCAGCGGTATGGGCCGGGTTGCGGCTCGTGAGGTGGCAGCGTACCCCTTTAGGGCCTTGTCCAGCTCCTCGCGATTGTAGACCTTGGTCTTGCCGCCGTATCCCTTGAAAAAGCCCTCGGCCGCCAGCTTCTCGAACGTGCCCTTCGGGATTCTCGTGTACTCCACGGCCTCGTCAAGGCGCATCCAAGTCGGGAGTGGGGTCGCCTGAATCTCGCCTGCCAACCGCTTTGCCAGAGGCGCGGCGAGACGCTCCACAATCACGTCCAAGAAGCTGTCGGGGATCTCGATCACGCTAGGCGCCCCTGTCGCTCCCTGCGCGACGCTCGAAGTCCAGCACGTCGCCTGCGGGCTCCAGGAAGCGGCTGCGGCGCGGATCGAATTCGAGATCGACCTTCTCCAGTCGACCGTTTCGACACTTCGCCAGATAGAGCGCGGCGTTCATCGTCTTGAAGGTGATTCCCGCGTCTCCCTCCTCCTCGTCGCGATGGATGAACAACACGTTGTCGGTGTCGTTGGCGAGCATCCCGCTGCCTCGAATATCGCGCAGCACCGGTGGTGGCAGGAGAGACCCGACCGCTCTGCCTTGGTTCAGGTGCACGACCGCGATCAGGTGCGCGCCTGACATCTGCGCGGCAGCGTTCAGCGTCGTTGAGATCCGTGCCAGGTCCCGCTCGTCGCTGAAAGCCAACCTGTGAACAAGATCGAGGGCGCATACGTCCCAGCCCCGGAACCGGATGTCGCGAGCAATATCGTCAGCAGACCAATCACCGACCTGGGTGATCCCGAACGGAAGACCATGCCCGAGATGCTTGGCGATCTTGGCGTGGTCCTCACTTTCCAGCTTTGCGGGCTGGACAAGCTTCGCCTGGGGAACACCACTCGTCGACGAGAGCACCCGCAGCGCCCTGACTATCGGGGCCATCTCGTTGATGTAGGCGTGTGTTTTCGCGCCCTTGTCCGCGCACCATCTCAACAACTGGTCGGTCACGACGGACTTGCCCATGCTGGTGTAGCCGCCGAGCAGCGTGACCTCACCGGCACGCAGTCCACCGCCCAACGCGTCGTTCAGAGAAGGCCACGGCGTCGCCCAGCTCGGCACTGCGTGACCTTGCAAATGACGCCACACCTCGTCTCGAAGTGCCTCCGGGGTGTACGTGTCGCTTTGACGGCGCCGCGCGTTGGTCAACATGCGCTCAGCCTCGTGGCGCCTACCGCTGTCCTGCTCGGCGACAGCGACTTGCAACTCGACGCTGGCCATCAGGATCTGCCGCCACTCCGCGAGGTCCATCACACGCCGAGCGTACGTCAGGACAGCACCAGCGCTCCGGGCAGCAGCCGGCAGAACGTCGATCTTGGCCACTTCCTCCTTCGCCAGTCCAGCCGATTCGAGCTGGCCGCGCAACGTCACCTCGTCAACAGTGTCGCCACTCATCGCCAACGCCACCATTCCGTTCCAGATTCGGCCGTGAACGTCGCGGTAAAACGCCGAATCAGTCAGCCCAACATCGACGATCAGCTTCGGCAGCGACACGTTGGACAACAACACCGAGCCGAGCACGGCTTCCTCCGCCTCGATGTCCTGGGGGGGTGTGAAGGTGTTCATGCGGCACTCTCGTTTTCTGCCGCTACGCGGCGCTCGATTTGCTCTTCGGCCTCTCGGCTACTGCGCAGCGCATCTGTACCAGCACCAGAAAGTTTCGGGACGCGAGACGGCGCGCTCGGGACGTTTTTCTCCAAGAAGTTGCGCAGCGTCGTCGCCCAATCGCGAATGTCCCTGCGGGCACCCGCACCAGCCGTCGCCCAATGCTCCAGCTCGCCTACGACACGCAAATGGTCGCGATCTGGCCAAGCGGCGATCGCCAGCCCAACACCTCGCCGAGTCGGCACATTGCCGCCACGTTCGGACTGTAGACGCAACAGCCTGACAAGCGCCTGGTCGGCGACGGCAACGAGGTTGGTCGGAAAGTCGGCTGGGAGCGAATCGGGATCGACGGGTTTGCTCCTGCGCGCGCCCGCGTCAACTTTGTCTTTTCCTTGGGAGTTATCTCTCTCTTCTTTTAACCCAGCCCATCCCAGGCCCGCGGGCGCAGGCGCGCCCGTACGCGTGAGGGTCCGCGAGGACACATCATGGACAGACTGCGGTGTCCCTCTGGTGTCCGTGTCCTGTCCATGTTGGACATCTTCTGTTTCGCCCCGTTCTTCAGCCTTTCGACGTGCATCCTTCTCACGCCGGGCTTGTAGTTGTGCGCTCGACGGGTGGAAGTCAAGAAAGTCGTGAACGAGATGGCGATCGATCGAAAACGGGCCGAGTTCAACCGAAAAACGTTTGGAATCCGTCAAAAAAACGTTCGAACCTGCCACCAGACGGTCAAAGAGAACCAGCTCCTCCAGCACCTCTAGAACCTTCCTCCGCTTCGCCAACGTGGGCGCCCGCTCCTCGATCCACAACGGGTCGACGAGGCCGTCACTCTCGTGCCTGGCGCAATACGCGATCGCCTGTGCGTGTAGCGCTGCTGCAAGCGGGTTACGACGCAGCGCGGCCCTGATCTTCGGATGATCGTCGTAACGATCATCCAGCCTTCCCCACGCCATTTACGCCATCTCCGAATGCTCAAGCTGCCGCGCCAGCCATGCCGCCTCGCCACGCGTAAACGTGACTGCCAACAGTTTGCCGTGGAAATCGAACCAGACGGTCTTGCCGCCGACGTTGGCCTCGGCGAGGGCACTGTCCTCGACACGAACCTCCATGTCGCGGCTGCCGATGGTGCTCAGTCGTATCGCGTACGGCGCCCCCGTCATGCCGCCCGCCTGATGACTGGATTATCGCCGCGGAACTCCATCAGGAGCAATGTGGCGCCTTCGGCGCGGCGCTGGAGTGCCCTGCTCTCTAGTTCTGCAGCGCCGTCAAGGCGACTCTGTGCGTCGGCAAGTTCTTCGCAGGTCACGCGCGCTAGTTCCTTGGCGGCGACGAGCAGCTCTTGGTGACTGAGAGGCAGGTCGACCCAGCCGTGCGCTTTGGCAAGGTCGCAGAGCGCCCGCTCGAGCGCTCGAGCCCGCAGTGAATTCGGACGCTCGCGCGAGAGCACATCGGCAGCGGATAGCGCCGGCGCCGACGGGCTCTCGCGCTGGAGTTTGAGCGCGACGATCTCTGCCAACGCGAGGCCGACCTCCGGGATGGCGATGTCGTACCTCATGATCCCCTCCTCGCGTCTGGACGGAACGTGCGCACGACCCCAACAAACGCCCCAACGAGCAGCAGGAGCGAAGAGATAAAGCCAGCGCTGGCAGACAGCAGTCCAAGTCCTTGCAGGACAGTCATCTCACCACCGCCCCAGGAGGGCATAGGTTTTGCGCATCTGCCAGTTCGCGTAGGAGCTCAAGCGTGCACTGACCGATGCCCTCGTGAGCGAGAAGTTGCTCGTCGCTCATCGCCTCGATCTGCTCCACCGTCTCGATTTTCGCGTGGCGCACAGCTCGCCGCACGGTCGCCGACCCCTCGGCGTCGAGAAACGCCTTGACCGCCGCGTCGGGATGGTAAGGCTCCGGTGGTGGTGGCGGCAGATAGATCGTCGCTCCGATCGGCACTTCCCGCCACTCCATGCCCTCTTTCGGGACAGATTCGGCGCCGCACCACTTACACCTGAATTTGCGGCGCCGGCTCGCGAACTTTTGGCGGCGCCCCCTCATGCGCGCCCCTCCCTCGCCCCGTCCTTTGGTAGCCCCAGCTTTCCCCTAATTCCCGTGTAGAGGATCGACACAAACTCGCGGCGTGCCGAGCACAACAGACTGTCCGTGGCGTCCATTGCGGTCTGCACATCGTGGGCGGCGTCGTCAACCAGTTCACCCAAGAGCGCGAGCGCCTGCTCGTCCTCGGGGTATTGGCGCCGTTCGAGCGCGCGCAGCACGCGGGCATACAGAGAGAAGCGTCCACCGTAGGAATCCAGCGCGTCGGCATTCAGTTTTTCGTCAATGCCGAGGTTTGCCTCCATGTTTTCGTCGAGATTCAATCCGAGCATGTAGCTTTCGAGCGTCCTGAGCACCGCCGCTTGATACTCGACCGACAGATATCGCTCGGGCTCGGGTTGTGCCTTGGCGGTGGCTTCTGAGCCGACGCGAGTGACCGTTTCGACGACGAGCTTCATAATCTCGGCTCGGCCTGTGTTGATTGCCTTGTCCTGCTCGTTATCGGCTGTCTCCGCGTCATATTCGGCCTCTTTCAAAAGGACGGCCAGTAGTGCTTGCGCCTCGTCGTCAAACGGGTATTCCCTGTTTGCCATCGTCTCGAATACGCGACCGATGAGCGCCAGCTTGTCGCCGACTTGGCGGAACTTTGCACCATCGGGTTCGTGTGTGCCGTCCTCGATGCCGAGCATTCGCGTTAGCTCGTAACTGTCGGAGCTGCCAAACGCGAATTCACCGATCATGTGCGAGTCGAGCGTGCGCGTGATCGCGGCGATGTCCTCTTGCGGTAGCTTCACAGCGCCGTTCCCCTTGACGATCGTCTCCCGCTCGACCGTCACGGTAGGCTCAGGCTCGTCCTCGGGTGGCGTCCACGTCTCATCCTCGGGAGCCATTGGGGGGTCCGGCTGCCCTTCGGTAGCAGGATCGAATTTGTCGTACTCCGCGAGCATCGCGTCGGCTGTTGTAAGCACATCCGCCAATTCGCTCCACCGATCCAACGGAGCTTCGCCAACCCACTCAGTAATGCCACCGCGCGCCTGTCGAACTGTCTCTATCAGCTCGGCGTTCCCGAACAGCCATGTGAAGGTGTCGCACTCCGGGTCTGCCAACTCTTCCATGCCCGCACACAGGAGGCTCGCACGGCGAACGTGCTCCTGCCACTTCGCCATTATCTCCTTGCGGTCGGGCGCACCGATGATCCGCCAGAGTGCCGGCGCCTCGGGTTTACCATCTTTGAACGATTGCTCTTCGGTCATCGTCTCGTACTGGCGCAACAGCCCTTCAAACAGGATGCTGCGATACGGCTTCTCGTCTAGGTCGATCACTATGGGCGCGTGGGTTGTCATCGTGCCTCCTTGACCTGCTCGCGCATCCACCGAACGAACGCTAGACCGCCTTCGTCTTTGGCGAGAATTCCCTCGCATTGGGCAAGCATGTCCTCGACGCTCATGCCCTCAACCCGATAGTCGGCGTTGCCGGTCTTGACCTTCTCTATTTGGTCCCTGTCATCGTCAAGTACCTCGGCTGTTTCCTTTTCCAGCGCGGCGAGAAGCCAGTCGAGCGAGTCAAGGTCGATGCCGGCGAGACTCTTGCGTACCCCTTCGGCCAGCTCGACGAGTGCCGCGAGGACCGCTAGGCGCGTGCCGGTGGTGTTTACCTCGGCAACCGTCGTCTCTTGCCTTTCCATAGATTCACCCTCCATGACGTACCGGCGCGTCAGGTAGTCGTGCAGGTGCTCACGCTGTTGCGCATCGAGCACGACAGTCGGGAAAGCGATCTGCTCGCACACTTCCTTGACTTGCACAAGGATGGCCTGTTTCTTGTGAAGGTGACGCTTGCGACTAAGCTCCGTAGGAACTTTGTCCAAATCCTCTTGCGCGCCTTCGACGGACTGAATCTCGTGACGCAAATTGTTGTGCATCGCGTCGCGTAGATCATCGGTGACTTCGACCTCGATCTCTCCACCGTCCGGTTTCCAATCAAGTGCGTCGAGGACTCGCCGAAACGAATCAAAATTGCCGATGGCCCCGGCAAGCTCGATGGCGTGCTTGGGCGAGTAGATCGAGTCGCAGAGATTCGACAAGTCCTCGGCGAAGCCGCCCAGGTCGAGCAACGTATCTTCGTACAGGCCCTTGCGGATGACGGCTGGCAGCGTGATCGTGCGCTTTAGCCCGCTAGGTGTCGGCGCTGCTCGTAGACAGCCATTGGTTGGTGTATCCTGAAGTACAGGCATTGGGGGTTCCCCTTTGTCCGGTTACGCTCCCGGTCCAGTCGCCAAACAGGTGCCGGGGGCGTTTTTTTGTCGCCAGTCGATCCGAAACATCCAGACCGACGCCCCTCGGCACTGTCATCCGCGTGCACTCGGCGTTGATAGGGCGACAGCGACATCCGGGCCGCCGTCTCAAGGTGGTGGTGGACATTCGGGTCATCTAGCGATGGCCTCCCTCGCCTGAGGTGACTACTGGCCAAACCTGCGAAGGCACCAAACCCAGCAGGTCGCATATGGCCTTGGCCGTTTTCGGGTGGGGGGTACTGACTCCGGCCTCACAGGCAGCCCAAGTGCCCCTAGAGACGCCGGCCTCCTCTGCCGCCTCCGCAATATTCAGCCCCAGATCGCGACGCTTCTCACGGAGGAGTAGCGGCGTTGGAGGCACGGTGGCTAGGGCAGGCATGACCGCGAAGATAGCAGAAAGACTAGAGTGCGGCAATGTTATGCGCTCAAATTGTTGGCAAATAGCCTCGCTACTAGCCTCATTTTGAGCACAAAAGGCACGCGGCCTGGAGAGAAGTTGTCACGATCTGGTCTGACTCGCTACGATATTTCCTGTGGATAGCGCGCCCGAGATCGGTTCGGCGAGGCGCGGCTTTGGTCAGCGCGTACGGACAGCGCGCGCCTACGCCGGCCTTAGCCAAGGGCAATTGGCCTCAAGCCTTGCGGTGGCATTCCCGGAAGTCTCCGTCAGTGCGGCCACCATTAGGCGACTTGAGAATGACGATCTCGGGGTCAAGGGTTCTGTCTACGACTGGGCTTCACGAGTCGCCGCCATTACCGACACCCCTGAGTGGTTTCTCGTCGGCGGCTGGACTGGCGCCGCCCTAGTCCTCGAGGAGGCGGTCCCCGACATTGAGGTCGCCATGAACGATCTGCGCCGCGCGCGCTCTATGACGGAGGCTGACCTGGAGAGGACCCGCGTTGAAGCCGCCGCTCTCCATGACCGCCACAATGAGGCCCTTGAGCGACTAGCGTACTTGTCAGAGCGTGAAGGGGCACTGCGGCATAGTCAAGTGGAGCTAAACGCTCGCCTAGAGCGTCTGCTTGCGACCTATCGACCCAAGCCGAAGCGCGTCGAGCTTGCTGCGCAGAGACTTGCATCAGGCGAAGATCTCGAAACAGGCGAGATGGAGGAACTGATCGACGCGGTTCTGCGCAACCCCGAGGCGCGCCGAGAACTCGGCAAGAAGGTCCCGATCATTGGTTTCTATCGCGACGAGGAGCGAGCTACGCAATCCCGCGCAAGTGACCCGCCAACCGCTGTACACCCTGGCTTGTTGACGATGGCTCTCGACGGGCAAGTGGCCTGGGAGATCCTCGCGGATGCCGAGAACGAGAGACACGCAATAGAGATGCTCGAGCTCTGGGTGGATCCAGACTGGGAGCGTCGCCGCAAAGACGACGCGACTGCGATTGGGCAAGAGTTTGAACTGGACGAGCCCCCTGTTAGGAACACATCTTTTCCGGCCGAGAAGCTCGATCGGGAGTTGCTCCAGCGATATCTCGGCGGTGAACGTCTTAGTACCGACGAGGTGGCAGAGGTTCAAGCGATACTTCGTGACCCTGCTATCCAGAGCTTCCTACGCTCGCTCGTCGAAGAGCTAGTGGACGACAAAACGGCCCAGAGCGACGCTACGCCACGGCGCGCAAGTGACGCGCCGCTGCCAGAGCCGCCTGGCGAGCTTGGGCGCCGCTCAAGAGCATCTCCCCACAACCGGAGGTCGTGAGCAACAGCCGACCCCGGAGGAGCCGGATGCTCAGCGAGGAACCGGGCAATAAACGCCCCGACTTCGGCCTCAGCGTCGGCGTCCCATCGCTTCGCCTCGTCGGTACGACCGCCGTCGTGCGCTTGTAGAGCTTTCGGTGCGTCCACCGGGGTGTTGGTTCGTTCGCTCATGTGGGATCAAGGTCTAGCGCACCAGCAGACCGCCGTGGTGAGGAGATCCCGCAATTGAGAGAGAAATCATTGCTTTTGCGACCCCTCTTGCACGGCGTATTCGCTCAAAATCCCTGCTCACATGCACGTTTTGTGTGGGGTGTCCGACTACATCACCGTAACGGACAGCCGCCCGAGCCGATCAAGAGCGTCAGCAGCTACATGGTCGTGCGTCCACCGCCGGGCGTAGCGTTTGTCCTCCACCGATCAAGGAGGCACGCATGAGCATCCGGGATCTATCGCTGGCCCCAGGCCAGTTCGAGGGGTTAGTGGCCGACATTCGCCGCATGGGCTACACCCGGGAGGAAGCCGAGGACGCCCTATCTGACGCGTGGATCACGGTCGCTGGGAAGGCCGACCAGCTCGAGGACGGACCGATCGGCGGCTACCTCAAGGGTACAGCGCGCTTCAAGGCGCTGAAAGCGCGAGAACGGCGCCAGAGACAGGGCATTGTCTCCCTGGACGCGATCGTAGATGGGGATCGTGAGCACAAAGGACGTGGAGACTCGCTCGAAGCCTTGGCCGACCAGAACGCGATGGTTGGCGAGGAGGACCTACAGCTCGCGGAACTTGAGGCTGACCCGTATGGGCGGCGAGTCCTCAACGCTGCCCGTCAGGGCGTTAGCCCACGAATCGCCCCACGCGGTGCTAATCACCAATGCGCCAAGTACACAGACCAACAGGTACAACATGTCCGCGAACTACGCAAGGCGGGCCACACGTATGTCGATATAGAGGTATTAACGGGCGTCCCTCACAGCTACGGATATGCCCTTGTGAAGCGGCACTCCCGCGCGTCAGTGACGACGGAGGGATGGTCGCACGCGATGGTCGTGGACGCAATCAAGCGCTACTACGCACGGCACGGGAAGGTACCGCGCAACCGCGACAGTAACCGGAATCACTCGCTCCCGTCCCAAGGAACAGCGGTCAAACTCTATGGGAGCTGGAATAAGGCTCTCCTGGCTGCCGGCCTGACCCCCACCTACGACCGGCCCATCATTTGGTCTACCGAAGAAATCGTGCGCGCCTTATGCGCGTGGTATCACCGCGAACAGCGCATCCCCACCTGCAAAGAATGGCGTTCCCAAATGCCGGGCGAGATGCCCTCTCATCCGACACTACAGCGCCGGTTCGGGACAAGCAGCCCACGCGTGATCTTGGAGACTGCCCGCGAACAGTGCCAACAGCTCGGATGCACCCATGCGACAGCCAAAGGGGGAAATAATGACTGACGTGGGAGATGACGCCCGAGCTTGAGCGCTGGCTGGAGAAGCACGCTGACCTGGCCGTTCCCTCGTAAACCGGTCAACGGCTGTACCATCCGAACTTATGCGTCTACATCAACAAATCCTCGTGGGGCTCGTGCAGCTCGTGCTTCCCATCCTGGCCGTGCCACACATCGTGTCCGGGGTCGAAGCGCAGGCGACCTTGCTGGTCGTCGTCTACGTAGCTGAGTTCATGCTGTGGGAGCTGCACAACAAAGCGGTCAATGAGGCGTACCGGCGGGGACACCGTGACGGCGCGGAAGCGGGCGCCGAGAAGCTGATGCCCCTCGTCGACTCCGAACCGACCGATGACGATCTGCAGGCGCCGAGCGGACTCATTCTCACCCCGCTGCGCCAGCTGCATCGCGGATGATCGCGTAGTAGTCGAAAGAGATCGTGGCGCCAATCAAGTTTGGCGTTCTGCCGCGGCGGCCAACTCTGCCTGTGTGACGTCGAGCGCGCTGGCGATCCGCTGCACCGTCGTCCACGCCGGGTTCGTCAAGCCCCGCTCGATCCTCGAATAAGAGCTGCTGGTCAGTCCGGCGGCATGGGCGACATCCTCCTGGGTCGCACCCTTGGTGGCTCTTAACGTGCGGATCGCGTCAGCGAGCTTGGGGTCCGGCTTATCGAGCGGTGGCATTTGATGAGAAACATGCCTGGTCCTGGGATCTGAGTCCAGGGGCCACACGCCTGGGACCAAAGTCCTGTATGCTCACCGCCGCCCATCCGGATCCTGGTTGTCAGGTCGGAGGGGCCGGTAGTTCCATTCATCCCCATAGATGTCTGTGCTCGCCGGCCCCTCCTAGCTGGCCCTTAACGCAAATAGCCCCCCGACCCGAAGATCGAGGGGCTATCGCATCTCCGCCGCCGAAGCAAACGGAGGGGATGGTACGCCAAGTGTCCGCTTGGGCACCGCGTATGGGAGCAGCCTCTACCGCGAGGGAGTCTACCCCTACAGTCAGCGGCTCACGACGCTTCCGCGTCCTCAGTCACGACCGGATCGCGACAGCACAGCTCCTCGTGGGTAAGGGCCGACAGGTGGGCCTTGAGCTGATCGCCCGTCCAACTCTCGAGGACGCTCTCGATCGTGTCCCTGGGAAGACGCCAGCGGTCAGCAAGATCGTTCATCGCCGCCTTGCTCGGTACCTTTCGGTGCGTATCTACCTGGACTGTCGCTGCGTACTGGTGACCGTCGACCGACATGACCTCTATACGGAAGAGCTCGCCGTGCGTGACTTTTCTGAGGGGGTCTCCTGCTAGGCCACGGACAGCCGCGAAGAGCCGCTTGCTTGAGTCGCGCGGTGTTGCCAATGTCCTGTGCGTGTATTTCTAAGTCTTGGTAGACGGAAATGAAGTCTGTTGCTTGCTCGTTCGACTGCGGTCATCCACGGTATCACTCGGGAGGACAGGTCAGCAAGTGTCTCGCGCTCGGCGGGAGTCGCACGATTATCAGAAACGAGTGTCCCCAACATATCGGCATAGTCGAATATGCGGTTCGCGAACAGGTCGAGGGCCTCTTTGAAATCCTCATCCTCGGCCATCACATCGAACTCGGTGCTACGGATAACAAAGACCCCGTCCTCCAGCCATGCCGCCGCATCGGACAGAACGCACTGCTCGCCCCGCGCGGAAACCGATACCCGTCCCAAGTCGGCGCTCTCCTCGCTAGTTGCGGTGGGCACCCTTGATCGATTATCGTCGCTCATGGCCTAGCCTTCCGTCGCGTACGCGAACGCGCTGACACGTGCCGATTTCTCTCTCGCTCACGAGTCCCGGGCTCCCGTCTCAGTTCGTAGTCTCTCTCTAGCTTCCTGCAACGCTCATACCGAACTTCCTTATCCGGCACTCTGATGCTCGCGCAGAATACAGATCTAGATAGCATCTTGCTCTAGTCTCTATGGTAGAGTGCCCTTCAAGAGCACAAAACGCCACATTCTCGCTAACAAAACGCTACAGACCCCTCGCGAAAGCCTATAAATACGCCGTTCCGGCAAGCCTATAGGACCGTCAGGCGGACAGAATGAGGGCTTTGGCGCCCCCGGAACGACGAAGCGCCCCCAACCCACGGAGGGGTCAGGGGCGTAAGTGCCGTCCTCTGGCGATGTTTGAGGCTACCTAAGCTCGCGCGCGACTCCCCAGGCGCCCGTAGGGAAGCCGCCCGGCGAGAAGTCGAGTGCCTGGTCTCCGAGGCCAGTGACGTCGATCGCGCGGCCTGTCCATTCGGCTGGCCCCCAGTCGCACTGGATCAGCCGGGCATGGTGGCCGAGGATCGTGACCTCGAAATAGTGGCCGAGCGTGAGATCGTTGCGGATCGCGATGCAGGGCCTTCGAGTTGCGCAACCTTCTGGGCTGCACCGGTAAGCCGTGGGGCCTTCGCTGTCACCGGTGAGGTAGCCGAACGTGCTGGTGCGTCCTTCGACTACATAGCCGGTGTACGGGCTCTTGTCATGGCGAATCCCAGGCCGGCCCAGGGCCGGCGGAACGAGGGTGAGCGCAGTCGCAGTCGCGGCCAACGCCAGGCGTAGATGACGGATACCAATTGGCCTCTTATCTCGTTGAGGCTCGCGTGCAACGCGGCCAGGGTCACGCCACGCTCAGCGGTGGCGTCTTCCGTCCCACCGGGACGGGCGAGCTATGCCGGGAGCTTGTCCTGGTGCTTCCTGCAGACCGGATGACCGTGCCCTGGATCCTTGTGGCCCTTGCGCCAGCATCGCGGCTCGGTGCAGTTGTTGTGATGCCACCACGCCGCGAATGCACCGAGCAGCGGACTGCCCGAACCGATCCCAGACCAGAAGTTGTAGCCCCCGTTCGGGCCCGTGTTCATTGGCCAGTCGATGATCCTGTACAGCCACAGCGGATGGATGAGTCCGGAGATCATCGCGTCCGGGACAGCAGGATCTGATACCGCTCGCGACGATGAAGCACGCTCCACGCGTCGTTCGCGTTCTTGCCAGCCTTGATGTCCCCGTCGGCCGCCCGCCAGATGGCCTTTCGGAGCGTGACCAAACGAGCACGCACGACCTTCAACCCGTGCTCGTGGAGGTGCGGGTGTTTGAGGAGCGTGTCGTACCGGTCGACTTCCTCGTGCTCGCGAGGCTCGAGCACCGCCAGTGGGTTGGTCTCTTTGGTGAGCATCAGCGCGATCTCGGCATGTCGACGCGTCACAAGGCCCTGTAGGACGACGCCTCCGGCGTGGACCCACTGGAGCATCGCGTCGGCCGCCCTGTGGAGGTCGTGCGCGCGGAGCGCGTCACCCACTGCTGTGCTGGCTGCGATCGCACCTGTCCCGACGTTCCAGACGAATGAGCAGATGCCATCCCACGCGTTCTGGTTCTCGTCGAGACCTGGGATCTCACGTAGCGCTGGCTCATACCGCTCCTCTACGAGCTGCTTGAGCCTCGCCTGCGCCTCAGCCTGGGAGATAGCTGGCGAGCCGGCGTGGATCCCTTCTGTTTCGCCATAGCCGCGCGTCCAGACTTTGCCGTACGCATCCCAATAGGGACGGCTGACGAACCCCTCGAACTGCTCTATGAGGTGTAGCCCTTTCTCGCTGATATGCATCGCTCACGCTCCCTGTGGCGCAGGGACAGCCTGAGCACCTGCGACTGGCTGCGCTGCGGGCATCGGTTGGACGACTGCCTGCACTGGCACCGTTGCCGGTGCATCTGGCTTGGCGGCGCTTTCCGGACGCGGCGACTCCGCTGCCGTCACGGGGGGCTGGTTTGCGAACTCCTCAGCATCCGATACGCCAGTAGTCAGCTTCGCCTCGAGCGACGCGAGTTCGCCCTGTACGTAGTCGTGGATCTGCTTGGTGTATGCCGGGTCGATCGACTGGGCCTGTGCGGCGATATGGGTTGCCAGGTGCTCAGCGTCTTCAACGCGGGCCTCCCACTTCTGGTGGCCATGCAGCCACTTCAGCGCGGCGGCGGACGCGGCGGCGGCGCCTGTTAGCTCGAGTCCGGTCAGTTCGGTGGTGGACGGGACGGGTAGACCGGGGCAATGCTTGCGAACGAGAGCGGTGATGACTGCGGTCAGCGCAGCGAAGAGGGGGGTGGCGAGTGCCACCAGACGGTTGACAGGCATGGAACGGTCCTCCTTTCGAGAGGGTCGGTTACGACTTATGAAGCGCCAGAACGGGCGCGGAAAGTTCAGGCGTGCGCGGCTATCTTGCGGACCTTCACGAGCTGCGTCTCACATTCCACGTAGCTCGTCCTGAATGCGGGTAGACGCTTGGGATCGTCCCTTTCGAGGACACCGATCAAGAGATGTGTTAGCCCACAACGTTGTTCGACGGTCTTGACGCGCTGCACAGCGCTTTCCTTTGTCGTTTGCGACAAGTGACTTACGACCGTTTCGACTTTCGAGCGGTTGTTGAGCCCCAACCAGGTATTTGCACTAAGCGCGAGCAGCAGGACCACAAGCCCAACCGTGTAGAACAGGTGACGGTTCATTAGACGTGTCCTCCTCCGAGTAGGGCTCCGCCTAGCGCCGCGGCGATCGTGGCAACTCCTAGCCAGAACTCGCGGCGAGACACCGCTGCTTTAGCTAGGGCAGCAGATACAGCCTCGCCAGTCTCGAGCTTGGTGACCACGTCCTCCAAGCCTTTCTTGAGAGCGCCAAGCTCGCGGTTCGTGCCCTCCTGTGCTCGCGCAGACCGCTCGATCGAACCGTTGATCCGAGCGAACCGACGATCATGCTCGTCCAGGCGGCCGTCGACTTCCTGTTGACGACGCCCACGGGCTTCGGCCAACTGGACGGCCTTCGACTCGCGTTGCTCTGCCGTCTGCGGATCGGCCATCAGCCAACGGTCTCCTCGATCGCGGTCGAATCGACAGACGACACGACGACTTTCATCCCTTCGAGCGCCCGAATAATCTCTGAAACGTCACGATGCTCGGTGATCTGGGTGGGTCGGCCTTGAAGCGCGAGACGCTTGTCTACTGCCTGGGTACCGACTTGGGAGAGGTCTCGGGCCACACGGGACGGATCGGCGATCTTGCCGTCTTCGAGCATCTCTCGTGTCTTCTGGATCGCTAGCGCGGTCACATCCGACGCGAGGGTCGCGTTCCCGAGTAGGTCTGAGGCGAGCTTCTCCTCGATCAGTGGGGCGATCTGTTCGCGACGCTTGCGGACACGGTCGGCGTACATCGTGTCGCGCCACACTTTGAGCTTGGACTCGGTCGTGGTGATTCCCTCGCTGGCGAGATAGTCGACGGCTTCGGGAAGTGTCCGGTAAGCGGCGATGGCGGTGACGGCCTTCTCGACATCAAGGTCGACCTTCTCGCTCAGAAACCGTGTCATCTCAGCGGCCCTTGTAGTAGGGGCGAGCGATCTGCCCTTCATTGAACGTGTGGTGTAGCTGGGTGACTCCGCCGCTGCCGTCTGCGTTGCCCTCGATCGTCACGATCCCTTGCGGCGTGACTTCCTTGACTAGGGCGACGTGCTGATCCCCGAACGTCAACAAATCCCCCGGGCGCGCCTTCGACGCTGGCAACAGGCCGTGCATATAGCCGTGTGTGCCTTCGGATGCCCACTTGTTGATGTCAGCGACAGACGCGGTCCGGACGGCCATCGACGCTCCACCATGAGAGGCGGAGACTGTTGCGAACATCGCACACCACGGCTCGCCCTTGTCGCCGAAGCGTTGCTCGAGCGTGTCGAGTTCGGGCCCCAGGTTTTGGCCTTCGCTCTCCTTGTAGTGGCCGAGACGTTCGGTAGCGAACGCAACAGCACCAGCACCGGGTCCACTCCCGCCACCTGTCGAAGGTGCAGCGGCCGAGGGGACCTTCGGTGCGGCAGGAGCGGTCTTGGTGTATTCGCTTGGGTCCGGTGCCTTTGTGGAAACGAGGCCGCTCGTGAATAGCGGATTGTTCGCCTCTCCGCCACTGCCGGAGGCGATGAGCTTCCCTACGAGCGATTGGCGTTGAGCCTGCTGGAACGCCGCCTGGTCGAGCTGAACACCGGGAATGCTCGGGACCTTCGCCGCCGGCGACGCCACTGTTGGGGTAGCAGGTGCGGTGGTGGCGGGGTTGTGCCCCAAGTATTCGGCCTTGAATGTGCTGTCCGTCGGGAAATTGTGTTCGCCGTACCCGAACCGGTTGAGCGCCGAATACGTCACGTCGATCTTCCTACCGGTGAACGGTGCTGGTCCGAGATCCGTCTGCTTCAACACCGCAGACCGGCCCGTTTTCGTATCCGTCACCTTCCAATAGCCGCCTAGCGTCGCACGGTTATAGACCGCTATCCCCGGCGTCGCTGTGGTTGCCCCTGAGGCGGTGTGGCCGCTGTCGGTGCTGTCGTTTGGGCCACCGAACCACGACACCTTGCCGGTCACTGCTTGGCCGGTCCCCATTGGGATCGCGGGAATGTTCACGGGCCTGCTGGCTTTCCGAAGCCTGCTGGCTGGCCTAGTCCGGCTGCCTTTCCTAGACCGGCAGGCACACCGAAACCGGGCTTGATCTTCTTGCCGGTACTCTTAGATTCACGCTTGCCGGCCGTGTACTTGACGGGACTGAAGATCTTCGCGAGTGTCTGCTCGATCCCCCGCTGACTCCCTGGTTCCACGGCTAGGGGGTTGAAGCTGCCGGGTTCGGGGCGACCACCCTCCTGTGCCAGCTGGACACCTTGGCGTAGGCCTGGTACGAGTCCCTCGAGCGTGCTGTACAGGGCCTGGGCGGTGAGGTGCCCTGGATCGAGTGGTTCTTTGCTCGAGTTCTTGAGAGCTTCATTCGTGACCGGGTCGACACCACGCATCGTCAGATACGGATCCGTGACCTGCGGTAGCACCTGGCCTGCGGCTGTGACGCCGGGGTCGACTCCGACGCCGAATGGCGAGTAATACTCGGGGGTCAGGGTGACGTCCCCGACGATCGGGAGGTGTGCTTTCACTCCGCCCTGGAGATAGGACGGTGTTTCGGCTTCGCTGCTGGCTGTGTGTGTCGCGGCCTCCATCGCCGCGAGGGCGGCTGTCTTCATCGGATGATCCCGTGGGAGGGTGCGAAATACGAACTTCATGCTGGTGAGCCACCACAGGCCGAACGGGCTCCATGTCTGCACAGCGCTACGGACTGCCGGCGGGAGCTGGGACCAGTTGCCCATCATGTCCATCTGGTCGTTCCCGAGCTTCGACGCCTCGTTCGGGGAGAGCTTGCCCTCGGCGAACTTCTTCACTGCCGTGTCTTGACGGCCGATGAGCTTCTGCCAGTCCCCCATGAACTTGTGGGTTTCGTTCAACGCCGCCTTGCCAAGCGCGGCCGCCTTGCTGTTCTGCTCGACCTTCGCCATGCCCTGACCGATTGCGCCCTTCCACTTGCTCCACACACCAACGATCTTCGACACCGGCCCCGTCTCGTTCAACGCTTGGGCGAAGTCGGCCGCCGGCGCGTCCTCTGCGCCACGGTGGACTGCATTGACAGCGATCGACCCGTAATGGGTGCCGGCGGAGTAGGCGGCGGCGTGTGCGCGCGCTACATACCTCTCTGCCTCTGTACGAGATTGGTCGGCAGCGATGCTGTGCCAGTGGTCGACGATGTCTTTCCCTAGCCTGACCGCCTTCCCGGCTCCGAAGATCGCAGCCGGGTTGACGTTGGCCATAGCGAGACGGATCGCATGCTCTTGTGGGTTGCCCAACAACCATCGCGGCGACGTGAAGAGAGCGGCTGAACGCCACTTGTTTGTGTACCACTGCAACAGACGCTTGCCCTGAGTGGCTTGGTTGAGCTTGTCGTGCTCACCGATCCTCTTTGAAACCGTTTCCGGTAGGAGCGTGTACTTCGGTGCGTCTGCAGTCTCGTTGATCGCCTTGTGCTCAGCCAGGCCGAAGTCGCGGAGGATCGGCCCGAGTGCGCGGGTCTCGACGTTGCGTTGAGCGACCACACGGTCGGGGCCGATCAGGTGAGGAGTGAGATCACCAAGACTGTTTGCTTTGGTAATCAGCTTGCCTTCGGGGGTGTGAGCGAAATTGTCGAGGGCACGTTCAGCGTCCTGGAGCGTGTGGAAGCGGCCGATGCCGAACCGGCGGAGCATCTCGTCTCGGTTCTCGTGGCCAGCGATCGCGTTCGCATGCCGGTACGCCTGACGGCTGAGCGCCTGGTAGGACCTGTCGTAGGTGCCGTTCTTGAATGACACGCCGGTTCTTGACCGGACCTCTGTCCCCGGACGCTTGCCAGCATAAGACTCGAGCGCCTTCCCGAACGTCTGATCCTGCTTGTGCGTCAGGAAGCCAACGCCGCGATCGACGAGCTCTTGTTTCATGTGGGCGCGGATCGCATCGGGGGCGAGCGGGCGGCCTGCTTGCTCGAGCCTGGGGTACATGTCGCCGTTGGACTTGATGAACCCTGCCGCCTTCAACCCCTGAAGGTCGCTTGCGACTGTGTGGTGTGCTCCTCGCGCATCAGCAAGCCGAGAACGTGCCTCAGCGACAGCCGTCTTGTTGGTGCCGCCGCGGGCCCGTTCGAGAGCCTTCTGGGCGGCCTTGACCTGCTTGCCAGCAGATTTCTCGGCGAGGGCCAACGGGTGCTTGCCGGGATTCTCGTTATAGGCCACGTCCTTGCCCATGTGTGACAGGGCGTAGGGGACGAGCTTCGCGTTGATCTGGTCCGGCTCCAGATGACCGAGCTGGACGAGTCGCTGCTCGAGCGGCGCCGACCAGTCAGCGTATTCGCGTGCTGCCTGGAACGCGGGTTGAGGGTTCGCGAGAAATTTCTTGTCAGCGAGAAGCCCATCGATCTGGCGTTGGTTGGCCTTGTTGAGACGCAACTCCTTGCCTGTGAGGCCCTGTGCGGTGTCCTGAAGACGCTGATGCTCCTTTGTCAGATCCGCAACGACGGTCTCTGGGCGGCGGAGGATCCCCTCTACGGCAAGCGGGACTGCCTCGGCACCCGTCTTGGGCTTGAGCTCGCGCATCGTGTGAGCAGCTGCCCCCGAATAGAGGCGTCTGAGTGTCTCGCCCTTCGCGGCCTGCTCGTCGACGAGGCCTGGCTTGAAGAAGCCTTGCGCCCGCTTGAACGTGTGCTGGCTGACCAGGCTCCCGCCGTACAGGTACCGGTTGGCCTGCTCTCCCGTGGCCATGTTCGGGTCTTGGTGGAGGATTTTTTCCTTGAACGTGTCCGCGGCGACCTGGCCGGCCTTGCGGATCACGTCAGGGCTGTATTTGCGTGGGATCGCTACGTCGTGTAGGCCGGCGTCGACCTGGTCAGCTGAGCTGCTGGTGCCGTAGAGGTGGAGCGGTGCACGGTCCATTGACGCGGCCTCGGCGACCTTGTCTCCCAATGCTCCCGAGCGCATCGCGGCGCCAGCCAACCGTCCGACTGATCCCTCCGCGCCGAGGGCCATTAGCCCGACCGGGACGGGTTCCTTCTGGAACGATGTCCACGGGTGCTCGGCGACCTGGAGAAGGCTCTTGCCCATCGCCTCAAGTTCCTTAGGATTGCCCTCGGCCGCGTGTACCGCAGCTTTCCCGGTAGCAACAAGTCCAGGTACTGTGCCGGTGACGGTGCGGAGTGCGCTGCCAGGCGTGTTCTTTGCAGCTGTCGCGAGACCCTTGGCGAACGACTCGACATTGAACGGAGACGCGACAGCGGCACCCTGCGGGGCCGGCGAGAGGATCGTCGCAGCAAGGTGTCCTAGCGTGATCGCGTCCTGACCGGGTTTGTAAGCCGCAACGCGCTCCCTCGGAGAGAGGACTGTTGCTTTCTGGTTCGGCGCTGGCTGATGTGTCAACGGGAGCCCGAGACGCTTGTTACCGGCTTCCCTGGTCTTCTGGGCGCCTTCCTCGGCGATCTTTATGCCTGTCCGGTTCAACGATTCAGCGCCCTTCAAAGCACGCTGTCCCGCCTTCGTCTGACTGTACGGCACCGGGAGTTTTGCCTTGGCTTGCGCGACTTTCTTCGCAGCTTCCTTTTGAGCGCCCGCAAATGGATTACCGGGGAGCGTGAGAAGCGGGTTGGCCATTTTAGAAGCCCTTGAAGCTCCCGTTTGTCCACTCGCCCGGCACCGCGACCCCCATCCCCTTCAACGCCTGGGCGGTCTGTGCGCTTACCTTGTGATAGTCCCAAAGTTCGAAGGCAGCAGTGACGAGAGTCTGGTTACCGACCTTGGGATATTTGTATGTGACTTCTTTCGTGCCTTCCTTGCCGGTTGACGAAGTCGTCTTGACGACGCGGCGGAGACCACCGGTGGTGAGTGTGTTCCGGATTTCTTGCGGGCTGATATTCGCGGTCCGCAGCTGTTGAACAATGTTGTAGGCGGTACCGATTTCACCGGACACTTTGTCCTGTTGCGGTGTGCTGAGTCCACCGTTAGCCTTCTTTGCAGCGGTCCTGGCACGTTCGGCACTGATGCTCTCACTCGCCCGGTTGTGGCGTTCCGTCTCTGCGAGCTTCTGTTCGTCGAGCCTGGTCTGGGCAGCATTCTTCGTAGCTGTGATGTTTTGTCCGCGTTCGGTGAGCCGATCGTGTTCGGTGTTCTGTTTGGCGGTGAGTTTGATCTTTTCACCGGCCTGTTGTGCGGTCGTCTGCTTGATCCCCAACCCCTGCATCGTGGCGTAGTCGGTGAACTGCTTCTGCCCAAGTTCTGTCGCGAGACTCTTGGCGTCGGCTGGCTGCTTCGCGATGAGAGCCTGTTGGGCGGACGAGTTCTTCGCGAGATCGCCACCGTACGTGGTCGCGATGCTCTTTTGGCCTTCCAATGCACGCTGGGTAGCTGCTGCTCGGAGGTTCCCCATAAAGTTCTGCTCGTTCTGGCCAGACGCCTGTGCAAACGAGTTCTGGGCACCCCCAACGCCTGCGGAGAGCTTCCCCTCGGCGTTGAGCTCCGCTTGGACCTGCGGGTCGAGATAGCCACCGTTCTGAGCGGTAGCGGTCTGGCCGGTCTGGTTGACTGCCTCACCGGCTTTCAGTACCGCGTCGGCGGCCTGGTTCTCATAGGTCTTCGCCGTGTTTTCCGATTCCTGGCCAGTCCCCTGGAGGAGCTTGTCGGTCGCTTCGCTATAGCCGCCGTATCGGCCGGCGACCGTGTTCTCGGTCCCGGCAATTTCGTTGGCTTGCTGGCGCAACGGGGTGAGTTGGGTGCTCATGTTTTGCTTCGTGATCTGGTTAGCGAGGTTCCCGAGCTGTTGACTGTTCAGGAAGCCATCCATAGGGTTGAACGCCGTCGCGGGTCTCGCACCAGCCGCTGCCGGTGTCTTGGGAGCTTGTTTAGTGGGAGCCTTGGCCTGATGGACAGGCGCGCTCGAGCGCGGCAGCTTCGGAGGACCGTTTGACGCGGCACGCACCGGCTGAGGACGCTGAGACACCACCCTTGGTCCCTTTACCGCACGTTGGGCAGCGGCCTGGCGGAGCGCTGGCGTGCCACCCGTCATTGCTACTGTCGCCACACTACACCCCCTTTTTCACGCGTATTGAGACGGGCGGTTGGACGCGCCCTGGACGTTGAACGGCCTGTAGTTGCTGTTGACGTTCGAGTCGCTTGACAGCAAACGCTTGGGCCGTGGTGCCGCCCGGTGTCACGTTCGCACTGGCGATGCCTTGATTTGTGGAGTCCATGTTTAGCCCACCACTTTCTTTGCTGCCTGCTTACGCACTGCCCTGCTGTTCGGCTGGGCACGCTGAGAGACAACCTTCAACGCTTGTGGTGCCACCGGTGCAACAGTCGGCACCGCGGCCGGGGCAGCTTCGTTCGGGCTTTCCTTCTCCAGGCCCGTCAAGCCTTCTTCGCGAGAGGTCTGTGCAGCCTTGCCACGGCCGAGTTGGAAGCTTTCGTTTGCGCTCGCTTCTGCCTGGTGAACCTTGTTTTCCTCCGCTTGCAGGTTCGACGTCAACCTGCCACGTTGTGCTGCATACTTCGACTCGACCGTCCCTGCTCGTTGGGCAAGCTGACCCGATTCGAGAAGTCCCTGCGAGTTCGCGGTGCTCCTCGTGTTCTGTAGCGTCACCGGGAGTTGCCGTTCGAGCTCGCCCGTACTGTAGTTGTAAGCTGACTGGGCACCTTCGAGATCCTGCTTGTCTCCCGCGAGACTATTGCTCAACTGGTGTTCGAGCGCGGCAAGGTTTTCGAAATACTTGCCGTTGCGAGGATCACCTTCAAGGAACGGTGTCGGGGCTGCTGTGGGGGTTGGTACGCCCATTACTTCGCTACCCATCCGGTCGGGTCCGTGGGTGTCGCTGCTTTCTCCTTAACATACAGCGTCGTGCTCGTCCCTCCGTCTAGGCGGAGGTAGATCATACCGACTGGTGCTCCAACCTTACCTTCTGGAGCACCCTTACCGACGACGATTTGGCTGGCGATAGCCTCGAAATTCTCGGTAGCCTCAGCCTCGTCAGCTACGGGTATGTGGGGAAGCCAACTCATGTGAGCGGGAACCGTATTCCGTCGAGCGTGGCGCGACCAAAAGCAGACCCTTCTTCGAGAACAACTTCACCATTAGTTCTAATTTCTAGCGTGCCGCAACCCCGGCTACTACCATTCCACCAAGGGATCGCCACTCGGACAGTATGCGCAGGATGCAATTCGGCCGGTAGGGTGAACATGGTCTCACCTTGGCCCTGTGCGCCATCCTGATTGCGCATCTCCCCCTTCAGTTCACCCATACTGCCATCCGAACTCAGACGGTAGGCAGCAACCTGACCGCCAGTCGGTGAAGTAAACCAAGTCCCTGCGAGTGAAGCGTTCGTCCATGCGTGAACGTTGAGGAAGCGTGAATCGTTGCCAGCTGCTGCCTGTTGGGCACCCGTACCCAACGTACGGAGAGATGCCTTTGTGGCCAGGCCGTCCTTGTTGGCTGCGGCGACGTTCGTGTCGTCGATTTTCCCGTTAGCCCACGAACGTACCGCGTTCAACGCATTGGCGATCTTAGGGTCCTCGGTCTTGTCAGGCTGGTTTAGTTCAGGCGTCAGAAATGTGAGTTCTGTCATTGCGCCTCAGCTCTTACGAAATTGGATCATATGGGTAAATGAATCGACCTCAAACGGAGCACTCGTGTTGTTGCCAAACCCGACACTCCACGCCCTACCTACGCCGAGACTGTAGAGGCGGGCGTCCCGCGTCGCAGACGCTCCCCCAAAGATCATCTCTTGCCCTTCAAGGGTTTCCCCACCAAACTTTTGTTCTACGTCTTCGTTACCGAAAATCTCTTCACCTTGACTAAAGTTGACGGGAAGCGTTTGGTCAGTCTCAGGTTCATTCGCTACTACTCCCGGTTCATGGACAGCGGCGTTGGAGAAGTCGCGGGCTACGATTGGGATGATTTCGCCGGATCCATCGAAATGGATTTGGCGTATCCTCTTCTTTAGGTGCGGAGTCTTGATCCGGTGGCGGTTGATGAACATGAAGAACACCTGCCACGGGCCGAACCAGTAGGCAGCCAGCCCGTTAGCTCCCGCATAGTTGACACCAGCGTCCGTATAAATGTTTGGGACGAATGCTCGTACAATCCCCTTTGAGACTGCCGCCGGAGTCGCGTACAGGTTGGTTTCGCCACCGGGCTCCCATATCGCCCACTCGTTAGCTGCAAGGTCGTGTAGCCACCACGACTTTAGCTGCACATCGTAGTCGAGCGTCCTGTTGTTTGTGGGACTTGAACCTGCCGCGTATGACAAGTAATAGTGATTGTTGAAATATTCACCTGCGGCATTTTGGCGCTCCGTCGGGTTGATCGCGAGGACGGTGGGACGCACCTTGTAACTCATCTCATGCAAATGAGACCCGTCAGTCAGATAGACGCCCTGGTCGGCTGTCAAGAAGAATGTGCCCATCGCTGTCTCTACGATGCTCCGATGGGAGACGCACCCGACATTGTCTGTGAGCCGGCGGTTTGCTCCTGTCTGTAGATCGTTAACGATCCATGTCTTGTTCTCCTTGAATACGACTAGGTACGGTCCGACGGTGCCGATTCCTGTGATTGGGTACCCGTCTGCGCTGTCGAATCTGACTACATTCGTCTTGGGCCATGAGCTCGGGTCGCCCTGCCCACCCGTTTCTCCCGTGCTCACAATGTCGCTAAACCAGACAGCTGAGGGGTCACCGGCGACTCCGGTCATCCAGATACGGTTTCCGGCGAAGATCATCCACTGGCCGTTTGGGACGTGCGGCGATGTCGAGTAGTGTTCTTCGTCGTTCTTGCCGGTCCATGCTTTCACTTCGCCAGCACCGGTCCAGTATTGGGGTGCGTCAACCCCGTTGACCATGTAGACGGGGCCTTGGCCGGCTACCGCCACGCTTGTGGGCGCTTGGACCATCGTCCATCGTGCGGTCGTGTTGAATCCTGTCCCGATCTGCGTGACCGCGCCGCCTGATGCGATCGAGTAGAGCTTTCCTCCCCCTGCAGCGATCAGCCACTTAGTGCCGCCCATGGTGGCCGGGAACAGGGAATGCAATTCGACAGCTGGTGGCGCTCCGGTGAGGAGCGTCGACCCGGTGCGCTTGCGGATCGCCCCCCTGGTAGTAGCGACGACGTTCAGGCAGTCTCGCGACTCGTCTTCTTCGAGCGTGTAGGGACTATCGATGGTGTTCAGGCCGCCGACGAAACCCTCGCTCATGAAAGGCGTGCCCCGCATAACTACCTACCTAGTGCGCTGCTGCCGCCCCATGTGCCGCTTATCAGCCGGGGCCGGTCGTCCATGCGGTCTTGGACGTCTGATGCGTATGCGTCGCGGGCCTTTTCGTACTTGCCTTGCCAGAACTGTGAAGCTTCGATGTCGTCTTCTGCCGCGAACGCTTCGGCAAGTGACGCCATAACCATGAGCTGTAGATAGTCCTGGTTCAAGACCGGCACATCCCCATCGTTGACTAGGGTTGGTGGCCGCTGCAGATAGCGCATCAACAGGGGGTCGGTGCTGTTCGGGCCGGGATAAACCCACAACTGGCTCTGGTACAGCGTGTAAATCTCCGGGGGACCCTGGACGAGCGCGGGTGCAGTTAGGTCGAACTGTTGCTGGTCCACAGGTTTGAGACGGCTCGATAGGAGTTCGTACACGATGTCCTGGACACGCAGAAAGTCTGCTGGCAATGTGTACTGGTACTGGCCGAGGACCATCACGATCGTCTGTGTTTCCTGGAACTCGGGTGCGTCTACCTGGCGTGCTAGGTCTACCTGTGCTTCGTTGACCCAGTTCTTGATGCGGGTCCGGTTGACCTGGGGACCGTCGTTGAAGCCGTATTGGAGGACGGCTTCAACGATGTCTGAGAACGTTTCAAGCATCTACACTCCGCGGCAGATAGATCCGGTCTTGGAGTTGGAGGTCTTTCCGCATCGCGTGCCGCAATCGTTCGGCGCCCTCCCCGACCTTCTCTTGGAACGCGTGCTGGTTGTCCCTGTCGGCTTGGTCGTCTAGCCGCTCGAGTTCGCTCGCTAGGTTGTAACCGGGGTTCGCGATGCGACGGACTTCCTCAACTACTTCCGGGGTCAGCTCGCGCGTGGTGGTGACGACGTGCTTCTCGCCTCCTTGCACGAGCTGGTACACCCGGAAGTAGTTGCCGTCCTCGTTCCAGTCCACGCCGAGCGACGAATCGATCTCGCGGATGCGGTTGCAGATGTCCATGACATCGGCGTCGATCTCAATCAGCTTGCCGTTGCGGCCGGCTCGGACTTGGGTGAGGGATGCGCGTTGCATCAGCGGCCGATCGCCGTGACTTTCACGACCACAGTGTGGACATCGGTTTCGCTGGCGACCTCGATGAGGGGTTCGCCTTCGGCTTTGTGCTGGGCGTAGAGCTGAAGCTTCTGGCCTTTGGTGGTGATTTTGGTGGGGTAGCCTGTGGCGCCCCCGGTAGGGATGGCTACGTCCGAGAATGCGCGGTCGAGTTGTTCGTCGGTGAGGCCGAGCTTCCCGGCGTTGAGTTCGTAGCCGCCGGTTGGGTATTTCGTGTCGAGGGTGACATCGGTCATGGTGAACCAGCGGTTCCCCATCGCGATCCTTACAGGTTCGCCGTACGTGAGAGCCATAAGAGTGCACTCCTAGCTATAGAAAGAGGGACAGCGCCCCCAAGCACGAGGCTCAGGGGCGCTGTGAGGGGGTGTTATTCCTTCGGGTTGTCGTCTGAACAGAATTCGAGGCGACCGGTCTGGTTAGCGGCGACCGTGCCGAGCGCGGCGTACCACTTGTACCAGGCCTGCCAGATCGAACTCGACTGGCCGCTCCCGGCGTTCTTGAGCTGGAAGATGCTGCCGTTTCCGTCGGGGTCCCTGAGGAATCCGGGGGCGTCCAGCTCGAACCAACGGAGCGCCTTGTTGCGGAACCCGAACGCGAACGTCTTCGGGCAGTCGTCGTCCTTCAGGACGGGAACCTCGTCGACCATGATGGCGGTGTAGCCACCGTGGATTTCGACGGCCTTTGCGTCGTTCATCCGCTTCTGCGTCTGGTACTGGTTCGCCAGCCGACGCCGGATACCGCGGGTGGTGAGGCAGGCTTCTACCTCGCCTTGACCGTTCTCGGCGATCTTGTCGAACAGCTGGATGAACAGGTCCTCTCCAGCGACTGACAGTTTTGCCAGCGATTCGCCGGCGGCGAGGGTGTTGCCATCCCAGTACTTGTTGCCCGCTGCGGTCGAGTCGATCGAGTGGAGGGTGCGGCCTTTAGCACTGATGTTCCGCAGGCCGTCCATCTCGTTGTTTCGGTTCCCGGAGACGTACACGCCGAACGTTTCATCCGTCGTGATGGTCGCCGCGACAGTGATGGTTTTCGCCGCAACATTCCGTTCTGTCACTTCTGTCGCCACAGCACCCGTGCTTGTCGCACCGCTGCCCTTCACGATGATGTCGACGGTGTCTTCGATCTGGATGTACTGGCAGTCGAATGCGGTCGCCATCACGACCGTTTTCGACCCCGCGGTCACACCGCAGGTGCCGAGTAGACCGTTGCCTTCACCAAACGCTTGGCGTTGCATGTCCTTGCGCATGTCCTTCGCGACGCCTTCGGTCTCTGCCTGAAGCAGTTTGACAAACGCTCCCTCAGCGCCTTTGGTGGCCTTGACGGACGCGTCTGTCAACTCGATGCCCTGGTAGTGGTATCGCATGTTGAGGATCGCGTCCGCGTAACCCTGCTTCCCCGCCGTCGGCAGGGTTGCGCCGTCACCGGTGGATTTGCGTCCCCGGTTGCGGGCCTTGTGTAGCGGCACGATGACACGGCGTCCTTCGACGACGGTCTGCTCGGTGTCCTTCTCGATCTGGTCGATCAAGTAGGTCTGCTGGTTCAGCTGCTCCTGGATCGGACCCTCGTAGAAGTCCTTCAGGACGGCGTCTGCTGTTGCGAGTGTCTGGGTACTCATAGAGCCCAGTGCTCCTTTCAGGGATTAGGACTGTGAACGCAGCCGTCCCAGTGCCATCTTGGAAGCCTCGTCGAACGTCTTGGGTGCGCTGGCCGCCGGTGCTCCCCCCGGTGTTAGCGGTGGGTTTGGTTGGCGGACCTTCTCGCCGACGAAGGCTGTTTGAGCCTCGCTGACGATCTGTCGGTAACGGTCGAATCCCGCTTTGATCCAGCTCGCGTCGCCCATTGGGAGTTCTTTGCCGTTGTCATCGGCCACGAAGGCCATGCCAAGTTGGCAGATTGTCTCCTTCTGCTCATCGGTCAACGAGACTTTCTCGGCTGCCTCGATCTGGTCGAAGGCTTGACTGATCGCAGATTCCTCCACGGACCGCAACTGCGCTGACTCGAACTGCTCCAAACGCTCCTGGAGCGGTGCGACCTGCCGTTGGGCCTGTTCTTGGATGAGCTGCTGGACCTGCTCCCGCGTCAGCTCGCCGTCCTCCTCAAGGTCGGACAGCTCCTTCTCCTCTGCGGGTGTTAGCCCGGCCTCCCTTGCTGCTTGTGCGAGCCACTGTTGGAACGCGTCCGGACTGGACACGATCTGCTGGTGCCACGCCAAGAGCTCTGAAAGCTGCTCGGGCTGGTAGGACTTGAGAGCCTCGACTTGACTGAATGGCTCCCATGTCTTGCGGAACTCGGCCGCCTCCTGCAGGCGACCATTTACGTTCTTCTCGTGCTCCCGAAGATGAGGCTCAACGATCGCTCGCTGATCCTCCGGGACGGACTGAAGGTAGGACTCCAACGGTGTTGGTGTCCCTGTGGGCTCGCCGCCCTGGCCCTCGGGTTCCTCCGCTCCGGCTATACGGGGTGCACGCCCTTCTGCGAGCAGCTCCCTATATAGCGCAGCGGTCATCCGCTTGGGCTGTACGGGCTCGTCCATTGTGTTACTCCTTCTGCGCTGTGGCAGCCCTCACCACGCCCGCTGTACAGAGTTGCCCTGGCGGGTGGAGTGGGCTTGGTGCCCCTGGCGCTACTTGGGCTCACCTTCGGGTGAGCGGGGATGTTCACCCGCGACGGTGTAAAACGTGAAACGTGTCGCAGATGCTTAGACCCACGAGGGGTCGAAGTTCTCTATTTGGCTGCGAACTTTTCCTTGGCCTTCATCGCAGCCATCGCGATCGGACTCATCGCCGGTCCCGCCTTGGACGGTTCCTTCTCGCCCGGTTCGGGCTCCGGCGGTTGTGGTGCCACGGGTTCCTTGCCGCCGCCCTTAGCTGGCTGCTTGCCCTTGGCGGCGTTAGCGGCCGCGAGCTTGCGCAGTAGGGCGATGTCGAGGGCCATCATCGACCCCCAGCCGCTGCGGGACGAATATCCGCGTAGTTGACGGTCAGATTCTCGTCCCGATCATCGCGCGTACGGACGATGACCGTGGCTGGCCATCCGTCGAGGGTGATCGTTGCCGTGTTTGTGAACACCCCGTAGCGGCCCTGGTGCTCACCCGCGATCACACGGCAGAACGTGCCGGTGAGGACGTCGTCGTCGGTGCGCCCCCGGTAGACGATGCCTTCGATGACCGCTGCTGGTACTGGCGAGACCGGGAGAGTCTCAGCTGCTGCGCTCGAGCTAGCCGAGTCCGTTGCCTCTGGCTCGTCTGCCGAGGGGATGGGAGTCTCGTTGGAGGGCTCCGAACCGGCCCCGCTGGTAGCCGTGGGCTGGATGGCCGGCTGGGAGGAGATGTCGGGGGTCGATCCGCTCTCCGTTGACGCCACGGACGGAGAAGCCGTAGATGGCTCTGTCGGAGAGCTCGCGGGCTGCTGCTCGACAGGCGTATTCGGTGGCTGCTCGGATGAGGGTGTCTCCGGGGCTGTCTGCTGCTCTGGCGATGCCTCCGATGGTACCGGCGCGACGGGCGACTGGGACTCCGAGGCTGCATCGAGAGCAGCGTGGATGATCTGGTCGGCTGCCTCGGTGGTCACAGGCCCAGGAGAAGGTGTTCCCGAAGCTGTAGGCGGCTTAGTGGGTTCGACGGCCGGTTGGCCTGTCGTCGGATCGATCTGCGGCGTTGGTTCCATGTGGGTTCTCCTAGCTTGCTTGTGGTGTTGGTTGGGCTTCTGGAGGCCCACTGTTTGATTCTGGTTCGTCCTGCTGCGGGGCGCCAGGCGTTGGCGGTTCGGCTGCCGGTTCTGGCGCCTCTTCGGTCGACGGCGTGAGGCCCGCTTGCTCCTCGATCTGGCGTTGAATATCGGGCGGTGCATCCTTGTAGTTCAAGCTCTCCGCAGGGGTTACTTGTGGTGCCTGTGGTCCCATTGACCGCATGAGTTGGACGCGGTGTTCGCCGACGTGCGCTTCGATGCCCTGTTGGGCTTCGGGGGTGAGTTGCTGGTAGGCGGCGCTCTTTTGGTATTCGGTGTGGCCGTCTATGTGGGCTTGGTTGTTGTCGTAACTGTTGATCGTGAGTTTTTGGCCTTGCGCCATCTGCTGGTTCTCACGGTTCACCTGAGCCACGTCGATAGTGAGATCACCGAATAGCTTCTCGAGGCCACCGGCCTCAAGGTCGCGGAGTACCTTTGCGAGATCGCGCGGGTTGAGTGCATCTTTGGAGTATTGGAGGGCAAGACTCAAGGTGTCTTGGATCGCGGCTTGCTTCGCGGCCTTTGACCGGGGGAACGCGCTGCCCATTTGGACTTCGGCGTGTGTGTTCTCCTTCAACATCGCGCCACGGAAAAGCATCGTGTTCCAAGCCTGGTCCTCGCCGGCGATCATGACGGTCCGCTCGTCCGTCCAATACTGTGCGACGAGCTTCAGGAGGCGTGATCCTGCGATGCCGAGCGTTTCCTCCATGTCATAGATCGCAGGCCCCAGCCTGGTGTCGTCGGCCTCCTGCAAGAGATTGATCGCGGATGCAGCTGTTACTCCTGCCGGTACCTGAGCGGAGGAGACCTCGTGTTGGCCGGAGATGTCTTGCATGGCCTGTTCGATGCGTTCCTGCTGCTGCAACACATAGGCGGGCATCGACGGAGGCTGCAAGTAAGACGGGATGGCGTTGGGGACGGTGTCGTCGTAGTCGATCCTCTCGCCGGGTACACCCTCGTACTCGACGTTCGCCTGCTTCGCTGCCAAGAGTGCGGGGTTGCCGGTGCGTTGCGCGCTGTCTGTTACCTGGGAGCGGATCTTGTTCAGCTCGGTTTGGGGCTCCCGCAACTGCTCAACGATGCACGTTGGATATAGGCGGCCGGGGACTGGGATGCCCTTGAACATCATGTACGGCAGATCACCGTACGGATTGTTTTCCTGGACGAGGATTTTGCTTTTCGCCCACACCACCCGCCGTCCGTTTGGATGCTTGCTGGAGGGCTTGGCCCAGTACTCGCAGACCTTGACGCCACGGCCACCGTTGGCGCTGCTGCTGCCGGTGGAGAAAATCTTGCCCTCTGCTGTTCCGGGTGCGATATCGGTGTCTGGTTGGAGTTCGACGTCGAAGTGGGCCTTGACCCACTCAGATGTCTTGACAGCGACCTGGATACACCATTCTGCGTCCTCGATATCGAGGGCCACTGGGTCGAAATAGAGTTCGAACGGGTTGACCGCTTCGATGTTCACGTCGCCCGTGGCGATCGTCTTCGGCTTACAGCCTTCGGGGAGACCGTCGGGAAAGTCGTCGACGCGCATCGGCGCCCCGGTTTCGGCGTGCATTACGGGGTCGCCGTCTTCGTTGCAGGCGATCGTGACCTGTTGGCCCTTGGCGCTGTCCCAGAACACCTTCCAGAACCCGGCGCCGGTTACGCGGGACCAAAGGAGCGCGTCCATGAGTCGGGTTCTCATGTGCAGGTGTCGCCAGAGGTAGCCGAGGATTTGTTCGCCGACCCTGCTTGCCTCAAGATCGGCGTCTTCGGCGGTTACGGGGACGACTTGCCATGCTGGCTTCTGCTTGGTCATCTTCGCTAGCTCGGTGCGGACGATCCCGATGATCCGGTTGTCCGTAAGCGTGACGCGCCACGGCTCAAGTACTGGCCGGTCGAGGCGTCCGCGGTTCCAGAACACCCACTGGCGACCCATGTAATACGAGACGTTCAGATACCAGACGGGCTCGAAGCCAGCGCGTGCGTTTTTGGCTTGGGTGAGTAGCTTCTCTAGCTCTCCAACGCCCTGGTCGGGGACGGCAGTTGGTTCAGTCGCCGCCATCGGGCTCCGTTCCTACAATGACACCCTCAGGGACGATTCCGCCTACATACGCAAGCTCGGCGCTGTCTTTGGGTGGCTCTATCGACTCTCGCTCGACGATGGGAACGATGGGTCGTTCGGGGTGCTGTATCCGGTTGAGAAGGGTTTGGCGCTCCTCAGCAGCGGCTGCGAGAGCGCGCTCGAGTGCTTCCCATGCCTGTTTGGACTCCTCAGCGTGCCCGTTTAGGAGGCCTTGGATTTGGGTGCGATGTTCGTCGAGCAGGCTGCGGCGTTCCTGTGCGACGTCGGCGAGTATGCGCTCTAGTTGGCGTGTGTCACGCTCGCGCAAAAGAACGAGTAGTAGTGCGAGGCCCGCAAGGGCTACAGCGAGGTACAGCATGTGATCCCCTTTCGACGGGGAGAGAGGGAGAACCGCCTAGTAGCGCTTGGCGAGGCTGATGTAATGCTTGTTCGCAGTCAGCGCGGCGTCTTTGCCGGTTTCCGTGAGCCAACCTTCGAGCCACATCCACGCAGCCGAGACGACGGCGGCCCCGGAGGTCAGGATCGGTGCGACGCCCTGTACGAACTTTTGATCTTCGGTTTCACCTGGGGCGGGGCCAACCTCAAGCGAGATCAACGGGTGCTGCATCGTCAGGATGTCCCATGTTGCCGTGTCGCCGTAGCTGTGGTGGTCAACGATGTCGTAGAGGTCCTGTGAGAGGAGGTAGCGCAAGTGTCGGGCTGACCCACCGTCGGGACAGGACAGGATCAGCGGCTTGGCGGTAACTGTGCGCAGCGCTGTGTAGAGTTCTGTCAGAGTTTCTGCGATCTGTTGTTGAGTGAAGGTTTTCGTACCTGAGCGATTCGCGGCTAGCTCGTAGGATGCCTCGTTGACGACGTCCCACCCGGCGATGTGGGGATAGTGCTCGAACCGGGCTACGAATTCCTTGAGCCGTTCAATGTAGGCGGCGCGGACTTCAGCGCTGGTCAGGATTTCGCGGTTCGTCACTATCTGTTCGTCGCCGCTGCCACCACGCACCGGGCAGATCAACACCGGCACAACTGTGAGACCCATCGCCTGTGTGAGTGCTAGGACCTGCTCGGCGCGTTCGAGCGCTGCCGGAATGAAACCGGTGGGCTTGCCTTTGCGTTCTTCTTCAGCGGACGCTGCCGAGAAAAAGCAGGCCGCGTCGATCCCAAAGAAGATTCGCAACCCATCAGGGTGAAAAGTTGAGTCGATGAAGGACAGTCGCTTGTAGGCGCGCCCGGGGGTCATCACACTCGCGAACATCCACGACAGCTGGTTGAACTGTTGGAAAGAGAACCCGCGATAAGGGATCGGGATGTCCCTCACACGCTTACGCGGCACAACCGAATCGGCAGCAAAGTTGATTTCGTAGAGCTTCAACGCACGGCCCGTGTACCCCTTGATGGTGATCGCGAACTGTGTGACTTCTGCGGGCACTGTGAACTGGAGGGGAATCTCGACAGGTTCACCGCTCACCGGCGAGTTGGCGAGCGATTCAGCCGAATAGGAGCCCCCAAACGGCAGCACTTGATGGTTTGATACGAATGCGTTAGACGCGTTGTAAAATTCGACGAAGATTTCCTGCGGAAGTGTCCCACCCAAGAGCAGCGTGCAGTCGTACACCACTCCGGCGGTGATCGGGGTGACCTTGTTAGTCACACACTGCGTAGCTTCGACATTCGTCAGGAAATATTTGCCGTACGCGTCTTCGCCACTGGTCGAATTACTGAGACTCGTGAGATCGTTGATGCTGAGATGGGACGACATAAACGGTTGGGTACCTACCCGTGACCCGCTCGTTTTGCTGCGAACCCGATATTTCAGGATGCCGCCTTCACGGGCGTAACGCAGGCCGCTAACAGCAAACCCGATCGTTGACGCTTCGGGATGAGCCTCCAGCACGCCGAAGGTATTCACGGCTTTGGCGACCATCAGCATTAGGCCGCGCACGTAGAAGCGTTGCTTTGAGTTCTTGGCGAGTTCGCAGCCTTCGATCAAGGCCAGGGACTGGTCGGGGCCGATAGTGGCTGTGACTGTGGTTGTTACGGTCTTGGCTTCGGCGGCGAGGGTCAGTTCGGTCGTACTTTTGACGGATACGATTTCGGCGAGTAGATCCTCTTCTTCTTTAGCTGCCCCAGGGATGTGCATCCACTGTCCGACGAGAGCGTTCGTCCAGTTCGTGCTGGTGCCGGCCACAACTGCACTGTTTGCTGTGGTCGTCACGGTGCAAGTAGTGGCGGCGACGAGCGCGTTTGCCTTTGCGATAGCTGCGCTCTCTTCGACCTCGCTGGCCGTGACCTGGTCTATGGAGGCGTGGGGACTCATGCGGCGAGGAGCGCCCAGCTCACACCGTCGCCGCTGACGGTGGCGTCGATCCAGATCGCCGCGAGGTCGTTGATGTCGAGGGTCGCGCTTGCTCCTGGTGTGAGAGCGATGCCCTTTCGTTCCGGCGCGGCGTGTGTTCCGGCTTTCGCCACGACGGTTTTACCACCGAAGACGATGGTGCCGGTGTTCGTTTCCAGCGCCTGGAGTATCACCCCGACAACAGCTCCTGGCGGGTTACCTGCTTCGTCTTCGAGCCGGACGGGTGTGCCGGCAGCGGCGACGGTTTGGAGGCCGTTGCGTAGGTGGGTTATGCCGCTCATACGGGTACAGTCTCCTTTTGGGCCTTGGGTGGACGGCCGCGGGGTCTGGAGACCTTTACGGGCTCGGGTCGGGCGGCTATGGCTTGCTCCATGCGGTCTGCATAAGCGGCGGCCTGGTCGGCGCGTTTCTGCTCCTCAGCGAGCCGCCTTTCGAGTACCGCGATTTTCTCCACTGGCTCTGTGGCGTCGATCATGTCCACGAGGACAGCTGCGGATCGGAGACAGGTTTCGCAGATAATGAGATCGTCCATTGAGATCGGCACGGCCTTGTCGGCGCCGTATCCGCGATCACACTCGGCATCGAAGTCGACGTGTCGCTTCGATTTGTCTTGACAGCCACATGCGGAGCAGTAGGTGGGTAGCTCTGCTGGGCGAATATCGTTGGCTAGCTGGACGGTCATCAGGCGAAAATTCCTCCCATAGGGGTCTTAGGTATGCCGCGACGTTTGCGGCCCTGCTGGTCGCGTCTGGCGGCCCGCTCAAGGGGTGTGAGCGGCTCACTGTCCTCGCGAGTGTGTGCGGCATAGGGGCGGCTCATTACGACGTAGCGCAACGCGTCGAGGAGGTGATCGTCCTTCTTGACGGGCTTCTCCTTGGGGTCCGCTTCGGTGCGTGTGGCCTTGGCCCACCGGTACTTGCGGAACTCGTCGATCGTGTTCGTACAGTTCGCCGTCACCAACAGGCGCCGGGTCTGTAGCCGCTCCTTTACACGGTTGATCCCCGCGGTCACACTGTTTTGGCCGAGGATGGTGACGATGCCGTGGTCGGTGTACTCCATCTGGTCTGACCGCCCCGTCTGATGGTTCACGTTCCGCGCGGCAGGGTCGATCACGTACCACGATGGTGTCAACGGCACAGAGACGCCGTTGATGATCCTGGAGTGCTTCTGGTTGATGAGCTTGATCGCCGACGCGACCTGTTCGACGATGTGTCCTTCGAGCGCGAGCTCGTCAAACACCACCATCGTGTCGTCGGGTGTCAGATAACACCAGACGACGGCGGCCATGAATCGCATCCCAGGATCGATCCCTACATAGACTTGCGCACCCTCAGGTACCGATTCGGGGGGCGCGACTTCGGGAACCACATGAAAATTGCGGGAGAAGTCGTCGTAGATCATGCCGGCGAAATGCACGAACCGGCCGGACTTCCGGGCCTGGCGCTCCTCCTCGCTCAACCCTTTGAGGACGCGCTTCTTGGTCTTCTCGTCCAGATGCGGGTTGTCATCCATGTCGACCAGGACGACGGTGCCGTCCTCGAGCTGGCTCTTGGTCCATGGCTCCCAGATCTCGTCGTACATCCACGACATGCCCTGGAGTGGCGTCATCGTGAACAGCTCGTCGCCGCCGTAGTCGATGAGGCGCATTAGCGACTCGTTGCGGATGTCTTTCGGTGGCTCCTCGTCATAGTGGATCCGGTGCTTCGCGGCACCACCGAACTTGTCGAGGTCCTGCTCGAACGTCAAAAAGTCGAAGGTGGTGCCATTCACGAATCGCAACACCCGGTTCGCCTTATCGAACGCCCGATCGAACGACCCACCAACAAGCTGGCTCTTAGGTGTCCATTCCCGGAGCTTCGGGAAGATGACGCCCTCCATCGTCGACGTGAAATCCGGCGCGATGATCCGGCAGTGAAACGGTGGATCCCACTTCTTGAACGGCAGGAGATGCTCGGGTAGACAGTCCCGGTCCACGGCCTGGATCAGGTCGTCACAGATCCCCGCAGTCGTCTTCCCAGACCGGTTCCCACCCAGGAACGCCTTCAACGGTTCCCGCGACTGGTGGAACGGGATCTGCTTGTCGTGAGGGTCGTAGCCCAACAGCGGGTTCGCTCTGAGCGCCGCCTCATACGTTGCCAACAGTTCACGAGCCTGCTCCTGCTGCTCGACCGGAAGACGACCGATCGCATCCCGGTCGATACGAAGCATCTACGACGCCGTAGACGGCGAACCAACCAACGTCTCTTCCCCAGCCGGCCACACCCGCCACGCCTCATTGATATCCAAACCCACCGCAACCGACACAGCCTTCGCCGCAGAACCCACATCAGCAGCTTCCACACCCTCCACCAACACACCCGACTTCGGAACCGACGACGACACCGCCCCGACATTCCAGTCAGCGTCACCCTGCGTCACCAACACATCGAACAGAGACATCGAAACCTCCTTTCCAGTCGCAAAGCCCGCGAGAGACTCGAACCCCGGGCGACCCAGGAACTCCACCCACAAGACACGAAAACCACTTCTCAGCCCACAAAACGAGGACAACCCAACCAAAACCCGCGAGACCACAAAAACCTGTGAGAGGGAGGCTCAAATGGGAGCGCTCATCCACCCTTTGCGCGCGCACCCCCTGTCATGTCACGTCGAAGCATGTATGTCACGTCACATCGCGACAGTGGTGCTTGCGACTGACCGTCGTTGGCTTGGTTGCTTGTGATCGTGTACGTGTCACGCACGGTGCTAGGGCAACGCACTTTGTGCCTACTTAGTCCCAACGACGTACGTCAACGCCACGATGTCCAGCAATACCGCTTGTGTGCAGGCGTTTCCGACCGGATTGCGTCGCACGGCAACGTGTACGACTCCTGCTTGACAGTTAGCTGAGCCGTTTTTCGTAGCGGTTGATTCCGGCTGCTGGCCGTTCACCAGCTCTCACTCGGCAAACCAGCGGCAAAGCACGCCTGGGCGGTTCGCATCGTTTACTCGGGTACGCGAACCAACACCGATCAGTCGCTACACCGGGAAATGTGGTGAGGGCGTTTTCGGGGGCTTTGGTTTTGCTTACGAGAGGTTTTGTTCGTCTTGTTCGGCGATCTCTTCCAGGGCGGCTACGACCATTCCCGTGTCCGTGTGGACAGCGTTGGCTATGTCGCCTACGGTCATTCCGTCGCCTTCTGCTGGCAGGGCACGAATGGCTTGGGCGACCTTTTGTAGCTCGCTGGCGCTTTTGCCTTGGGAATTGACGAGAAGATGCCACTCAAGGCTCATGCAGCAAGCGTAGCGCGCTCTTTTGGCTGTGCGCTCATCAGCTGTCGTTCGGGATTGCGGTGCTCAGAGTCGAACTGAGTCCTCCGGCTTATGGGGCCGACGTGGTGCCGTTCCACTACACCGCTGCGAGCTTGGTTGACGAGGTAAAAAGGCTGGGCCGACCCTTTCTGGGAGGGTTGTGACAGTTCGGTTAGCTCGGCGGCATACGATCCGCTATCAACGCGCTCCGGCCACACGGCCCAACAGGATTGGCTAAGCAGCGAGAGCGAGCCAGGGCTCAGGTTCGGGCGCGCCCGTAGACGCGGGCATCCCGACCCCTTTCTCGATGCACATAGCGCCGAGCATGTAACGCATCTCCAAACGACTGCGCCGCTCTGTTTCGCTGCCGGCTCGGGCTAACAGCATCCGGTCGAACGCGTCCAGATAACACTTCTGGGCCGGTGTGATCTTCGGCCATTCGTCGATCTCTGCCTGGTGCTCACGCGTCTTGAGCCAACCCTGCTCATAGCATTCAGCGACGAGATGCTCGTCCGTCTTGACATCGACTCGTTCTCGGGCCGCGGCGAAGAGTTTGCGGACTGTGGTGTGCTCGACATCAAGGAGGAGTGCTATCTCCTTCACGGTCGACCCCTCAGCGAGCAGCTGGACTCCCTGCCACTCGCGGGGAGAGAACGGTGGCGCGTCAGGCTTCAGAGGACAATCCAGCTGTGTGGTTGCGCCTAGCCTCACGCTTGTTGGCCCTAATGCACTCCGGACAGCGGCTGTCTTGCATGTAGACGCGGTGAGGACAGTCATGTGTACGGCACCTGTAGCGTCTTTCGCGCGGCAAACTTTCGATGCGCGAGACGTTCTCCACGACGATGCCCGGAGTGCGTTCATCTGGTCGGCAACGAGAAGGACCTTCGTCGACGAGTCCGTTTGGTGTGGAGCGGATCATCTGGTACGGAGCCTCGCACTCCCCGCCGACCAGTGTTTAGACTGCTCTCGCGGGGCTTTTTTATGTGCGCGCCTGTACTTGGCCATAGAGCGATTGCAGGTCTTGTCGAATCTCATCGGTTTGGTGGTAGAGGACTTCGGCTTCTTGCCGGGCTTTGTGGGTGAGATCGCCGTCACAGACTTGGCCGAGCAGACGTTCTTGGAGGCGGATTGTGCGAGCAAGTTGGGTGCTGATGCCGTCGATCACGTGTGGCTCCAGAGTTGGATGATCGTGTGCTCGTTGCGAGGGGTAGTCCAGTGCTTGCTTATCGCCGCCCAACAGGTGATCTGCGTGTCGTCCTTGTAGGCGAGCTGGTTGAGCGCGTCGGCGATCGCCTTCGCGTAGTTGTCGGTGTCGCCAGGCGGGATCGCGTCCGCGTGCTTGGCCTTCAGCTGGCCGGCAGCCGTGTAGTGGCTTGGAGGGTGGGCGATGTAGACCTGCGCATTGACCGAGAGCGGTTGATCGCCGAAGGACTGTCTACCTGCCTGCACCCACGCTGCCTGGATCCGTTCGCGGTACTCCACAGACTTCGCTGGCGTGTACCAGACGCCTGATCTGCCACGGCGTGCGCTCCATCGGCACCGGTGCACCGGGGACAGTGAGACGAACGATGTGGTCTGTGCTGGACATAATTACCCCACGCTGGGCTTGTTCAGGCGAGGCATTTGCGTTAGCGGCGAAATACGCCATATCGCTAGCGCTAGAGCAAAACCTGGGCTGAGCGTTAGGGGCGATTTATGGCAAGCGTGCTCACGCTGCCTAAGCAAGACGGACACCGAGACACTTGCGCTCGGCGCGCTCGATCTGAGCGACGATGACCCGAATGCTGTTCTGGGCCACTCGCTCGTGCTGGACACGCTCAAGCCGGGCGCACAGTGAAGCGACACCGGACGAAGCCGGCGCCGGAGTATCTTTCGACAAGGTCGGCCTCCTGCGAAAACGAGAGGAGAAGCAATCAGCGCTCTCGCTGTCGAACTGCGTACTTCGACTACCGCCCACTTCCGCCGCCCGTATGCGGGCGCAAGGCTGGAACGCACAACCAATTATACGTGCGTTCCGGATGGAAGACCGTCGGCAGTATCGACCGCGTGCTCTGCGCGACCCACGCGCTGACCGATCATCCGCGTCTCCGAGCTGATGTCGATACCCAAGCGTTTGCTTTCCTCATTCACGAGCCGCAACCGTTCGGCCGGTGACATGTGGCTGCGGTCAAGCTGCTCGGCAGCCGCGTGCGCCCTTCTCTTGACGGCCGCCTCCCTCGCAAACCTGGCGAGTGTTGCGTCATCGACCGAGCGGCCAGGAATGCCTCTGCTGGGGTTTGTCGTGTAGCCGCGATCCTCGTCCGTTTCGGGGCGATTCTCGGCGGTAGGGTCGAACCGTGGGGGTGTCGCGCGGAGATATCGCTCTTTCTCGCGTTCGCCCTTGATGAACGAGATCACAAGCACGTCGGCGTCTAGATCGAGCGTCCCGTACTTGGCTCTCCACCGCTCAAACAGCTCGGCGATGGTTCTGCAACCCTCGCGTCTCGCGTCCTCCGGCCCGGCGGCGCCGAGGCGCTCAGGGCGTACGGTGCGGATGATGATGCGCGTTGCGGCCTTCTCGCCGTGCGCTCGATGGATCGGATGTACTCGCCCCGGCTTGAGGGAATGACGCTTGCCGCGCGGCGGCGCTGGTCGTCGTAGCTGTGTCACGCGCCCTTGCAAGATCAGCTTGACGATCTCGGGATCTTCGATCATGGCACCGCCTCCATTGCAGCCTTCAGTAGGTTCGTCGCAGCGTTCAGGTGCCGCGTGACAGTCGGCCAGTCACCAGCCGTGAGAGCCTTCTGGACCTCCTCGATCGACCATTCAACGTCGATCAGCGCGTTGTCGATGATCCCGGCTGGCGTTCCCTTCACATCCGGATCGTTCTCGTACGCGTCTACTGGACGCCGCGCGGCGCGAGCATCGGCGAGAGAGATGACATCGCCCGTCGTGCTCACGAACCCACGCGCCCTTGGGACTTGAGGATCGCCATACCGATCGCGGCGCGCGTGTCTAGAACGCGCACCACGGCACGTTGAGACTCGTATTGGGCCTCGTGTTCGCGGCCAAGATCGGCAGTCGCCCTGTCGGCGATCGCGTTGAGCTCGTCGACGGTGCCCTCTGCGGTTAGGAAGGACTCCGCGCGCGCCTTCTCACGGTCACGCTTGGATCGGAACCACTCAAGGGCTGCCTCCTCGAGCGCGTTCTGGCGCTCCCCCAAGTCGCAGTCGATCTCTTCGAGACGCCGCTGAACCATCGCCGGGCTACTGAGCGTGCTCACCGCCGCCCTCCGAGCCCGAGCTTGATCCGAATGAACGTCTTGAAAGTCAGGCGCTCGCCCGTGGTACCAGGACCCGTGAGCCACGTTGCCGCCTCGAAGCTCACAGTGCCGCGGCTACGATGGAGGTCACGGCGCGGCCAGTAGACATGCACCGAGAGATGGCGCCAACGACCGCGGCCACGGACTCGAAGCGCAACACCGAGAGCTTGCTGGCGTGACCGCTGGTCAGGGCCGAACCCGAATAGCTGCACGTCCTGGCGCCGGTAAATCAGCATGATCGCGTCCCCTCACGCCGGTCGTGCTTGGCCCAGAACGACTCGTGTCGCGCCTCTGCTTCGGACACCATTCGATTCCAGGCCTTGGCGACCCTCGCAGCGCGCTTGCCGGGCTTGGTCGTGCCGCGTCGATGGAGGACGATGTAGCCGGCGCCGCCGGTTATAAGGAGAGCCGTCTCGGCGGTCTGCCGGTCCTGGTCGCTGACGCGGCCGGCATCCCGGACTGGCGGCCGCGACATCGCGCGTGGCAGCACGGGCGCGCTCACGCTCTCCGCCCCTCACGGCGGGCTACTTCGTCCCTACTTAGTCCCGAGGCCCTTCGGTCGCCGAGCCGGACATCCAAAACACGCTGATTACCAGGCGTTTCTTCAAATGGAGCCAGCCGGGATCGAACCGGCGACCTCCTGCTTGCAAAGCAGGCGCTCTCCCAGCTGAGCTATGGCCCCTGGACCCCCCAATATACGCGCTACGGGGCGGATTTCCGTTCCCCGGCGCCTGTCGTCACCGCGACCTTAGGGGTACTTGGATAGCCGTTACCGTCAGTTGCCGGCCATTCAGGGTGGCCTATACGCGCGGACGCCGGTGACGTGGCCCTCTGGGCGTCGTTTGTGCAGGGAGTGGTAGGCCGCTCGACCGCCGCCCCGGTCATCAGTAGCCGGCGCATCGCGGCGGCGGCATTCCCCTTCCGGCCGCCGGCCGAAGGGAGCAGGATCGGTTGCACGTTGCATATGCGATAGCCGAGCAGCCTCTGGAAGTACTGATTGCCGTTCGACTCGCGCAGCACCGAGCCGACGATGAGGTGTCGGATCCCGTGCGCCGCGAGATCGCCGAGGACGAAGGTGTGCAAGAGATAGCGGGCGTAACCGATGCGTGCATAGTCCTGGTTTCCCACCATCACCGCGAGCACGGCGAAGTCGCCAAACAACGCTACTGCAGCGACAGTGATGGGTACCTCATGAGCGACTGTGGATGCGGAGTACCAGGCAAACTCGTGCGATGGCGGCGGCTTCCGCGTCGCCGCAAGAACCGCGTCGCCGCCGCTGCGACTGCGGTACACCGGCGCGGAGGCAGCGGCGAACTCGTCATATCCACCGAGCCGCGTGGCGGTAATGCCCAGCTCTCGGGCGCGGCGGATGTTCGTGCGTACCGCCTGGCGGTGTCGCCCGACGAGGTACTCGTGTTCCTTGCCCGAGGTCTGGATGACGGCTTGTGCCCAGTGACCGTCGAATAGCGACTCGCCGCCGGCGGGCCACCGGGCATGCAGCCAACGGTCATGCTCCGCAGCCGACAGGCGCAGTTCGACGATCGGGAGCTCTCGCAGCGATAGGAGCGTCCGCGTCCGGCTTGGGCGGCGGGCGAGCGCGAGCGAAACCGCCTTCAGGCGTCCGGCTCCTGAGGCCGGCCGCGCGAAGCTGCGCAAATCCGCTAGCTCAGCCGAGCCGTATGCGAGGCCTGAGGTCACTTCGAGATCGTAGAGAGACTGTCAATTGCCAAGCAGGCGCTCCCAGCTGAGCTATGACCCCGCGCCCGAATAATAGAGCAACCATTCTCGCTCAGGCTGTGCGGAACTCGCGAGACTAGATCGCTCTACTCGTTGAAGTCGAAGTCGCGCGGTGGGCGCTGCTCGAACCAAAGGCGCTCTTGCTCTGGAGTCTCACGGAGAAAGTCCGGGGTCTCCTCGAGCACGTCCTCGACCGGCTCGGCTTGGTCGGACGTCTCACTGACATCAGAGCCCTGCTCGTCATCAGCTAAAGCAGGCTTCTCCGTCTCATCTGCTGGCACCTCCCATTCGAGCGACTCGTCGCTGATGGCACGAGTGCTCGCGGGGTGCGCCACAGGCCTTACACGAGTATCCCGATCCGCCGTGGGCGACGGGTCGAAGTCGCCCTCGGACGCGAGCTCGGCCTCCATGTTGATCTCAACGGTCTCCTGACCGATGGACCCAGAATCGACTGAATCAGCTGTCGGAGCGACATCGGGGGCGGGGGGAGCCTCATCGTCGTGAGTTGTCGCCAGGCCTGAACCGTCATCGACTTCGTCTTCGTAGGCGGACTCGCCGCGGCGAGGCACCGGTCCCAGGGCGTCATGCTCCTCCCGAGCTACCACACCCGGGTCGGCTCCCTGGAGACGCTTGAGCTCCAAGTGCTCGCGTATGGCGTCATCGAGCAATCCCATTGCGCCAGCAAACCATACTGCGCGTGCCCGCGCGCTTGGCCAGATGGGTCATCTTCGTGCTCAGTTCGGCCTATGTGTAGGACCGGCCGAGGACGTCGCCTGCGAGTTTGAACCATGTTCGTCTGCGGCAGGCTCTGCCCACTACACTTCCCAGACCGTCGCTTGCGCGCACGCGTGGAGCATGATGCGGGGCTATAGCTCAGTTGGGAGAGCGCCTGGATCGCACCCAGGAGGTCGCCGGTTCGAGTCCGGCTAGCTCCATCGGACTTGATTTGCAGCAGATTCCTAGGCACGTTCTTGACGGTGGTCGAACGGCATCTCGCAATGCGCTCGACGGTGTCCATTCTCATGGCCCTCGATCATGGTTGGGGCCGCATCCGCTTTGGTATCGCTTTGCGTAGGCTCGAGTGGTGCTGGGGCCCTCATGTTGGGTTACGCGTTGCAGACAATGGGCCTCAGCGGGGCTGTTGTGAGCGCGCCAAGTGCCGTCCGACGAGCGCGCCATCATGCATCCCATGAACGTCCCGGATCTGACCGCATCGCCTAAGCCCAGCGTTGGCCGCAAGGCCGTGGTTCTTCTGTCAGGAGGACTGGACTCGGCTACGGCGCTCGCGATGGCCCAAAGCGAGGCCTATGAGCCTTATGCCATCTCGTTTCGTTACGGCCAGCGTCACGCCGTCGAGTTGGACGCCGCCCGCGCTGTGGCCGAGGCGGCTGGGGTAGCGCGCCACGTCGTCGTCGAGATCGACCTGCGGACCTTCGGCGGATCTGCGCTGACGTCGGACATAGCGGTACCAAAGCACGATTCCGTTGTAGATGTTGCACAAGACATCCCGATTACCTATGTGCCGGCCCGAAACACGATCTTCCTGGCCTATGCACTCGCCTACGCCGAGGTGCTGGAGGCCAACGACATCGTCATCGGGGTCAACGCGCTCGACTACAGTGGCTATCCAGACTGTCGTCCTGAGTACATCCACGCGTTTGAGGCTATGGCCAATCTCGCCACCAAGCGTGGCGTGGAGGGCAATCGGCTCAGCATACACACGCCGCTTATCGAGATCACCAAGGCCGAGACGATTCGCCGTGGCCTTGCTCTGGGCGTCGACTACTCGCTGACGCGGTCCTGCTATGACCCGGCACCCGCCGGCGAGGCATGCGGGCACTGCGATTCCTGCCTGCTGCGCCTGCGAGCGTTCGCCGAGAACGATTTGCCCGACCCTGCGCCTTACCAGGCTCACGCTCGGGCAGCCTAGCTGGATGCTCGCTACACCGGCCACCGATACCCGTCAGCACACGGCGGGAGCCGTGAGGCTTCCCGTGATCGAGATCTTCGGCCCAACCATTCAAGGTGAGGGCCCAGATGCTGGGGTGCCGGCCTACTTCGTGCGGTTCGGTGGCTGCGACTACCGCTGTACTTGGTGCGACTCGATGCACGCGGTCGACCCCGCCAAGGTCAGGGCGAATGCCGCGCGTCTGACGGCGGACCAGATCGTGCAGCAACTCGGCGAACTTGGAGATGGACCAGGTCTAGTCGTGCTCTCCGGCGGGAATCCGGCCTTGCTGGACCTCGGCGCCCTGGCACTTGCCATCAAACAGGACGGGAGACGAGTGGCGGTTGAGACGCAGGGAAGTCGCTGGCGTGACTGGCTAGGCGACGTCGATCGACTCGTCATCTCCCCCAAGCCGCCGTCGTCGGGTATGGCCGGGGCCGAAGAGCTGGGGGCCTTGGAAGCGTTTATGAGCAGAGTGACTTTTGCCTCGGCGCCGGCTCTGAAGATTGTCGTATTCGATCAAACCGATCTCGAGTGGGCTGTCGCGCGGCACCGCGACTATCCTCGATTCCCGCTCTTTCTGTCAGTTGGGACTGACGTCGGTCTGGGCGAGGAAGAGACTCTCGGTCGCCTGCGCGAGCGCTACCGCTGGCTGTGTGAGACGGCTGCCAGATGGCCCGACCTCCGCGACGCTCGCGTCCAGCCGCAGCTGCACGTGATCGCTTGGGGCACGGCGACGGGGGTTTGAAGATGGAGCTCTTCAAGGAGTTCACCTTCGAGGCTGCGCATCGCCTGCCAGGCGTAGCGCCCGATCACAAGTGCGCTCGTCTGCACGGCCATTCCTATCGTGTGGTCATCCATGTCAGCGGCGATGTCGACCCGGTATCCGGCATGGTCATGGACTTTGCCGACATCAAGGCCGCATTCAAGCCCATCCTCGATGGGTACCTCGATCACTACTACCTCAACGAGATCGAGGGCCTTGAGAATCCAACTTCCGAGAACCTTGCTCGCTGGATCTGGCAGCGGCTGTGTCCGGCGCTCCCTCAGTTGCATGCGGTCGAGGTGCGAGAGACCTGCACCTCCGGCGTTGTCTGCAGGGGGGTGCAAGAGTCGTGAACATGCTGGCAGAAAGGACGTTGCCCGACGTCCAGGCGAGCGGAGACAAACGCGGTATTGCCCTCGACGATGTGGGTATCTGCGGGTTGCGCTACCCGGCCACGGTCGAGTGCTCAGATGGCAGTCGGCAGCAGACCATCTGCGAGGCCCAGCTAACGGTCTCGCTGGGTGCGCAGGCGCGCGGTACTCACATGAGCCGTTTCATCGAGGCGCTTCACGAGCGACACGAAGCTATCTCCCCCGCGGGCGTCATCGTCATGGCGCGCGACCTGGCAGCTCGCCTTGACGCCGATGAAGCCGCGATCAGGCTTGCGTTTCCCGTGTTTATCCCGCGCGAGTCGCCGATTACCGGACAGGAAGCCCTGCTAGGCATCGGCTGCACCCTCGCGGCGCGCGCGGGGAAAGACCATGCCGACGAGCTCCGAGTCGGAGCCCGCGTGCCGGTCACAAGCCTCTGCCCTTGCTCTAAGGAGATCGCGGACTACAGCGCACACTCTCAGCGTGGATACGTGACGATCGATGCGCTGGACGATCACTGGGCTGCTGGTGTGCCTGGACTATGGCCAGAGGAACTGTTGCCGGTCTGCGACCAGGCGGCGTCAGCGCCGATCTATCCCCTGCTCAAGCGCTCGGACGAGCGCCACGTGACGATGCTCGCCTACGACCGACCGGCGTTTGTCGAGGACCTGGCGCGAGAGGTTGCTCTGACACTACGGGCGGACGAGCGGGTCGCCGGCTTCGACCTCGAGGTCGTAAACCAAGAGAGCATTCATGACCACCAGGCGTTTGCGCGTCTGGTGTGGAGGCGTCCATGAGCGGGCACATCCTCGTCGTCAGCTCATGCACAGCCCGCAAGCTGGAGACCCCGGGCGGGGGAGCGCGTTGTGCGGAGTCGCTGTACGCGGGTCAACAGCACGTACGTCTGATGCGAGGGATCGACGATTACCGCGCAGCGGGACAGCCTGCCGGCGAACTGCGCTTTCGCATCCTCTCGGCCTTTTATGGACTCCTCTCCCCGGAGGAGCGGGTGTTGTCCTACGACCACTCGTTCTCCGGCCTGCCGGCTACGGTCATCTCTCGGCAGGGTCGGGAGAAGAACATTCCCGGCGACCTCCGAAAGCTGCTCGGGAAGCCATTTGACCTCGGGTTGCTACTGCTCGGCGATCCCTATCTGCGGGCCTGTGAGCTTGACGCGAATCTCAAGCTTGGTGGGCCGTTGATCAGTTTTTGCAGTCCGGCCGCTGCACGACGCATGCCAAAAATCGCGGGATTTCACACTGTCACTCTGGCCAACGCCGAGGCACGGCGATTCTCCTGCGGCCTGATAGCGCTCAAGGGCGAGCTCGGAGGCCGGTTGCTGTCACGATTGGCGATCGAGCCGCAGGAGGTCGAGAACCTGACTCCCTCGAATGCCGATGTGCTCGGCTGGCTGGAAGCAGGCGATTGCCGCCGTCAGCCCCGGTCCGTCGCTGCCTAACAAAATGGATTTCTATTTTCCCGATAGTCAAGACCAGATCGATCCCAACTTCGATTTCGAGGCTGAGTCGCACCTTCCCTTCCATGTGCGACAGCGTGACGATCTCTACGCGCATGAGGTCCACGATCAGCCTCCTTACAGCGGCATGCTCATATCCAAGGCGATGATCGATGGCTACCGCGGTGCCGGTCGCTACACCGCCGCTCAGCGGCATCGACTTTACCGACTTGGGGTGCATGAGTTCTTTCGTCTGCCAAAGGGACTCAAGGTGATCGGCGACTGTGGTGGCTTTAGTTACGTTGGAGAGGACAAGCCTCCGGTAACGGTCAACGAGGTAATCGACTTCTACGAGGGTCTGGAGGTTGACGAAGGAGTATCCGTCGATCACGTGATACTCGCCTACCAGTCCACCCCGACCATCGACGAGCCCAAGGAGGAATGGTTCGATCGCCAGGCCGTGACACTGGAACTTGCTGACGAGTTTTTCAACGAGCACAGCAGACGCGGTTGCCGCTTCACACCGATCGGTGCCGCGCAGGGATGGAGTCCCGAGTCCTACGCAGTCTCAGTGCAGCGTCTCCAAGAGATCGGCTACCGGCGCATAGCACTCGGGGGCATGGTGCAGCTTAAGATAGACCAGATCTTGGCCTGTTTGGAAGCAGTCGACAAGGTAAGACTGCCCAATACAAGCCTGCACCTTCTAGGGATCAGCCGCACCCAGCGTTATCGAGCTTTTCATACGCTTGGTGTGCGCAGTCTCGATTCGACCTCGCCATTTCGCCAAGCCTTCAAGGACGACAAGGACAACTATTACACCGCGAGCGGCAACTATGTGGCTCTGCGCATCCCGCCTTCGGAAGGGAACCCAAGCCTACGCGGGCGTATTCGTGCGGGCCAGCTCGACCAGAGGGTTGTGCGCAAGGCGGAGGAGCACGCGCTGGAGACGGTGCGCGCTTACGATCGCGATGACGGCACGCTGACCGCCGCACTCAAGGCGCTGAGAGAGTACGAGCTGATCTTTGACACCAAGGAGCGCGACCGCACCGAGGAGTACCGTGCGATGCTCGATGTGCGCCCTTGGCAGCAGTGCACTTGCGCAGTCTGCCGTCGCTGGGGTGTGGAGGTGGCGATCTTTCGTGGCACCGAGCGCAATAAGCGACGTGGTTTTCATAATCTTTGGGTCTTCAACCAGACGATGAAGGAGCAAATAGCCAGGATGAGTGAGATGGCTAGAATAGAGAGGGAGGCGATCGGTGAGCCGGTCTGAGTTGAGTCTGCCGGCGCTCGAGATCCGTCAAGGTAAGCGTCGGCTCTACCAATTCGCGATAGACGGGAAGCGACTCGCGGACATCAGCACCGTCTCGCGGATCCATCGTAACGACGACGGTCAGATCGATGGCTACCAACGCCCTGAGGTTCTGCGCCATGTCAAGGCTATCCGCGACTACCTCGAGAGTCCCAGCGCACTAATGCCGAATGCGATCGTCATCGCGTTCGACTCGCGGGTGCGCTTCGCTCCGACTCCCGGCGCGAAGACGACGGCTGGAAGCACCGCTGGGAGTATCGTCATACCTACCCCCAAGCCTGGGTCGCCCAATACCGCTTACCCCGGTTGGGTCGTGGATGGCCAACAGCGGGTCGCCGCGCTACGAGACGCGCAACTCGAGAGCTTTCCGGTGCCGGTCGTGGCCTTCATCGCTGACGACCTGCGCGAGCAGCGTGCCCAGTTCATCCTGGTCAACAACACCAAGCCACTGCCGAAGGGGCTTATTCATGAGCTGCTGCCCGACACCGATGGGCACCTTCCGGTAGCGCTGCTACGCAAGCGCTACCCGTCAAAGCTGCTCTCGTTGCTCAACCTGCTCCCCGACTCGCCGATGGAGCGAGCGATCAAGACTCCCACGATGCCCGACGGGCGCATCCGCGACAACTCCGTCCTGAAGATGATCGAGAACTCGATCACCGACGGCGCCCTCTATCGATATCGCGATCCGCAAACCGGCGAGGGCGATACCGCCCGCATGCTCCAAGTGCTTTGGAACTTTTGGGAGGCTGTCGCCGCCACCTGGACCGAGGCATGGGCATTGCCGCCGCGAAAGTCGAGGTTGACTCACGGGGCCGGGATAGTCTCGCTGGGCTATGTGATGGACGAGATCACCGAACGCTGCTCGGTCGGAGCGGAGGTGCCTTCGGTCGAGGTATACGCGACAAATCTTGAGCCGCTGGTCGAGATCTGTGCGTGGACGCGAGGACAGTGGGACTTCGGCCTACGCGAGCACCGGCCCTGGAACGAGCTTCAGGTGACGCCGAAGGACATCCTCAAGCTTGCAGACCTGCTCCTGCGCACCTACAGGAGTGCCGAGGTGTCAAGTGAGGCTGATGCGGTCTCGGCGTAGATTTTCAGCCGCTGGGGAAGCAATCCTACGACGGAACGATCTCGCCAATACGACGTGGCTAGATGTGATGAAGAGCAGTGAAGGAGCGCCGACAGGATGAGCACGATCTTTCGTGCATCGGGGTCTCGGAATCCGATCGTGTCGTCTTTTCTGGTCGAAACTCGCTCTCGCCTGGCTTTTGCAGGACTGCTCCCAATTGTTCGCATGAGGGCCAAGCTCGTCTTGTTGTTGTGGTGCGACGCGCGGAGACCGTATACAACCGCATCTCCGCAACGTCGGATGTCGGCGTCGTCCTGGACATCTAGCATCAGACAGAGACCATCGACAGCCGTCTGTCCCTTCTCGACCAACAAGGAGATTTCCCATGCCCGATCCCATCTACACAGCAGAGGCCCACGTAACCGGCGGTCGCGCTGAGGGCCACGGCAAGACCAGCGATGGCGCTCTGGAGGTCGACTTGCGGCTGCCGTCGGAGATGGGTGGCCAGGGAGGCGGGACCAACCCCGAGCAGCTGTTCGCGGTCGGATACGCCGCATGTTTCGAGGGGGCACTCGGTGTGGTCGCTCGACGGGCCAAGGTGGACACCGGCGAGGTCAGTATCGACAGTAGCGTCAGTCTTACCCCGAACGGACAAGGTGGCTTCTTCTTGACCGTCGGGCTGAATGTGACGCTGCCGCCCGTAACCGACCTCGCCCAGGCAGCCGAGTTGGTCCGTGCTGCACATCAGGTTTGCCCCTACTCCAACGCCACCCGCGGCAACATTGAGGTAGCGCTGACCGCCAACGGTCAGGCGGTTGACGCCTGACTGCGTGCTGTCAGTACATATGGCTTCACCGGAAGGCTCGATTCGAGCGGTTTCTTCCCTGACCGCGTCAGACCGGTAGGCGTACGACCGTGAGCAGGTACTCTGCCTGTGCGCGGAACGTTCCGTCTTTTGCCTCGACCGCTCGCGCTGGGCTGGCTGGTTTCTTGGGGCTCAGGTCATTCTCAGGTGCGTCATTTCCAATCCGGGGATCCGCTTGAAGTGGCGGATATTGGCGGTCCCGACGCGCCATCCTGCGGCAACGGCGGTTGCAGCCACGAGACGGTCGTGCGCTCCCACTTCAGCCCCAGATGAGGCCAGATCAGCCCAGAGCCTGGCATGGGCCCGTGCCACGAGAAGGTCAAGGGAGAGCGTGGGGAACGCCGCGAGCACGGCCTCCACAAACGCTTCGCGCCGTCCGCGATGATCCTCCGAGGCTCTGTGGACGCCATGCAGCAACTCCGAAGCTGTGATCGCGGCGATTCCAACGTCCTCACGCTCGCTTAGCTGACTTCCCAAGCGCCGGGCAACCTCTGTCATAGCCTGCGCAGCAGGCAGCCCGCGGGTAGCCCGCTCGAGCTCGATAAAAACTGTGGTGTCTAGGACTGTGCCCACGGATCGCCCGGTACTGGTCCGACAGCATCGAGGATCGCTTCCATGTCCTCGGCGAACGCGGGATCGGGCGGTGGCGCCTGCGCAAGCAAAACAAGGGCCTCGCTCAGGGGTCGCCCACGACGCGAGGCAGCTGCCCGTCCGTGATCGTCTGGATGAATGATCACGTAGGCCGGTCGCTCGCGGTTGAAGACGATGACCTCCTCGTGATGCGCCACGGCCTCCCGGGCGCGGCGAGGAATCCGGATCTCCTCAGCTTTGATCACAGCCATCGTCATATGATAGCCAATAAGTACGAAAACGTACGGAACTGTACGGAGAAGGATCTGCTTGTGACCATGACCTCTCATCCGACGGGCATGCGCTCTGCGGGACGCCCGCTACCGTACGCCCATGCGAGTAGCCACCTGGAACGTGAACTCCGTCAAGCAACGCCTGCCGCGCCTGCTTCCCTGGCTCGACGAGCGCCGACCGGATGTCGTCTGCCTACAGGAGACCAAGCTCGCCGATGAAGCGTTCGATCGACTACTCGGCGAGGAGTTGGCAAACCGAGGCTACGAGATCGCCCGTCACGGCGAGGCGCAGTGGAACGGGGTGGCGATCTTCTCCCGCGTGGGTCTGGACGACGCGGTTGTGGGGATTCCTGGCGCGCCGGGCTTCCCCCACCAAGAGGCGCGCGCCGTTTCCGCGACCTGCGGCGGAATTCGGGTGCACTGCGTCTACGTACCGAACGGGCGCACACCCGACTCCGAGCATTACCATTACAAGCTCGCTTGGCTCGATGCTCTAGGAGATCTCCTCCGCAGCGGGGCCGAGGACGCGATCGTGTGCGGGGACATGAACATCGCGCCCGCCGACATCGACGTGTTCGATCCCAAAGCCTACGTTGGTCAGACCCACGTCACGCCGCCGGAGCGCGCCGCGCTGGCGAGCCTGCAGGCGCTTGGCTTGCACGACGTCGTACGCGATCGTTGGCCCGCTGAGCGCGTGTTCACCTACTGGGACTACCGCGCCGGCATGTTCCACCAGGATCTGGGTATGCGGATCGACCTGGTGCTTGCCAGTGCGCCGGTCGCCGAGCGTGCCCGGGCGGCTTGGGTGGACCGGCAGGCGCGCAAGGGCACCAAGCCCAGCGATCACGCTCCCGTGATCGTCGATCTTGACGAGGCCCCGGATGGGGACATCGGACCGCTTGTCCCGCCGCCCTCCGCTCAAACGGCTAAGCGGGGCTCGGTCAAGCTGCCGCAGTCATCGTGAGCCAGTAGCGGCGGCACGATCCCAGCAGGCATCTCCCGGGCCTGACAAGCCTTCAGGCAGTCTGACCAGCAGACCGCGCTTGCGCGAGGGCCTGCGCCCACCACACGAGATCGCTCGCCACGGTGTCCAAGCGTTGGTCGAGTGAGGCGAAGATCTCGAGATCGAGCGGTTGCTCGGCGTTGCGCGCCTCGATCATCACCGACGGCAGGATGTGCACTGCGTGGCGCAACGGAGCCATTTCGAGCTCCACGGCTACCAGGCGCAGCTGCTCGATCGCACGTGCTCCGCCAGTGTTGCCGTAGCCGACGAAACTCACAGGCTTTCGGTTCAACTCTGGGAAGATCTGGTCGAGCGCGTTCTTCAATACTGCCGGGTAGCCGTGGTTGTACTCGGATGTAATGATGAGGTAGCCGTCTGCCTGTTCGACCTTGCTCGCCCAGCGTGCGACGTCCTCTGGGTATTCACGACGACCGTATGCTGGCGCTACCCCCTGCTCGAAGAACGGCATCGGGTAGTCGCGCAGGTCGACCAGCTCGGGCTGTAGGTCCTCGCGAGCGCCGAGTCGATCCATGACCCAGGCGGCTGCCTTCTCGCTGAAGCGTCCCTCGCGGGTGCTGCCGAGGATCACCTGTATTTGCGGAGCCGACTTCAAGATGCCGCCACGCTAGCAGCAGTTGTGCCGCTACTGATTGAGTCCCACCGTTTCAAGCGCCTGGTCCCAATCGTTGAAGCCCTCCATGGTTTCTATCTGCTGTAGGTGGCTTTCGATGCGCGTCGTGGTCGCCAAGATCGCCTTGTCCGCGGGCTGCTCATATGGAGCCAGCAGCGACGGCGGGATCGCTTTGGGTTCGATCGCTTCCACACGCTGATCCAGTTGGATAGATGCCGCCGGGACCGTCTTGAAATCGGTTTCCTTCCAAGCGGTCACGTCGCCGCAGACATTGGGCATCTGCAAGCCGGCGAGGTTCTGCAGGTCGGTCGCATAGCGCTGGGTCATATGGGTCAGCTTCGGATCGCTCCAGTGCAAGTGCCGCACGGCTTGGGCGAATTTGTGGATCGGGCCTGCATCGAAGGTGTAGGAAGTCGACCAAAGCGCCACCACCACCTCATAGCTGAGGTGCTGGGATTCTTCGTTTTGGGGCGAGCCGACGCCCAGCTTCGGGCATTCTTGTCCCAGCCTGTGGATCGTCGCCTCGATTGCTGCCTGAGCGGCTTTGACTCTTGCCTGTGTGGCGCGGTTCAGCGCGTAGTTGGCACGAATGTAGGCATGCGTGGAGGCGCTGTCCTGCGGTGTGCCCAGAGCCGTGGCCGGAACGACCCCGAACACGAACACCGTGAGAATCATCGCGATACGTCCCCTCATCCCAGTCTAAGGGTAGCCGGTCGACGCTCGTGAATCGCCGGTGCTGCGGCCGTCGCCGGCGCGTAATGCCGGCATCTTCTCCAATACTCAGCCGCGCTGGACGATCAGCAGGCGGTTGTCGTCCTGGTCGCGTAGGAAGAACATCGGCGGCACTGGGTCTCCCATGCGCATCACCTCGGCGTCGACGTCCACTCCTTGCGCCAGCAGACCCGCGTGGTCTGCGTCGATGTCCTCGGTGGCGAAGGCCACGCGTGTGTCGATGCCGGTCGTCTCCCCCTCGCGCGGGACAACGAGCGACAGCGTCGTGTCGGCGCCGGCGGGAGCGACTTCGACCCAACGGTCGCCCCTCCCGAATGGGGTGTCGGAGCGAACCTCGAACCCAAGCCTGCCGACGTAGAACTCGATCGCCTTGTCCTGATCGCTGACTGGGACCATCACGGTGCCCACTTGGCTGATGCGGGTGTCGCTCATCTTGTCCTCCTGGTTTTTGGGTTGGTGGGGGCCGTCGAGGGCGGTCAAGCTCGTCGTGCGGGTCGAGTCATCTAGGAGCTTCGCGCATGGACTCCCAACCCGCAAGCACGACATGTGGCGCGCCTGTGGAATGCTCGCGCTAGCGATGACCAGCCTGCGCCAAAGCCTTGCAAGCCTCCCGTCTCGGATCGAGCGGATGGTGCGCGCTATCCAGGACGAAGACGAGGCGGTCGTGGAGAGCATTGTCCGCCTCAGCCAATCGCGGCGTCTGTTTGCTCCGTTGGCCTTCACCGTTGGGGCGTTTGCGATGCTGCTCGACGGGCTCAAGCTGCTTTTGTCCAACTGGCGGCTGACGCTCGTTCAGATCCTTCCCGCCGTGTGGATCTGGCTGGCTATGTTCGACCTCAAGGCACGAGTTCTGCGCGACAAGTCCTTCCCCGCGTTGCGTGGACCTGTCTTGATCCCGATCGCGCTTGCGATCGTCGCGATCACGACGGCCTGTTTCTTCCTCAATGCTTTGTTCGCGTTTTCGATCACGCGTCCGCCTCCACCCAAGATCAGGCCGGCCTACGACCTGGCGCGCTCCAATCTGCGCCCGATCCTCGCTTGGGGGGCTGGGGTCGGTGTGCTGCTGGCGGTCGCGACGACAATTGCACCCCGCTGGGGCAGCCCCTGGTTTGCCCTTGCCCTTGGCGCGGTGATAGGCCTGATGATGATCTGCTACGTGGCCGTGCCTTCGCGGCTGATCGGCGTCAAGCCGGAGCGCTCCCGGCGCGAGAAGCTGACAGCCTCGGCGCTCGGGGCCGCGCTCGGCACGGCCGTTTGCACGCCTCCCTATCTGCTCGGACGCTTGGGCATCCTGATGCTCGGATCCAAGGCGCTTTTGATCCCGGGCATCGTCCTGCTGACGTTTGGCTTCACGCTGCAAGCGGGCGCCACCGGCGCGGTTAGGGCGATCAAGATGAGCCTCAAGCTCACCGGGGTGCCGTCGGAGCAGGCCGCACCGGAGACTGAGTCCGCGCCGTAAAAGGACTTCCAAGCGCAGGAATGGCGTGCGAGCTGCACTTCCCTCGCACTGGTGGGGAATACGAGCTTCGGATCTGTATTGAGGGTAGGGGGAGGGTTATAAGTTCGTGCCTGTTCGGCGATCCGCGCCGTTTGCACGTACGATCGCAACCTGATGACAAACGCCGATGACATGCTTGCCGTCGCTGGCTCGCGCGCACAAGCGCTGGCCGCGCCCGGTCTGAGCCCGAAGCCGCGCAGGCGGGTGGCGGTGTTGGCCTGCATGGACACGCGCATCGATCTCTTTCCGATGCTTGGCCTGGAGCGTGGCGACGCGCACATCATCCGCAACGCCGGCGGGCTTGTGACCGACGACGCACTGCGCTCGCTCAGCGTGTCCCAACGCAAGCTCGGCACCGATGAGATCGTCGTCGTGATGCACGACGGCTGCGGCCTGCACCGTGCCTCTGAGGACGAGTTCGCCCAGGCACTTGCCGCCGACGGCGTCCTGCCGACATGGCGACTTGGTGCGTTCGACGATGTCGAGGCGACCCTGCGCCACAGTCTCACTCGGCTGCGCTCGAGCCCCGAGCTGCCCGCTCGCGATCGGATCCGGGGTTTTGTCTTCGACCCTGAGAGCGGCACGCTGCGAGAGGTCGAGGAGGTTCAATCGTGAACGACCGCCCGGTGCATCTGGTCGTCAGCGACGACCTGCGGCGCTCACGTCTGACCGTCTTCTTTCGCCTGCTGCTGGCGATTCCGCACCTGATCTGGCTGGGATTGTGGGGGATCCTCGCCTCGGTGGCGGTCGTCGTGAACTGGTTTGCCACGCTGATCGCCGGGAGATCCCCGGACGGACTGCACGACTTTCTCGCGGCCTACATCCGCTACGCGATCCATGTCGGCGCCTACGTGCTGCTGGCTGCCGAGCAGTTCCCAGATTTCCTGGGCAAGCCTGGCTATCCGGTGGATGTGACGATCGCTCCCTCGCAACCGCAGAACCGCTGGAAGGTCGGCTTTCGCATCGTCCTCGCGATTCCAGCCTTGATCGTCGGTAGCGCGCTCGTGTCCGGCAGCGCCCGCAGCTACGGCTTCAACTACAGCTACGGCCTAGCGGGCATCGCGGCCTTTCTTGGCTGGTTCGTCGCGCTTGCGCAGGCTCGCTTGCCGCGCGGCCTACGTGACCTGATGGCCTACGCCCTGTCCTACTCCGCCCAGCTCGACGCCTACCTGTTTCTGCTCACAGATGTCTACCCGGACAGCAACCCGCTCACAGCGCTTCCGGATCTCCCCGTGCGAGCCGAGGACCCGATCGAGTTGGAGGTGAGCGCCGGCCTCCAGCGCTCGCGCCTGACCGTCTTCTTTCGCCTGCTGCTGGCGATCCCGCACCTGATCTGGCTGACGCTGTGGGCGCTGGTCGCCTACCTCGCCGCGATCGTCAACTGGTTCGCCACGCTCATCAACGGCGTCTCGCCGCTCGCACTGCACCGCTTTCTAGGCGCCTACGTGCGCTACCAGAACCACGTCTACGCCTACCTGTTTCTGGTCGCCGACCCGTTTCCAGGCTTCACCGGGCAGGCCGGCAGCTATCCCGTCGATGTCCGCATCGAGGATCCCCGACCGCAAAATCGCTGGAAGGTGTTCTTCCGTCTGTTCCTGGCGCTGCCGGCGCTCCTGCTCAACAGCGCATATGGCAGCCTGCTGTGGGCGGTGGCCTTTCTCGGCTGGTTCGCCTCTCTGGTCGATGGCAGCATGCCTGTCGGTATGCGCAACGCCGGCGTGCTCGCGCTGCGCTACTCCGCCCAAGCCAGTGGCTACGTGCTGTTGCTGAGCGAGGCCTATCCCTACAGCGGCCCGCTGGCACAGGCGGGCAAGGTCCCCGAGCCCGTTGCGGTGGTGCAGCCACTGCCCGAGCCCTCCCTGTAGAGCGCGGTGGCCGAGCCCTCCATGGAGGGCCATCGCCGGAGCCGTATCGAGAGCCCCGCAAGTAGTACCATCGTCAGCTTCGCGCGCCCGTAGCTCAGTGGTCAACGGTTCTCTTCGGGGAGCCAAAGAGCAGCGGTCTTTCAAACCGCAGGCCGCGGGTTCGATTCCCGCCGGGCGCATTTTCCGAGACCGCTTGGAGGCTGGTCTCAGCGTTTTCGGGGCAGTGCCCAAGTGATGGTCGAGGCGGGTGCGAACAGAAGTGCAAACGTGTCGCCCCGGCCAGTCGGATCATGTGGCGGCATCGTGGACCTCGATGGGTGAGGACGCGAGAGTCCTCACCCGTGCGGGGCGCAGGCCTTTGGCGTCTGTGCCTGGACACGGCACGCGGGTGGTCGCGGTGGCCGGGCTCTCGGAAGCCCACCACGTGAAAGTGGCGGTGACTGGGAAGCCGCCGCGGGGACATCGTTTGGGGACGGTCAGTCCGCGGGGGGTGAACCCTACAGTGCGGCCGTGAACGCGGCGGTAGTAAGTGATCCGGTCCGGTCCGATCGTCGAGCGGAACCGTAGAAGCCCGATGTCCGGTCCTTCGGGCCAGGCCGAAAGCAGCGGCACTTCGGTTTGCAGCGTCGCGCCTTGAGCCCCCCCGATGTGCCGCAAGTGGGAGGTGAGGATGATTTCCCGATTGGCGGGCCACCTTCCGTCGACGAAGAAGAGAACGGTCATGTCTTCGCCTTCGTATGGGCCGAGCAGTGCCGTGACATTCGCTCTCTCTCGTACGGGCGTTGTCGCGGGCACTTCTGCCAGTGCGGTGCCAAAGCCGATGTGAGAGTCTGCGGGACAGCCTTCCGGGCCTAGCTGCGCCAGTAGCGCCGGCTGGCATTCTTCGAGTCCGAGCGAGGAGGCGGCGAACCCCATGCCGGCCGGCAGACGCAGTTCGAGCGAGCGCAGCGGCGCCGGTTCGGAGATCGCGAAGCCCCAGTGGATAGTCGTGCTCTGGCCGAGGCGATCGGGCTGGAAGAGCGCACTGAGCGTGACCTGCGGCGCGGCTGCGGCAGGCGCCGCTGAGCACACCGTTGCGAGCACGAGTGAGAGTGCGGATGTCGCGCGTGCTCTGGCTGTGGCTGTGCCGATCGGGTTCGCCCCCTGTGCAACCTTCAGTAGTGCAGCTTGCCGGTGACCTGCACGCTCATCGCGTCGGTGGCGCGATAGATCGACCCGTAGAGCCCGCCCTTGCCGGAGACCCCGCGAAATCGGCCGGTTCCACGCACCACGGCGACTGAGCCGCCGAAGCTGTCGTAGCCGTGCTTGCCGGGTGTGAGCTCGCCCGCGCCGTGCCCGCTGATCGTGCCGCCGGTCGAGCGGATCGTGAAGCTCGACGTCGCGGTGCGATCGCCCAGCGTCAGCGAGACTTCGACGGTGCCGGGCAGCGTCCCCGACGCCCTGCCCGTCTCGACCAGGGTGTTCCCATCTGCCGAGATGAGTTGGAGGTGGGCGCTGTCGGTGACCGACTGCACCCTTGCGGCATGCGCCCTGGCAGCCGAGCCGATGGAGGCGACCGAGAGGCTTGCAACGGCGACCAGCAGCACTGTCGCGCTCGCGCTCGCGATCCTTGTCAACTCCACGGGGCGTACGTTTCCGAAATCCATCTTCCTCCCCATCGGCACCATCGTATGCAATCGTATCTTGCTAGCAAGTGGGTGGCGGAGGCAGCTTGACGAGCGTACACATGCGTGGGACCATGCGCTAGCCTTTGACAGTCAAATCACCGCGTGGCTCCAGGAGGGGACTGGTTCGGGCACTATGACGGAGACGGTAGAGGTAAACGAGCCGTTTCGTCGTCGCAGCAGCGCCGGGTCGTTGCGAACGGCGGTGCTCGCCGCGCTCGTAGAGCAGCCCGCTCACGGCTACGAGCTCACGAACCGTTTGAACAGACGTATGGGGCCAGTGCTGCAAACCGACCCGAGACGCGTCTATGAGGTCCTCGAGCAACTGGAGAAGGAAAGGCTGGCCTGTTCGGTGGAAGAGCTGGCAGCCGGGGCACCGCATCGGCCCAGACGCGTCTTCAGCGCCACGTCGCTCGGGCGCAAGACGCATTCAGGCTGGTTTGGCGAGCGCGAGCCGGTGCTGCTGGTGCGTGCCGACATCTACGCGCTGATCGCCTTTTCTGACCCCAAGCAGGCGCCGCTGCTGCTCGCCAAGCTGGACGAATATGAACTGGATTGCATGGAGATGCAAGAGCGCGCGGTCGAGGCGGATGTGGAGCGGGGCTCGTGGCGCAGCAGGATGCTCAACGTGACGCGGGTGGCTGTCAGCGAGCAACTGCAGGGGGAGCTTCGCTGGATCACCCGCGTGCGCCGGGAGATCGAGGAGTACCTGGTGCAAGCGCGGTGACGTTGCTGGCGCTCACCGATGTCAGCAAGCGCTTGCGCGACGGAGCGAGAGAGCTCGTCGTGCTCGACGGCATCAGCTTCGACGTGCAGGAGGGTGAGCTCCTCGGCATCTATGGCGAGCGGCGCGCCGGCAAGAGCACGCTCATCAGGATCGCCGCCGGCCTGGAGGCGACGGATGGGGGCAGCGTCGAGTTCGACGGCGTGGACGTCGGCCGGCTGTCGATGGGTGCGCGCGCTCGCCTGCGCCGGCGCGGTGGCATCGCGCTGGTCAGCTGTGGCGAGCTCGGGCCGCTGGCGGGCGGACAGCCGGTGATCGAGCATGTCGCGCTGCCGCTCACCAACGATGGTCTGACGCTCGGAGAGAGCGAAGGCCTCGCCCACCCTGTGCTCGAGCAGATCGGCGTGGCCGCGCTGGCCCATCTGCGTTTGGACCGGCTGTCGTTGAGCGACCGCGTTCGCGTAGAGCTTGCGTGCGCGCTTGTGCGTGAGCCGCGGCTGCTGCTGGTCGACGAGCCCGCTGTATTGCCCGGGCCGAGCGACAGCCGCGAGCTGCATGCTCTGCTGCGATCCCTGGCGAAGTCGGGGATCGCCGTCGTGATCGCCTCGGAAGACATGGCCGCGCTCGCCGGCGTACAGCGCTTCATGACACTCAGCGATGGCAGGCTGCGCGGCACCGACTCCCGCCGGCGGGTGATCCCGTTCCCGGCTCGGGCCGGCGGGCAACGGCAGGGCGGTCCGTGAGCGCGCTCGAGCTGCGCGATGTCGTCAAGCGATATCCCAGCGCGGACGCCACCATCGTGGAGGCTGTCAAAAAGGTCTCGCTGACGGTCTCGCCGGGCGAGTTCGTCGCGCTCTACGGCCCGAGCGGATCGGGCAAGACGACGCTGCTGCTGCTGGCCGCCGGCCTGCTCGTCCCCGATGCGGGAGCCGTGCTGTTCGGGGGGCGCGAGATCGCGCGCTTCTCCGAGCGCGAGGCCGCGCTCTACCGGCGACGTGAGCTCGGCTTCATCTTCCAGTCCTTTCACCTGGTGGCAGGCGCGAGCGCCCTCGAGAACGCCGCGATGAAGCTGCTGGGTGACGGGTGGACGCTGAGCGAGGCGTGTGCGGCGGCGCGTCCCTGGCTTGAGCGCGTGGGCTTGAGCGCTCGCGTGGAGCATCCGAGCGACCGTCTCTCGATGGGCGAGCGCCAGCGCGTGGCGATCGCGCGGGCGCTGTGCAACGAACCGCGGCTGCTGCTCGCCGATGAGCCGACCGGCAACCTCGACTCAGAGCGCGGAAGGCAGATCCTTTCGCTGCTGCACGACCTCTGCCGTGAGCGGAAGCTGGCAGTGCTGCTCGTGACCCACGACCCCCAGGCGAGCGTGTTCGTCGATCGTGTTCACACCCTGCGCGACGGTGAGCTCAGCGACGGCCTGGACATCGATCTGGCCACCGTGGCGTCGCGATGATCTCCCAGCGTGCCTCCAAACTGCCACGCCACCCGCTGAACCCGCGGATCGCGGGTATCCGCTCAAGCGCGCTGATCGACCACTACCGCATGCGGCTGCGCAGGCAGCTTCTCCCCGAGCTGCTCGCCGGAGCCGGCATAGCGGTCGGCGTCGCGCTCGTCTTCGGGGTGCTGCTCGCCAACACGAGCATCACCGGCTCGGCGCCCGCGTTGATCCACTCCGTCGACGGCAGCGCGCGCCTGCAGCTGCGCGCGCGCTCCAGCGAAGGGTTCAGCGAAGCGCTGGCCGAGCGGGCGGGCAAAGTCCCGGGTGTGCAGTACGCGGCGTTCCTGCTGCGCGAGAACGGGGAGCTGATCGGACCGCACGGACGCAAGCAGATCCAGATCGTCGGCCTGAGCGCCGGTATCGTCGCGCTGCACGGCGCGGCGACCCGCAATCTCGGCGCCGGCGCCGAACTTCTGGGTGGCGGCATCGGGCTGCCGGCGCCGCTCGCCACGAGCGTGGGCGCGCGAACCGGAGCACGCGTCACGCTGCAGATCGGGGGAGAGGTGCACAGCGAGCCGGTGCAGGCGGTGTTCGACAGCGCCACGATCGGTCCCGTCGCACAGGCCCCAATCGCGATCGCGCAGCTTGGGGTAGCGCAGGAGGCGACAGAACACGCCGGCCGGGTCACGGAAGTGCTGATAAAGCCCCGCCCCGGAGCAGACGTGCGCGTCGCGGGCGAGCTGCGTGCGCTCGTTGCGGATCGCATCAGCGTGGAAGGCGCCGACAGCGAACTGCGTCTCCTGGAAGCGACCGCCAAGCCACTGGGCCAATCCACCGCCCTGTTCGCCGCGATAGGCGGGATGGTCGGGCTGCTGTTCGCCGCCAACGCGATGCTCCTGACCCTCCCCGAGCGCCGTCGCATAGTCGCGGAGCTGCAGGCGCATGGATTCGAACCACGCCAGATACGGCTGATCCTGCTCTCCCAGGCGTTGGTTCTCGGCGTAGCGGCCGCGCTGGCGGGCCTGGCACTCGGCGATCTACTCGCCCACACTATCTTTCGTCAGAGCCCTGTCTATCTCGCGGCGGCGTTCCCGATCGCAAGCCACCAGAGCATCGACCTGTCCACCGTGGCGTTCGCCTTCGCCGGCGGTGTGCTCGCCGCGTTGCTCACGTCGCTGGCGCCGATGCTCATCCTGCGCTCCGCGAGCCCACCCGTCCAGGGCGCCGAGCAGGCAATCCAGCGCATAGGGCCGCGCGCCACCCGCGCGCTCGGGGTGCTCGGGGTGCTGATTCTGTTCGTCGTGACCGTGCTCGTGCTGGCAGATCCAGGCTTGACGATTCTCGGTGGGATCCTGCTCGCGCTCGCCGTTCCCTGCCTGATACCGCCCCTGTTCGCCGGCGCGCTCATCTGCTTGAAGCGAGTCGGAGGGCGCATGCGCGGCGGCATGCTCTCGCTGGCGGCGATCGAACTCAAGGCTACGGCGACGCGCTCGATCGCGCTGATCGCCGTGGCGGGGATTGCCGTATACGGCAGCGTCGCGATCCAGGGCGTGCGAAACGACCTGACAAAAGGGCTCGATGCCGCTGTCACGGAATACCTCGACACCGCGCAGGTGTGGGTCGCCGCCAACGACAAGTTCCTGACTGTCGACAGCTTCAAGGACGCTGGCGCCACGGCCGCGGTCGCGCGCGCCACCGGGGTCTCGGCAGTGCGCGTGTATCAGGGCGGCCTGCTCGACGTCGGCTCTCGTACTCTGTGGATACGGGCACGCTCGCCGCGGGACAGTCGGATGATCCAGTCGAGCCAGCTGCTCGAAGGCGATCTGCAGCGCGCGAGCGGCCTGGTTCGCCGTGGTGGCTGGGCGGCGGTCTCAAACGCCTTTGCGGCCGAACGGCACCTGCACGTCGGCGATTCCTTCACGCTCCCCACCCCCGGCGGAAACGCCCGTTTCGGCGTGGCGGCGATCACGACGAACACGGGCTGGTCACCGGGGGCGATCACGCTCAACCTCGCCGACTACCGCCGCTGGTGGGGCACGAGCAGGCCGACGGCCCTAGAGGTGGACCTCAAGCCCGGCGTCAGCCCCGCCGCCGGTCGGGCCAGCGTAAGGCGCGCGTTGGCTGGCCGTCCGGGCCTGCGGGTGGAGACGCAGGCCGAACGTGTGGCTAGCTTCCAGGCGAGCGCGCGAGAAGGCCTGCGCAGCCTGGGCCAGATCTCGACGCTGCTGTTGATCAGCGCCGCGCTTGCTGTCGCCGCCGTGTTGAGCGCCTCGATCTGGCAGCGCCGGGCGCGCTTGGCCTCGCTTGCCGCGCAAGGCTTCGACCACATGCAGTTGTGGCGGGCAGTTGTTCTTGAGAGTGCTGTAGCAGTGGCGATCGGCTGCGCCGACGGGGCGCTGCTCGGCCTCTACGGGCATGCGCTGGCAAGCCGCTGGCTCGCGCTCAGCACAGGCTTCCCCGCGCCGTTCTCACTCGGCTTGGGAGACATCCTGCTGGCACCGGCGATCGTCGCGGGGTGTACGGTGCTGCTGGCGGGGGCGCTCGGATTCAAGTCCGCCCGCGCGTCCTCGCGTCTCGCCTTCGGAGATCAGTCATGAGCGCCGCGACAGCAATCACTTTCATGCGGGCCGCGCCCGCCTACTGGGGCTCGGTCTATCCGCGTGTCCGCGGGGAGATCGATTCTCAGCGCCAAAGGGCCGCCGCAATCCCGGATCCCGAGCTTCGTCGTATTGCGCTCAGCGTGCTGCGCACCAAGCGGGCCAACATCGATGGGGCCGCGGCGTTCGCGGCGTTCGTGCCGCGCCCGCGCCGCGCGTCCGTGGTACGGGCCCAGGTGGCGTTCCAATCGCTGTACGACTACCTGGACACGCTTACCGAGCAGCCGCACGACGATCCGGTCACGAACTCGCGCCAGGTACACGGTGCGCTGACGGCGGCGCTCGATCCAAGCGCCCACGGTGGCGACTACTGCGCACACCGGGCAGCCAACGAGGACGGCGGCTACCTGCAGGGCACGGTCGAGCGCTGCCAGTCGGCGCTGTCGGCGTTGCCTGGCTATGCGGCGGTGCGTCCCTCAGCCGCCCGACTTGGCGCGCACATCGTCGAGTACCAGAGTTTCAACGTGACCGATGCCGCCGGGCCGCGAACAGCGCTTGCGCACTGGGCGGGTGGGCGAACTCCGCCGGGCTCGGATCTTGCATGGTGGGAGACAGCCGCCTCGGCCGGCTCCTCAATCGGCCTGTTCGCTTTGATCGCGATGGCCGCACACCCGCGCCCTAGCGTCGATGAGGCGATGGCGGTTGAGAACGTGTATTTCCCCTGGGTGGGGGCGCTGCACTCGCTACTGGACAGTCTGATCGACCTGCCCGAAGACAGGGAAAGCGGCCAACCGGCGCTGATCGAGCACTACGGCAGCGCGGAAGAGGCGGCGGACGGCTTGCGTCGCTTGGCTGAGGAGTCGCGTTGGCGAGTGGCGGCGCTTGCGCATCCCGATCGTCACGCCTTGATGCTTGCGGGCATGGTCAGCATCTACTTCGCCGAGCGGCGGGCGGAAGACCCGCATGTGCGCGCCGCTCGGCGCGCGGTACTTGGCGTTCTCGGCGCCTCGAGCAAGGCCACGATGGCCGTTATGCACGGCAGGCGTCTGGCCATGTCGGTCCGCTCGCAAGCCTGATTCTGGCGCCGCCGAGCGTATATGGCGGTACAGGACTATACCGGTACCGCGCTTTCCAAATTGTCAACCGCCAAGTAAGTTAGCCACACATTGAGCACGCGCGTCGCGCGTGCCGGTGTCGTTTTGTCACGCCCGCAATGTTGTGGGTCTTGGTGTGGATCGCTTGAGGAGGGGGAGGGCTTTCATGAATACTCGCCGGCTTGCATTGACGGTGTCTGCCGTGGTCGTTGGGGTGCTGGTGTTCGCCTGCGGGTCGGCGTTGGCCACCGAACCCGAAGCGCCGGAAACGGGCGCGGCGAGCGCTGTCACCGCGAGGACGGCCAAGCTCGGAGGCGTCCTCAACCCACGTGAGGCAGGTACGGCTGGCGTCTACTACTTCGTCTATGCGCCACGGGGCGCCGCGTGCAACGAATACGGCGCGTCTGCCGAAGCGATCACTGCAGGGTTCGAAAAAGAACCGGTTGAACCGCCGGTCGAACTAGCCGGCCTTGAACCGAGCACGCTCTACACATTCTGTCTTGTGGATCGCAACGAAGCCGGGGAAGCGACCGTCGGGTCCCCAAAGACATTCACGACGCTCGCGGCCGCCCCTGCTGTCGAAGACGAGACCAGCTCCGGCGTGAACTCGACCGCCGCCACACTCGAAGGGCAGGTTAACCCCAACAACCAGGTCACCACCTGCGAAGTGCAGTACGGCAACACGACCGCCTACGGAACGAAAGCGCCGTGCGAACCTACGGCGAGCCTGGAAGGGTTCGGCGATCAGCGCGGGGCACTGGCCTTGACCGGACTGACACCAGGTACCACGTATCACTTCCGCATCGTCGCCGAAAACGCTGGGAAAGAAAAGAAGGAAGGCGCGGACCAGACGTTCACGACGGTGCCAATGCCGAACACGGACGCGGTGACCAATATCGCTCCGACGACCGCGACGTTCAACGGCCATTTGACCTTGAACCCTGTCGATACGCAGTACTTCTTCTACTACAAAGTCGGCACGGAATGTACGGGCGAAGGCGCCACCCCTCAGGAAGACGCAGGTAGTGGCTCGGGCACGCTTGCATCGCCGAGCGTCGCAGTCACCAGTCTGCGGCCCGATACGCAGTACGCGGTCTGCATGGTCACTACGAATGCTTTCGGCTCAGAACACGGGGTGCCGGTGACGTTCACGACACCTCCGACGTCCCCAACTGTCGAAAACGAGTCCTCTGAAGACAGCGGGGAGCAGGTGCTGTTGAACGCTCACATTGTCCCGAATGGGGGTTCCACCACTTACCAGTTCGAATATGGCGAAACGTCCTCCTACGGTGCAAGCATCCCTGCTGTACCCGGCGACGTCGGCTCTGGTAATGAAGCTGTAGCGGTGCCTGCGGCCGCACCGACAGGCTTGAAGAGCAGCGCTATCTACCACTACAGGGTTGTCGCTACAAACCAATACGGGACGACCGACGGATCTGACCAGACGCTTCTGACACCTCCACTTGTGGGTCCATCCAACGCACCGGGTCCCACCGGTTTGCCGGACGGGCGGGTTTATGAAGAGGTTACGCCTGCCTACAAGAACGGCAACTATTATGACCTTGCCTCGGAATTTACGTTTGGGCTGGCTTCGGCGGGAGGGAATGCGGTCCTATATCCGATGAGTGGTGCGGTGGGCTCGGCGTATGCAGGCACTGCCGGCGAGTACGTATCGAGACGTACACCAGGCTTTGGCTGGCAAACGGCTTCAGCAACGCCCCGTCCCACCAGCAAGAACATCAATATCTTCTCCGCGCCAATCGCAATAGTCCCGTCAGCGGATTTCGACCGCTTTCTCTTTACATCCCAGACCGCCTACTCCAACGCTGAGCCTAACAATGAATCCGGCATACTCTCAAACTCGAGCGTGAATATCTACTTGAGCGAAGATCCCGCTCACGAACCTACTTGGCTGGGCAACGCACAGTTGGTCGAACCTCTTCCGGCCGAGGGTAACGTACCGCTCAATTCCTACGCAGTGGCCGGCGCCTCCGCCGATCTCAAGACCGTCTATTTCACATATGGGGGAACGCTTCTCCCCCAGGACGCCTCCCGTGCACCTCACGTAGATGTTGAAAGACCGACGCTCAGTCCCTGGGGTTTTTACGAATGGCAGGATGGGCACCTGGAATCTGCGGGCGTGTTGCCAAATGGGACATTGAATCCATTCGGGGCCGTTCCGGTGGCAATAGCTGGAAGGGGCGGTAACCGTACCTGGGTGCAGGCCCAAACGCTTGCCAACGAGGTCTCTGAAGACGGTACGCGCGCTTTTTTCGTGAGTCCCGATCCGCAGGGTGGATCGCCTGAACCGCCCGAGCTGTACGTTCGCGAGGCCGTCGCCGGCGGTGAGCACATCTCGGTCTTGATATCCGCCTCTGAGCTTTCTGGTCATGAAGGAGAAGCGGCGACGCACGGGGTAGAAAGCGTTCGCTTTATGCTCCCTAAAGAAGCCTCAGCAGTCAGCTATGCGTTCGCGTCTCAGGACGGCTCGCACGTTTTCTTTGTGTCTAAGGATCGCCTAACGCAGACGGCGCCGGTAGAAGGCGGCACCTATGTCTACGATATAGATGCCAACAGCCTTACCTATACCGACATCACAGGCACAATCGTGGCGGTTTCACACAACGGTTCGGAGGCGCTGTTCGACGACGGCACGCGATTGAATCTATGGCGTACCGGCGCAAACGGCGGCAGCGTCACCCCGATAACTGAACTTCCCATTGGTCAGAATCTAAACGAGGTGCACATCAGCGACGATGGGTCGGTACTCGTATTCAGAACAAACGCTGCGCTGCCAGGCGGTTTCAACAATGGTGGCGGCTTCGAGCAGATCTACCGATATGAAGTCGTTGCTGGGACGCTCGATTGCGTTTCCTGCGCGCCAGCCGGTGAAGTCTCAAGTGGAGATGCGCGCATGTCCTACAATAATTACGAAGAAAACGTCAAACCCAATGGCTACAACGGAGATCCGGAGTCAACGATCGAAACGCGCGGGATGTCGGCGGACGGAAGTCGGATTTTCTTCGACACGCCGGCGGCGCTTGTTCCCCAAGACACTAACGGGACTCGTGATGTGTACGAGTGGGAGGACGGTACTGTGCATTTGATCTCCTCCGGCGCGAGTAGTGAAGAATCGCAAGTCCTTGACAACAGCGAATCCGGTGGCGATGTCTTCTTCGCGACATCTCAGGGCCTGGTACCGGGCGATAGAGACGAAACTTATGATGTCTACGACGCTCGTATTCCGCGTCCCGGCGACAATCCAGCTCCCTCGGCGGTGCCCTGCCAGGGCTCTGTTTGCCAGGGGCCGCCCAGCGTCCCGGATCTGCTCGGCCTGCCCTCCAGTGCCACGTTTTCGGGAGCAGATAGCGCTTCACCGGAACCTGCCGCAAGGGGATCGGCGTCCAAATCATTGACGACCGCGCAGAGGCTTGCAGCAGCTCTAAAGAACTGTAAGCGGCAGCCGAAGAAGCGGCGAGCGAAGTGTGAGGCGAGAGCCAGGAAAAAGTATGGCTCGCGGACCACAGCAAAATCTCATAAGGGGGCCAAGTAAATCATGAGGTCTTCAAAGAAGGGGTTGCTTTCCACCTTGACAGCAGGGTTGTGTGCGCTTACGGGTCTGCTAGGAGCACCGGCTTTCGCCGCCGAAGCGCCGCGGTGGGTCGTGACCGCTGTGCCCACGCCGACACAGATCATGGCAAATACACCACGTAACGATATCCAACAGGTGACGGTCAACGCGACCGGTGGGACCTTCGAACTCGAAGTACAGCCGCCTGGATATGAGGTGGAGACGACAGCCGCAATTCCTTACGATGCCACTGCAACGGAAGTACGCACGGCCCTCGCGGCACTTAGTGGTGTCGAAGAATCCGGTGTGGCCGTGACGGGCGGGCCCGGTGGGACGGAGCCGTATGAGATCGAATTTCAAGGAGTCGTTGACGGCTATGTCAAAGTGGCCTTGATGCACGCTAACAGCACCGGACTGACCGGAGGGTCTGCCACGGTTAGCAAAGTTTCCGACGGCGCCGCACCGCCGCAATTGATTGTTACTGCCACAAATGTGGGAGGCTCCGCCACCAATGGAAGCGCGATCATGTTGAGTGACATCCTTCCAGGATGGCTGAAAGCGACAGAAGTCACGGGCTATGACACTTACACGAGCGGGGTAGCCGAGAATTTTAGCGGCTCGGCATCTATGAATTGCAGTGTATCCGCGGTTAGCTGCACGTATAATAGTCCGGTGGACCCTGGGGATCAATTGGTCATGGGAATCACGCTCGCGGCTGGCGCCGCTCCGCCTACTGAGGAAGTCAATCATGCCGAGGTATCAGGCGGTGGCGCGGCTCAGGAACAGGTGGACCACAGCCTTGAACCTGGCTCGGCGCCGGCCGGCGTTGGCTTCGATCGAGGTGGCGTGTTCGCGGCTACCTCCAACTCGCAGGCGGGCGCCCATCCAAATGTTACTACCGCATTCGAAATAAATACGTCCGAAACGGACGAAAATGGTGGCGATCCAAAGGATGTGCGCTTCGATCTGCCGCCCGGGTTGGTGGGTAGCACTGTGGGAATGCCTCGCTGTAGTATGAATCGCGTGATAGAAGCAAATGCCGCGGTGCCACGTACGTCACCGTGCCCGGATGACACAATGGTGGGGGTCGCGACTGTGAGCCTGACCGGTAGGAACCCACATCCCGAAAGGCTTACACTGGTGACGCCTGTGTATAACATTGCGCCGTCGCCCGGCGAGCCGGCCGCGTTTGGGTTCGACGCATTTATTCTCCCGGTGCGCCTGGACACCAGCGTGTTGTCCAACGGCAATTACGCGGTGCGGGTTACCGCGTCGGACCTCCCCGAGTCGCTGGGCGTGTTGGGGAGTAACATCACCATCTGGGGTGTTCCGGCCGAACACAGCGGTCCGGGCGGCAACGGCGAGTTTACGATCACGCGACCAAACACCTACGGCGGCGTCGATCCCGGACAGTCGCCCGTGTCGTTGTTGACCAATCCGCAGCAATGCACCGATCCGTTGATTGCAACGGCCGAAATGGACTCGTGGTCCGCTCCAGGGGCCTTCAGCTCGGCCCAAGCACCAACAGGAACACTTACGGACTGCGGGCTAGTACCCTTCAGCTCGTCGTTTACGTTTCTTCCCGATACGCTCGAAGCGGGCGCTCCCGCTGGTTATGCGTTTGATTTGACTATTCCCCAGACGCACGAACCAAATTCGCTGGCGACAGCGAGTTTGAAGAACTTCACGTTGAAGCTACCGATGGGTGTGGTTGTGAATCCCTCTGCGGCCTGGGGTCTGAAAGCCTGCAGTAAGTCGGAGTTCTACGGTTCGAAATATCCGTCCCAGGAACCGGCGATGACGGCGGAATGTCCACGTGAAGCGCAGGTCGGCGAAGTGGAAGTCGAATCTCCCGATCTTGAAAAGCCGTTGAAGGGGCAGGTATTTCTGGCAGAACCGGAATGCGACCCGTGCACACCCGCGGATGCCGAACAGGGAAAAATGGTACGATTGTACGTCCAGTTGGTCGGCGAAGGCGAAGCTGGGATTGTCGTCAAGCTTGAAGGGCAGGGTCATCTCGATCAGAAGACAGGCCAGATCACGACGGTATTCGACAACAATCCGCAGGTGCCGTTCAACAGGATGCATTTCGTGCTCGGCGGTGGGCCGAGGGCGGTCCTTGCCAACCCGAGAACCTGCGGAACAATGGCGGCGACAGGTGATTTGACGCCATGGAACACCGGTCCGGGCGTGTCCGATTCGCTGCCGTTCTACGAACTCGACATCAATCAGGATTGCTTCGGACCACAGTTCAGCCCGTCCTTGGTTGCAGGGATGCCGAACATCCAAGCAGGGGAATATGGACCGTTCACGCTTGCCTTCGGTCGGTCCGATCATGACCAGTTCCTTACCGGTTTGTCGATGAAAACGCCTCCCGGATTCCTGGGCAAGCTCACCGGTGTCGAACTGTGCAAAGAACCTCAGGCAAGCGTCGGCGCGTGCGGGCCCAACAGCTTGATCGGGCATGTGCAAGTGCTGACCGGACCAGGAGCCGACCCGTTTCTCGTCTCGGGCGGCCAGGTATTCATCACCGAAGGCTACGGGGGGGCGCCGTATGGCCTCTCGATCGTGGTGCCGGCGGTCGCGGGCCCGTATACACTGTCGGGTACCACGGGTCAGGGCACGGTCGTCGTGCGAGCGAAGATTCAGGTCGATCCGCTTACGGCGGCGCTCACGGTTACAAGCGATCCGTTGCCGACGATGCTAGATGGGATTCCACTGCAGCTCAAAGCGGTCAACGTGACGATTGACAGGCCCGACTTCACGTTCAACCCGACGAATTGCAACAAGACCAGCATTAACGGTACGTTGACAAGCGCGGAAGGTCTGAGCGCCAGCGTCTCGACTCCATTCCAGGTCACAAACTGCGCGATCCTCGGCTTCAAACCAAAGTTCACGGTCTCAACATCGGGCAAGACCTCGCGGGCTAACGGGGCTTCGCTGCACGTGATGCTCTCATATCCGAAGGAGGCATTCAGCAAAGAAGCGAACATCCGCTCGGTGAAGGTAGACCTGCCCAGGCACTTGGTTTCGCGCCTGTCCACGTTGCAGCATGCCTGCGTGGACAGTGTTTTCGACGCCAACCCGGCATCGTGCCCGGCAGAATCGCGGATCGGGACGGCGAAGGCGATCACGCCGATCATCCCCGTTCCGCTCACCGGGCCGGTGTATTTCGTCAGTCACGGCGGGGCCAAGTTCCCGGAACTGGTGGTCGTGCTGTCGGGCTACGGCGTGACCGTCCAGTTGGACTCTGAAACGTTCATCAGCAAAGCGGGCATCACGAGCAGCACGTTCCGCGCGATTCCCGACGTGCCTGTCGGAGCGTTCGAATTGACTTTGCCCGAGGGGCCGGACTCGGCCCTGGCGGCCAACGGGAACCTGTGCAAGATCAAGGGTGGCCTGAAGATGCCGACGGCGTTCACGGCGCAGAACGGCGCGGTCATCAAGCAGAGCACGCCGATCGGTGTGACTGGGTGCGTCAAGTCGAAGCATCGAAGAAAGGGGAAAGGGAAGGGCGAAGGTTGAAGTCTGTGGGTCGACGTGGACGTTCCAGCTGAGACGGTTTCGTCGTCCGTGCCGTCCTACGGGTTTGCGGAACACTCGTCGGACGCCGCGCGTCTAACTCTGGTTCGACGTTTGCGCGAGCGTCAAGACGAGCTCGTCAGGGAGTTGTTTGTGCGTGTGCATGAGGGTGTACGCGATCCGCTCGGCGGCAGCGACGTTGAGTACGTGGCGGCGTTGCACGAAACGGTAGAGGCGGTGTTCGACTATGTGCTCGGCAGGATCGAGCAAGGCGGGGACTGGTCCGAACCGGTGCCGACGGTGGTGCTTGAGCAGGCGCGTCGTGCCGCGAGGGCGGGCGTGGCGCTTGAGACGGTGTTGCGTCGTTACGTCGCGGGCCATGCTTTGCTGGGTGACACGTTGATGGCCGAGGCGCAGATGTTGCCGCGCGAGGTGTTGCGGGAGCTGTTGGCGCAGCAAAGCTCGATTCTGGGACGGGTCTTGGTGGAGGTGTCCCGCGCGCACGAGCGAGAGCTCGAGCGGGCACGTCGCTCACCGTCGTGGCATCGCGCTGAGCTTGCACGATTGCTGCTGGCTGGAGAGCCGCTCGATCCGACGGGCCTCGGTTATCCGCTGGAGGCGTGGCATCTCGGCGTGATCGCGAGCGGCGGCGATGCCCACGCGGCGCTCGGACGGTTGGGGGCGGTGATCCACTTGCGTTTATTGTGCGTGGCCGAGGAGGAGCGGGTGGTGTGGGGGTGGTTTGCGGACCGCAGGCCGATCGAGCGCGGCATGATAGAGCGTCATGCGGATGGTGGCCTGATAGGTCGGACGGTGCTGGCGGTCGGGGAGACCGCGTTCGGTGCGGCGGGTTGGCGCCTGACGCATCGTCAGGCGCAGGCGGCGTTGTCGGTCGCGCGGTTCAGTGGTCGCGCGCTCACCTATTACGCGGATGTCGCGCTGTTGGCCAGCGCGTTGCGCGACCCTGTTGGAGTGCGGCAGGTGGTCGAGGTATACATGCGCGGGATCGTTGGTCAAGACTCGGCAAGTCAGACACTGCGGGCGACGCTACGGGCGTACCTGAGTGCCGATCGCAACCTGACAGCGGCGGCGGCGTCGCTCGGGGTGGATCGACGCACCGTCAGCTACCGGTTGCGGACTGTGCAGGAGCGGGTGGGGTATATGTTGCATGCACGTATGGCGGAGCTGGAGTTGGCCTTGCGTTTGCACGAGTTGCTCGAATCGGCGGAGCACACGCAAACAATAATCGGACAGGTTGGCGTAACAGAGGGTGATAAACCCGACACATTGGTGTAGCGGGCAGAGACGTTGTGGCGGTATGAGTTAAGGTGACAACACAGTGGGTGTCCCTGCGTGCCGCATACAGGCGGCACGCAGGCATGCAAGAGAAAGGATGCAGCATGAAACGTACACATCGGGTTGCACTCGGGGCCTGTCTCGCAATGCTCGCTCTGACCGGAACTAGCGCGGCTAGCGCCTCCGCAAGCGAATTCGTGTTTAGCAAAACCGGAACGCTAAAGGGCACGGCGCTTAGCGCCCAAAAGTTCAATAGTTCGGGTGGAAAATGGGAATGCAGCAAAGAGACGATTTCCGGCAGTGCCACCGTATCGAAAACGACGATCCAGAAGATTACGGTGCAGTATGAAGGGTGCGTTTATTTCGGCGTTCTGCTAAAAGCCGCGGCCGCCGAATTCGAACTAAATACAAGCGGATCTCTCACGCTGCTCAAAAAATTTACAATGAGCAGCTCACTTTGCACGATTGGCTTTCAGCCGGGGACGTACCTGACGCTCAACTACGCCAACAAACCGGCGGGTAAGATCGAAATCGCAGCGGAAGTCAACAAAATAACGACATACGGCAGTGGGTCTCTCTGTAGTTACTCCGAAAACAGCAACGGAACATTGGTGGGAACGTCACTGTTGGAATTGGAAGGAGGCACTGCGGAAGTCAAATAGTGTTATTCGCGGTTTCCGTTAGATAGGACAGATCGGCGGGGTGGGCTGAGGCCTGCTCCCGCCGATCGTTTCAGGGTGTCGTGTTGAGCGGCCGCCACCCAAGCTACTTCACGAGTCGGGCGACTGTTGTGGTGACGCACAAGGCTGAGCTCAAGCCGAAGGCGCTAGACGCAAGCATCGAAGCAAGGGAAAAGCGCGAACGACAACGGTAGGGGACGTCATCATAAGTGGAGGGGAGGAGGTTCTGTCACGGAAGGGCCGGGATCCTCAGAGTCTTACGAAGTTGCTTTCCAGGAAAACAACAGCGAAAGCCGCTTCAAATTTGATGAGCGTAGTCGCAGTTCATGTTCACCCGACGAATGGCTCAAAGTGCGCCGTAGATCCGACGTTGACGAGCAATGAAGGAACGAATGCAATGTCTCAAGCCTATCTTCCCAATAAGTCGAGCCTTTAGTCGTGTCTCACAGAAGAGAAGAGAGTCGCGAGAGTCATAAGCGCGAGAGACGTCATCGGGGCCGGCCCAACCATCCCGCTCACGAACGGGTCTCCGCAATCCAGCGCGCGCGTCTGCTCGCCGGGATGAGGGATGTCTGCGACGAACTGGGGGCTTCCAACGCGTCGGTCACCGAGGTCATCGCGCGCGCCGGCGTCTCGCGCCGCACGTTCTACGAGATCTTCGACGACCGCGACGACTGCTTGCTTGCCACCTTCGACGACGCGATCGGGCGGATGGCGGAGGCTGTTGTGCCGGCGTGGCGTGGCAATGGGTCCTGGAGGGAGCGCATCCGCGCTTGCCTGATCGAGCTTCTCGTGTTCCTCGACGATGACCCGAGTACGAGCCGGCTCGTGGTGGTGGAGAGTCTTGGAGCTGGACGCCCCGCCGCTGAGCGCCGCGGGCGGGTGCTCGCCCAACTGATCGCCATCGTGGACGAGGGCCGCGGCGAGGCCGGCGCGGTCTCCGATGTGTCGCCCCTCACCGCGGAGGGTGTCGTCGGCGGGGTGTTGTCTGTTCTCCATACGCGCCTGTCGGAGCAGCCGCGTACACGCTTTATCGAGCTGACAGGGCCGCTCATGTGCATGATCGTGTTGCCCTATTTCGGGCCGACCAAGGCACGCGGAGAGCTGGAACGCCAGACGCCACGTATGAGCGGCGATTCGCCCAGGATCACCTCCGACCCTTTGCGCGACCTTCAAATGCGCGTGACCTACCGCACGGTGCGCGTCCTCACGGCCGTCGCGACCAGCCCCGGTGCATCCAACCGCTCCGTCGGTGAGGCGGCGGGGATCTCCGATCAGGGGCAGATCTCAAAGCTGCTCATGCGCCTCACGCGCCTCGGCCTGGTCGAGAACGCGATCGACGGCGCCTCGCATCGCGGCGTCCCCAATGCGTGGATGCTGACGAGCAGGGGCCGTGAGGTCGAGCGGTCGATGAGTGCGTCTGGGCTCGGCTGGGGTTTCGCGGATCTCGATAGCCGCGTGGCGGGCCAGCGCTAGCGGAGCGTCGCGGGCCCCGGAACCGACGTCCGCGTGATGGAGGTCGTACCGTCCATGAACGTGAATGCGCCCGCGAACGGAAAGCCGCCACGCGGGCGCTTCGGGTTCCATGGGATCGGCGGAATCTGGGTGTCCAGTGAGCCGCCGTACGGGGGGTTGTCAAGGACGGCTTGTCTCGTTATGCAAGTCTTCGAGCATGACCAGTTTTGCCGTCATTTCGATGCCAATGGATCGCTTGGACGACCTGCAGCCGCTCTGGCATGCTCTGTATGAGTACCAAGTCGCCCTGACGCCACATCTGCGTGACCGTGTGCGTCCGTGCGAGCAAGCCTGGAAGGAGTACGAGCGGCTCATGGAAGAGTGGCTGGCCGCCGAGCCCAGCTCCTTTGTGCTGGTAGCGCAGGACGCCGGCCGCTATCTCGGCTACGCGTACGTGCGGGTTCGCCCTGGTGCCCACTTCGCGGTGTCGTGGAGCGCGTCAGACCCGCTGGCCGAGCTGGCCATCCTCGCCGTCCTTCCGGAGGCTCGCGGGAAAGGCATGGGCTCGGCTCTACTGGACGCCGTGGAAGCGAGGCTGCGGGAGCTGCAGATCGATGACATGGTGATCGACGTCATCACGACGAACACCGATGCGATGCGTCTCTACGAACGGCGGGGCGCCCTGCCGTTCCTTACCAACTTCGTCCAGCGGGTCGCCACTCCACGGTCGGCTTGACCACAGGGGCGTGCTTCGTATCCAATGCTTGGGCCATAGCCCGACTCTGGTTCAAGCGGAGTCTCGTACTTGTACTCCTGCAACGTAACCAAGTCGACCGAGCACGTCGGTCGTAGGCGCCACCTTGGCGTTCTCGTAGTCCGAGAGTCTTGATGCGGAGGTGCCGGCTGCGAGCGCGAACTGGCGTAGCGTCATCCTGCTCTGGATGCGCCAAGAGCGGATCTGGGCGGCATACTCGGCCCGGCCTTGCCGATCGATGTCTTTGCGTGCACGACGGATCACATTGGTCATCAGTGAATCTACGCCGTAGTGCTCGCCCCAGCCGACGACGGTCTCGGTGGTACGGGCGGCTGGCCCCCAGGGGTTGTGCCGGATCGCGTTGGCAAGCTGGCGCCAGTCGGACAGGGAGCCGCGGTCGATGACAGTCTCGACCGCCTCGGCCGGCCACTGGTCCATCGGCTGGGTGATGTCGAAGTCGAGGTTGCGAAAGCGCAGCGTCATCGCACGATCCTCTGCGCGAGATCTTCGAGTACGGCCTTGACCGTCGACCAGTCATGCCAGCGGGGGTCGAGCGCCTTGTAGCTAGCGAGCTGTGTGGTGACCTTGGAGTCGCGCGGTCGAGGGTCTGCGAGCTGCCTAACGAGTTGCGTGGAGACGGCCTCTGGGCGGCGGTTGATGTCGGCGTAGTAGTCATCGATGTCTGCCAATACGGCAGCGGCCTCGTCGAGGCCTATCTGGGTTGAGAGCGCTGCTATGTCGAGGTAGTCGCGCGTCTGGTTGCGGCTCAGTGCAAGCCACGCCTTGACCCGCAGGATCTCTGGGAGAGTCGGCACGACGAGCTGCTTGCCGCGTATCTCTGTGTCGGCAGTCTCGAGCGGTCGGCTGCGAAGCAGCTGGCGTACCCCAGTCTCGATACCTCCGAGTTCGCCGAGGATGATCTTCCCCGGCCGCGCGCGTGTCATTGACCAGTCCCCGAGCGCCTCCAGATTCTCAAGGATCGTGTCGAAGCGCTCCGCCAGATCGGCGACTACATGGTCGTGATCGAAGGACTGTCGGTGGTGGGCGTAGAGCGCCGCCGCCGAGCCCCCCACCAGCACGGCGCCGGGAACGAGTTCTTGCAGTTGTGCGGCCTTCTCCAAGACATCTTCGAGTGAAAACTCCATAGGAGAATGTTATCAGATCAGATAACACGCCAGGTGTTTGGCCCTCGTCACCAGCTGATGTGCGTGCTGTGTGTGCCGCAGCAGGAGTAAAGCTGTCGGTGGACTTGGATGTCGTGATAACGCGTGCGCGCTCCGTCTAGAAGTGAAGGATCGAAAGTGTCAGCTTTTATGCGCTGGCGGGAACGTTCAATGCGTCGCGCATAGCGTCTAGCGCACCGTCGATCGCCGCCACGTCGCGCCCGCCGCCGACGGCCAGTCCTCGATCCTTACCGCCCCCGCCACCGCCGACGAGTTTGGCCACAGCGCGCACCACGGCGGGCGCGTCGCCGGAGTCCTCCGCGAATGCCACGGCGAGCGCGACCGCCTCGCCGTCGGGCGAGCCGATCAGACCCACGGCGCGGATGTTGGGCCGCCTGACGAGTTCTGCCGCGATCGTGCGCAGCGCCTGCTGGTCGCGATCGTCCAACCTTGCCACCACAGCGCCCTCGACGGCGGAGTCGGCAAGCGAGGCTGCCAGTTCGCGGTCCGCGCTGGCGGCCAGCGCCCTGCGCTGGCGTTCCTCCTGGCTGAGCGACGTCTGCAGGCGGACTATCGCCTCTGGTACCGAGTCCGGTGCGACATGCAGCGACTCGGCCACCGTGTGCAACAGCCTGCGAGCACGGCGGTGATCTTCATGTGCCGCCTTGCCCGTCAGCGCCTCGATACGGCGCAGGTTGGCGCCGACGGAGGACTCGCTGCGCACGACGAAGCCGCCGATGCGCCCGAGCGCCGGCACATGCGTGCCGCCACACAGCTCGACCGAATGCTCGCCTGCTCGCACCACACGCACGATCTCTCCGTACTTGTCGCCGAAGAACGACATCGCCCCCTCGGCGCGGGCGTCCTCGAGCGTGCTCTCGGTCGTCTGCACAGGCTCGTCGCTGAGGATGTCGCCGATCACAAGCTCTTCGATCCGTGCAACGTCCTCGTCGCTCAGCTGCGAGTGGTGGTTGAAATCGAAGCGTAGGTAGTCAGGCTCCACGAGCGAGCCCTGCTGTTGCAACTGCGAGCCGAAGGTGGTGCGCAGCGCCCAGTGCAGCAGGTGGGTCGCAGTGTGGCTGCGTCGGATCGCTTCGCGTCGGTCTTCATCGACGCGCAGTGTCGCCTCCTGGCCCTCGAGTAGCGTGCCGCTTTCCAGCCGCACGCGGTGACGGACGATCCCCTCCAGGGGCTTGTCGGTATCGATCACCCGCGCCGTACCGGTCTCGCTTTCGATCGTGCCGGTGTCTCCGACCTGTCCGCCGCTTTCGGCATAGAAAGGAGTCCGCTCGGCAAACACTTCAAGCGTCGGATGCTCGGAGTCCTCGCTCTTGGCCTTGAGCACACGCAAGAGCTTGCTCTGCGCTTGCAACTGCTCATAGCCGAGGAACTCCGTCGGTCCGAGCCCGGCGAGCTCTGTTACAAGACGGCCGGCCGCCTGGCTCTGCAGCTCGTCGCCGGTACCACCCTCGGCGGCATTGCGCGCAAGCTCGCGCTGATGTGCCATCGCATGCTCGAAGCCCTCCATGTCCAACCCAACTTTTCGCTCGGCGGCGATTTCGGCTGTCAACTCGACCGGGAACCCGTAGGTGTCGTGCAGCCTGAAGGCGTCACTCCCTGAAATCACGGGCACGCCGTCGACTATCAAATCCTCCAACATGCCAAGACCGAGACTGAGCGTTTCCATGAACCGGTGCTCCTCGCGCTCCAGGATGTCGCTGACCATGCCAAGCGAGCGGCCGAGTTCGGGGTACGCGCCGCCCATCACCTCTGTTACCGAGGCAGCCATCGCCGCCATCATCCCCTCGCGCGCACCCACCCGCTGGCCATGGCGGATGGCGCGGCGAATGATGCGCCGCAGCACGTAACCGCGCTCCAGGTTCGATGGCACGACGCCGTCGGCGAGCATGAACGTGACGGCGCGCGCATGGTCGGCCACGATGCGCAGGCTCACGTCCTCCTCCTCATCCCGCCCGTAGACGCTGCGCGTGAGCTCCTCGGCCGAGCCGATCAGACGGCGCAACACATCGGTGTCGAACACCGAAGAGCTGCCCTGAACGATCGGCAGGATGCGCTCCAGTCCGGCACCGGTGTCGATGTTGCGCTCGGGCAGTGCCGCCAGGCTGCCGTCCTCCAGGCGATTGGATTCCATGAACACCAGGTTCCAGATCTCCACATAGCGTTCCTCGCCGCCGCGTGCCGGACCGCCTCCTGAGCCGTGCTCGGGGCCCTTGTCATAGAAGATCTCCGACGAGGGCCCGCAAGGCCCTGTGGCACCCATCTCCCAGAAGTTGTCCTCGCCCATGCGCTGGATGCGCTCCGCTGGCAGGCCTACGAGCTCCTGCCAAATCCGCGCCGCCTCGTCGTCGCTTGTGTGCACCGTGGCCCATAGGCGCTCGCCCTCCAGACCGAGCGTCTCGGTTAGAAACTCCCAGGCGTATTGGATCGCCCCTTCCTTGAAATAGTCGCCGAAGCTGAAGTTCCCGAGCATCTCGAAGAACGTCAGGTGGCTGCTGCTGCGTCCCACGATCTCGATGTCGTCGTGCTTGCCGCGCACGCGCAAACACTTCTGTGCCGAGGTGGCGCGTGGCGAGAGCGGCGGCTCTTCGCCGAAGAACACCGGCAGGAACTGGACCATGCCGGCGTTTGTGAACAGCGGCGCGGCGGGATGCTCTGGAACCAGGCTGGCGGAGCTCGTTAGCCGGTGATCGCGCGCGACGAAGAAGTCGAGAAAGCTCGACCGCAGTTCGTCGGCGTTGAGGGGTTTGCTAGCGCTCAAGGCGAGCTAAGCCTAACCTGCGCCGCCTCCGGCGCGCGACCCTACGGCAGCTGGATCGCCCGCATCGTGTGCTCGTCGGGCAGCTTGTCGATGACGCGTCGCAGAATCTCGCGCTCATCGGCCTGCCCGCGTTGCAGGTCGCCGAGTAGCAGCTTCAGCGCAGTGTGGGTGATCTTCATCTGTCCTGGATTGAGCGTCACGGTCAGCTTGCCGCGCTCGTCCGGCTCGGCATCCAAGCTCGCGATCACCTCGCGTGCCAGTCCACGGATCCCTGGCTCGTGGGCCTCGTCGGTAATCAGCAGTCGCAGGGCGCTGGTCGTGGGCGCCACCTCGTCTGTATCGAGGAACAGGTGATAAGGCGGCTCGGGCTCATTCGCCGTGTCGTTCATGTTGCTCCTGTCGGTTGCCTTGCTCGTCTCCGATTGCGGTCCGCGTGCGAAGCCTAGAGCCACGCCCGGATCGGGACCTTCCGCGCGCGACGTCTTGCAATGCGTCTAGAACAATCGTCCAATGTGGACATGTGGACGCATCGTTCCATAAGGGACTGCCGTAGAGAAACCGTAGAACCTCGTAGGGCCAAAGGACGACACCGTGTCTGCCGAGAGGACCTGAGGGCTGGAGACAGCCGATGAAGCCACCGCACAGCGAGCCACATCCCCCGCAGCCGCGCTCGCGGCACCTCACCGAGGTCAGGCCCTCCGAGCCGACGCCAGAGCCGCTGAAGTGCGTATGGAGCGGCTACCCCCACAGCGATCGCGACTGCCGTTCACGCATTCCCGCGAGTGTCGTTATCAAGGCCTGGCAGCGCGAGATGCAGCTCAACGGCACCGTCGAGGGCTTCTTCAACTTCACGTGGCGCCACGGCGAGTGGCTTGCCTACGGTCTGCGTGACGGGGGCGTGCGCGGCATCTATTGCCCGACCCATCGCTCCGAGCGCGAATCGCGCGGGGTGCAGATAACGGATCGAAGGGCAGATCTCCCGCGCGGCGTGGCCCACGACCAGGAGGCCGATCAGCGGGCGGGGGCAGTGCTGCAATAGCATTGCCCGTCCCCGTGGCGCGCACCCCGATAGCCGATCTCAAATCTCACGTGCAGGAGACCGTCGAGCTCCGCGGGTGGGTGCATGCCATCCGCGATCAGAAGCGCATGCAGTTCGTGGTACTGCGCGACGAAACAGGTCTTGCTCAGCTGATCCTCGGCAAGGAGGAGCAGCCGAGCGAGCTCAACGAGGCGATCTCCGCGCTCACGCCCGAGTCGGCGGTCACGGTCACCGGGCTCGTGGTGGCCGACGAGCGCGTGAAGCTGGGCGGCCTCGAGATCCAGCTTGCCTCTCTGAGCGTCGACTCGCCGGCCGAGCCCGAACTTCCCGTCACGCCCGATTCGGCCTTGGACAAGCGCATCGACTGGCGCTACCTCGATCTACGCCGTCCCGACAGGCGCCTGATCTTCGAGGTGCAGTCGACCGTGGAGCACGCGATGCGCGAGTACTGGCACGAACAAAAATTCATAGAGATCCACACGCCCAAGCTGATGGGCTCGGCCAGCGAGTCCGGAGCCGAGCTCTTCAAGGTCGACTACTTCGAACGCATGGCCTACCTGGCCCAGTCGCCACAGTTCTACAAGCAGATGGCGATGGCCGGCGGCTTCGGCAAGGTGTTCGAGATCGGGCCGGTGTTCCGCGCCAACCCGTCGTTCACCTCGCGCCACGACACCGAGTTCACGAGCGTCGACGTCGAGATTGCCTGGATCGACTCGCACGAGGACGTGATGGCCTTCGAGGAGCGTTGGCTCGCGCACGTGCTCTCCGTCGTGGCGCGCGAGCATGGCGAGCAGATCGCGAGCACGTTCGGCGTCGAGGTCGGTGGGGTGGGTGGGCCTCCAATCCCCTTCCCGCGCATCGCGCTTGCCGACGCGAAGGCCCTGCTGGCAGAGCACGGCCACGAGGTGCCGGGCCCCGACCACGACCTCGATCCGCCGAGCGAGCGGGCGCTGTCGGCGATCGTTGCCGAGCAGTCCGGTAGCGAGTTCGTCTTCGTCACCGACTACCCAACCTCGGTGAGGCCTTTTTACCACATGCGCCATGAAGATCGGCCGACGCTCACCAAGAGCTTCGACCTGCTTTGGCGCGGCATCGAGCTCACCACCGGAGCACAGCGCGAGCACCGCTATGAGCAGCTTCTGGCTCAAGCGCACGAGAAGAGGGTCGAGGTCGAGCCGATTCAGTACTACCTCGACTTCTTCCGCTACGGCGCTCCCCCACACGGCGGCTTCGGCTTCGGCTTGACGCGCCTGTTGATGCAGATGCTCGGGCAGGAGAACGTGCGTGAGGTCACGTTCCTGTACCGCGGCCCCAACCGCCTCGAGCCGTAGGGACCGGGCGCGCCCGCCGCGTACCGTCCGCACTCCGCTCTACCTTCCAAAGCATGCTCGTCAACGAGCTCACAGACGGTGTCGAGATCGACCAGGTTCTGCTGGTGCGCGCTATCGAGCGCCGCTCGCGCCGGGACGGTGGCGAGTACCTGCGCCTGCAATTGGGAGACCGTACAGGCGCGGTGGTCTCGATGGTTTGGGAGGAGCTTGTCGAGATGGAGCGCGTTGCGACTCAGGGCGCGCCTGTGCAGGTGACCGGCCGCTACACCGTGCATCCGCGTTTCGGGCCGCAGATAAACCTGCGCACGCTTACCGCCGCCGAACCGGGGAGCTTCGCGCTCGACGAACTGCTCGACGGGCCGGCACGCTCCCCGGAGCAGATGGAGGCGGACCTGCGCGAGCTGCTTGGGACCGTGCGCAACCCCCACCTCAACATTCTGCTCGAGCAGGTGTTCGGCGATGGCTCACCGCTATGGGCGCGCTTCCAAGGGGCGCCGGCCGCCAAGTACTACCACCAGGCTTACCGTCACGGACTGCTGGAGCACTGCCTTGGGGTGGCCCAGGGCGTCAGCGCCATCTCGGCAACCTTCCCCGGCATCGATCGCGACGTCGCGGTGACGGGTGCGCTGCTACACGACATCGGCAAGCTGGACGCCTACACAGACGATGCGCAAAGCATCGACCTCACGGATCTGGGCCGGCTACACGGCGAGATACCGCTCGGCTACTACCGCATCCGCCGCACGATCGAGGACATCGAGGGCTTCCCGCAGGAGCTTGCATGGGCAGTGCTGCACATCATCCTCTCCCACCATGGCTCGCTCGAGCACGGCAGTCCCGTGACGCCGTGCACCCGCGAGGCCACGCTCGTGCACATGATCGACAATCTCGGCGGACGTCTTGGCAGCTTCGATCGCATCGAGAAGGAGCTCTCGCCGGGGGCGCGCTGGTCGAACTTCGACCGCGCGATCGGATCTGGTGTGTGGTTCAGCTCGCGCGAGCAGCCCGAGCCCGTCGAAGAGTCCGCACGCGAAGCCGCCTAGAACGTCTTCCGCGTGCGCCTGTAAAAGCCGCAATTTGCGAGCGGCGCGGCCACCGGGGGAATACGTCTCGCCACTGGGTTCTATCTTCTTAGGTGGATGGCCAAGGACACCGAGAAGCTGATCCGCCAGTTGTCGCTGATCTCATACCTGATGGCCGAGCGCAGGCCGGTCACGGCGCTTGAGATCCGGCGCGACGTGGAGGGCTACAGCGGCATGAACGAGGATGCATTCGCGCGTCGCTTCTATGCAGATCGCTCGGAGCTCGAGTCGCTGCGTATCCAGCTCACCGTCGACCGACCTGCCGACGGCGCCGCCGAGCAGGAGAACTATTCGCTGCGGCCTGAGAACTTCCATCTGCCCGCAATCGAGTTCTCCGACGAAGAGCTCGCCGCGCTGCAGGCTGCGCTGCATCTGCTCGACGGCGAGTTCGCCTACGCCGAGCCACTGCGGCTTGCGTTGCAGCAGATCACCTGGGGGCGCCCGAGCCCATTGCGCGCACCCGAGCAGCGCTCGGCGGCGCTGGGCATCACAGCATCGGCCGGTGGCCACGAGCTTTCGATTCGCCTGGCCAAGATCGAGACGGCGATCTTCCGCAACAAGACGATCACCTTCGAGTACTACACGATGGCGCGCGATGAGACCGGCTCAAGGCGTGTGGACCCCTACCACCTGCTGTTCCAGGGGGGAGAGTTCTACCTGCTCGGCTATGCGCACGAGCGCGAGCAGATCCGGGTATTCCGACTCTCACGCATTCGCGGCAAGGTTTCCTACGCCACAAAGGCAGAGCACGACTTCAGGCGTCCTGCCGACTTCGATCCACGCGAGTATGCGGGACGCTCCGAGTGGCAACTCGGTGACGAGCAGGGTTCAGCCGTTGTGCTTTTGTCTGAGCGCATCGCATGGCAGATCGAACGCCACTTCGGTCGCTACGGAGAGATGACATCGGCCGAGGGCGAAGGACACAACCCGGGCGACCGGCTGCTGCGCACCAGCTATTCAAGTGCCCGGATGCTCGTCTCCTGGGTGCTGGGTCTTGGCGATAACGCACGTCTGCTCGGCCCGCCCGCACTCGTCGAGGAACTTGCGCGACGCTTGGCGCTGCTGGAGGAGCGCCACAACGAGGGTCAGGAACTGGCTGACAGCGTGCCCAGGGTCGAGGAGCCGCCGCTGGGGTCTCCGACCCGTTCCGCCGCCGCCTCGGCGGCGCGCGCGGACCGTCGGGCTGCGGCGGTCGAGCGCGATCCCCAAGCCGAAGCCGCGATTCGCCCAGAGCGCTTTGCGCGGCTCGTAACGCTGGCAAGCATCCTGATCCACGCAGGTAGGCGCAGCGAGCGTGTGAAGATCGCGGAGCTTTGCGAGAGCCTGCAGCTCTCCGACGAAGAGTTGCGTGAGGACATAAACGTTCTGAACGTCGTCAACTTCGGTGGCGGCTCGTATGTGCTCTACGCCGAAATCCTCGAGGAGGAGGGCGAGATCGACGTCGACCCAGAGCCCTACAGCGACAACTTCGACCGACCCGCACGGCTGTTGCCGGTCGAGGCCAAGGCGCTGGTCGCCGCGATCGACCTGGTTGGCGAGCACATCCCCGAGGGCTCGCTCTCCTCGGCGCGCGAGAAGATCGTTGCGGCGCTCGGCGAGGACCCGATGGAACAGGGCCTGCAGGTCGCTCACGCCACCAGCGACGACTCCGAGGTCGCCCGCATCGTCTCGCGGGCGATCGTCGAGCACCGTATGCTCGAGCTCGACTATTACAAGGCAAACGAGGACGAGTTCTCCTTGCGCTGCGTCGAGCCCTATGCGCTCACGAACGGACAGGAGGGCTGGTATGTGGCCTCGTTCGATCCCGCCAAGCAGGAGATGCGCCACTTCCGCCTCGATCGCATCAGGCGCGCGCACGTGACCGACGATGTATTCGAGCCGCGCCCCGAGGTCGACCCGGGCGCTGAAGTGGAGGGCTGGATGCGCACCGGTGAGGTGCAGGCCTCGCGCGCCGCGCTCGTATGGATATCCCCCGAGCGGGCACGTTGGGCACGCGAGCAGCGCCGCGTGGTCGATGAGCTCGTGGACGGCTCGATCGTCGTGCAACTGAGCTTTGCCGGCACCGACTGGCTGGTTCGCGAGGTGCTGAAGGAGGCCGGCGACGCGGTCGTGCTCGAGCCTGCGGACGCGCGCGAAGCGGTGCTGGCCGCAGTGCAACAGTTGCGCGCGGTCCCAGCCGGCGTCTCGTGAGTCGCCGCGATCAGATCAAGATGAACGAGGCGGAGGTGGTCTCGTTCCTGGCGGAGGAGCGGACGGTGACGTGTGCCACGACGGGCCCACGAGGCTGGCCGCATTTGATGCCGCTTTGGTATGTGCTGCGCGCATCCGAGTCGGCCAGCCAGAGCGCGGCAGGGGGCGCGGCCGGGGAGAACGTCGCTTCGCGAGCACAGATCTGGGCCTGGACATATGCGGTCTCCCAGAAGGTGCGCAACCTCGAGCGCGACCAGCGGGCCAGCTTGCAGGTCGAGGCCGGCGAGCAATACCAGGAGTTGCGCGGAGTGATGTTCGAGTGCGACGTGATCGTCCACCGCGATATCGAGACCGTCGACACGCTCGGGCATGAGATCTTCATGCGCTATGCGACCCCACGCGGCGAGCCGCCCGTGGAGGAGTTGCCGCAGGAGATCGGCGCGATGGTCCAGGCACAGGCCGCGAAGCGCGTCGCGCTTCAGTTCGTCGAGCGGCGCCGCGCGACTTGGGACCATCGCAAGCTCGCGGGCGTCTACTAATCCCGGCTCGAACCTGTGCATAGCTGTACCCATCCCGCGAGTTTCTCCCGCAAGCGGGGGCCAGTGGATATAGGCTAGGCGGCCGATGGAGTCATTGAAGGGACTGATCCTCTCCGGAGGTAAGGGCACACGACTGCGCCCGATCACCCACACGAGCGCCAAGCAGCTCGTGCCGGTGGCCAACAAGCCGGTGCTGTTCTACGGCATCGAGGCAATGGCCGCTGCCGGGGTGAAGGAGGTGGGCATCATCATCGCGCCGGAGACAGGCGAGGAGATTCGCCAGGCAGCTGGTGACGGTTCGCGGTTCGGGGTGCGAATCGAATACATCGTCCAGGACGAGCCGCTCGGCCTTGCCCATGCGGTGCTGACCGCGGAGCCGTTCTTGGCCGACAGCCCCTTCGTGATGTACCTCGGCGACAATCTCTTGCAGGGGGGCATATCGGATCTTGTGGCTGCCTTCCGCGACAACGCCCCCGACGCCCTGATCCTGCTCACTCCTGTCGCCGACCCAGAGAACTACGGCGTGGCCGAGTTGGCGCAGGCTCCGGAGGGAGAAGTCGGTCGCGTCGTTCGCCTGGCCGAGAAGCCACCCGAGCCGGTCACGAACTTGGCGCTTGTCGGCGTCTACATGTTCACCGCGGCCATTCATGACGCCGCCCGTGCGATTGAGCCCTCAGCGCGTGGGGAGCTGGAGATCACCGATGCGATCCAATACCTGGTTGACAGCGGCCGACGCGTCGAGCCGCACATCGTGCGTGGCTGGTGGAAGGACACAGGACGGCTCGAGGACATGCTCGAGGCCAACCGCCTGATCCTCGACAACTTGAGCGAGCGCGTCGAGGGGGAGCTGATCGATTCGCAAGTGGACGGTCGCGTCGTGATCGAGCCGGGCGCGCGGCTGGAGCGCACGACGGTGCGCGGCCCGGCGATCGTCGGCGTCGGTGCTCACTTGTGTGACTGCTACATCGGTCCCTATACCGCGATCGGCAAGGACTGCCGTATATCCAATGCCGAGGTGGAGCACTCGATTCTGCTGAACGGCTCCTCTGTGTGCGACCTCGACGGGCGCATGGAGTCCTCGCTGCTGGGGCGCAATGTGACGGTGCGCCGCGGCGATCGTCAGCCACGCGCCTATCGATTCATGGTTGGCGACAACTCGGACATCTCGATCCTCTAGGCGGCAGGCGTGCGGATCCTCGTCACTGGCGCTGCGGGGATGCTCGCACACGACGTGCGTCACGTCGGCGAGCGCGCCGGGCACGAATTGATCCTCGTCGACCTGCCCGAGCTCGACATCACCGACGAGCCGGCGGTCATCGCCTTCTACGAGCGTGAGCGACCCGAGGCCACGATCAACTGTGCCGCCTGGACCGACGTGGACGGCGCAGAGAGCAAACGTGAGGCGGCCCACGCTGTCAACGCGCAGGGCGCCGGCAACTTGGCGCGCGCTGCGGCCGGCATCGACAGTCTGCTGCTGCATGTCTCCACCGACTACGTCTTCGACGGTAGGCCACCGCTCGACGGCGCCGGTCGGCCACGACCGTATGTGGAGTCAGATGGAACAGGCCCCCAGTCGGTCTATGGAGAGACCAAGCTCGCTGGCGAGCGCCAGGTACTGGCTGCCTCGCCGGCTCACACCATCGTGCGCACGGCTTGGCTCTACGGAATCGAGGGTCCCAACTTCGTCGCGACGATGCTGCGCTTGGCAGGCGAGCGCGAGGCGGTGCAGGTGGTCGACGATCAGATCGGCTCGCCCACCTGGTCGGGTCACCTGGCGCCCGCGATCCTGGGACTTGCCGAACGCCAAGTCCGCGGACTGGTACATCTCACGGGGGCCGGCTCGGTGTCGTGGAACGGCTTTGCCAAGGAGATCTTCCGTCAGGCGGAGTTGGACTGTCGCGTGGAGACTGCCACGTCGGCGGAAATGGCCCGTCCCGCGCCGCGCCCGGCATGGTCGGCAATGGAGTCCGAGCGCGACGACGTCCTACCGATGCCCGACTGGCGTGACGGTCTCGCGGGGTACCTAGCAGCACGCGTTGGGGTCAACCGATGAGCAATGGACGGTGGGCGTTCATGAGCGCGCAGAGCAAGCTGGGCGCCATGTACCGATTGACGGTCGATGAGACCGCCAATCGGCCAGCACATAAGCGAGCGAGGACGCCGCCAAGCGCCGCTCTGCGCACTCATGATGGGATGATGCACGTATGAGATTGCTTGTCTGCGGTGGCGCGGGATTCATCGGCTCGAACTTCGTGCGTCTGCGTTTGCGCGAGAGCGGCGACGAGGTGGTCGTGCTCGACAAGCTCACCTACGCCGGTCGCGAGGAGAACTTCCACGACTTCGTCGAGGACCCGGGCTTTCGCTTCGTGCACGGTGCGATCGAGGACCCACAGGCGGTGGCGAGCGCGCTCGATGGCGGCGGCCCACGAGCGGGAAAGCCGATCGAGGCGATCGTCAATTTCGCCGCCGAGACGCACGTCGACCGCTCGATCGCCGAACCCGATGCGTTCGTGCGCACACACGCTCAGGGAACCTACGTCCTGTTGGAGGCCGCCCGCGAGCGCGAGCTTCGTTATCTGCAGGTCTCTACCGACGAGGTATACGGCTCGATCGAGGACGGCTCTTTCACCGAGGACTCGCCGCTACGCCCGTCCTCGCCCTACTCGGCCACGAAGACCGGCGCCGATCTGCTCGTGCAGAGCTACTTCCACACTTACGGTCTGCCGGCCACGATCTGCCGCGGATCGAACAACTACGGCGCCTACCAATACCCGGAGAAGCTGATCCCGCTGATGATCCTCAACGCGCTGCACGGCGATCCGCTGCCTGTCTACGGAGATGGCATGCAGGTGCGCAACTGGATTCACGCAACCGACTTCGGGCGCGCCATCGGGCATGTGCTTGAGCACGGGGTACACGGCGAGGTCTACAACGCCGGTGGCCCGGACGAGTGCGCCAACATCGAGGTCGTCAAGCGCGTCATCGAGTTGACCGGTGCGGATGAGTCGCTGATCGAGCACGTCACCGATCGCCCTGGCCACGACCGCCGCTACTCGCTGTCCTCGCAGAAGGTCAGGACGCTCGGTTGGGAGCCGCGCGTGCGCTTCGCTGAGGGCCTGGAGCAGACCGTCTCGTGGTATCGAGAGAACGAGTGGTGGTGGAAGCCGATCCGCTCAGGCGACTATCGAGCGTATTACGAGCGCCAGTACGGCCGAACGCTTGCGTGACCGATTGCCGGCACGCTGAGTTGTGTCCTCACCCGCGTACGTGCATCTAGCACGCTGCGCTGGTTGCGTCCAAGCTCCGCTTGGCACTCGGCCCCGCCGGCAACCCGAGGGTACTGCCGGACGATCAGGAGTGCGAAGCGCTGCCCAAACCGGAGATCTTCCAGTGCGAGCCTTCCTTGACCAGCGCGAGTGCTGTGACTCGGTTCTTGCCCGAGTACGTGCTCTTTATGCGGGCCAGTGCATGGTTGCCACTCACGACGATCGATTCGATCTTCAAACCGAGCGCGTCGATTTCGTGCAGCTGAGCTTTCAGCAGCGTTTGACACCCACCGGCGCGAGCTAGCTTGGTCGTCAGCGTCGCGGCGAGGTCGTTGTCGCAGAGCTTCTTCTCGTCCTCCGCAGTGGCGTCGGTCTGGAAGTTGGAGACCGTCTGGGCGACGTTGTGGCTTTCGCCGTTGAATTTGCCCGTAGACGCAGTTTCGGCGCAAGCGCTGACGCCGACGGTGAACGCAAGTGCGCAGATCCCGGCGACGAGCGGCCTGAGACACGTTCTAAGGAGCATGAGCATCGCCGGTAGCGTATGCGAGCGGCGGACGCTGTGCTGTCTGCGCTCGACTTCAGACCGCGAAAGCCGGCGCCGGGCGCTGTTTCCAGCGCCCGGCGCGGCCTAGCGACGGGGAAGCCTCCCGGTTTTCTAGCTCTGCTCGTCGTCGCGGCGGTAGCCGAGCCGCGCGGAAATGTTGTCAGCAGTGGCGACGAGATGCGGTCCAAGCGCGTCGACGAGCTCCTCGAGCGAGATCATCGAGCTGTGGGCCGCGATGTTCACGGCAGCCACAACCTCGCGCGACTCGGTCCGAACCGGCGCGGAGATGGAGTGCAGACCCTGGGCAAGCTCTTCGTCGTTGACGGCCATGCCCTCCTCGAGCACATGCTCGAGTTCGGTGCGCAGCGCCTTCTTGCTGGTGATCGAGTTCGGTCCACGGCGCGCCAGCGTCATGTTGCCGATCAGGTCCCGCTGCTCTGACTCCGGCAGATTGGCAAGCAGCACCTTGCCCATCGACGTGCAGTAGGCGGGCAGGCGCGAGCCGGGACGCAGATTCAGGTCGATCTTGTTCTGCCCGCGGCGGAAGCTGCGAGCGCGATCGACGTAGAGGATCTCAGGACCGTCGAGCACCGACAGGTTGACGGTGTAGGAGGTGCGCTGGCGCAGCTCCTCGAGGTAGGGGCGCGAATGCTCGCGCAGCCCGGTCGAGTTCAGTGCGGACATACCCAGATCGGTGACGCGCAGTCCGAGCCGATACTTGCGCGAGGCGCCCTGCTCGAGGAATCCGAGTGCGACGAGCGTGATCACGTAGCGGTGCGTCGTCGAGCGGCTCATGCCGAGGTCGTCGGCGATGTCGGCGATGCCGAGCACTGGACGCTCCGGCGTGAAGCAACCGAGGATCGCAAGTCCCCGCTCGAGCGACTGGGAGTATCGTGGCTCACGAAGGCTTGGTATCGACCACTCGCCTTCTTGGCCTGATTTGGAAGAATTCGAGCTTACTCTAGGCATCTCTACAAAGGCCCCTATCGGTAGTGCCAGAGGTGCCTCTACATGGGTGCACCTCAGTTGAACAGTAATCATACTTGGGAATGCCGACATTCTCAATCGAGAGCAGCATCTCGAACCTCAGACCCCAACTCAGTTTCTCGCCAGCTTGTTTCTTTGCTCCATGCTTTCCGCCTCAAATTTCACTCATCTGACATTGCGCATCGCGCATGGTCACTGGGGTCCTGCCCGGTATACGGGATTTTCCGAACCTACACGCAATACCTGTTTTCGTGAGCACCAAAGCGGCTCGACGAAGCTGCTCAGAACTGAATATTCAGACAGTAGAAACAGTGCCTGAGGGGCAGCGGACTAGTGCCTGGGCGACCATGAGCGAGCCGGCAGAGATCATCGTCGTCGGTGCTGACGTACGTACCATGAGCCCGCTCGCCGGGCAGGCCGGGCCGATCGAAGCGCTCGCGGCCCGCGCCGGGCGGATCGTTGCGCTCGGTACGGCGGCAGGGCTGGAGCAGTTGCGCGGCCCGAACACCGTGACGATCGACGCCCGTGGTGCCACGGTGCTGCCCGGTTTGATCGACGCGCATGGGCATTTCGGTCATGTCGCCCGCTCGATGGCGACCGCGGTGGATTGTCGCACCCCTCCCGTTCGCACCATCGCAGACATTCTCGATCGTGCCGCCGAGCGCGCGCGATCTGTGGCGCCTGGCACCTGGATCCTTCTACAGGGCACGACCTTCCAGGACGAGCTGCTCGCAGACGGTCGCTTCCCGACCCCGCAGGAGCTGACAGGTGTCTCAGCGGATCGGCCGATCGTCTACCGCTCGAGCATCCACAACCTCGTGGTAAACCGCTGTGCGCTGAAGCTCGCTGGGATCGAGCGCGACACTCCCGAGCCCGCCGGCGCCCGCATCGAGCGCGACTCCGGTGGAGAGCCCACGGGTGTGCTTGCGGAGATGTTCGACCGCTTCCCGATCCCGAAGCCCACAGACAGCGAGCTCGCCGACTCGGTCGTCGAGGTCGCTTGGCAGCAATATTTGGCCCACGGTGTCACCTCGATCCAGGAGATCTGGGATTCGGCGCAGGTCATGCGCCTGCTTGCTGGCACGGTGCGAGAGCGAGAGGTACCGCTGCGGGTACGCGGCTTCGGCTGGGTTCCGCTGGCGGGGAGCGTGCCGGAGGTCGCCAGTGGCGCGATCGCCGACGTGCCGCTGGAGCAGGATTGGTTTGAAGGCGGCGGCGTCAAGCTCTTCCTGGACGGCGGCACCTCCTCACACACAGCAGCCTTCTACGAGGAGTACCTGGACGCTCCGGGTCAGCGCGGGGCGCTGACCTATGAGCTGGGAGAGCTGACCGACTACATCCGCGAATCTCATGCCGCGGGCGCGCAGGTCGCATTGCATGCTGCCGGCGATCTTGCACAGGACATTGCGCTGGCCGCGTTCGAGCTTGCGGGCGTGCGCCCGCAGGACGATCTTCGTCCGCGCATCGAGCATGGCGCCAACACCGCTTGGAGCGCTCGGCGCACCGCCTGGTGCAAGCGCCTCGGCGTACTACCGGTGCCAAACCTGGGCTTCATCTACAACTACGGCGAGTTCTGGCCGCGAGCGCTGGGCGCTCAGCGCAGCCATGATTGCGTGCCCTTGCGTAGTCTGCTCGCGGAGGGATTTGAGGTTCCCAGCAGCTCAGATACCACCGGTGGCGACCCGCGTTTGCTTGACCCCTTTCACAACATGTGGTGTGCGATCGTGCGCAAGACCTTCACCGGACGCACGATCGATCCAGAGCAGCGCATAACCCGTGAGCAGGCGCTCACGATGTACACGCGCTATGCCGCTCATGCTGGCTACTGGGAGGGCTCTCGCGGGACGCTCGAGGAGGGTAAGCTGGCCGACATAGTCGTGCTGGAGCAGCCCATAGACGAGGTCGCCGACGTTGATTTCGCGCAGCTGAAAGTTGCGCACACGATCGTCGACGGCAAGCTTGTCTATAGCGCCAGCGAGAATCTGCGCGACGCCGTCGTGAACTTCTCAGGGCTTGACCACGCCAACCGGGTTGGCGGCTGAGATGGGCTTTTCCAGGTGGGCGCCGGCATGAATCGAGCACGGATCGGCCACCGTGGATGCCGCGTGTTCGGGACGACTGGCTGATGGACTTCTACCTGTTCCTCCCGGGCCAATGGTGGGACCGAAAGAAGCCCGTTGGCGAGCTCTACGAGGAGCTGCTCGAGCAGGCCGTGCTCGCCGAGCGGCTGGGCTACGACGGGATCTGGCTGGCCGAACAGAATCTCGTCAGCTTTCTGGCGGCGCCGGACCCGCTGCAGCTGGCCGCGATGATCGCCCAGCGCACTGAGCGCATTCGCATCGGTGTCGCCGTGTTCGTGCTCCCTTTCCATCATCCACTGCGGCTCGCAGGGGCGATTGCCCAGATCGACCAGTTGAGCGGCGGGCGCTTCGACGTGGCGGTCGGGCGGGGTGCGTCGCCCTACCAGATGCGCCAGTTTCAGGCCGAGCTCGAGGAGGCCGACAGCAGGGAGCGGTTCGCGGAGCATCTGCACATCATGGTTGACCAATGGACCGCGGAGGGCACGCTTTCCCATGACGGTCGCTTCTTCTCCTATCCAAACGCGACGGTCCTGCCGCCGCCGCTACAGCTTCCGCACCCACCGTTGTGGATTGCCGCCCTGTCGGCACGCTCAATGGAATGGGCGGTAAAGCTCGGCTTCGACTCGGACTTCATCTTCAGTCCGTTTCGCGAGCCGTTCTCGCATGTGGAGGATGTCTATGGGGGATTCCTACGCGCGATGTCGGACCGGGGCAGGCCCCGTTCCAGCGCCCGGTTCGGCGTCAACCGCATGACCTACGTAGGCGAGCCTCACGACACACACGATGTCTTGCGCTACGTGCTGATGAACAATCGCGTCGTCGACCAGCAGTTGGCCAATGTCGAGCGGGTCAGTGGCGGTGACTATGCGGTTGAGAGTCCTGTCAAGAAGGACGAGTTCGAGCTCGATGAGATGCACGCCAATATCGCCTTTGGCGTCGTCGAGGAGGTGCGCGAGAAGCTGGCCCGCTACGACCGGCTCGGCGTCGACATGTTCTCGGCGTGGCACAACGTCGGCCAGCCTCACAAGCAGGTGGTTCGCTCGATGGAACTCTTCGCAAAAGAGATCATGCCGGGGTTCCGGTGAGCGGTGGGGTCATGTGAAAGACACGCTCCGGGCGCTGATCGGATGGCGACGTCGATGACGAGATGAGTCTGTTCGATCCTGTGAGGTTCGGCGAACTGGAGATTCGCAATCGGATCATGATGTCGCCGATGAGCCAGCGAGCGGCCGGCGAGGACGGGTGCGCGACCGATTGGCACCTTGTGCATTACGGCTCGCGGGCCGTCGGGGGTTGCGGGCTGTTGATGATCGAGGACACGGCCGTACAGGCACGCGGTCGCACGAGTCGCACGGCGCTTGGACTCTACGGGGATGAGCAGGCCCCGGCCCTGGAGCGAATCGTCTCGTTCTGCCACGCCCAGGGTGCGACGCTGGGGTTGCAGCTTGCCCACGCCGGACGCAAGGCTTTTGCCGATGACCGTGGCGCTACAGATGCCATCGCGCCCTCGCCTGTTGCGTTCGGCCCCGGTTGGATTGCTCCGCGCGAGGCATCGGAGCCGGAGCTCGACGGGGTCGTGCACGCGTTTGTCAAGGCCACGCGGCTGGCCCTGAGTATCGGCTTCGACGTGATCGAGGTTCACGCCGCGCACGGCTATCTGCTGCATCAGTTCCTCTCTCCTCTGACGAACTTCAGAGTGGATGCTTATGGGTGCGACGGCGTCGGCCGCCGCCGTCTGCTGCTGGAGGTGGTGGAAGCGGTGCGCGCGCAGTGCCCAGCGGGAGTGCCGCTGTTCGTCAGACTCCCGGCAGGAGACGGCCAGCCCGGAGGGCTCGACATAGAGGAGGTCGCCGAGTGCGCGGAGCTTTGCGCGGGCGCCGGCGCCGATCTGATCGACATCACCGGGGGCACGCCCGTGTTCGAGGGTAGGCGTGCGGCGAGCGAGGAGGTGCTCGGGCTCGCGGCGGCGTTGGTGCAGGCAGGCCGCTTGCCGGTGGCTATTGGTGGCGGGATCGCCGACGGCCACGCCGCCGAGCATCTCGTTCGCGAGTGCGGTGCGTCGCTCGTGTCCGTCGGTCGGCCGCTGCTTGCGAACCCTTATTGGCCGTTGCGAGCGGCTGAGGATTTGCGAGTTACGCCGCCACGGCCACTCGCCTACGCGGCCGCGTTGGGCGCGAGTGCGTGACAAATCTTCGTAACCGTTCGTCAGCGCTGTATCCTCGCCCGATCGTTTGAAGCACATCGATGGTTGAGCGAAGTCGTAAAGATCGAATGGGGCTTGGCAGTACCGATCACGCATCAGGTTCAGGTTGGCGGTTGTGGAGGCGGCCGCCACATTCAGTGGCGATCACGGGTCCGCGAATACGCGGTCACGGGGAGGAGAGAGAGAAGATGATGGTTGGCAAACAGGTCATGAGACCGCACGCGCTGCTTGCTTGCGGTCTGATCGCTGTGCTGGCGCTTGCCGGCACAGGCTGCGGTTCTTCAAAAAGCAAAGAAGCGTCACTTGCGTCGGGGGCACCGGTCAAGATCGGCTATCTGGCCTCGTTGACGGGCTTCTGTGCGGGCTTCTCGCAGGACTACGTCAAGGGCGCTCAGCAGGCGGTGAAGACGATCAACGCCGAAGGCGGGGTGCTCGGGCACCCGCTGCAGCTGCTCGTACGTGACGACAAGGCCGAACCGAACGTGGGCGTCGCCCAGGCGCGAGACCTGGTGCTGAGCGAGCATGCCAAGTTCCTCGCCGGCACATGTACCAGTGCAGTGGGTAAGAGCGTCACGCGACTGGTGGCGAATCCCAGCCACATCCCTTACGTGGTGGGTGTAGCCGATCCGACGATCTTCACCGGGTCGAACAGTTACGTGTTCGGCACGATTCCCACAGCCAACGTGGAGGGTGCCAACGCGGCAGCCATCGTGCGAGCTCACCCGCAGTGGAAGACGGTAGCCGTGCTTGGCGAGGACTACAGCTATGGCTATGAAGTTACCGCGGCGTTCCGCAAGGCCATGCAGGGTTCCTCTCAGAAGATCGTGAGCCTGGAATACGCCCCCTCGGGCGCTCCAAGCTATGCGTCCTACATCAGCAAGTTGGTCGCCGAGAAAGCCAGCGTCGTATACAACACGTTGATCGCCGAAGACATGATTACGTTCGTCAAGCAGGCCTTTCCTCTGGGACTATTCAAGGTAACGCAGCTGTTTGGGCCACTCGACTATGTGACGCTGGACGCGATGTCAAAGCCCCCGGTGGGGGCCTTTGGCTACGGTTACTATCCGGTCGCGTCGATCTACCATACGCCGCTTGCGAGGAAGCTGGAACCGCTCGGTCTCGAAGTGGCAAACAGCGGCAGCGCCGGCGACGGTTTCAATCAGATCGAGATAATCGCGCAGGGGATCGAGAAGGCTCATTCCGTCGAACCGACTGCGGTGCGCAATGCCCTCTCGGGCGCCACGGTGCAGATGGTGCAGGGCAGCGTGAAGATCCATTCGTGCAACAACCTCACCGCCGTGCCGATCCCGATGGGCCCGGTGGTGGAAGGGACGAAAGCACTCCCGTTTGCGCACTTCTCGCCGATCGACATCGTGGATACGAACAAGTACTTCACCTGCTGAGGGCTGGACGCCACCCCCGTCGTCGTGAGCTTGCTCACGACGACGGGGGTGGTTCGGGGATAGGTTGTCCGAGTGAGCTTTGCCACTTTTCTGGATCAGCTGTTCGCCGGCCTTGGCCTTGGTTTCGTGCTGTTCTTCTCGGCTGCCGGCCTGAATCTGGTTTGGGGCGTGCTGGGCGTGATGAACTTCGCTGCCGGGGCGGTCTACATGCTCGGCGCCTACATGGCGACGACCGTGATCGCACGCACGGGAGCATCGGCGCTCGGATGGCTGCTTGCACTCGCGATCGTGCCGTTGCTGGCAGCGTTTGGCGGGGCCGTGGCGGAGGTGCTGCTGCTGCGGCGCACCTACCGCGAACGCGACGAGAACCAGCAGTTCATGTTGACGCTCGCGCTCTCCTACCTGCTGGCCGGCGGCGTCGTGCTTGTTTACGGCCCCGGTTTTCGCACGGTTGCCCTGCCCCCGTCGTTGAACGGCAGTTGGAACGTGCTGGGCGCCACTTTGCCCAAGTACACGGCAGTCGTGATCGTGCTCGGGGTGCTGGTCGCGGCTGTGATCTGGGGGTTGATGTACTGGACGCGTATTGGGCTGCTCACGCGCGCGGCGGTCGACGATCGCGTGATGCTCTCGGTGCTCGGGGTCGACGTGAACCGTCTTTACACAGCCGTGTTCGCCTTCGGGATCGCTCTGGGAGCGCTCGGCGGAGTGATCGACGCACCAAACGGTGCGGTCACGACGAACCTCGAAACAGCGGCACTGGTGCCGGCCTTCATCGTGGTGGTGACGGGCGGCCTCGGCAACATGACGGGAGCGCTGATCGCCGCCGTGTCGATCGGCGTGATCGAGAGCTTTCTCACCCTGCAGAGCCCCACCTACGCTCAACTGACGCCGTATGCGGTGATGACGCTCGTGTTGCTGGCGCGTGCGGTCACCGGTCGGGGCCTGATCTCGACCCGGACGCCGGCGGCGCGGTGAGGCATCCACCTCACAAGCTGGATCGCCGGTTCGATCAGCGCGCTGGAGAGCGATGAGTCGTCCAGCTCGTTGGCTTGGTCCGGCGCCCGACTGGGCCCCGGCTGTCGTCCTGCTGGTCATCGCAGCCTTCCTCCCCGCGCTGGTCTCGACCGAGTACGTGCTGCTGGGGATGAGCATGGTCGTGACGATGCTGCTCGGGCTGAGCTTCAACCTGCTGTTCGGTTATGCGGGGATGTTCTCCTTTGGCCAAGCCGCGTTCTACGGCTTGGGGGCTTATGTCACGGTGCTGCTGCTCAACGACGGTGTCGGCTTCTACCCGGCGATGCTCGCCGGTGTTGTCGCGGCGGTGCTCGTCGCACTTGTGAGCGGTGTGTTGCTGGTGCGCCTGGAGCCGATCGCCTTCATCATGCTCACGTTCGCGCTTGCCGACCTGTTTGAATTCGTTGCCGGCCACGCGCGCGGCTTGACCGACGGCGACAGTGGCACGATCGCCAATCTGCCGGACTCGCTGAACATAATCGTCGGCGTCAATCGTGTGTATTACACGATTCTGGCCGTAGCCACGGTCGCGCTGGTCCTTACCTTCATGTTCGTAAAAGCCGGCGTCGGACTGGTGTTGCGCGGCATCCGCGAAGACGCATTGCGCGCACGCACGCTGGGCATCGCCGTCGATCGTCGCCGCCTCGGCGTGTTCGCGCTCTCGGCCGCCGTCGCCGGACTGGCCGGCGGCCTGTCGGTGCTCTCTGCTCAGATCGTCTATCCGAGTGTTTTCGCTTGGCAGGTTTCGGCCAGCGCGCTGATCGTGACATTGCTCGGGGGCGTCGGCCTTTTCTCCGGTCCGGTATTGGGTGCGGTGCTGCTCGGCTTGATCGACTTCTATGTGGCGCGCTACACCACGAACACGCTGCTCGTCGACGGGGTCGTGCTTCTGGCCGTCGTGCTGATCGCTCCGCGCGGCGTCGGCGCCGCCGGCCGCGGCGGTCTGCTGGCGGCGCCGGCAATCCTGATCCGTCGCTTGCACTCCAAGGCAAAGAGCGCCCGCGCCGGCGCCCCCGGATAGCGGCGTGAGCAGCCCGCTCGACGGCAGTGTCTCGGCTGATGGCGTCGCTGGCCGGCCACTGCTCGAACTGCGCGAGGTAAAGCGACACTTTGGCGGTATCCGGGCCGTGGACGGGGTGACGTTCACGATCGAGCAGAGCACTGTGACTGCGCTGATCGGACCCAACGGGGCTGGCAAGAGCACGCTGTTCGCGTTGATGATGGGTGAGATCCCGCTCACGTCTGGTGAGATGTTGCTCGACGGTCGCGACATGCGCGCCCACTCGCCCGAGCGGCGCAGCCGGCTTGGTCTCGGGCGCACGTTTCAGACCCCGCGCCTGTTCTCGGGGCTGAGCGTGCAGGAGAACGTGCGGATCGCCTTGCTCGCGCGTGCACGGTCCACGCCCAGCTCGCGTGATTCGGAGCGTTCCTCGCGTTCCGTGCGGGAGGTCGCCTTGGCGCTGGAGGAGGTCGGCCTGAGCGAGCAGGCGCAGCTCACGGCGGCGTCGCTCTCGCAGGGGCAGCGCAAGCGCTTGGAGCTTGCGATGGTGCTTGCGCTCAAGCCGCGGGTGCTGTTGCTGGACGAGCCGACTGCCGGCATGGGTGTGGGGGAGCGCGCGCAGATAATGGAGCTCGTGATGGCTGCCGTGGGCCGCCGGGCGCTGACGATGCTCTTTACAGAGCACGACATGGAGACGGTCTTCGCCCACGCCGAGCGTGTCGTCGTGATGGACCGTGGGGTGCTCGTCGCCGACGGACTACCGCAGGCGGTGAGGCGCGACCCGCACGTGCAGCAGATCTATTTGGGAAGCCAGAGATGAGGCTCGACATCAGCGGGTTGAACGCCGGCTATGGCTCGAGTCAGGTGCTGTTCGGGCTGGACATGCACGTCCAGGACGGCGAGACGGTTGCCCTGATTGGGCGCAACGGCGCCGGCAAGACGACAACACTTCACTGCGTGATGGGCGTGATCGGCTCCCGCAGCGGGTCGATCCTCGTGGACGAGCGCCAAACGATCGGTTTCGCCTCGCACCGCATCGCGCGTCTCGGCGTCGGCCTGGTGCCCCAGGGTCGGCGCATCTTCGCCGATCTCACGGTCGAGGAGAATCTACGCACGGGGATTCGCCCCGCCGGCGCTGGAGCGGGTCACGAGGGGCGTCGGTGGACGCTCGACGAGTTGCTCGACGTGTTCCCCTTGCTGGCGAAGGTGCGCAAGTCAAAGGGGGGATGGTTGAGCGGTGGCGAGCAGCAGGTGCTGTCGATCGCGCGTGCGCTGATCTCGAGCCCCGGAATACTGCTGCTGGACGAGCCCACAGAGGGTTTGGCGCCGCGTGTCGTGGAGACCCTGACCGAGCAGCTGTTGCGCATCAAGGACGCCGGCCTGACGATGCTGCTTGCCGAGCAACACGTCGGACTCGTCGCCGAGTTGGCCAGTCGCGCATATGTGATCGACCGGGGCTTGGTTCGGGTCGAGGGAGAGCCGGCCTTGCTGCTCGCTGACGCCGAGATCCGCCACACCTACTTGTCGCTATGAGCTTGGTGCAGGCGACCGACTGGCGCAGCATGTGCGCGACGGTCGGCGGCCCGGACCGCGCGGCAGCCGCCATCTTGCAGCGCAGGATGGCGAACGGGCTATACGGGGACGGCTTGGCGCCGAGCCCGGCCCGCCGCCCGGGAGGAGCCTGAATTGATGCCAACATGGCAGCCGATGGACCAGACCCCGATCGCCCCCGCCGAGATGTCCGCGGCACAGACCCTCTATGAGCGGGCTCTGCACAGCCTGCCAGGCGGAAACGCGCGCTCGACGCTGTTCGTGGAGCCCCATCCCCCCTATGCGCAGCGCGGCGAGGGTTGCGAGCTGGTTGACGTCGACGGCCACCGCGTCATCGACCTGCAAAACAACTACACGGCGCTGATCCACGGCCACGCCTTCCAGCCGGTCGTGCAAGCCGCGACAGCGGCGCTGGACGATGGCTCGGCCTTCGGGCTGCCGACGCGCTCGGAGATAGAGCTGGCCGAGTGCCTCGCCGAACGTGTGGGTTGGGCCGAGCACTGGCGCTTTGTCAACTCGGGCACCGAGGCGGTGATGATGGCGGTGCGCGGGGCCCGCGCGGCGACTGGACGCGACGGCTTGCTGCGCTTTGCCAACTGCTACCACGGCGGCTGGGACGCGGTCGTGCGTCGCGGCTCGCACGGCGTGCCGGCCGCGGCTCAGCGAGACGTGTTGACGCTCGAGCTCGGAGACGCCCGGGCGTTCGTGGCGGCGCTCGACGAGCACGAAGGTGCTCTTGGGGCGGTGCTGCTCGACCTGATGCCGAACCGTGCCGGCTTGCGGCCACTGGAGGAGTCATTTGTGCGGCTCGTGCGCGAGCAGACCGAGCGGCGCGGGATCGCCTTGGTGATCGACGAGACGATCACGTTCAGGCTCGCCCCGGGCGGGCTGCACACGCTATACGGCATCGAGGGCGACTTCATCACGCTGGGCAAGATGGTCGGCGGCGGCTTGCCGGTGGGCGCAATCGGGGGTCGAGAACGGTTCATGGACGTGTTCGATCCGCGGCGGCCCGATGCTGTGGCGCAGAGCGGAACCTTTTCCGCCAACCCGGTCACGATGCGTGCCGGCCTCGCGGCGTTGAACGCCTTTGGGTCAGCTGAGATCGACCGGATAGACGCTCTCGGCGAGCGTTTGCGAGCGGGCCTGGGCGAGCGTGGCTGGTCGGTTGCAGGACGTGGCTCGTTGCTGCAGATCGGCTCACAGGATCCAAGGGGTTTGTGGTGGCGCCTTTACAGGGCCGGAGTGCTGATCGCCGGCAACGGACTCATGTGTACCTCGACACCGATGGGCGAGCAGACAATCGAGCGCGTACTCGGCGCATTTGAGCGCGTGGCGAGTGAGTCGCGCTGAGCGGCGGCCGCCGCGCTTCGGGCTATGCCTGGACAGGCGCTCGTTGAGGATCTAGGGCTGCTGCGGGAGCGCCGCTAGCACGCAGCGCGCCAGCGACTCGTCGCCGGTGAGCTGCAGTTGCGTGGTGTTGCGCTGCGGCCCGAGCGCCATCGTCCAGGCGGTGGGTGAGCCGGCAATGCTGGCCCACGGGACGCACTGGCCGGGCTCGGCAAGCTTGACATGACCGTCGTGGATGTCGAACAGATGGCTCCTCGGCGCTTCGAAGTCCTCGATCAACAACTCCACGACACCGTCGGGCAGGCCTGAGTTCTCGAGCAGGGTCGGTAGTGCGAGCAGGGTCTCGTGCACGCTGAAGCGGTCGTTTGCCTTTTTGTCTCGCGCGTCCTGGGCCGCTTCGCTATCCATTGCGCCGGTGAGCCATCGCATCCACGTGCGAGGTCTCAGGCGGCTGCCGAATGGGCGCCCAGCGGGTGAGTGTTGCGTTTCGTCGTCGCCCACGAAGCGGCAGTCTAATCGAACAATCCCGAGAAACGATTTTGTGCGCTTTTCGGAGATATTCCAGCAACCTGAGCCGACATTCGCATCCGAGCCGGCAGGCGCTTGCGCGCTAGCCTCGGCTTACGTGGCAACCGCAAAGGCAGATCCACTCGCTGCGTTCAGCGCGCCTACGCGCGCATGGTTCGAAGCTTCCTTTGCCGAGCCCACTCCCGCTCAGGCACAGGCTTGGCCGGCGATCGCCAGTGGCGAGCACGTGCTGTTGTCGGCTCCGACTGGGTCGGGCAAGACGCTCGCCGCATTCCTGTGGGCGCTCGACAGGCTGGGCGCGCAGGCCAGTGCCGAGGAAAACGGCATGCCCCCCGCGCGCGCAGGGGGCATCGGCAATAAACAAGGCACCAATCCAGCGCGGGAAGATCTCGGCGCGCCCGAAAATGGGATGGGCTCGCGCACACCGACCGGCACGCCCCAAAATCCAAACCCAAACAAACCCCAGCGCACCGGGGGAGGCGTCCGTGTCCTGTACGTCTCGCCCTTGAAGGCATTGTCCTACGACATCGAGCGCAACCTGCGTGCGCCGCTACGCGGGATCGGGGCGAACGTGAGCGTCGGCATCCGCACGGGCGACACCTCCCAGGCCGAGCGTGCGGCGATGGCGCGAAAACCGCCGGAGATACTGATTACGACTCCAGAGTCGCTGTATCTGATACTCGGCTCGCGGGCACGCGCGATGCTGGGCACGGTCGAGACGGTGATCGTCGATGAGATCCATGCGGTGGCCTCGGTCAAGCGTGGTGCCCATCTGGCGCTGACACTCGAGCGACTCGAACAGCATGTGCTCAGCGTCGGCGGCCCCGCTGCTCGCGGCGTGCAACGTGTGGGCCTGTCGGCGACCCAGAACCCGCTCGAGGAGGTCGGTCGCTTTCTGGTGGGGCCCACTCGCAAGGTACGGATACTCGATGCCGGCGTACGAAAGCCGCTGGATCTGCGCATCCACGTGCCGGTCGAGTCGATGGGTGACTTGGCCGGCCCGGCCGGCCCGCAGAGCGACGATCCGCTTCAGCCGGTGCAGGGCAGCGAGCCCACGCGCAACTCCATCTGGCCGGCTATATACCCAGAGCTGTTGCGGCTGGTGCGCGAGCACCGTTCGACGATCGTGTTCGTCAACAACCGTCGTTCGGCCGAGCGGGTCGCGCTGCGTCTCAACGAGCTCGCTGCTGCCGAGACAGATGACGCCGACAGCTCCAAAGATGCGGGGAATGGTTTGGATGGGGCCGCCCCTGGGGGCGGCCTGAGTGGCGTGCCGATAGATCGACTGGGGCCTCTGGCGCTGCGCGAGATCGCAAGAGCCCACCACGGCTCGCTCTCGCGCGAGGAGCGCACGACGATCGAGGAGCAGCTCAAGGCGGGCGAGCTGCCTTGCCTGGTGGCGACCTCGTCGCTGGAGCTCGGGATCGACATGGGAGCGGTCGATCTGGTGCTGCAGATCGAGTCGCCCAAGTCCGTGGCACGCGGCTTGCAGCGCATCGGGCGTGCCGGCCACGGCGTCGGCGATGTCAGCAAGGGACGCATCTTCCCCAAGTTCCGCGGCGATCTGCTCGAGTGCGCAGTCGTCTGTCGGCGGATGCGCGAAGGTGCGATCGAGCCCACCGTCGTGCCCCGCAACGCGCTCGACGTGCTCGCCCAGCAGATAGTTGCGATCGCCGCCTCTGCCGAAGCGGGACAGCAGCCCGTGGACGACGACCAGGACGGCGGCGTCGGCGTCGATGACCTGTACGCGCTCGTCACGCGCACCCATTCCTACTCCGAGTTGCCGCGTGCACTGCTCGAGAACGTGCTCGACATGCTCGACGGTCGCTACCCCTCGAGCGAGTTCGGCGAGCTGCGCGCGCGCATCGTCTGGGACCGTGTCGCGGGTCGTATCCGCGCGCGCAAGGGATCCCGCCAGCTGGCTATCGCAAACGCCGGCACGATCCCCGATCGCGGCCTCTACGCAGTGACCTTGCCGGACGGGCGGCGTGTGGGCGAGCTCGACGAGGAGATGGTCTATGAGGCCAGGCCTGGGCAGGTTTTTCTGCTCGGCGCCTCTTCCTGGCGGATCGAGGAGATCGGCCGCGACCGCGTAATCGTGACACCCGCTCCGGGGGTGCCAGGCGCGGTGCCCTTTTGGAAGGGCGATGGCATCGGCCGGCCCAAGGAGTTGGGCAAGGCGATCGGCGCGTTCACACGCTGGGCGGTCGACCAGGACGCGGACCTGCTCGTGCGCGACTACGATCTCGACGAGCGCTCCGCCACGAACCTGCTCGATTACCTACGCGAGCAGCAGGCAGCTACGCAGGTGCTGCCAAGCGACCGCACGATCGTGCTCGAGCGCTTTCGCGACGAGATCGGCGACTGGCGCCTCTGTGTGCTCTCCCCTTATGGCGGTCGCGTGCATGCGGCTTGGGGCCTTGCGATCTCAGCCCGCATGCGCGAGCGCTTCGGTATCGACGGCGAGGCGATCTGGTCTGACGACGGCATCGTCGTGCGTCTGCCCGATGTGGACCTGGACGAGGCCGAGGAGTGGGCGCCGAGCAGGCACGGCGCGTCTGAACCGCCAGCAACCGCCGAGTCCTCCATCGCGCCAGCCGCAGGCGCTTTTGCGCCGCGCGGCATTGAGTCATCGGGCGCCACCGGCGCAGCCTCCTACGCCGACCTGGTGGCGCTCGATCCGCAGGAGGTGGAGGAGGCGATCGTCGCCGAGCTCGGCGACTCTGCGCTGTTCGGAGCCCGCTTTCGCGAGAACGCCGGCCGCGCACTCTTGATCCCCCGCGCCTACCCGGGCAGGCGCACGCCGCTGTGGCAGCAGCGCCTGAAGGCCCAGGGCCTGCTGCAGGTGGCTCGTCGCTACCCCGACTTTCCGATCGTGCTCGAGACCTATCGCGAGTGCCTGCGCGACGTGCTCGATCTGCCTGGCTTGCAGGAGCTGCTGCGTGGCCTGGAGACGCGCGAGGTCTCACTGGTGGAGGTGGAGACACAGCACGCTTCTCCGTTTGCGGGCTCGCTGCTGTTCGACTATGTGGCCACCTATATGTACGAGGGCGACACGCCGAGCGCCGAGCGCCGAGCGGCCGCGCTGTCACTCGACCGCGATCTGTTGCGCGAGCTGCTCGGCCAGGAGGAGCTGCGCGAACTGATCGATCCCGCCGCGCTCGAGCAGATCGAGGAGGATCTCCAGCACCGCTCACAGCGCACGCAGGCCACGAGCCGCGACGCGCTCGGAGATGTGCTGCGCGCAGTCGGCGACCTGCGCGTCGCGGAGCTGGGCGAGCGCGTGCTCGTCGGCCTGGACGTGCAGGAGATACTGGCTGCGCTGGAGCACGAACGGCGCGTGGTGCGTATACGCATCGCCGGAGATGAGCGGCTGATCGCCGCCGATGACGCCGGTCTCTATCGCGACGCGCTCGGCTGCCCACCGCCCGGCGGCCTGCCTGACGTATTTCTGGCAGATGTGCCCGACGCTTTGGTCAAGCTGGTGACGCGCTATGCACGTACGCACGGGCCCTTCACCGGCGAGGAGTTTCTCGAGCGCTACCGCGTGGACGTCTCCTCCGCGTTGCGCGAGCTGGAGCGCTCGGGCGAGCTGGTGCGAGGAGAGCTGCGCCCCGGCGCCGCCGGGCGCGAGTGGTGTGACATCCAGGTGCTGCGCCGTCTGCGACGCGCTTCGCTGGCATCGCTGCGCAAGGAGATCGAGCCTGTCGACGAGCGGGCGCTGAGTGCGTTCATGCCCTCCTGGCAGGGCGTCGACCGTTGGCGCCCTGGTTCTGAGCGGGGCGGCGGTGGGGTGGAGCGCCTACGCGAAGTGCTCGTCTCCCTGCAGGGCTTGGCGCTGCCCGTGGCCTCGTGGGAGCGTGACGTGCTCGCCTCTCGTACCGGCTCCTATTCGCCTTCTTGGTTGGACAGTCTGTGCGCCGGCGGGGAGGTCGTCTGGGTCGGCGCGGGCTCGCTCGGGCGGGACTCGGGGCGCGTGGCGCTGTATTTCCGCGAGGACGCCGCGTTGCTGGGTCGGCCCAGCTCAGCTGCCGGCTCGCGCGGTGAGTCGCCGCAGCAGCCCGAGCACGTGTTGCTGCGCGAGCGCTTGGCCGCCGGACCTTGCTTCTTCACCGACCTGCTTGCCGAGTCGGAGCTGCCTGGCGCCGTGCTCACACAGGCGTTGTGGGACCTGGTCTGGGCCGGCGAGGTGACCAACGACGCCTGGGCGCCCCTGCGCGCGCCACGTCAGACGCTTGCCGCACACGGGCTTGCGGGGCCGGCTCGTGCACGGGGAGGTGGGCTGCGTGCCGGAAGACGCTTTGGTGGGCATTCGCTGCGCCCGGGTCGTTTTGGCACGAGCGCCCAAGTGCAGGGTCGCTGGTCGCTCACGCTCGCCATCTTCGGCGAGGAAGCTGCGCGCGAGCAGAGCGTTCGTCCGCCCGCAATCGAGGAGCTGCGCGCACGCCGTCGTGCTCTTGCCGAACTGTTGCTCGAGCGCTATGGCGTGCTGACGCGCGAGCAGGTCTCCGCCGAGGGCATCGCCGGTGGCTTCTCGGCTCTGTACGGCGCCCTCACAGAGTTGGAGACGCTTGGGGTGTGCCGTCGTGGCTATTTCGTCGAGGGCCTGGGCGGCGCGCAGTTCGCCCTGCCCGGAGCGGTGGAGCGTCTGCGCGCGCGAGCAAGCGATGGGGAGGCTGCGACACTCGTGCTCGCGGCCGTCGATCCAGCCCAGCCCTACGGCGCCGTGCTGCCCTGGCCGCGGCGTGCCGGGCAGACGACACGCCGCCCGGCGCGGGTGGCCGGCGCCTACGTTGTGTTCGTCGCCCATGAGCCGGCGCTCTACCTGGAGCGCGGTGGGCGCGGGATACTGACGCTCGCCTCCGAGTCGACATCGCTCGCGCTTGCGTTGCGCGCGCTGGCGGACGCCGTACGCGCCGGGCGCGTCGACACTGTGGCACTCGAGCGAATCGATGGAGAGTCGGCGATCGGCTCGGACCTCGAGCCGGTATTGATCGAGCTCGGCTTTCGCCAGGGCCCTCGGAGACTTACGCTCCGAGCTTGAATCGCTCGACCCTCTCGAATAACATCGAATTGGAAACAGGCAGGTCTTGGGGATGGGGTAGAAGGAGGGATGATGTCTTCGACGCTCCGCGCAATGCGGAAGAGACAAATCGTCGCATCTGGCCACCGCAGTCAGAAACATTCGTTCGGTGCCGCCATGTGGTGGCTTGCCAATAGTTCAGCCCTGAATTATCTTGCCGAATAATGGGAACCAATGGAACAAGTGGTAGTAGGGAGAACGTTCTTGGTGAATCGACGGTGACCCTGCCTGGGGAAGACTGTCCGGAACTTCCCATCTATACCGAGGTCTCAGCCGAGGAGATGTTGCTCGGCGCCGGCCCGACGGGTCGTTATGACGGGCTTACGCCCTTGTACAAGCGTCTGCCGCATGGACCCCACGGCCTCGGTCGTGAGGCAGTCGCACGCCACCAGCGTGCGCGCCTGTACGGAGGCATGGCCGAGTCGGTCTACCAGCGTGGCTATGGGGCCACGAGCGTGGCGCATGTGATCGCGTTGGCAGGCGTCTCACGACGTGCTTTCTATGAGCAGTTCTCCAACAAGGAAGACTGCTTCCTGGCCACCTACGATGCGCTTGTCGGCGCCTCGCGCAAACGGGTCCTGCAGGCATGGATGGGCGAGCGTGGCTGGGCCAACCGCTTGTACGCGGCAACCCAGGTGTTCCTCGAAGGTATCGCGGGCGATCCGCGTGGTGCGAATCTGGTGCTTGCCGAGTCGATCGGGATCGGGCCGCGTGGCCACGAGCGCCTGCAACTGACCGCCACCGCCTTCGAGCGCGTCGTCGCGACGGGCTTCAGCCTTACGCCCGACGGGATTACTCTGCCGCCGCTTGCACCGCGCGCGATCGTGGGCGGGGTGCGTTTCGTGGTACTCAGGCGTGTGCGCGAAGGGCGCCATCAGGAGCTTGCCGGCCTGACCGACGAACTGCTCGATTGGGTCAACTCATACCGCTCCTCGGCGGTGACTCGTCTACGCACGCTCGGCTCGGGGCGCCCGCCGCATCTGCTTGCCAAACGTGCACGCTTCCTGACGCGTGAAGATCGGCGCTCGAGCGTGATGGACGCGATGGTGCAGTTGGCCCTCGAGGAGGGTTACACGAACATCACCGACGCTGAAATTGCGCGTGCCGCGGCCGTCTCCACCGAAGCGTTCCACAGAGAGTTCCCGAACAAGGAAGAGTGTCTGCTCGCGGTCGTCAACGAGTTCGCCGCCGAAGCCCACGACGCCGTGCGGCGTGCCACTCGCAACGACACCGAGTGGGCTGGAGGGGTGCACAAAGGGGTGGAGGCTCTGATCGGCTACTGCGCTGCGCATCCGGGACTGGTAAAGCTGACCTTCATCGACTTGTTCGACGCCGGCAATGGCATGGTCGCGCGCGTCAGCGGTGTGCTCGACGGCTTCATCAAGGTGATGACCCAAGGGGTGCCGGAGCCCGAGCGGGCCCCTGCCGTCGCCGGCGAGGCGATCATGGGGGCGATCTGGGCGATCCTCTCGAGCTACGCCCCGCACGACAGGTTGCGTTATCTGCCTTGCTTGGTCGATCACCTGGCATTCCTGATCCTCGCGCCTTACGTCGGTCCGCGCTCGGCCGTCGAGGCAATCGAAGCCGCCAGCTTCCGGCGCAAGCAGCTCAAGGTTTCCTAGACCCCGAGGCTCGCCTCTATCCTTGCGGATGGTGGCTACTGACGCGATCATCCGTGCAGGCGCGCGCCCGCGACGGGTCGGTCACAAGGGCGCGGCGCATCTCGTGCAGGGGAACACCCCGGCGAGCTTCGACGCTGCGCTCGCCCATGGCGTGGACATGATCGAGTTCGACGTTCTGAGCGTTCACCCTGACGGTAGCGGCGAGCTGATGGTCGCCCACGATTACGAGGACATGCGCTCGCGCACGCCACTGACGCTCGAACAGGCGCTCGAGCACCTTGCCGGCGAGCGCTTTGCCGGTCTTGACTTCGATGTCGACGTAAAGCTGCCTGGGTACGAGTTGCGCGTGGTGGACGCTCTGCGCGAGGCTGGGCTCACCTCGAGGACGCTGATCAGTGGCATGTACCCATCCTCGCTTGCCCGCGTACGTATGGCCGAGCCGTCGCTGCGCCTCGGCTGGTCGGTCCCACGCGTCAGGCGCGACTACACGAGCCATCTGCTCACCGCGATCCCGGCCCTTGCGATTCTCACCGGCTATCGGGCGCTGCTGCCACGGCGCGCAGGCGAGGCACTGCGAAGCGGGACCGTGGACGCGATCATGGCCCACTGGAGGGTCGTCACGGGGGCGTTGGTGAACGCAGTCGAGTGCGAGGGTGGCGAGCTCTACGTGTGGACGGTCGACGACGCCGCGCGCATCGCCAAGCTGACCGCGCTTGGGGTGAGCGGCATCATCACCAACGATCCACGTCTGTTCGACGCTAGGTGAGCTTGCAGGTCGCGGCGCTGAACCCTTTCGGGTCGGCGCCGGCGAGGCTCGTGTGCCCCGCGCTGGTGGGTATGGTCGTCGTCAGTAGCACCGTGTTCGCCTTGCGCCACTGGAAGACGACCTGGCCACGCAAGGTGAACGCCGACTTGGAAGTGCTCGAGGCGAACGTGAAGCTGCGGCCGGCCTGACGCGCGAGCTGAGCCGTGCCGACCTTTACGAAACCTGAGTCCGCTTCCTTGCTGAGGTCGATCCACTGATTGGTGGTGGCATCCAGGTATTGAACGCGGAAGCGCATGTACATGATGTCCTTGGCGTTGCCATCGCCGGGCATCGAGCCGCGAATGCCGACCGTGTTCGGCTGGTCCTTTGGGTTGCACACATCCACGGTGCCCCACAGTTCGTGTGAGTGCAGCAGCGCGTGTGTCGGTGTCGGCGCGAAAGCGGCGGCAAGCATGAACGGCGCGATCGACCTCAACGGACCCATACTGTGAAGATAGCGTCGGATGCCCGCAAGTTGCGGGGTTGGCTGCCGCCTGTGATATCTCCAGGGCATGACTCCCACCAAGGCTGCGGAGATAGTGGAGCTGCTCGGACGCGTGCCGGTGTTCTCGACGCTCGAGCAGGACGACCTTGGGCGGATCGCGCAGTTGGCAGTGCCGCGCAGCTTTGAGCCAGGGCAGATCGTGTTCCGAGAGGGCGACGCGAGCGATACGTGCTACATCGTGCGCTCAGGCCGTGCTCGTGCGATTCGAGAGCACGCTGACGGACGCACGATCACGCTCGCCACCTTTGGGCCGGGGGACATCTTCGGCGAGCTGGCGATGTTCGAGGACGAGCTGCGCTCGGCGACCGTGGAGGCGGTGCAGCACACGAGCGTGGTGGCCGTCCTCGGCCCAGACATGCGCAGGCTGATGGTCGAGCATCCGGAAATATCGATGCGCCTGGTCATCGCGCTCGGGCGTCGGCTGCGCGAGACCAACGATCGTCTGGCCAAACAGTCCTTTCAGACCGTGCAGAGCCGCGTGGCCGTTGTGCTCAGCGAGCTCGTCGCTCAGGCGGTAGGTGCCGGAGAGCCGGCGCGGGAGGTGCTGCTCACGGCTACTCAGGCCGACCTTGCCAAGCTAGCCGGCTCCTCGCGGGAGTCGGCCTCACGTTTCCTTGCGGTCCTGGAGCGCGCCGGCGTGATCTCACAAGGTCGCGGTCGTCTCGTGGTACACGATCCGAGCGCACTCGAGGGGTATGTCTTCTGAGCGTGAGGTCTCGGCCGGCGGTGTGGTGGTTCACGACGGCCAGGTGCTCGTGATCGTGCCCACCAGGCGGGCAGCCGACGGGGCGCAGGTGCTTGCGCTGCCCAAGGGGCATCTCGATGACGGGGAGACGATCGTGCAGGCCGCTACCCGGGAGGTACGCGAGGAGACGGGAATGGTGGTCGAGTCGGTGCAGGAGCTCGGTGAGGTGCGCTACTGGTACATGCGCGATCGGCGCCGGGTCGCCAAGAGCGTCCACTTCTTCCTCTTCCGACTGCTTGGCGGGGATCTCGCCGACCATGACGACGAGGTGTTGGAGGCGCGCTGGATGGGCCTTTCAGAGGCGCAGAAGGCGCTCAGTTATGCGGGCGAGCGAGAGATGGTGGCACGGGCGCTGGCCATCTGTGGACAAGACCGATAGCCTGCGCGTCGTGCAGGTACTCAATTTCTATTCGACGATCTTCGCGGACGAGCTGAAGAAGGGTCGCAAGACGGCCACGATCAGGCTCGGCGACAAGTCGGGCAAGTACCGCAAGAATCAGGCGGTGCTGGTGACGATCGGCTACCAGTACTCGCCTCGCGAGCGGATATTCGAAGCGGTGATAGACCAGGTCGAGGTGATGAAGGTCGCCGAGCTCTCACCGCGCGACATCAAGCACGACAACCCCGAGTTCCGCCGTCACGAGGAGCTCATCAACTTCCTGGAGCAGATCTACGGACGTTCGGTGTCGACGGAGGACGTCGTCACGGTCGTGCGTTTCTCGCAGATTCTGGATACGCCCACAGCCATGACCGAAGCGATGAAGGGCTTCGGCGGCGCGCAGAACTAGCTGGGCGGGTGCCTGAGCAAGCGGCGCTGGACACGTTCTGGTCCCAACAATGGGAAACAGGTGGTGAAACCGGCCCGCGTTAGGCGGAGGATTGTCGGTGCCCAGCGATGCCCACCAAGCGACCAACAACCAGTCAGAAGGGCCGTACCCGTGCTGTCGAGCGCGATCGGTTCGGGCGTGGTCACGTAACCGATATTCAGCGGGCTCGGATGATCGCGGCGATGATCGACGTCGTCTCCGAGCGCGGCCGCGCGAACGCGACGGTGGCACATGTGGTGGCGCGCTCGGGTGTGTCGCGGCGCACTTTCTATGAAGTCTTCGACGACTTCGAAGACTGCTTCCTGGCGGCGCTGGACCAGTCGCTTGCGGAGGCCTCGCGATACGTGCTCGATGTCTATGACCCGGCTGAGAAGTGGCGGACACGGATCAGGTCCGCATTGGCCGGGGCGCTGGAATTTCTCGACGACGAGCCGGCGATGGGACGTTTGTGCGTCGTGGAGACGCTTGGCGCCGGCCTCAGGGTGCACCAGCGGCGTCTGGCGGTCCTGGACGTTGTGGTTGCCGCAGTGGACGAAGGGCGCAAGCAGTCGAGGTCCGCGAAGGCATTGCCCCCGCTGACCGGCGAAGGGGTGGTCGGCGGCGTGCTGTCGGTTCTACATGCGCGCCTCATCCCCCGTGCGAGGAGTGGTCGCGGCGCCGCGCGCGCAAAGGGCACAGGGCGCGCGAAGGGCCCTGGACGCACCGGCGAGCGGCCCGACCCTCTGCTCGAACTGACGGGTGCGCTGATGGCGATGATCGTGCTCCCCTATCTTGGCCCGGCGGTGGCCGCGAAGGAGGCAGCGCGCTCGACACCCAGGCGCAAGCCTCCGGGCCGCGGCGCTGGCGGAGACCCTCTGCGTGACTTGGAAATGCGTTTGACCTACCGCACAGCCCGTGCGCTGCTTGCGATCGCCGCCAATCCGGGTGCATCCAACAGGCAGGTTGGAGCGGCCGCAGGGATTGACGACCAAGGCCAGATATCGAAGCTGCTGGCTCGCCTGGAGAAGCTCGGATTGGTTCGCAACAATGGCGTCGGACAGGTTCGCGGAGCCCCCAATGCGTGGCTGCTGACGAAGAAGGGCGCCGAAGTCGAGCAACTCGTTGCCGGACAGATGCCGATAGGCGCTTGAGTCTGAGCTGCAATTTGCTTGGCACTCGAGCTTGAGAGTGCCAATCGTCCCTTGACGCGCACAATCTGTTCTATATATTGACCGTGGCCGTTGGCACTCTCGTAGCGAGAGTGCCAATCAGGTCGTTGGGCGCCTTCGCCTCAGGGGACGGCGCCGACAAGGAAGCACATTCTAAACGGAGGTTCTCAGCATGAAACTTAAGCCCCTGGGCGATCGTCTGATCGTACGGGCCATCGAGGAGGAGCAGACGACCGCCAGCGGCCTCGTCCTTCCCGATACTGCCACAGAGAAGCCGCAGAAGGGCAAGGTCCTCGCCGTCGGCGACGGCAAGCTCGACGATGCCGGCAAGCGTATCCCGCTCGACGTGTCCGAGGGCGACGAGGTCCTCTACAGCAAGTACGGCGGCACCGAGATCAAACTCGACGGTGAGGATCTGCTCGTGCTGCGCGAGTCCGACGTTCTCGCCAAGGTCGCATAAGGAGATCTGAATAGATATGGCTCACAAGGAACTCAAGTACAGCTCCGAGGCGCGTAAGTCTCTGGAGGCCGGCGTCGACGCTGTTGCCAACGCCGTGAAGGTCACGCTCGGCCCCAAGGGCCGCTACGTGGTGCTCGACAAGAAGTTCGGCGCCCCCACGATCACCAACGACGGTGTCACGATCGCTCGTGAGATCGAGGTCGAGGACGTCTTCGAGAACCAGGGCGCTCAGCTGGTGCGCGAGGTGGCTACTGCCACTAACGACGTTGCCGGCGACGGCACCACCACAGCCACGGTGCTCGCTCAGGCGATCGTTCGTCAGGGTCTGAAGAACGTCGCGGCCGGCGCCAACCCGTTGGCGCTCAAGCGCGGCATCGAGAAGGCGGTCGACCAAGTCGTTGCCAACATCGCCTCGCAGTCCAAGGAGGTCTCCGGCAAGGACCAGATCGCACGTGTCGCGACCATCTCAGCCGGCGACGAGGACATTGGCGACGTGATCGCCGACGCCATCGAGAAGGTTGGCAAGGACGGCGTCGTGAACGTCGAGGAGGGCCAGACGTTCGGCATGGACCTCGAGTTCACCGAGGGCATGCAGTTCGACAAGGGCTACATCTCGCCCTACATGGTCACTGACCAGGAGCGCATGGAGGCCGTCCTCGAGGACCCCTTCATCCTGATCGCCAACCAGAAGATCGGCTCGGTGCGCGACGTGCTGCCGGTGCTCGAGGCCGTGATTCAGAGCGGCAAGCCGCTGCTGATCATCGCCGAGGACGTGGAGGGCGAGTCGCTCGCCACGCTCGTGGTCAACAAGCTGCGTGGAACGTTCACCGGTGTTGCGGTGAAGGCTCCTGGCTTCGGCGACCGTCGTAAGCGCATGCTCGAGGACATCGCGATCCTCACCAAAGCAGAGGTCATCACCGAGGAGATGGGCCTCAAGCTCGAGAACACGCAGGTGTCTCAGCTCGGGCACGCTCGTCGTGTGGTTGTCGCCAAGGACAACACCACGATCGTCGATGGTGCAGGCGATGCCGAGGCGATCAAGGGACGCATCAACCAGATCAAGGCCGAAGTTGAGAACACCGACTCGGACTTCGACCGGGAGAAGCTCCAGGAGCGTCTGGCAAAGCTCTCCGGCGGTGTCGCCGTGGTGAAGGTCGGCGCGGCAACGGAGACGGAGATGAAGGAGAAGAAGCACCGCGTCGAGGACGCCCTACAGGCCACTCGTGCGGCGCTCGAGGAGGGCATCGTGCCGGGCGGCGGTGTCGCATTGCTGCAGTCCGCCAGTGCCATCTCCCTCGACGGTACCGAGGAGGACGACGAGAAGACAGGCGCACGCATCGTGTTGCGTGCGCTCGAGGAGCCGCTACGTCAGATCGCCGAGAATGCGGGCCTGGAGGGCTCCGTGGTGGTCAACGACGTGCGCAAGGCCAAGAAGGGTCAGGGCCTGAACGCGGCCACGAACGAGATTGTCGATCTCGTCGCGGCAGGCGTCATCGACCCGGCGATGGTCACGCGCTCGGCGCTGCAGAATGCCGCATCGATCGCCAAGAACATCCTCACCACCGAGGCGATCGTCGCCGAGGTGCCGGAGAAGGAAGGCGGCGGTATGCCCGGTGGTGGTATGCCGGACATGAGCGGAATGATGTAGGCAGACCGATATCGGCGCGTGCGGCGCTCCAGTCGCACGCGTATTCGGTCGATAGGTGTGTCAGAGGGCCCGGCAGGATGCCGGGCCCTCGTAGTAATGCAACCACCTGGTTGCATTACTGGTTCTCCTAGGCGCTGTCTTCCATCGCGTTGCCTCTCGCCTCGCGAGCCGTCGCCTCGCAGCCGCACGCCGCGCCGTGGCTATTCGACGGCGGATACCGGCCGCGGACCCTCGCCCACGTACTTCGCCGTCGGGCGAATCAGCTTGGCCTCGCGCTTCTGCTCGAGGACGTGTGCGGACCAGCCCGCCACCCGTGCACACGTGAACATCGGCGTGAACAGGTCTGGCGTGACTTCGGCCAGGTCGAGGACCACCGCCGACCAGAACTCGACGTTGGTGGCGAGCACGCGGTCGGGCTTGCGCGCCATGAGCTCTGCCAGCGCTGCTTTCTCGAGTGCCTCGGCTGCCTCGAAGCGAGGCGAGCCCAGTTCGCGGCAGGTGCGCCTCAGCACGCGTGCACGCGGGTCTTCGGCACGGTAGACGCGGTGGCCGAAGCCCATCAGGCGCTCGCCGCGGTCAAGCGCCGCCTTGACCCATACCTCGGCATCGCCGGTCTCTTCGACTTCATCGAGCATCTTCAGCACGCGCGACGGGGCACCCCCGTGCAACGGTCCCGAGAGCGCCCCCACGGCTGCCGACAGCGCCGCGGCACAGTCCGCTCCGGTTGAGGCAACCACCCGCGCGGTGAACGTCGAAGCGTTCATGCCGTGCTCGGCCGCGGAGATCCAGTAAGCGTCGATCGCCTTTGCGTGATCTGGGTTGACCTCTCCGCGCCAGCGGATCAGGAAGCGCTCGGGGATCGATTTGCCCTGGTCGACCTCGGACTGAGGCACGGGCGGTTGCCCGGCGTCGCGTGCGGATTGGGCCACGAACGACAGCGCCATCACCGAGGCCCGTGCGAGGTTGTCGCGTGCCTGCTCGTCGGAGATGTCGATCAGCGCGTTGAAGCCCCACTCGGGAGCGAGCATCGCAAGCGCCGATTGCACGTCGACGCGGTGGTCGCCGGAGCGCACGGTCAAGACGTGCGGTTCGGCGGGGGGCAGGCCGGGCTTGAAGCGGCCGTCCACCAGCAGGCCCCAGACCTGCTCGTAGGGGATTGCGCCGACCAGATCCTCTATGTCTACGCCGCGATAGCGCAACGAACCTCCAGCCCTGTCGGGCTCGGCGATGTCCGTGGCGAAGGCGACGACGCCCTCTAGGCCTGACTGGACTTCATCGGAAGGGGACGATGCGGGCGGCGACTGTGTCGTGACCTCGCTCATGGGCACTCGCTTTCTGGCTGCTGATGACCGGTTGAGAGTCGACCCCACTGGATTGCACCAGAATCGACCCGGCTGCCTTGTGGGCAGGCTCATATCGTCGCAGGAATCCTCCAGGTAGGCTCCGTTGCGGCCATCGGCCGGCATCGCTGGTCCCAACGAGGAGGAGTGCCGTGAGCGACAGTGACCTGATGTTCCGTCCTGCGACCGAGCTCGCCGCGATGGTGCGCTCCGGCGAGGTGTCCTCACGCGAGCTTGTGGAAACCTCGCTCTCGCGTATCGAGCAGCTCAATCCCCAGTTGAACGCGTTCGTCGAGATCGATGGCGAGCGTGCGCTCGCAACCGCCGAGCAGATCGAATCCGGCGACGAGCGCCCGTTCGCCGGCGTGCCGATCGCGATCAAGAACAACCGCCCGGTGGCTGGCTTGAAGGCGACGATCGGGTGCTCGCTGCTGGCCGATCACGTGGCCGATCACGACTGCAACATCACGCGCCGCTTCAAGGAGGCCGGATTCGTGATCGTGGGGACGACAACGTTGCCCGAGTACGGCATCCTGCCGGTCAGCGAGGCTCGGCTGTTCGGTCCTACGCGCAATCCCTGGGACACCGAGCGTACGCCCGGTGGCTCCTCGGGCGGTGCCGCGGCGGCTGTCGCCGCCGGCATGGTGCCGGTCGCCCACGGCAACGACGGCGGCGGCTCGATCCGCATCCCAGCCGCCTGTTGTGGGCTCGTTGGTTTGAAGGTCGCGCGCGGGCGTATCTCGGCGGCGCCCGAACGCGGCGAGGCGCCGCTGGATGTCGATGGTGTACTTACCCGCACCGTTGGGGATACAGCGGCGATACTCGACGTGCTCGCCGGCTACGAGCTGGGCGACGCCACCTGGGCGCCGCCCCCTTCCGAGTCGTTCGCGGCCTCGGCCGGCCGTGAGCCCGGCAAGCTGCGGATCGCGGCGACCACATTTCCACCGATTGCAGACGCCGTAGTCGATCCGATCTGCGCGCGCGCCGTGACAGATGCCGCGGAGCTGCTGCGCTCGCTCGGCCACGAGGTCGAGGAGGTCGATCCTCCCTGGCGTATCGAGGGTCTCTCCGAGCTGTTCGGCGCCGTCTTCTCGATACACATCGCGCTACAGATCGTCTACTCCGGCATGGTCGCCGGACACGAGCCGAGAGCCGAGGACATGGAGCCGATGAGCTGGGCGATCCTCAAGATGACCGAGAGCTTCAACTCGGTCGTTGGCGTCGGCCTGGAAATCCAACTGCAGGCGCTCACGCGCCAGCTTGTCGAGTTCTTGGCTCCCTACGACGCGCTGCTGACCCCGGCGCTGGCCGAGCGCCCGCTGCCGATCGGCACGCTCGATACGGCCGCGCCAGATCCCATGTCAACGTTCACTCGCTCGGGCTTGTTCACGCCGTTCACCCCCGTCTTCAATGCGAGTGGCCAGCCTGGCATCTCGTTGCCGCTATATCAAGGCGAGGATTGGCTGCCACTTGGCGTGCAGCTCGTGGGTCGACCCGCGGGCGAGGCCGCGCTGCTGACGCTTGCATCGCAAGTCGAAGCGGCCGCGCCGTGGGCCGATCGCCGAGCGCCTGTCTCTTAAATGAGACGACCCGCCTCAAGGACGGGCCGTGGTGACGGGGAGCTACCCCGAGCAGACTGATAACGAGAAAAACTATAACAGTCGGTAAGGCGACTAGCTCGAACGGTGGCCGCGGAGAACCGAGCGGTTGCTACCCGCCAGCGCACTGATCCTCACGCTTGCTCTCGCCGTGCGGCCACCGATCGAACTGAATCTTGGCGGAAGGCGGGAGAATCGAACTCCATCCGGGGCGACCCGGACTCACAGCTATCAGTCTGCTCGTGGTCCCAGACCACTTCACCTTCCGTTGCTGACAATTGTACTCTGAGCTGGGGACGGTATTCGTGGATTACCGCCCAGCACTGCCTGCATCGACGCGGGGTCAACACCTAGCGCTTGCGCGTCGGCGACCCTCTCTTTGGCCACCATATTCGCCTCCAGCAACTCAGCCTCGTCCCACGTGATCGGTGAGCTTGTGCTCATCGCTCCTTCCAGCAGTCGTAGCGTGCGGGAGACCATCGGCGTGGGGATCGGCAGCAGCGGGCGTTCGCGATCGAGTGAGCGCAAAACCGTGTCGAGGACTTCGTTGTAGGTCATCGTCTGCGGGCCGGCCAGCTCGTAGCGCTCGTGGGTCGCGTTGCGGCCGGAGTTGCCCAGCACGGCAACCAGGCAGCTGGCCACGTCCTCTGCCCAGATCGGCTGGCAGAGCGCGCGACCGCGGCCTGAGATCGGCACTACAGGCAGTAGCGACAGGCGTTCGATCAGTGTCAGCCAGCGGTCGCCAGGCGCATAGACGAGCGACGGCGCGATCACGGTCGAGTGCATGTCCGACTCGCGCACGGCCTGCTCGGCCAGTGCCTTGGCCCGGAACAGGCGAGCGCGGTGGTGGCTGGAGGCGCCGAGCGTCGAGAAGAACACGAAGCGCCGCACGCCTGCGCGTTGGGCTGCCTCAACCATCCGCCAGGTTGCGATCGCCGCCAGCTCCTCGATCGAGCCGCGCGGCTGGTCGCGCGTGGAGGCGGCCAGATGCACCACCGTGTCGACTCCGCGCATCGCGTTGCGAAACGACGGCGGGTCGGCCAGGTCGCCGAGCGCGATCTGCACGCGTACGCGTTGCGGGCCGAGCCGGCGCGGGTCGCGTACGAGGCAGCGGACGGGCTGTCCTTCTGCGATGAGGCGGCGCAGTAGGGCGGAGCCGACCAGTCCGGTCGCGCCGGTGAGCAAGAGCATCGCCCAAAGCTAGCGGAGTGCGGCGAGGGGCCGATGCTCGCCTGTGTGACCTATTCCCAGTGTGCGACTGGGCTGCCTCGCTACTATTCGTCGTCCCGCAAGTTGTAGTTCCTCCACCAACGAATCGAGAAGGAAGCGAATGGCCTACGTAATCGCTGAGCCGTGCATTGGCACGAAGGACAATTCCTGCGTCGAGGTGTGCCCCGTGGATTGCATCCACCCGACGCCCGACGAGCCCGGCTACGACGCGGCCGAGATGCTCTACATCGATCCGGAGGAGTGCATCGACTGCGACGCGTGCGTCGAGGCCTGCCCGGTGGACGCGTGCTTTGCCGAGGACCAGCTGCCAGACGAGTGGCAGAAGTTCGCGTCGATCAACGCGGAGTACTTCGCCAACGCGAAGTAGGCCCCAGAACCTCTTTCAGGCCTCACAATCTTTCAAAAGAGCTCTTTGGGGCGGGACCGTTCATGGACAACGAACGTCGGGTCGTGCAGCTCATTTGAATGACCTCCTCGACACCCCCTTTCGCCAAGGTCGAGGTAAAGCTTTGGTACCGAAATAATCTCCGGGCTTCACATCAAGGGGGTGTTGGACGTGCAGCTCATTTGAGAGTTCTTTCTTCAAAACGTCTCAGGCCATCGGCAAAGACATGCCGGCGGGCTTCGGGCTCGCCGGTGGCGTTGGTGGGCTCGGGGCTGCCACTTCGACCAGCGGCAGTGTTGGCAGCTCCATCGGCGCCATCGCTATAAGCCCACGTGCGGCCTGACGGATCGCTTGCGAGGCTGGGTCGTCGGGATCCTCGATCACCAAAGGCAGGCCGATGTCGGCCTGCGCACGCAATGGCATCGTCAGCGGCACCTTGCCCAGCAAGGGCACGTCGAGCTCGTCGGCGAGCTCCTTGCCGCCGCCCTCGCCGAAGATCGGGAAGCGCTCGCCGCTTGGCGTGGTGAAGCCGGACATGTTCTCGATGACTCCGCAGATCTCCAAAGACACCTTGTTGGCCATCTCGGCTGAGCGGCGCGCGACCTTCTGAGCCGTCGCTTGCGGTGTCGTTACGATCACGAACTGTGCTTGCGGGAGCATCTGGGCGAGCGTCATCGAGACATCGCCCGTGCCTGGGGGCAGGTCGATCAGCAAGTAATCGAGCACGCCCCATTCGACGTCTTGTAGGAACTGGCCGAGCGCCTTGTGCAGCATCGGCCCGCGCCACACGACAGCGGCGTCCTCCTCGAGGAAGAAGCCGATCGACATCACCTTCACTCCATGGGACTCCAGCGGCACGATCTTGCGCTGCGGCGAGACCGGCGGGCGGGTCGCGCCGAGGCCGTACATGCGCGGGATCGAGTAGCCCCAGACATCGGCGTCGAGGATGCCCACACGCTTGCCGTCGGCCACCAGAGCTGCCGCGAGATTGGCGGTTAGCGTCGACTTGCCGACGCCACCCTTGCCCGAGCCGATGCACAGCACGTTGGATACCTGGGCGAGCGAGCCTGCCGGAAGGCTGCCGCGCCCGAGCTTCTGCTGCAGGGCCGACTTCTCGCTATCGCTGAGCACGTCGAAGTAGACATTGACATGCGTGATGCCCTGCAGTGCCGAGACTGCCTCGGCGACCGAGGTCTGGAAGTGGCCGCGGATCGGACAACCCGCCGTGGTCAGCGAGACCGTCACGTCGACCACTCCGTTCTCGGAGATGTCGATCGAGCGCACCATCTCAAGCTCGACGATCGAACGACGCAACTCGGGGTCGATCACGACCTCCAGTGCCTTGAGGACTTCATCGCGGTTCATGTCTGCTCGCATTCTGCCAAACCGGAGTCGCCGGCCCGGACCACCGCGCGCAGCGGCGCTCCTGAGCGGTCCGGCACAGCCGAGGGTCAAGGTCGGGTAGACGACAAAAATGCCGCCGGGCGGTAGGGGGACCGCCCGGCGGCGAGGGAGGAGAGGGTGCTTCCACTACCGGCGGGATATGAGGCCGGCAGACCTTCCCGTTCCAGCCTCTCCGGCCTGGGACGGGGGAAGGGGTGCTCAGACGAGGCTGAGGATGCGCTCCTGCACCTTGTTGGCCAGGTCTTCGCCCTCGCGCTGGACACGACGTGCCTCGCGCTCGACGCTGGCACGCGTCTGGCGTACCTCGCGTTCGACGCGTACGCGCGTCTTGCGCACCTCGCGCTCGAAGCGGTTGCGAGCCGTGTTGCCGCGACGCTCGAACTTGCGCAGCTGCGCGTTTGCCTTTGCCGGGCTGGCGTAGCTCTCGATCGTGTCGTTGACGCGTGCGAGCACCTGTTCACGCGCGATCAGTGCCGCGCCGACGGGGATCAGCACGGCGCGCTCGGCGTAGGAGCCGACCGTGGGGTTCTTGACGGCCGTCGTGGAGCGCTTGCTGGAGGCGCTGGAAGTGCTTGCGCGTGCTGTGGTCTTCGCTCTCGCGCTCTTGGGGGTGGCGGCGCGGCGCGGCTTGGCGCTACTTGCTGGTGTTGACTGGGCTGTTGCCATTTGGGAGAGGTTCTCCTGATTTGGGGGGCACACTTGTTCTGGTCGGTACGACTTTAGCACCGAACACATGTTCCTAACCCGTGCTGAAAGGATGGTTACACGCCAATCTCAAGTTGGCGTGAACACGCTGTAAAGAAAAGCTATGAAAACCTCGAGGCGACCGCTCCGAGGCTTGGGGAAGGGCCTTCAGCTTGGCAGCAGCGGAACACGTGTTCGTGTCAGCCACGCCGACGGATCCTCCAGCTCGCTCATGCTGGGGAGCATCTCGGCCGAGCTCCAGGCGAGCGTCAGTGCGCTCGGGCCGGCCTGGGCGACGACCTCGTCGCAGAAGGAGCGTCCGATCTCGTACTGGCGCATCTTCATCTCCAGGCCCAAGAGCTTCTCGAGGATGCGCCATGGCCAGCCGCGCTCGCGTCGGCGGCGGTCCATCGCGACGCGCATGCGCTCCATGGTCGGCAGCTCTTCAGCGCCGACGGCGTCCATCACGTGCTCGGCGTGGCCCTCGATCAGCGACATCGTGGCCTGCATGCGCTCCACCAGCGCCCAACGATCCTCGCCGATCCCGATGCGCAACAACTCGCCGCCTCGCAGCCGCCCCACGAGCGCGCGCAGGTCCGAGGGGTCGGGAACTTTTGCGAGGCCGCCGAGTTTGACGCCGACCTGCATACCGTCGATCAGCTCCCGCAGCATGCCGCCGAGGTAGTCGCGCAACCATGGGGCGCCACCGAACTGGACGGCGTGGGTCACCTCGTGGATCGCGACCCAGGCGGTGAACTCCTCGCGGTCGAGGCCCAGATTGCGGGCGGCCTGAGCGAGGTTCGGCGCCAGCAGCAAGAGCCGCGGGGGCTGCTCTGGGTCAAGCAGCGCGATGTCGTACTGGCCGAGCACGCGCTGGGAGAGGATCCCGGTGATCGCACCCACCTGTGCGCCCAGCAGGAGTTGGGTGATCGAGCGCATCGCCGGTGCAAGCGGGCCGCTGCCGCCGCCGATCCGCTTTGTCAGCGGGTCAAGCAGCGGGCGCATCGTGGCGATGTTGGCTTCGATCCAGCGGGGACGGTCGATCAGCTCCAGCGTCGGCAGGTGCTCCGGGGGTCGCAGGCCTGTGTAGGCGCCGACGCGTACAGCAAACCGCTCGGCCAGCGACTGCACTCCGCTCGCGTCCGAGCCTAGGTACGGCGTGCCCCCAGCGAGCATCTCGCCGACGCGCTGCGCCACGTTCCAGTCGACACCGTCCATCGCTAGAGCGTACGCCCCGCGAAGGGGGTGCACTCGTATCCTTGCTCTGTGGCTGTTTCTCGAACTGCGTTTGCCTCCTCGGCTGAAAGCCCGGGTGACGTGGAGACGGCGGGGACGTTCTTCGAGCGCGCGGCCGCGCGCGATGTGTTGGCCTGGTTGCGTCTGCTTGCCGATCCGAGCGACTCCTCGGCGGTCGTGCGCGCGCTCGGGCGCCCGCCGATCGAGCTGCGCCAGGTGGACATCGCGCGGGTGGTACAGGTGGCGCGCAAGGCCAAGCTGGACCTCGTGGCGGCGCTTGGGCCGGCGATCGAGTCGCCGCAGATGCCCCCCGAGGCGCGCGAGCGGATCGAGAACTTCCAGGCGTTGCACGAGGAAGCGAGGATTGCCTTCGAGGCTTTGCGCCCGCGTTTGGGCTGCAGTCCACAGGAGTTGGTGGCGGAGTTGACGGCTGCCTCAGAGGCAAGGCTGCTCGGTGGCGGGAAGATTTCGCAGGCGCGCGCGCAGACGCTCCAGGAAACGGTCGAGTTGATGCGCGAGGAGGTGCTCGGGGGCGCACTGCGCATCGCTGGGCGCCTCGGCGAGCTACGTCTGGACACCGATCTGGATATCTCGCACGGCGTCGTGCGCTACCTGGAGCTGGTGAAGCTCGCGGCGCTCAAGGACCGCCCGCCTGGCCAGAGTCTCGGCGAGGCGCTTGCCGACATCAACCAGCGCCTGCTCGCCGCCTGCACGCCACTGCAGCGCGAGATCTTTCAGACCTCGACGCTTGACGAGGCGCTGCTTGCCAGCGAGCGTCGGGAACTCGAGCCAAGCTCGACTGGAGCGAGCGAGCTCGAACCAGGCGAAGGGCGCTCAGGTGGGTATGCGTCCGACGAGGATGTGCAGCTTGAGCGGGTGGGCGCGCAAGTTGCGCCCAAAGTCGCCGTCGCCGCGCCTGCGCTTGGTGCATTCGCGCGTCGCGAGGAACCCTCACTACAGGCGTTCCTGCCCAGGCGGGGCGACGGAGTCGTGCTCTCAGCGTCCGACATCGACACATACCGCGCCTGTCCCCTGCGCTACAAGCTTGGACGCGTCTTGAAGATCCCCTCGGCGCAGACTCTGCACCAGCGCTTTGGAATCGCCGTGCACCAGGTGCTGGAGCGCTACCACGCAGCCGAGCACACGACGCTCGAGCAGATGATGGAGCTGTTCGAGAACTGCTGGCGCCGCGGTGGCTTCGGCGACAGCGACCGGGAGCGAGAGCTGCACGTGAAGGCGCGCGCGGCACTCGTGCTCTATCACCGGCGCCTGGAGGCCCATGAGGCCGAGCCGGCTTGGTTCGAGCGGTCCTTCTCATTCAAGCTCGGGCCCCATCACCTGCGTGGGCGTGTCGATCGCGTCGACAAGCTTGCCGACGGGGCCTACGAGCTGATCGATTACAAGACCTCGCGCCCGAAGACCGCGGAGCAGCTCGCTGACGACGTACAGCTCTCGCTGTATGCGGTCGGTGCGCGCGAGTCCTGGCAGGTCGAGGCCGAGCGTCTCTCCTACTACTACGTGCTCGACGACCTCAAGGTCCCCGTCCCCAGCGCAGAGATGGATCCCGATTGGATCGCGCGCGTCGTGGCCGAGGTCGGCGAGGCGATCATGGAGCAGCGTTTCGAGCCGACTCCCTCGCCGAACGTTTGCGGACTGTGCGACTATCGCATCGCCTGTCCGGCTTGGGAGCGATAGACGTCGGCCTTTCTCGCCCTGCTCAGATTTCTTTGTTGCAGGAGATGAGCCTGCGGATAGGCGCAAAGGATGCAGATGGCAGAGGAGATCTTGTGGCTAAGAGATCCTGTGGCTAGGAAATCCGAGTTATGCAACTGGTCGGTTGCATAACTCACTTTCGCTGGGCTTTAGGCCGAGTGGATAGCCTTCTCGCGAGGATGAAGAGAAGGGTCTTGAAGGGAGGGGCGGTCGTGCCTGTGTGCAAGGGCATGAGCGTGTGCCTGCCCGTGCTTTCGCTGCTTGCCGCAGGGCTGATCGTCGGCTGTGGTGGAGGGTCGCCCTCGACGAATACCGCATCGGTGCCTAGCTCTCCGGCGGCGGCATCTACACAGGGCAGCGCCTCGAGCGTCGACGCCGTCGCTTATATCTCGCACACGCCGATCTCCAAGGCGAGCTACCAGCATTGGTTGGCGGTCGAGACGGCGCTTGGAGCTGCAGGCTCTCCGGCTCATATGGCGCTCGGTTTCCTGATCACCTCCCAGTGGGTGGTGGGTGAGGCCACCGCGCGCGGCGTCAGCGTCTCCGAAGCCGAAGTCAAGCAGCGCTTCGCCCAGTTGGTACACGAGAGCTTTCCCAAGGCCGGCTCCCTGCAGAAGTACCTTGCCAAGTCCGGGGAGACCGAAGCCGACCTGCTGGCGCGCATCAAGGTCGAACTACTGGCCTCCAAGATCGCCACGAAGGTCACCGCCGGCAAGAGCGGCGACCAGCGCAGCGCGCTGTTGACCGCCTTCGAGAACAGCTTCCGTGAGCACTGGAAGAGCTACACCAGTTGCGAACCCGGTTATGTGATGGAAGACTGCAAGCAGTACAAGGGCAAGCCGGAAGACCTCACCGCCAAAAGCTCCTCCGGCAAAGCCTCGAGCTCCGCGGCATCGTCGAATGGCTCCTCCTCGAGCTCCTCTGACTCGAACGCCAGCGGCGAGGTCTACACCGCGCCTGGGGCTTTCTCGATCTCCAGTCCTGCCTTCGAACGCAACGGTGCGATCCCCGTCTCCTACACCTGTGCCGGTGCGGGCATCTCTCCCGCGCTCTCCTGGCAGAAAGTGCCGGCCAAAGCTGCCGAGCTCTTCCTGTTCGTGATCGACGACAGCTCGGCCAGCTCAGAGGGTGGCATCCGCTGGGTGGTCGGTGGGATCGAACCGAGCTCCACCGGTGTTGCGGCCGGCAAGGTTCCCGCCGGTGGCATCGTCGGCACCAATACCGCCGGCAAGGCCGCCTACTCGCCGATCTGCCCAGCCAAGGGCAAGAGCGACACGATCGAGTTCGTCATGTACGCGCTCTCCAAGAAGCTCCAGCTCTCGCCAGGCTTCCAGCCGACGAGCGCAGAGGCGCAATATGGATCGCACAAACTGCTCATGGGCTCAGCTGCCGTGACCTACGGGATCGCCTCACGCTAAGAAGGTCTTTCAAAATGACCTGCACGCTGGATACCACTTGGTGTGGAGCTGGGAGTTTACTTTGGTACCTAACCTTTACCTAGGTCTTTTGCAAAGGGGGGTGTTTCCCAGATCATTCAAAGATGAGCCATACACCCCAGCTTGCACGACCCATGAACCCCCGCCGCAGAGCCTCATTTTGAAACGTTCTGACTAACTCTCGATCCCCCGCTGGCGCAAGAACCGCTGGAATTCGCGTGCGAGCAGGTCGCCGGAAGGCAAATCCTGCGGGCTGATCTCGGCCTGGCTGTCCTCGACGGCACGCCGCTCCAAACGGTCGACGAAGGCTTGGATGTCGGGATCCGATTGCACGGCCAGACCCACTTGGCGTTCGTACTCGGCGGCGGCTTCCTCGAGCTCTGTGACATCGACCGAGACCCCCACCATCAGCTCCAGCTTGCGCAACAAGGCGAGAGCCGCCTTGGGGCTGGCGGCAGCAGCGACATAGTGGGGCACGCTTGCCCAAATGCTCGCCGACGGAAGTCCCGCCTGGCCGAAACCAGCGTGCAAAACGCCCACGATCCCCGTCGGTCCCTCGTAGCTGCTCGCGTTCAACGCAAGCCGTGCCATCAAGGCTGGATCGGAGGCAAAGCCGGTCATCGTCACAGGCTGTGAGTGGGGGACGTCGGCGAGCAGCCCTCCGAGCGTCACCACCAGTTGCACGTCGAGCGCTTCGGCGAGGTCGACGATCAGCGAGCTGAACGAGCGCCAGCGCATCGAGGGCTCGGTGCCTTGCACGATCACCAGGTCGCGGTGGGCGCGCGGAGCGCGTGCTTCGAAGATCTCGACCGAGGGCCATGAGATGACTCGCGCCTGGGTCTCGTCGATCTTGACGTGCGGGCGGTTGGCCTGGAAGTCGTAGAACTCCTCGCTGTCGATCCGCGCGAAGCGGCGCGCGCCAAGCGCCTGCGCAAGGAAGTCCGTCGCGCTCGAGGCGGCGTCGCCGGCGTCGTTCCAACCCTGAAACGAGCACACCATGGCCGGGGCCCGCAAGCCGTCGGGGCGACGATCCCAGATCAGTGGCTGCATCCGACCCACCGTACATCATGGGCACCACATGTCCCCAACGCACACTGGAACTACGGCCCCCGCCGCGGCCCACACGCTCGTCGACGCGCCCGCCGATCCGGTTGGATCCGTCCCTGTGCACGGGCTCGGGAGCGGCGAGGAGGCTGCTGACACCCAGACGATCGCCACCCTGCGTGCCGGCGATGTCGTGGATGCGGTGTTCGCGTGCGTGCGCAAGGAGCGGCTCATCACCCGCTCCGGCGACCCTTACCTCACAGTCGAGCTGCGCGACCGGTCCGGCAGCCTCTCCGGCAGGGTCTTCCGCGACGCCGACCTCTACGCGGGGCGCTTCGAGCGTGGCGAGCTCGTGCGGGTGCGCGGGCGTGCGGAGCTGTTTCGTGAGCAGCTGCAGCTCACGATCGAGCAGATCGCTCGGGTCGAGCTGGCCGATGAGGATGCCGCCCGCTTCCTGCCCGTCTCCCATCGCGACGTCGAGGAGCTGGAGGGCTTCTACGAGCACCTTGCGCGCGAGGTGTTCGACCCAGGTTTCAAAGGATTGCTGCAGCGCCTGCTGGACGATCGCGAGCTGCGTGCCGAGCTGCGCCGCGCGCCCTGCTCGCTACCCTCCGCCGGACCGGGCCGCTCCTCCTCAGCGCACCACGCCTTCCTCGGTGGGCTCTTGGAGCACACGGTGGCGGTTGCCACGCTGGCAGTCGAGCTGTGCGCGGTGCACCCGCGCCTGGATCGTGACCTGCTGCTTTGCGCGGCCCTCGTACACGACATCGGCAAGACGCGCGAGTACGCCTATGGCACGGAGATCGTCCGCACGCAGGAGGGGCGCATGCTGGGCCACATCGAGTTGGGGCTCAGATTGATTGCCGACCATGTCCCTACGACGTTGCCCAGCGAGCGACGTATGGTCCTCGAGCACTGTGTGATCTGCCATCACGGCGCCGAGGGCGCCGGCGCCCAGCGCCCGGCCTCTGCCGAGGCGCTTGCCCTACAGCGGCTGAACGCGCTCGATGCCGGTGTCAAGGGCGCCTTCGAGCAGGGTTTCAGCCGCTGATCATTCGCTGAGAAACCCTGCGGAATCGGTCAAGTCTGCATCCAAGGATGCCGATCATCAAAGCGTGGGGGATCGACCTACGTCAACCGGTGCATCCGTGAGCGAGCTCTCGCTGCTGCGTCCTGCCGTGGGGCCGCCAGAGTCTGCTCGCAGCGGCACCATCCAGCGCGACGCGCTGATGCAAGCGCTCGCCGACGGCCGTCCCGGTCGCCTGATCGGCGACGTGGTCGTGGATCTCGGCTTTGCCACGCGCGAGAAAGTCGAGGAGGCCGTGGAGATCGCTCGGGCTCAAGGCAAGCCCACCGGCCAGATCCTCGTCGAGCAGGGCATCCTGCGCCACGATCAGTTGGCGCGCGTGGTGGCGGAGCGCTTTGGCCTCGAATACATCGATCTGTCCGTGTACGAGCTGGACATGGGCGCCGTGAACCTGATCGACATGGAGGCGATCCGTCGCTATCAGGCGGTGCCGGTCGGGTTCCTGGAGGACGGCACCCTGGTGCTGGCGATGGCGGACCCCACGAACGTGCTGACGATCGACGACATCGCGATGCTCACCGGCAGACGTGTCCGCTCTGCCTCCGCTTCGATCGAGGATCTGAACATCCTGATCATGCGCCTCTCGCGCGTGGAGCAGTCCGTCGAAGAGATCGTCGAGGAGGACGACAGCGACAGCGAGTCCGAGTTCGTCATGGACGAGGCCGACAAGGACGCTCCTGTCGTCAAGCTCGTGCACTCGATCATCGCGGATGCGATCGAGCAGGGCGCCTCCGACATACACATCGATCCGGGTGAGGGCGACATGCACGTCTCGTTCCGCATCGACGGCGTGCTCTCGCTGACCTCGACACTCAAGCGCTCGATGGCCACGAGCATCATCTCGCGCATAAAGATCATGTCCGAGATGGACATCTCCGAGCGGCGAGTCCCCCAAGACGGGCGCTTCGCTCTGACGGTCTCCGGGCGCCGCGTCGATGTGCGCGTGACGACGCTCCCGCTGGTCTACGGCGAGGGCGCCTACCTGCGCATTCTCGACAAGGGCGTGGCCGTGCGCGGCCTGGAGTCGCTTGGCATGCAGCGCACCGAGCAGGATCGCTTCGCCTATGCGATCGCGCGCCCCAACGGTGCTGTGCTCGTCACCGGCCCGACCGGTAGCGGCAAGTCGACCACGCTCTATGCGGCGCTCGGCGCCGTCAATGACGGCAGTCGCTCGATCCTCACGATCGAGGATCCCGTCGAGTCGCGTATCGCCGGGGTCAAGCAGATGCAGGTTGCACCCAAGGCCGGCATGACCTTCGCGGGCGGTTTGCGCGCGATGCTGCGTGCCGACCCGGACGTGATCATGGTCGGCGAGATCCGCGACCGCGAAACTGCTCACATCGCGGTAGAGGCCGCGCTCACCGGCCACCTCGTGCTCTCGACGCTGCACACCCGCGATGCCCCGAGTGCGCTTGGGCGTCTGATCGACATGGGCATCGAGCCGTTTTTGATCTCCTCGGCGATCGACTGCGTCGTGGCGCAGCGACTCGTGCGCACGCTCTGCCCGCACTGCAAGCGTCCGAGCAAGGCGCCTGAGTCCTTGCTCGCCGAATATGGGCTGTACGAGTCCGAGGCTTTCGAGCCGGTCGGCTGCACGCGCTGTGCCACAACCGGTTACAGAGGGCGCATGGGCATCTACGAGGTGATGTCGGTCACTGAGGAGGTTCGCTCGCTCATACTGAGCCGGGCCTCCGTTGACGACATCGCCGCCGCGGCGATGGGTCAGGGGATGCGGCGCATGCGCGACGATGGCATCGCCAAGGTGCGCGCCGGTCAGACCTCAATCGCCGAGATCGAGCGGATGACCACGAGCATGATCTGAACCGGCGGCGCCGGCTGTTCGGAGCGTTTTTGGGGATGGGCCGCCCTTAGGGGCGGCGATGTTCGTTCCCGTAGTAGCCGCTCGGTTGTTCTGTCAGGTTCCGCGCACTTGCGGAATCAACAATGAAACTTCCAGCGGCCCCTTCGGGAACGCTTCGGCTGTGAACGAGTAGGTGTGGTAGCTGATGCCGTCGAACAATATTTCGCCGTGCTTCGGGATCGACAGCGGCGCTGGGCTCGAGCTGCCGAGCAGCAACTGTTTGTCTTCGTAGAGGAACGCCTGTACGCCGGCGAAGCGCTGCGCGAGGATCAGGTAGCCGAGGTCGTCTTGCACCGACAGCAGGAAATGGCCGACGACGCGCCCGTGCGTGTTGCGCACGTCGCCACGGATCGGTGCCAGCACGTGCGGGCCGCCGACATCGGCGACAAGCTTTTCGCCCAAGGTGGCGCGCACGCGCACGACGTGCAGCGTGCCTTCGAAGAACTTCACGATCGCGGCTCGTGTGGCGGCCGGGTCGTCGGTCGCGACCGCTTCCTGAAAGGGACGGGAATTTTCGAAGTCGCGCACGACAGCGCGCGTGGCGGCTCCGGACTGCTCCTCACGGTAGATCCGCTTGGCCGTCTCGCCGATTGCGTCGATCGCCGTTTCCGCGGACGTGGGTGCGCATGTTGAAGCTGGTGGTACTGGAGCGAGCACGAACACGCGCAGCTTCTTCTGCGGGAAGCCTGTGCCCGGGAACGAGTAGACGGCGTAGCGCTTGGCCTTATAGGTGATCTCGCCTTTGTCGGGGATGCTGCTTGGCCCGGGGTTGCTCGAGCCGCCGAGCGAGCGTCCGCCGGAGCGCGCGAACACCTGCGCTTCGGTGATGGCATACAGCGTGCCGGTATACCCAAAGACGCCCTCCTCCGCGGCCGTGACCGTGCCGATCGTGCGCCCTTCGAGGTTCCTCAACGGGGTGCTCACCGGGGCAATCCCGTTGGCACTGCCGTATTCGACGAACGTGCGTCCGGCGAGGCTCACGCGCACGCGCACGAGCTGGCCGCGCAGCAACGGCCCCAATGCCTTTCGTGCCGCGGCTGGATTGTTGTCTTGGATGGCTGCGAGTAGCGCCGGCGAGCTGGCCACCCTTTCGGCGGCCGGCAAGGCGATCCGCCCGCCCGAGAGCTCGCGATAGACGTGTTCGGAGATCGTCCCGAGCGCTCTTGCAACTGCGTCCGCGCACTGTGGCGAGGCCAAGGGAACCGTTGGCAGGGTCGCCGAAGCGCTCCTGGCGCTCGTGCCACAGCTGGTGAACGCGAGCGCCAAAACAGCCGGTACCGCCAGCAGAAGCGCCCTACGGCGTTGGGGTCTAAGTGGATGAGGCCGGCGAGGCTTGGCCGGATGGATGGCACGCATCCGGCCAAGCGTACGCCGCCGACACAGTCAGTCGGTTAGATATTTCTTAGGGCGTGTCTCAGGACGCCTGCATGTCTTGCCGCGGCCGATCGTCTTCGCGGGTGCTGCGTTCTCGGCACACGGCTCGGCGCTGCTGTGCCCGGCCACGTATGCGTAGCTCGCGTCCCCTCTCGTGGAGCTTGTGCCCGGACGCCATGCTCGCGGCGCCCGGGCACAGGCGTTTGACGTTATTTCTTCTTGGCTTTGCTCCCCGCTTTGGCTTTCTTGCCTTTGGCTTTGCCGTGCTTGCCCGTTTGCTTGTCCTTCGACGGGAGCGGCGTCGTCGGTTCCAGACGCGTGCCGCCCACATAGGAGGAGGCGGAGCAGTGCAGCGGGCGGCCGAGGTCGAACGGACCTGAGATCGCCTGCGTCGGGACGGTCTTTTCGAGGTAGATGTCGGTGACCGTCAGGAGCGGGTCGAGATGCGGTGCGGCGCACAGCGCCTTGCCGATCGAGAACTGCCCGGTGATCGTCTCCCAGCCAGCCTTGGTCGAGCCCTCGCAGTTGTCCGCCCAACCCGGCAATTCGCCGCCGCAGGAGAACGTATCCGAGAGTGGCTGGTTTGTTGCGTTGCTCGTGACGAGTGGCGCTGCCTCGAAGCCGGTGAGCGGCACGTTCGACTGCAGTTGGTAGCCCGTGATCGGACCGTTGCAGTAGAACGTGTAGCGAACCTGCACTTCTTCGCTGCCGAGTTCGGGCGTGCCGGCCGATATGTGCCCGGAGCAGGTGAGGTTGTTCGGGCTTCCTTCGATTCCGACGGCTTCGGCGTTAGCCGAGGCGACGATCGCCATCGAGAGGACGATCGAGCCCACGATCGCGCCGAGCCAAAGGGAAGCTCGTTGGTGGACGGGTCGATGTGTGTGCAACGGGGGTCTCCGTTCGTTGTTTGACATGAAGGCGGGGGTTCAGCCGCCGGGATGCGACGCCGGCGAGCCCGGACCTGAGAGATCTGGGAGCGGCCGGTGCCGCGGTTGTGTTGATGCGGCCTGGGCCGCCTTCTTGGCCGTGGAGGCGGCACTGGCCGCTTTTCCACCTGCGCCGTAGACCGTCGCCCCGAATGACACGGTTGCTTGGTCGTTGGCATGGCCCAAGGGGAGGACTCCGAAGAGCAGCGAGATGCTCTTCAGGAGCGAGAAGTCGTTGAAGCTTTCGGCCACCCGCTCATCGCTGTGTACGAATGGCGAGAGCAAGAGCGCGCCGACCGGCTTGCTCGCGGCGCTCGTGGGCGAGGCCGGCGGGCTGTCTGGCACGATCACGATTAGGCCTTCCTTGCTGTAGGCGCCGGTTGCGAGGATCTGAGGCACGACTTCCTTCAGAAATGCGTCGGCGGGCGCGAGCCCGGCCGGCGAGCCCGGTGCGCAAGGAGCGGCTGAACCGTCGTTGCAAGCGGAGGGCACGATCCAGCTGAGGCTCGGCGTGTTGGCAGGCGTCGCAAGGCTCGCCTGCAGCTGCGACAGATCCACGTCGTTGCTCGCGCATGCGCCTTCGCCCAGCAGCGAGTCGAAGTACACGAAGGGGTTGCGGTAAGTGAGGTAGGGGTCGCCGGAGACGGGCGTGTGGTTGGGATCGGTGGCGCCAAGTTCGGGCCGGCGGCAGGTGACGCCGGCCGTTGGCTGTGGCTGTCCGCCGGTCCCCGAGGTCGCGCCGGCGGTGCTCGGCGTCGAGGCGGTGTCGCCCGGAGTGCCGCTACTCGGCGTCGAGCTCGTGCCGCTGGCAGAGCCGGCAGTCGTTCCACTCTGGGTGCCAGCGGTAGGCGCTGTGCCGCTGGAGCCTGCCGGCGCACTCGCTTCCATGCCTTGCACGTACGCCTTCCAGGTGAGCGAGCCGGCGGTCAGCTCGTCGGCGAGCGTCTTGACGGCTGCCGGGTAGACGCAGCCGACGCCCTCGGCCAGGCCGGTGGTGGTGTTGACGGTCGGCGGCTGCAGTTCGCTGTAGGTGGGGCAGTTCTGTTCGGTGTCGAGGTTCACGCTCTGCCCTGCGAGCAGCGCGATCCCATTGCCGAGAGCGCTGCTCGAGCTGAGCGCATAGTTGCTGAGCAGTGTGCCCTTTGGCACGAGCTGCTTGGCCAGATACGGGTCGGCTGTGGGGTTTGCCAGCGCGGCGCTGAAGCTCGTCCCAGAGAGCGCGATCACCCACACGTGCTTGATCGCAGGCAGTTTGATCGGCGTGCCCGGCGTCGTTCTTCCACTTTCGTTCGAGCCTTTCGAGGATTTGGAGGAGCCTTCGGAGGAGCCGTTCGTCGTGGATTCGCCGGGGCTTTCCGATGTGCCGCTCGCTTCGCTCGAGGCCGGTGCCGATTTGGCTTTGCTGCCGGTGTTGCTCGTCGCCGCCGGGGTCGGGGTGGCTTCGCTTGTAATCGGCGGCGGCGTTGCTGCGGCCGTGTCGTCGGTCGAGGTGGCGGCCTGTGAGCCGTTGCCGGCACGCGCCACCAGTGCGGCAAGCGCGCGCTGTGCGAGTGTGGCGCTGTCGGCCGGCGAGCTGGCCGGACCAGGCCCAAGCGCGACGCCCGCGAGGATGCCGACGGCGAGCACCCCGGCCGCGAGCGTGGCGGCCATGCCTCGCGACGGCGCCCCGGCGCCGAGGAAGGACGCACCTGCCCACCAGCTGTGGCGCTGCCCCGCGGCGCCGATGCCCTGCGCGTTTGGCTGTCCGGCCGCGGCATCCGCGCCCCGCGCCCCGGATTGTCCTGTCGCAGCGTCGGCGGCCAGCGTGCCGGAGCGCTCGCCGGAGCCGTCGGTCGGAAACAGTGATCCCCAGAAGGCGGCGAAGTCGAGACGCGGCTTGCCATGCCTGGCTCCGCACTGCAGGCAGTAGCGCTGGTCCTCGACGAGCGTCGCGTCGCAGCCCGAGCACTGCTCGCGGAAAGCGGGGTTGCCTTGCGGGGCAGGTTGGCTTTGGTTGCTCTCGGTGGTCATCGCTTGGCTTGTGTTTGTGCTCGGCGCTCTTTTTGCCGACCCTCCGTGTTTGGGGGGTCGCTGGCCTTCTTCATAAAATAGCTAATCCTGATCTTATTTATGAAGATTATGCTAGGCTGCCGCACAACACGCTGTCAACCATTCGAACGGAGCCCCTACTTCAATGCACCGATCTCGCCGTGTCGCCGCCCTAGTCGCGGCGACTCTCACGCTTTCGATAGCGGTCCCATCGATCGCTCTCGCGACGAGCACGCTCTCGATCAGTGGAGCGACCGCGTCGTTCCCGCTCGTCTCGCTGCTCGTCCAGAAGTACGACAAGCTCAACAAGAAGGTCAAAATCAAGCTTTCACAGGGCGGCACGCAGGTCGGCATCAACAATGTCGCCGCCGGCCGCGATTCGATCGCCGACGTCTCGCGCGATCCACTGCCGACCGACCCGGCTGGCCTGAGCTTCTACCCGATCGCCAAGTACTACCTCTGCGTGGTCACCAACAGCGCAAACAAATTGCCCAACCTCACGCAGGCTCAGACCGAAGCGATCTTCACGGGCAAGACCCGCGAATGGAGCAAGGTCCCAGGTGCCACCGCCACAGGGCCGATCGACCTGATTAGTCGCAACTCAACGGCCGGCACGCTCAGCAACTTCACGACGCTGTTGATCGGCGGCAAGAAAGTCTCATCGTTGGCAGCCGAAGAGTCCTCTGAGGGGCTGCAGCGCCAGGCGATCGAAAAAGACCCGAGTTCGATTGGCTTCCTGTCAGGCTACTTCGCCAGCCAGGGCGTCAACGACGTCGCCTTCAACGGTGTCGGCTGCACGCTGGCCAACGCCACCGCCGGAAGCTACGCGGGTATCGCGCACTTCTATGAGGTGACGAAGGGCAAAGCAACGGGTGCCGCCTCCGCGTTCATCGGCTGGATCGAGAACAGCGCGGCCGCACAGAAGATCATCTCAACGCAGTGGATCTCTCTCAAGTAACAAGCCCATTGGCGCGTTTGCGTCAACCCTGGTCAGACCGCCGCGCCGAGCTCACGCTCGGCGCGGCGTCGTTGCTGGTGTGCCTGATCGTGGTCGGGATGGTCGTGTTCGTCGCGGTTCACGCCTGGCCCACGATCGAGCACAACGGCGGTTTCGCCTGGCTGGGCTCAGGCGGCAATCTCGACAGTCAGCTGCAGCGAATGTTCGAAACGGGCCCGCATCCGCCAGCCTCTGCTTACCACCTGCGCGCGTGGCCGGTCATTTACGGCACGCTGCTCACAACCTCGATCGCGCTGTTGATCGCGCTGCCGCTCGCGCTGCTGTCCTCGGTCTTCATCGTCGAGTTCGCCCCGTCGGCCTTGAGGCGGGTGATGATCCCCGTCGTACGCCTGCTGGCCTCGGTGCCGTCGGTGATCTACGGCTTGATCGGGATCCTCGTGCTCGTGCCGTTTGTCGGCAATCACCTGATCACCGGCGCGCAGAAGACCTCGGTGCAGGACACCGTCGAGTTGACGGGCGCCAGCCTGCTCGTGGCGTCAGTGGTGCTCGCCGTGATGATCACGCCGATCATGGTCGCGCTGATCAGCGAGGCGCTTTCCGGAGTGCCCGCCTCATGGCGTGAGGGCGCGATGGCGCTTGGAGTGCATCGGCTGCGCGCCACGCTGGCGGTCAGCCTCAAGGCCATCCGGCCGGCAATCGTCGCGGCCGCGGCGCTCGCGTGCGCCCGGGCTCTCGGCGAGGCGATAATGATCTTCATGGTTTCGGGCTCGCGCTCGTTTACCCCGAACCTGGACCACGGACCGTTGATCTTCCTGTATGAGCCGCTGCGCACGCTTGCCAGCGTGATCGTCGACAACAAGGAAGGCTTCGGCGGCTCGCCCGCGGTGAACTCGACGCTGTACGCCTTTGGCCTGCTGCTGTTGCTCTCGGCGATCGGGCTGTCGATCTGCTCCTATCTCATCAAGCTGCCGTTGCGGCGCTACCAAATCAAGTAATGAGCACGTTCCCCTCAACGCTTGCGAGCACGCAGTCAGAGGCGCCTCGTCCCACGCGTGGTCGAGGCTCTTCGATGCGAGAGTGGCGCTTGCTCGACCGGATCGTTCTGGGCGCCGCGTGGGCGGCCGGCCTCGGCTTGTGCCTCGTGACGGGGGCGATTGTCGTTTACATGGGTGTGCGCGGCTTTCAATATCTGCGCCCGGACCTGCTTGTCTCGAGACCGCAGATCGCCGAAGACGGGAGCGTCTCGGGCGGCATCCTGGACCCGCTGATCGGAACGGCGGTGCTGACCGTTATAGGGCTGGTGGTAGCGCTGCCGCTTGGCGTTTGCTGCGCCGCGTGGATCATCGAGTACGGTCGGCCTTCCTGGTTTGCGCGGCTGGTCGAGTCCGCGATCGAGATCGTCGCCGGCACACCCGACATCGTGATCGCGATCGTCGGCATCGCCGTCTTCCAACTTGGGGTGCTTGCGCCGCTGTCGAGCAGGTCGCCAACAGGCGTGGTCACGGGCACCTCGTTCATCGCGGCGGGCCTCACGATGTCGCTGATTGCGTTGCCGCCCATCTACGCCGCCACACGCGATGGCCTACAGGCGGTACCGACGCACATGCGTGAGGCAGCCTTTGCGCTCGGCAAGACGCGCATCGCCACGATCCGGCGTGTCCTGATCCCGAGCGTGCGCTCCAACATCGCCACCGGCACCACGCTGGGAATCAGCCGTATCGTCGGCGACACGGCGATCGTGGTCATCGTGCTCGGCGAGACCTTGCGCAACGAACCGCTCAACTCGACCCCGATCCTGGGGTTCCTGCGCGGCACGGGCTCGACGCTGACCAGTTATGTGTTCGACAATTCGCCGGCCGGCGAAGGCAAGGCCGCAGACAAGGCGTACGCGGCCGCGTTCGTGCTGCTCATGTTCGTTCTCGTCCTCAATGTCGTCGTCGGCCGCATCAGCCGCAGGCAAGCACACTCCAGCGGCTTCCAGGCCGGTGGCGGACGGACATGAGCCCCTTCTTCGTGGATCGTCGACTGACTGTCTCGAGCGGTCATCGCAGACACGGCCGCCGACGATGCGACAAGCCTTTGACAAAGGGGCGATTGGTTACTAACCTGACTGGTTCGATGGAGAATGTAGAAGATGAGCGCTGACAAGACACTGCTCGACCCCTGGAGCCAGCTCGGAGAAGGCTGGAGCGAGGAGCTGGCTCGACCCGCCGGTACAAACGGCAAGACGCCGGGAATTGCCCAGCCGCTGCCGGTCTCAGACTCCGCTGAGAGCAGGACGGGCTCCATCGTCTCGCCGTCGCCGATTGAGGCCAGGGCAACCGGCATCCTCCCCCCGGGACCGGCACAGATCAGGCCGGACGACGTGGTCCCGCCGGTGCGCACGATCGTGCTCGACCGTGAGCCGACAGCGGTAGCTCCGCCACAGGAGCGCGAGTCGATCCGCCAGTCGCTCGCGGCCCAGGGCCCCGAGCGCTTGCGCCTGGACGACGTCAGCATCTACTACGGCGGCAAGCGCGCCGTCAACTCCGTCTCCATGTCGATCCATCAGGGCGAGGTGCTGGCCCTGATCGGCCCGTCAGGCTGCGGCAAGACGAGCCTGCTGCGCACGCTCAACCGCCTTACCGAGTTGACCCCAAGCGCCTCGCGCTCGGGCTCGATCATGCTCGACGGGCAGGATGTCCACGCGCTGCAGGACACAAAGCTGCGCTCGCGAGTGGCGATGGTCTTCCAGCAGCCCAACCCCTTCCCGATGTCGATCTTCGACAACGTGGCCTTTGCCTTGCGCGAACAGTCGCGTAAGAAGCCGCGCCGGCGCGAGTTGGAGCCGTTGGTGATCGACGCGCTGCGGCGAGCGGGACTCTACGACGAGGTCGCCGGCGACCTGGACCGTCCCGCTCTACGCCTCTCGGGAGGCCAGCAGCAGCGACTGTGTATCGCGCGCGCGATCGCGATGCGCCCCGAGGTCCTGTTGATGGACGAGCCCTGCTCTGCGCTCGACCCGATCTCAACAAGCGTGATCGAGGAGTTGATCCACGAGCTTCGTCGGGACCTGGCCGTGGTGATCGTCACACACAACCTCGCACAGGCCCAGCGCGTAGCCGACAAGGTCGCTTTCATGTACCTGGGCGACCTGATCGAGTACGGCACGGCGGCACAGGTGTTCGAGCAGCCGCGCGCCGAGCGCACGCGAGACTACGTGCACGGCGCCTTCGGATAAGCGGTCGCAGATGAGTCCTTCTGGTCGCGACCCTAGAACTAACCCCTGCCGATAGTCCCGATGAACGTCTTCCCGATCCAAACTCCGCCCGAGAGCGACGGCGCCAAGTGCCCGAACTGCGGCGCTCAGATCGCCGCCGACCAGCGCTACTGCCTGGCCTGCGGCCAGCCGTGCTCGCCGGTGCGACTGCCGTTCCTCGACGTGCTGCAGGCAGAGAGCGAGCTGCGCAGCCCTGTGGCGTACGTCCAGCCGGCGGCGGGCTACCTGCCGCCGCTGCCCGCGGACGACGGAGCGATCGGTTGGCTGCGGCGCTACTCGGGCCTGTTCGGTCTGATCGCCGTGCTGCTCATCTGTGGCCTGATCGGCCTGCTTGTCGGTCATTGGCTGGCGCCCTCCAAAGCGTCGGGCCCTTCGATCGTCAAGATCGAGGGCACCCTGCCCGCTGCCGCGGCGACATCCGCTCCAACGACGACATCTCCCACGTCCACGCAGGCGAGCCAAACAAAAGCTGCCACCAGCAAAAGCGTGCCGGCTACCGAAGCGCAGGAAGTCAAGGAAGTAAAAGAAGCCGAAACGGCAAAGGCAAAGCCGAAGCCGGCGAGCAAACCAAGTACCGCCACGCTTCAGAAACTGAAGAGCTCCAAGGGCAAAACCCACCAGCAGGAAATCGAAAAGCTGACCTCCGGCGACAAACCGATCGAAACGGGCGGCTGATGGCCGAGCAGTCTCTCGTTCCAAGCGGCTCGCTGGCCGAGCTACGCGATCGCCGCCTGGCGCTGGCCGAGCGCGTAGCCGGGCTGACCTGGGACCTGGGCGGGCTAGCCTATGAGATGGCGATTCGCGATCACTACCGCCTGGATGTGCTCTCGCGCCGCGCGGCCGAGTTGCAACAGGCAGACGCCGAGCTGGGCGAGGTGGAACGCCTGCTGGGCGCCGCCGAGGCGGGAGTCCACGGCCAGTGCCGCTCCTGTGGCGCCGTCCACAGTCGCGGCGCCGCCTACTGCTGGCACTGCGGAGCCAGCCTGTTGGTGGAGGCCCGCCCTGCGGTCGTGGCGCAGGACGGTGGCGCATCGCAGCCGCCCTCGGGCTGATTCGTTCGCCTGACCCGTGATGATCGAACGCGCCGAGTCGATTCAGCGCGATCGGTTCGGGCCATCGGGCCATCGGGCCATCGGGTTGGCGGCTGGTGGTCAAGTGCGAATTGGCTTGACCAGATTTGCACCCCCCTTTTTGAGGGTCTAGGTAAAGATTAGGTACCAAAGTATCTCTCGCGACTTCAAAAATGCCTGGCGATTCGCGAAAGCTCGTTTTGAACGACCTTTCGAGTAGGGGGTCTATAGCATCGGGTCCGTGAGGTCGCGAGATGGAAAGTGGATTCTTGCCGCGACCCTCGTGGTGGGCTTGAGCGCACCGGTATTCGCGATGGCATTGCGTGTCGCCCCCGGACCATTGACCCGACCGCCCAACGAAGGCGGCTGCCCGATCTTCCCGGCCAACAATCCGCTCAACCAGGAAATCGCTCACGCCCCGGTCAACCCGAACTCGGCCAGGTACATCGAAAGTATCGGCGCGAACATCCATTTGCACGCCGACTTCGGCACGCCGCCGAGTTACGGCATCCCCTATGTGGTCGTCGGCGCCCACCAGCCAAGAGTGCCCGTCCACTTCACCGAATACGGCGAAGAATCCAACCCAGGCCCATACCCGATCCCGCCAAACGCGCCGGTGGAGGGCGCGGGAGAAGAAGGCGACCGGCATGTGCTCGTGCTACAGGAGGGCAGTTGCAAGCTGTACGAGCTGTACGCGGCCCAGCGTACGGTATCGGGCTGGGATGCCGGCTCTGGTGCCGTCTTCAACCTGCGCTCCAACAAACTGCGCCCCGAAGGCTGGACCTCGGCGGATGCGGCCGGCCTACCGATCTTTCCGCTGCTCGTGCGCTACCCGGAGGTGCGCTCGGGGCAGATAGACCACGCGCTGCGAGTAACAGTGCCGGCCACCCAGCGGGGCTACATACATCCGGCCACCCATTACGCATCCAGCAGCTCCGATCCGGCGTTGCCGCCGATGGGCCTGCGCCTGCGCTTGAAGGCCGGCTTCGACCTGGCGGGCTACCACGGCCAGGCGCGCGTGGTCCTACGCGCACTCAAGCGCTATGGCCTGATCGTCGCCGACAACGGCAGCCCCTGGTACATAACGGGCGCCCCAAATCCGGGTTGGAACAACGAAGACCTCGATCAGCTGAAGCAAGTGCCGGGCTCGGAGTTCGAAGCGGTCAGCACCGGTCCGATCCTGCACCACGGGTAGAGGCAGGATCGCTACGGAGCGGGCGCAAGCCGGCGACCGGAGATCGTCGCAGGGCGTGCTCGGCGGCAGGTGTCCAGCGGTCGCGGGCTAGCGCTGCTCGGTCGACGCCGGGTCGCGCTGGGCGAAGGCGTCTTGCGGGCTTGACTGAGCCGACGAGGGCACAGGTGCCGGTGTGGCCTGTTGCGGAGTCGGTGGTGGCGCGGGTGCCTGCGGCGACGTTCCCGCAGGCAACGTCGGCTGCTGGCCAGGCTGCTGCGTGCCGTGGCTATGGTCTGTCGCCTCTCCGGTCACAGACTGCTTGAACTCGCGCATGCCGGTACCGAGCGAGCGCCCGATCTCGGGCAGGCGCTTGGCGCCAAACAGCAGCAACAGAATCGCCACGATGAAGATGATGTGAAGGGGGTTGTCGAGTCCCATCCACATCAGTCTAGGCGCTATTGGCGGAAGTTGGGCGATTTCCGTGTGAGGGCTGGTTTTGCGGGGGATCGGCGTCCCCGTGCTCACCGATTGCCCTGCGCACAAGCTGATATGCCACGAGCAGCATCAGCAGCGCAAAGCCGACGCGCAACACGCTGCCCGACAGCGCGTTGGCAAGCACTACGCCGGCCGCCACGCCCGCAATCGACAACAGCCCCATCAGCAGCGCATCTTTGCGGCGCACGTTGCCGTAGCCGTCCTGCTTGATCGTGCCAACGATCGCCACAGGCACGATCGCAAGCAGCGAGGTGGCCTCCGCCTGATGCTGTCCAAGGCCCAGCGCGATCACCAGTCCGGGCACGAACAGCACGCCGCCACCTACACCGAGTAGTCCGCCGACGATGCCCGCGCACAGCCCAATCGCGATTGCGGCGATCATTGCGCCGATGCCTTCGTCGTGTCCGGAGGTCGATCTCGAAAAGGGCAACGCCCCCCGCGCGCGTGGGGGGCACGCGCTATCCGCTGATGGTGGCCATCGGCGGATGTGGTCCGAACACCGATCATTGCGCCAACAGCTCCACGGCGCTCGCCACGAGCACGGCGGCGAACAGTAGTGAGATCGAGCGGGTCGCAAGACGCTGCTGCAGCCAAGTGCCGAGCAGCACGCCGCCTACTGCCGGAACCCCCACCAGCGCCGCGTCGAGCACGTGCACGTTGCCATAAGCGCCCTGTATGGCGGTGGCGAAACCCGCGATGAACACGATCGCCGCGAGCGAGGTTCCGGTAGCCTCGCGTGGTCCATAGCCGAGCCACAGCACCAACAACGGCACGATCACCGTCCCGCCGCCGACGCCGAACAGTCCGCTGAAGAGGCCGGCGGCGCTGCCGATCGCAGCCAGCTTGAGTGCTCTGTGGCTGCTCGGCTCGGGCTCTCGCTCAGCGGTCATATGCAAGATGTGACCGGTCCGCCGCCACAGAGCGCCATACTAAAGGTCGTGTCCCCGGCCGCCCTGCTTGTGGAGGCGCTTGAGCCGCTCCGCTCCGACCCCGATCATGCAGCCGTGCTGCTCGATATCGACGGCACGCTTGCCCCGATCGTGCGTCATGCCGCCGATGCGCACGTGCCGGAGGCGACGCGCACGTTGCTGATCGAGATATCCAAGCGCTACCGGCTGGTGGGTTGTGTCAGCGGACGCCGGGCAGCAACGGCCCGCCAGATTGTCGCGATCGGCAGCATCGCCTACATCGGCAACCACGGCGGGGAGCTGCTGCGTCCCGGCGCCACTCGTCCCGAGCTGGACCCCGAGTTGACCGCTTGGTCAGAGCGAGTGCGAGAGTTCGCAAAACGCGCTTTCACGCCCGAGTTGCAGCGCGCGCGTGTGCGCAGCGAGGACAAGGAGGCGATCGCGGCTTTTCACTGGCGTGGCGCGCCGGATGAGGAGTCGGCCGCGGCGCTGGTGCACAAGATCGCCGAGCGGGCAGAGGATGAGGGTTTTGCCGTTCACTGGGGCCGGATGGTGCTCGAGGTGCGTCCGCCGATCGCGCTGGACAAGGGCTTGGGCGTGAGCGCGCTCTTGCAGAGCGCCACCGATCGCGAGGACGGCCTGTCGATCAAGACGGCTCTCTACGTCGGCGACGACAGCACCGACGTCGACGCCTTCCGTGCTCTGCGCGCCCTCGTCGATGCCGGCACGCTGGAGCTGGCCGTGCGCGTCGCGGTCGGGTCGGAGGAGACGCCGCCCGAGCTGGCCGAGCAGGCTGACCTGATCATCGACGGGCAGAGTGGCGTGCGCGGCCTGCTCCAGGCGCTCCTGTGAGGGCCGCCGTCGTGTCCAGCCGTCCAATGCGGAACGCGCGCTGACGCGATACGAGGCGTGCACTTCGTCGACTTCCTCAGGGCCACAGTCCTGCTCAGCGCCGCCGCCGCCACAGCCCTGGTGATCGTCACGGTGTTCTCCGCCGCACAGTCTTCGGACCCGACGATCGTGCCGATCTCGGTCGGCTGGTGGGTGGTTGCCGCCGCGATCGGACTGTGGCTGGGACGCCGCGCCGAAGTGCACCCGCCGATCGCGCGCCTGCTGCGCGAGGCGAAGACAAGCACCGCGCTCCCCGAGTACCGTCCGGGCGCCACGCTGCTGAACCGCCTATGGCCACTGTTGCTGTTCACTGTGGTGGCCGGCGGGCTAGCCTTCATCGCCCCGCAGATCCCAGGCATCGGCGCAGGTTTCGCGATCGCGGTAGCGCTGTGGTGGCGCCGCCAGGACGCGGCTGTGGCGGCGATCGAGGAGCGCGACGGGGTCCGCTTCCACGTGCTGCGCACCTCCCCGCTGCGCGCGATCGCGCTGGCACGGACTCCAGGCTTCAAGGCCCTGCGCCCGGAACGCGTGGGCGGCGCCACGACCTGAGGCGACAGGGCGCGAAGGTGAGCTCCGATTCCGGGTCCAAAGCGCGCCGTCCCGGCGCCGCTGCCTCGCTCGACGTCCTGATCGTCTCGCTGGGCGCGACCGGTGGTCTGCGGGCAGTCGATGACGAACTGCTCGCCTCGCTGCATCGCGCCGGAGCGAGCGCGGCGATCGTGCGCCCCGAGCCGCCGGCGCCGGTACGCACACTGATGCTCACAGACCTGCGCTGGGCGCGCGCCGCAAGGCGAGCAGCCATGGCCGAGCTGGCCCGCACGTCTGCACGCGCGTTGATCTACTCGACGACCACCGCGGCCCTGCTGTGGCCGCGCCCTGGTGCGATCCGCTTCGACGCGCCTGCCGCGGCCAACCGTCCGGGGCGCCACGGCCTGTGGCAGCGTCCGCTCGAGCGTCGTCGCCTGCGTGAAGCGCCGCTTTTGCTGCCGCAGAGTGAGGGCGCGCTGCTCGAGGTCCCCGCTGCCGTCCGCGACGTCCGCGCGCGTGAGAGCACGCTTGTGCTGCCGGTGCCTGTCGAGCCGTCTGGGTCGTCTGGGTCGTTCGACTCGCGTGACATCGCCGCGATCACGTACGCGGCAAACCCCGCCAAGAAGGGCCTCGACATTGTGCTCGATGCTTGGAGAGCAGCCGGCAAGCCCGGCGAGGAGCTGCTGGTGGCGGGTGTGGAGGAACGCGAGTTGCGCAGCCTCGGCTACGTACTTCCTGCCGCGGGCGTGCGCGTCGTCGGGATGCTGGCTCATGAGGACTACCGCGCACTTGTGCGCCGCGCGCGCACATACCTCTGCGCCGTCCGTCGCGAGGACTACGGCATCACCCAGCTCGAGGCTCTGGCCGACGGTTGCATGCTCGTGACAACACCTTCGCCCGGCCCGTACGCGGCGCTACCGCTCGCGCGTGAGCTCGACGGCCGTCTGGTCACGGCGGATCTCGCCGCATCCAACTTGGGTACAGCCCTGCGCACCGCGCTCGATGATCCGTTGCCCGACTATGTGCGGCACGCCCTGAAAGTGCTCGACTCTTTCCGGCAAGCGGCGGTCGACAGGCTCGTGGCCGAGCGGTTGCTGCCCGCTCTGTTCGGCCTTTAAGACCGTCTGTCTCGTGGCGGGTCAAGCACTCCTGATGGTGGCCCGGGTGGCGCGGATCGGATGTCTGTATGGATATGGCCGGAGGGAACCCACGGGGCTCGCTGGGAACGATTGCTGACTTGATCCACTTACCCCGACTTCACTAGCATTTGGAATGACTTGCGTTTAGACTGACTGGATGTCAGCGACTGCTCGGGCTCAGGCTTATCCCCGGTCGCGGGTGCAACTGCGCCTTGACGTCTCGCGGTGGAGTGGCTCTGCCTGGGGCGCTATCTCCATTACCGCCGCCTTCATCGGAATCACCTGCTGGTGGCTCACGCAAGATCGAAGTATCCCGATCTTCGATGCTGGAAACCATCTGGGAACCGCGATCTACTTTCACGAACAGCTCGCGATGGGTCATCTGCTCGAGCCGTTCAACAACACTTCGCAATACCCGCCTCTGGCCCATCTGGTGGGAGCGCTCGCGATGTTCATTGGAGGCGTGAACGTCGCCACGCCGATCATCGCCGAGAACGTCATCTTTGTCTCTCTCTTGGCGCTCGGCTGCTATCAGACGGGCCGGTTGCTTTTCGGCTCCCGAGCGGGCCTGCTTGCCACGATCTTTGTGCTCGGCTCACCGTTGTTGATCGTGCAATTCCATGTCTTCATGCTCGATGCCCCGGAGACGGCGCTGGTCGCCGTATCGATGTGGCTGTTGCTCGCCAGTGAGGACTTCAGCCGTGTGCGTGTCGCGGCCTTTGCGGGCCTGGCAATCGGTTGCGGCCTGCTTGTCAAGGTGCAATTCCCGTTCTTCCTCGCGGGAATAGTGCTCGTTGCCCTAGCTCGCGGCGGATGGCGACACTGGCGTGGTCTGGCCGTCTTTGCCGCCGTTGCGCTGGTGATCGGAGCACCTTGGTACATCGACCATCTCTCCGAGCTTTCCACAATCACAAAACTTGCGGGAACAGAATCGGGCGCTGTAGCGGGTAATCAGCCGCCGACGCTGTCTGTAACAAATCTTCTCTGGTATTTCTGGAGTACGCTCAATTCGCAACTGTTTGCCCCGATGTTCGTGCTCGCTCTCTGCGGCACGCTTTGGACTGTGTTCGCGGTCGTGCATCGAGAGGAACTCAGGGGGCCGCGTCTGGAGTTCCTGATAGGGGGTCTCATCGCCTGGTTGGCAATCACCTTGACACCTCATCACGATATTCGCTACGACATGCCGCTGATGCCATATCTGGCTGTGATCGGCACCGGTTGGATCGTTCACCTGTCGCGTGTCCCGCGGCTCTTGGCGACCGGCGCGCTTGTACTGGCCGTGGTGGCTAACACTCTGGCGAGCACCTTCGGCGTGGGGAAACCGGTGGAAGTCAAGCTTGTCGGATCTCCCCCAAGTACCGAGGCTTATCCGGACCGGATCGTACTGTATTCGAATGCGGGATTTCTGGTAGCAGGCCCGCAGCGCGATGGTGATGTTCCGGGTCTCCTGGGCACGCTGAAAAATGAGGGGGTCGATGTCGTCGTAGTCAGCCTCAACCAGACCGAGGGACCGGACTTCGGGCTCGAAGGTCTTCTCCCTCTTTTTAAGATTGCCAAAATGTCACCGTCAGCCGAACCGGCTCTTGTGGGCACGAGCACGGCCGTCGTGGCGCTCGTTCATCAGGCGATATTGCGAGGCTTGCCGCCCACATGCGCAATCCTGAGTGACGGGACGGGAGTGTGGGTGTTACGCCTCAATCCCAGATCCGCGAAGGTCGAACTCTACTGTCCGTTTCATAGTCCGCATTACTACAGCGAAGTATCTCATGCGACCCCAGCCAGGAATTGATTGGCGATGGCCGAGGATCGTTGTGAGGACTGTAATCCCTACGGGGCGCGCGCAGGCTTGCGCAATTCGCTGAGTTGCTCCCACGAGCGTGTATTGGCGACGTCGGCTGCCGTCAGCCACGCGCGACGCGCGGTCGCCAAGCCCCAGCGCATCACCGCGAAGCGCTCGACGCCGTGGGCGTCGGAATCGATGACGATCGTGGCGCCCGCCCGCGCGGCGGCGCGGGCGTGAACGTCGTTCAGATCGCGGCGGTTGGGGTTGGCGTTGATCTCGAGCATCGTGCCGGTACGCACGGAGGCGTCGATCAGCGCGTGCATGTCAAGCGCATAGGGTTCGCGTCGCTCGATCAGGCGCCCCGTCGGATGTCCGATCGCGTCCACCAGTGGGTGCTCCATCGCCGCAACCATGCGCTCGGTCATCTTCTGTTCGCTCATGCCGAAGGCGCTGTGCGCACTGGCGATCACCCAGTCCAGCTCTCGCAATAGCTCGTCCTCGTAGTCGAGCGAGCCGTCGGGCAGGATGTTCACCTCGCTGCCGGCCAGGACCCTGATCCCCTCGATGCTCGAGTCGGCTTCGCGCACATGCTCGATTTGCAGACGCAGCTCTTCGGGGGATACGTCGTTGCCAAACCCATGCGAAGCCGAATGGTCGGTGATCGCCACGTACTCGTAGCCGCGGGTGCGAGCAGCAAGTGCCATCTCCTCGATCGTGTTGCGCCCGTCGGAGGCGACGGTGTGACAGTGCAGATCGCCCTTGATGTCGCCAAGCGCGATCAGCTTGGGGAGCTCGTGTTGGGCTGCGGCGGTAAGCTCGCCGCGGTCCTCCCGCAACTCAGGCTCGATGTAATCCAGGCCAAGCCGCGCATACACCTCCTGCTCGCTTGCATGGGTGCTCGTAGTCCCGGTCGCGTCGTCTCCGACTCCGTACTCGGACACGTGCAAGCCCTTGCGCACCGCCATTTCGCGCAGAGCCGCGTTGTGCTTGCCCGAGCCGGTGAAGTGCTGCAGCAGATTGCCGAGCTGGCCGGGCTTGGCGATACGAAGATCGACGCTTACGCCTGAGTGGGTGCGCGCCTTTGCTCCGCTCCTGCCGGCGGAGCTGACGCTCTCGATCTCTGCCAGCGCGGCCAGGCTCCTGGCGAGCGTCACGGGTTTGCGCGTAACCGCGATCAGGTCGATGTCCTTGACGCTGTCGGCCATACGCCTGGCCGAGCCGGCTATCAGCACCTGTGCGCCTGCGCCTGTGCAGCCGCTCACGACGTCGCCATCGGCTTGCCTGGAAACGGAGTCATATGCAACCGAGCGGTTGCGTGACGCTGTAGATCGTGCACCGTCTTCACGCTCTATCAGACCCTCGGCGAGCGCTTGACCCAGCTCCAGAGCATCGGGCAGCAACAGCCGCTTCACACGTTGCTCGGCACCCGCATCCGTGGGCGTTCGCTCCAGCGCTTCGATCACGTTTGCCTCGAACTTCGCACCGAGTCCCTTCACGGTCCGCAGCTTCCCGGCGAGCGCCGCTTCGCGCAGCGAATCGAGCGAGTCGATGCCGAGCCGTGCGTGCAGCAGGCGCGCGCGCTTGGGCCCAAGGCCGGGCAGGCGCACGATCGCGATCAGCCCGGGGGGAACCTTCGCGCGCAGCTTCTCCGCCGCCGGAATCGTGCCCGTGTCGAGCAGCGCGAGGATCTTCTGCTCGAGCGTCGCGCCGATGCCAGCCAGCTCGGTAACGCGGCCAGCGCGCGCCAGCTCAGCCACCGACACCGGCGCCTCGCGCACCGCGCGTGCGGCGTTGCGATAGGCAAGCACGCGGTGCACGATCGCGCCGTCGAGCTCGTACAGGTCGCCGAGCTCTTCCAGCGCTTCGGCGATCGTTGTGTTGGGCAGCTCTCCGGCCACGAGCTAACGCTTGGGTCCGAGCGTCCGGTGAGTCACCCAGTCGCAGATCGGCTGAGGAAAAGCGCTGCGCGACACTACTTCAACCGGATCGCGACGACTGTGTCCGGTGCAAGCATCAGGCGTGCTCTGTGAGCATGAACCGCCACCGACGCCCTCGCTTCGCCGGGGTGTGTCGTCGTGAGCGTGTCTGTGCCGATGCGTCGCGCCCCATCGGGCACTTCGACTTCGTAGGAGAGCATCTTTGAAGAGAAGGAGCTGACGATTACGCTCAGGTGTGCGCCGGCTTTCCTGTCTCCGGCCGTGTTCGCGCTTACCCCTTCGGACACTGTCGCGGCGAGCAGGCCGGGCTGGCGCGCGGCCGGTTCTATGCGGCTGCCCAGCGGTATCCAGCGGTGCAGGAACAGCAGCGCCTGTCCGAGCGGCTGCAGCGTGACGGTGCCGTTCGGGTTGAACACGAGCGGGTCGTAGCTGCCGCCGGCAGAGTGGAAGCGCACCTGCTGGAAGCCGCCGAGCAGCGCGGCCACCACATAGCGTGCCGCCCACACGCCTGCCACGGGCGTGTTCGACACGCCCGGCTTGCCACCGCAGGAAGCGCTGTTGCTCTCGGAGACGACCGCCGGCCTGCGCAGGGTATGCGCGAGGTTCAACAGCCAGTCGTACTTTTCGACCAGCCCAACGCTCGCGTGCTCGGTGAGCAGACGGGCGGCCGTGGTCAGCGGCGCCCCACAGGCGGAGGTCGGATAGGCGTGCACGTCCAACACGTCCGGTGGGTCGCTGCGCAGCATCGGGCCGATCGCCGTGTCCCAGCCGATGCCGGCGAGGTCGGGACCCTCGATCCGTATCTGACCGAGCATCGCCCGACGGCTCTGCCATTCGTTTGCGTACTGCGCCGCCGTCCAGGGCGACGGACGAAAAGCGGGGATATCGACTCCCGGTTCGTCGGGAAAGATGTGGCTGATCCCGTATAGGTCGGGCTCGTTGCCGAGCGAGAAGCTGAGCTGCGAGGCCGGGATCGCCTGCTTCGCCTCGGCAATCGTCGTGAGCTCGTCCGCAAGCTGACTCGTCGCGAAGTTGAGCCCGACGGTGATCTGCACTCCGCTCTGGCGTGCCAAACAGCCGAGCGTCCTCCAGAAGGAGGGGGATATGAAGTAGCGGTAGGCGGCCGTGGGTCCGGCAAGGTCCTGCGAGTCGCCACCGATGCGCAGCGAAGGAGAGCCGAGCTCGCGCAAAGCCGCCACCAGCGCCGGGCTGGGGCATGCCCCCGGGCCGAGCGCCTTCTCCATCAGTGGATACTCGAGCGACAGCCCAAACGGTGAGCGCTGAACGAGCGTCGCGCGCGCGTTGCGTGGGAGGGAGGGTTTGGGAGCCGCCGCGGCACCGGCCGACCCCACCGTCAAGATTTGAAGTCCCACGACGAGCAGGCCCGCCGACAGAGTGGCGCGCCACCAGCTCATCCGTGCCTATGATAACCAGGCGAATGCTTCCCACTCGTGCCACACGCCGCCTTGCGGCACTGCTGGCGTGCTTGGCTCTCGGGGGTCTGCTCGCGGCGGTTGCCACCGCCGCCAAGAGCACTGCTTCAAGGGGCACCAAGGCCAGCGTGTCCTACCGCTTCGGGCTCTCCGACTACGAACCGAGCACCTTCTCCGACCCGCGCGTGTCCGAGCTCGGCGTACACCTCGCGCGCGACGTCGTACCTTGGAACGCGGCGCTCAACAAGCGCGACCTCGCGCAGGTCACCGCTTGGCTCGACGCCGTCAAGCACGCCTACCACATCACTCCGCTGATCACTTTTCAGCACGCCGACAACAACGGCCCGGCACCGAGCCCCGGTCAGTTCTTGAATGCCTTCAAGCGTTTTCGCAAGCTGTTCCCCTGGGTGACGGAGTTCGTGCCCTGGGACGAGGCGACCCACGCCACGCAGCCTACGGCCCACCACCCTTGGCTTGCGGCCGAGTACTACAACGCGCTTGCCGCCAACTGCCGCGGCTGTGAGATCACGGCGCCGGACATCCTCGACTCCGATGGCAACGTCGAGGCTTGGATCGGCTCATTCCTCGAACGCGCCCATCCCTATCCGAAGATCTGGCCCTTCAACCCTTACAGCAGCGTCAGCACCGACAGTCCCGCGTTGATCGAAAACTTCCTCGCGGCGACGCGCGGGCAGGTGTGGTTCAGCGAGATCGGTGGAGTCGTCTGGTGGCGCTTCAAAGGCAAGCTGATCGACCACGGCGAAGCGTTCGCGGCCAGGGCCGCCGAAAACATCTTCAAACTCGCAACGCTAAGCCCCAGGATCACCCGAATCTACTACTACCACTGGCGCTCGCCGGGCAATCCGACAGCCAAGGCGGCCAGGAAGGCGACCTGGGACGCCGGCCTCATCAAGTCCAACGGCGCGGCGCGCCCGGCGCTGTACGTGGTCGCGCGCGAACTGCACCGCAGCATCCAGAAATCGATCCCGAAGGTCTTCTGAGTCCGCCGAACCAGCTCAGCAATGCTCAAGCGGATAGTCGCACCAGTTGTGGGGAAGGTTTTCGAAAGTAAGACGTTGGAACGCTTTGTTGCGATTCTTGACGTAGTGATGAGTTCGTTGCCGTAGTGATCGGCGGCTAGGCCCACGCGCTTACTTCAAGTGTCGCTGTGCGTCGGTCACGCCAGTAGATCGTCACCGGGCACGCGCCACCAGAGGCGGTCACGGTGCAGGTGCCGTGCGTGATCGTGGCCCCGGGGGCGGCAAGGTGCTGGTGCTCTGGGGTGAGCCAGACGGTGGTGTGCAGTGTTGTCTTGGCGGGCATGCTCATGCCCAGCTCGACCCCTGCCGCGGTGGCGCTCAGCGTCCAGCTGACGCGTCCTAGCACGTGACCGCCCACGGCTCTGTAGCGGCCGAGCAGCAGCACTCTGCGACCGGTGCCGTGCACGCCCGTGAAAGTGGGAGTTGCGACTGTGCCGTTGGCGTACGTGAGCATCCACGTGCTCGATGTCTTGCCATGGATCGGACGCAGCGCCAGCAGATCATGCCAGCCGGAGGCCTCGTTCGACTTCACCGCGACAAGGCCCTGCGCGGCGCGCGGGTCACTGCTCGTGGCGCGTCCGGCGAGCTGCCACCAGACGCTCCCCGACCGGCCCCATACGAGGCCGCTGGAGGCAAGGTCGTCGACGAGTAGTTCGCGGTTATCGGCAGGCAGTGGTGCCTGCGAAGCACCGCTCGCTGGCCACTTGACCAGTGCGTCGGAGAGCAGCCACAGCGTCAGGCCCTCGTATTGGTTCAACGCGGCGTAGCCGTCCATGATCGAAGGGCTCCAATCGAAGCCGAGGCCGGGGACGATCGGCAACAGACCACTGGGCTGGAGCGGGTAAGCGGCTTGCAGATAGGAGACCGCGCGCTGGGTATACGAACGCCACGCGGCGGCGTTGGCTGGTTCAATCGCTGCGCGCCTGGCGCCGAGCGCGGCGGCGGCGGCCTGTACCCATGACTGGTCGAGCGAGCGGCCCGAGAGCGAGAGCTGGCCGTCTGGGGCCATCATCTCCAGCGCATAGCGGTCGGCCTGACGGCGCAGTTTCGAGACCGCCGGCCCGATCGCTTGCGGATCGCTTTCGCCGATGCTCTCCAGCATGAACGTCGAGAACAACTCGTAGGAGACTGGCTCCGCGCCTGGATCTGAGAGCTCGCGCGCGATTCCTCCCGCCGGTGCGCTCGTGAGTGCGACGGGAGCCCCGGGCTTGGCGTGGGCGCGCAGTTCGCCGCCGGCAAGGCTCTGAAGCGGTGTGCCGGCATGTGTAACGGCCAACTCGAGGTTGGTGCGGATCTGTGCGCGCACGCCGGCGGGCGTGACCGACAGCGATTCCGGCTCGCCTTCGACGTGGTCGCTCAGCAGCAGCGCAGCGCCGGCCGCCCACACCAGACGCCAGTTGCCGTAACAGCCTGGCTCGGTGAGGCAGCTGCTTTCCGTAGGCGGTCCGATCTGTCCGGCGCGCCACGCAAGCGGCGCCTGCAGCGTTTCCCACACGCGCGCGGGGAACAGGCCCTGCTCTCCGTCGTGGATCACGGCGGCGATTGCCAGCAGGTTGAACGGATCGTTGGGGATCGGCAGTGTCAAGGCCGAGCCGAGGATGCGCGCACCGGCGTTTTCCAGGCCGCTGTCGTCGCCCAGCTTGGCCTGCTTGAGCATCACGTCGGCGAGCAGGATCACGCCATAGTTGTCGCCCGTGTCGGCAGGATCGAGCGGGTCGGCAACGCGCCCGTCGGCTGTCGTATATGGCTCCCAGGCGCGCGCGACAGACGTTATGTAGCTGCTCAGCTCGGTGGCGCTCACACTCTGTTGGGGCGTGTCCGCCCACGCTGTGCCTGCCCACGGCAGGGCGATGAGGAGCGAGACGGCCGCAACCGCAATGAATGGCCTCGGAATCATGGGCTTGAGGCGCATCCCGCGCCAGGCAGTGTGTTTCGCCGGGAGGCGCATCGCCACCTGCCACGCTTTAGGGTACGCATCCGTGAGTCCCGCCGATCCACATGCCGAGCGCGACGTCCCCTGGCTGATCCTGCCGACCTACAACGAGGCCGAGAACATCGTGGCGATCGTGGCGGCGGCCGGCGAGGTGCTGTCGGGGGCAAACAACGATGCTTACAAGGTGCTGATAGTCGACGACGGCTCGCCCGACGGCACGGGCAGGATCGCCGACCGGCTCTCGGCTGAGCACGAGCAGGTCGAGGTGCTGCACCGCACCGAGAAGAACGGCATCGGCCCCGCCTACTTGGCGGGATTCGCCTATGCGCTCGACCACGGTGCTGCCTACGTGATGGAGATGGACTCCGACTTCTCCCACGATCCGGCCGATCTCTCGCGTCTGCTGGCGACGGTGCGCTCCGGCGCCGATCTGGCGCTCGGCTCGCGCTACGTTCCCGGCGGCGGCGTGATCGATTGGAGCCTGTTGCGGCGTTTCATCAGCCAGGGCGGCTCCACCTACGCGCGCTGGGTGCTCGGTCTGCACGTGAAGGATCTCACCGGCGGCTTCAAGTGCTTCAAGCGCGAGGTGCTCGAAGCGATCCACTTCGACAGTGTGCGCTCGCAGGGCTACGCCTTCCAGGTGGAGCTCACCTATCGCGCTTCGCGTGCCGGCTTCGAGGTGGTCGAGGTGCCGATCGTCTTCAAGGACCGCGAGCTCGGCCAGAGCAAGATGTCCTGGTGGATCGCAGCGGAGGCGATGTGGCTGGTGCCACGCCTGCGCTTCGGACGCCAGCCGCCGTCACCGTCGCGCGCGGCGGCGCAGAGCGAGGTACATGCGGCGCCCCAAGAGCCGCACACCTCTACGCGTAGCTGACGTCTACGCCGAGCGAGTCGGCGTTGCCGCGAAACCTCGGCACGCGCTCCCCGGCTCACGTGGACATGCGCGGTGGCCGATAGAAAGACCGTGGACGCCTCCTCATACGCGCTCTACCACGGCATTCGTCGTACTCGTACGACGCTGCGTACCTGGCAGCGTCGGCCGCTACCAGTGCTCCGCAGTTGGATGGCTGGATCGCTGCTGGCTGCTGTCTGCCTGCTGATGGCGGTGCTGGTCATCTCCGAGCTGTTCACCAACTACGTTCAGCCGATCGAATTGCAGCCTCCCTTCGCGGTGGGCGATCTCGGCGACGTCGTAGCGGTTGTCTCCCACAACCTGCTCGTGCTGGCGCTGCACGCCGCTGCCTGCGTCGCGGGCTTCATCGCCGGCAGCTCGCTGCCGCTGCAGGCCGAGGGCAAGAGCGGCGTCTCCCTGTGGGTGCACGAGCACGGCGGGCGCATCGCGATCGCCTTCGTGGTGTGCGCCACCACCTTCTCGCTGTCGGCCCAGGCCTACGTGCTCGGACATACGCTCGCCGGGGTCGCCAATTTCATGAAGGTCTCGCCGGCGCTGCTGCTGCTTGGGGTGCTGCCGCACGCGATCCCCGAGCTGATGGCACTGTTTCTGCCGCTTGCCGCTTGGATCATCGCCAGCCGCAGGGGAGAGTGGGACCAGCTACTCGCGGCGACCGTCGTGACGGTCGCGATCGCGCTGCCGGTGCTCGTGCTCGCCGCGTTGATCGAGGTGTTTGTCTCGCCGCACCTGTTCGCAGCGCTCACGGGCTTGCACCCGCCGATCGTGGGTAGCTGGGAAGGGTTCACGATCAAGGTCGATTAGAGACCTTTTCGTTGTATACTTCATTTTGTATAGCGCCCCCTCGATTAGGAGATTCCCATGGCAGGCACCCTCAACGAAGTCACCGACGCCAACTTCCAGGCTGAGGTCGTCGAGTCGGAGAAGCCCGTGCTCGTCGACTTCTGGGCTCCCTGGTGCGGGCCTTGCCGCGTGGTCGGCCCCGTCCTGGAGGAGATCGCCTCCGAGCGCGAGGATCTGCGCATCGTCAAGCTGAACGTCGATGAGAACCAGCAGACCGCAGCCAGCTTCCAGGTGCTGTCGATCCCGACGATGATCCTGTTCAAGGGCGGTCAGGCCGTCAAGACGGTCGTCGGGGCCTACCCCAAGAAGAAGCTCGAGTCCGAGCTTGACTCGGTGCTTGCGGCGGCGTAGCTGAGAGGGCCGATTATCGGCGTGCTACGGCGTCCTCGGACCCTTGTGTGCAAAGCACACTGCGGGACCCTTGTGTGCAAAGCACACTGCGGGTCCTGCGTCCTTGTATCACTTGATACTCGACCCTCTCAGAGGCTTGCACGGTCTGATCTGCTGAGACGGATCTCGAGGCTGAGGTCTTCGATCTCGGTCTGCTCGCGGTAGTCCATCGCGGCGGCGTCGCCGTCGCCCAGGACCAGGCTCACCGCTAGCGTCTCGCCGCTCACGTAGGGCTCGTGCTTGCGGGCGGCGTCCAGCAGGGCGGGGTCGCCACCAAGGATCAGCTTGATCCGATCCTCGACCTCGAGGCCCGCGCTCTTGCGAGCGTTCTGCACGGCGTGCACGATCTCGCGCGAGCGCCCCTCGCGCAGCAGCGAGTCGTCGATCGTCAAGTCGAGCGCCACGGCATGCGCGCCCTCGCGCTCGACCGAGTAGCCCTTGGGTGCCTTCATCGTGAGGATCACGTCCTGCTCGGTGAGCGTGTGCTCGCGATCGCCGACCGCGATTCCGATACTGCCGCTCCTCCCGCCAGCGGGGCCGCCGCGCACAGCCGCCGCTACGCGAGCCGGGTCGAGCGCCGCAAGCGCCTTGGCTGCGAGCGGCATGTCTTTGCCGAACAGTGGACCCAAAGTGCGGTAGTTGGCCTTGAGCTCGTACTCGCCCAGCTCGTCCGCCGCCTCCACGAAGCGCACCTGGCGCACGTTGAGCTCCTCGCGCACGATCTCCACCAGGCGCTCGATCGCCTCGCGCTCGCGGCCGTCGGCCACGACAACCGCCTCCGCCAAAGGCTGGCGCACCTTGATCTTCGCCTGCGCCCTGGCGCCCAAGCCGAGACGCACGGTCTCGCGCGCGATCGCCATCGCCTGCTCCAGCGACTCGTCGCGCGCCGGCAGGGCATCGCCCACGGGGAAGTCGCACAGGTGCACGCTCGCAAGCGTGCCGTCGAGGTTGTCGTAGATCTCATCGGCCACGAACGGGCAGAAGGGAGCAAGTAGCTTGGAGACGGTCAGCAGGCACTCACGCAAGGTCGCGAATGCCCCTGCGTCGCCATCCCAGAAGCGCCGGCGCGAGCGGCGTACGTACCAGTTCGATAGGTCGTCGACCAGCAGGGATATCGCTCTCCCGGCAGTCGTCGCGTCATAGGCGTCCAAACGCTCGGCCACCACCGCGGCAGTTCCTGCCACGCGTGACAGCGCCCAGTGATCCAGATCTCCTACGGAGTCGGGCGAACTTCCGCTCCCGATCGCCTCACTTCCCGTCGCGCCGGCTTCCTCAGCCCCAATCGACTCGATCCCTTGTGGGCTTGGCAAGGGATCGAAATTCGCGCCAGCATTGGCGGCAAGCACATCCGCATTTGCATTTGCGTAAAGCGTGTAAAAGAAATAAGTGCTCCACAGTTGCTTGAGGAACAGGCGCACGCCCTCGCCGATTGCCTCCTCAGAGAAGCGGTAACCGTCCCACGGCTGCTTGGAGGTGAAGAAGTACCAGCGGAACGCGTCGGCGCCGTACTTGTCCAGCACCTGCCACGGCTCGACGGTATTACCCTTGGACTTCGACATCTTCTGTCCGTCCGCATCGAGGATCAGGCCCAGGCAGACCACGTTCTCGTAGGAGGACTTGTCGAACAGGAGTGTGGAAACAGCCAACAGCGAGTAGAACCAGCCGCGCGTCTGGTCGAGTGCCTCGCAGATGAAGTCCGCGGGGAATTCTTTTTGGAATTGTTGTTCGTTCTCGTGGGGATAGTGGTGCTGGGCGAAGGGCATCGAGCCGGAGTCGAACCACACGTCGATGACCTCAGGTACTCGCTTCATCGGCCTGCCGCACACAGCGCCCTTCGACGCGCCCGGCTGCTCGTGTGACTCGCCGTTTGTCGATGGGATGGATAGAGGGTCGTGCTCGTGGGTACACGGGAGCACCACTTCATCTACATAGGGCCTGTGGTGATCTTTCAGGGTCGTGCCAGAAAGCTGCTCCAGCTCGGTGAACGACCCGATCGTCAGCGTGTGCCCGGCCTCGCAGCGCCACACCGGCAACGGTGTCCCCCAGTAGCGCTCGCGCGAGAGGGCCCAGTCGACGTTGTTGGACAACCAGTCGCCGAAGCGGCCGTGCTTGATGTGCGGCGGGTACCAGTTGATCGTCTCGTTGGCGGCCATCATGCGCTCGCGGAGCTTCGAGGTGGCGATGTACCAGGAGGGCTTCGCGTAGTAGATCAGCGGCGTGTCGCAGCGCCAGCAGTGGGGGTAGGAGTGCTCGTAGTCGGTGCGCTTGAACAAGAGGCCGCGCGCGTCGAGGTCCGCGATCAGCTCCTCGGTGAGGGTGGGGTCCTTGACAGTGCGGCCCTCGTAGGAGCGCCCGTTGTGGCTGCGCACCCGCTGGTCGTAAGTCCCGTCCGGCTTGACGGGATTGAACAGCGTGCCGGGGCGGGTCTGGTCGAACATCCCGCTCGCGAGCGCCACGTTGAAGTCGTCCTCGCCAAAGGCGGGCGCGATGTGCACAAGGCCGGTGCCGTCCTCGGTCGTCACGAAGTCGCCGGCGATGATGGGGAAGCCGCCGGGCTCAGCTGTGTTGAAGATCGGGCCCTCATACGTCGGGCCGCTGTACACGCCGTTGTTGCGCTCGCCGATCAGGTCGCGACCGGGGAAACGGTCGAGGATCTCCGCGTCTTCGCCGAGTACCCGCCCGACCAGCGCCTCGGCCACGATCAGTGTCTCTTCGCCCACCTTCGCGCGCACGTATTCGATGTCCGGACCCACCGCCACCGCGACGTTTCCAGGCAGCGTCCACGGCGTCGTCGTCCAGATCAGCAGCGAGTCGCCTTCGCGTAGAGGCGACTTTCGATCTGCCTCGCTGCCCTGGGTGCCAACCTGACTACCGAGTTGCTGCGCAGTCGTGTCGGCGATGCCGGCCGCGGGGAAATGCACCGGCAGGCGCACATACACCGAAGGATCGACCACGTCCTTGTACCCCAACGCCACCTCGTGCGAGGAGAGCGCCGTACCGCAGCGGTAGCAGTAGGGCACGACCTTGTGCCCCTCGTACAGCAGCCCCTTGTCGCTGATCGTCTTCAGCGCCCACCAGACCGACTCGATGTAGCTCTCGTCCAACGTCCTGTAGGCGTGCTCGAGATCCACCCAGAAGCCGATCCGCTCGGTCAGGCGGTCCCACTCCTCCAGGTACTCGAACACGGAGTTGCGGCACTCTTCGTTGAACTCCTTGATCCCGTACTGCTCGATCTCGGTCTTGCTCGTGATCCCGAGCTTCTGTTCGACGGCGATCTCGACGGGCAGCCCGTGGCAATCCCAGCCGCCCTTGCGCTCCACGCGATAGCCGCGCATAGTCTTGTAGCGCGGATAGATGTCCTTGAACACGCGCGAGAGCACGTGGTGGGAGCCGGGCCGGCCGTTGGCGGTGGGGGGCCCCTCGTAGAACACCCACTGCTCGGCCCCGTCGCGGTTGCGCAGCGACTCACCGAACACGTCGCGCTCGCGCCAACGCTCCAGCACTTCTTGCTCGAGCTCGGGCAGCTCCTGGCGCGCATCCACCTCGCGCGGGGGCACCAGTCGATTTCTAGGGGCAGCCATTGGGCGGCCCATTGTAGGTGGGGTGGGTCGATCGGCTGTTTGCCGAGGGCAGGTAGGAAGGCAGGACCCCTTGTTTCCAAGCTGACGGGCGCCCTGAGGTCATATGTTGTGGGCGGTCCCGACTTATAACCTAGAGGTTATAAGTCTGATCTTGCGTCTGTTGGATCCAATTCCAAGCTCGAATCTAAAATAGCGACGGTGACTCCGTACGCTTGTTCGGCGTCACCTGAATATCGCTCTCTTCAAGAGGCGTGCGCCGCGACAGATGATCTCGCTGGCGTCGCTGGCGCAGTGTCGATCAATCGCTCGCGCAACATGCGTACCGCGTCGGCGGGCCCCGGGCCGATGCGCGCGACGGTGCTCGCTCCGGTCTCGGGCAGCGCTCCTCGGTAGTCGAGCACCTGTAGATCGCCGCCGCTCTGGCGCGTCGCGTACACGAGCCGCCCGACGGCGTCCAGCGATGCGCAGTGCCCGCCCAGGACCATCGCCTGCGGGCGCAACGCACGCAGCGCGCTGCCAACGCGGGTGCTGTCCAGGTCGACCGGCAGGGTCAACACGCGCATACCCGTACGCCTGAGGAAGAGCTCCAAGGCCTGCACATATAGGCCGTCCATGTCCATGCTCTGGCTGGCGTCGAAGATCAAGACGCCCTCATCGCGGGTGGATGGCGGTGCCACGCGCTGAGCGGCTGCCAGCCAGCCGGTGGCGTAGCGCCAGGCAAAGCAGTACTCGGGCGAGCTTGCCGGCCCTTTGCCTGGGTCCGCTCCATCGCTGAGAGGCCTTGGAGCGCGGGAGAGCGTCGGGTCATCAGGGGCCATCGCCTCCACGGCCGGCAACAGCACCATCTCAACGGTCCGTTCGACCGAGCGCACCGCCATGCTCTCCTCCATCAGGCGATCGGCCTTCTCCTCGCTGAACTCGGAGAACACGGCCGATAGGCGTATGGGGGTCGATGGACCCTCGCCACGCTCGCGCGCTACCGAGATCGCCGAGGCGATGTCCTGGGTCTCAGCGTATGCCTGTCTCAGTACCTCGATCTCGGCGAGGTCGAACTGACGATGGCCACCCTCGGTGCGCTGTGGCTTGGGGTAGCCAAAGCGGCTCTCCCAACTGCGCAGGGTGTTGGAGCTCACGCCGAGCAGGGCAGCTGCGGCATTCGTGCGGATCACGCTCATCTGCAGCAATGGTGAGCTTTGACGAGCCCGCTCGCAAGCCGCGCAAGCTGCGCTGCATTCTGGGATATCGCCTGCACGGGCAGGAGCGCGGCCGTGCGGGACGACGTTCCATGCGCCAACAGGCACACCGCCACACAGCGCGATGCGAGCCGCCACGCGGGCGCACACCCCTCCGTGTGGCGATGAACGTTCTGTCCCTCCATACGATGAGGGTCGTGCCCGCGCGCGAGACACCCCCAATGCGGCTTCGCCTCTACCACCACCACGACGGTGCCAGGGTTGCCTACCGCGAGGTCGGCGCCGGTCCGCCACTCGCGTTGCTTCACTGCGGTCTGCTGTCCTATCGCGAGTGGGAGCCGGTCGTCGAGCGCCTCGCGGAACGCCACCGGGTCGTGATCCCCGACCTTCCTCTGCACGGCGACTCCGAGGACCGTCCGCACCACCCCTACACGATTGACTGGTTTGCCGAGGTGATGAGCGGCTTTGCGGCGGACGTGCTCGGCCCTGAGCCGCTCCTCGCGGGTCACGACGCGGGCGCCGAGATCCTCATGCACGCAGTCATGTGCGGAGCGCTGAAGCCCAGTCGCCTCGTGCTGATGCCCAACCGCCTGCACCGACCGGTCGAGTACGTGCGCAGGCGCGAAGCGTGGCGGCTGGCCACGCTCGGCGGCTCGCTCCCGGGCATGGATCGCGTGCTCAGCCACGCCACCAAACTGGTGTTCACACCCGAGCTCGGCATGCGTATGTCCGAGCGTCACGCGCCCGAGGCGGGAGATCTGATGCGCCACGCATTTGGCGACGTTCCGGGGAATCCGAATCTCGCACGCTCGTGGGCCAAGTGCGCGCGGCGCTGGCCGCGTGGCGCCCAGACGCAGCTGCTGGAGCTCTACCCCAAGCTCGACATGCCGGTGCTGCTGCTCTGGGCCGACAACGATCCGGTGCATCCGCTGGCCGGCGCGGAAGAGACGCTGCAACTGTTGCCGCATGGGCAGTTGCGTGTGCTTGCCGGAACGGGCTTTCTGATGACCTATGACGACCCGGTGGGTGTTGCACGGGAGCTCGTGGCCTTCTGCGGATGAGATACTGACGCGCCCACCTATGCGAGGAGAACCGATGATCGACAAGCAGCTCTGGGGCGGGGAGACCGCCAAGGCAGTCGCAAACTTCCCGATCTCCGGCGAGACGGTGCCGGTGTCCGTCGTGCGCTGGCTTGCCCGCGTGAAGGGCGCCGCCGCCGCCGTCAACGGCGAGCTGGGCCTGCTCGACAAGCGCCGCGCCGCGCGCATCGAGAGGGCGGCCGGCGAGATCGCAGCGGGCAAGCACGACGCGCAGTTCCCGATCGACGTGTTCCAAACCGGCTCGGGCACCTCCACCAACATGAACGCCAACGAGGTGATCGCCACGCTTGCCGGCGAGAGCGTGCACGCCAACGACCACGTCAACATGGGCCAGTCCTCCAACGACGTGTTTCCCTCCGCCGTGCACCTCGCTGCGCTCGACGTCGCCCAGAACGAGCTGCTGCCCGCGCTCAAGCTGCTGGAGCGCTCGTTCGCCATCAAGGCCAAGCGCTTCTCCGGTGTGGTCAAGTCCGGGCGCACCCATCTGATGGACGCGGTGCCCGTCACCCTCGGCCAGGAGTTCGCCGGCTACGCCGCCCAGATGGCGCTCGCACAGGAGCGTGTCAGCAGTGCGCTCGTGCACGTCGGCCAGATCCCGCTTGGCGGCACCGCCACCGGCACCGGTCTCAACACGCACCCGCGCTTTGCCGAGAAGGTGCGCGCGCGGCTCAAGCGCGAGTCGGGGCTCAAGCAGATTTCAGCGCCATTGGATCCCTTCGAGGCGCAGGCCAATCGCGACGCGCTCGTCGAGCTCTCCGGTGCGCTCAAGGTGGTCGCCGTGTCATTGACGAAGATCGCCGGCGACATCGCGCTGATGGGCTCGGGCCCGCGCGCCGGCATCGGCGAGCTGCTTTTGCCAGAGCTGCAAAAGGGCTCCTCGATCATGCCAGGCAAGGTCAACCCCGTGATCCCCGAGGTCGTGCTGCAGGTCTCCGCGCAGGTGATCGGCAACGACACCGCGATCACCGTCGGCGGGATGCAGGGCCAGTTCGAGCTCAACGTCCGTATACCCCTGATCGCGCGCAACCTCCTGCAGTCTTTGCGCCTGCTCACAAGTGCTTCGCGCGTGTTCGCCGAGAAGTGCGTCGACGGCATCCAGGTCAACAAGGCAGGCTGTGAAGCCTCCGCCGGAGCCACGCTGGCGGTCGCCACCGCGCTCAACGGCGCGATCGGCTACGACAAGGCCGCCGCGATCGTCAAAAAGGCGACCGACTCCGGACGCCCGTTGCGCGAGGTGGCACTGGAGGAAGGAGTCGACGCCAAGTTGTACGACGCCACGATCGACCTGAAGAAGATTGCACTTGGCAACCGCGCGTAACCGTAGCCGTGGTGGTGGCCGTGGCGTGTCGTGGTCGAGGTCGAGCAGCACTCCCGACCGGCTCGGTGCGGGCTCAGCCGGGTCCTTCAAATGTAGCTGCACGCTTCATACCCCTTCGGTGTGGAGCTAAGAGATTACTTAGGTACCTAACCTTTATCCATGTGTTTGCACAAAGGGGGTGTAAACGGACTATTCAAATGAGCTGTTACGCCAGCATTGCTTTCAGCACGGCTGAGGCTCCCGGCTTTGACAGCGGTTCGTTGAGGTTGCCGCACTTCGGCGACTGCACGCATGAGGGGCAGCCGCTGTTGCAGGGGCACTCAGCGATCAGTCGATGAGCGTCCCGGCACAACTCCTCGAAGCGCTGATAGGCCAGGCGCGTTATCCCGATGCCGCCGGGGTGACCGTCGTAGATGAAGATCGTGGGACCGCCAGTCTGAGGATGCGCGTTGGTCGACAGCCCGCCGATGTCCCAGCGGTCGCACATGGCGATCAGCGGAAGCACCGCGATCTGGGCGTGCTCGGTGGCGTGCAGGGAGCCGAGCAGGGTGTCCATCGGGATGGTCCCGTCGCTGACGAGCGCCTCGCGATGGTCACCTCGCCCAGACCTTTCGTCGCTCGCGGGCGCTCCCCCGGCGAGGCCTGTAAGCGTGGCTCCGTCCAGCTCGAACCACAGGGCCTGTGTCGAGAACGATGTCTGCGGCAGGTCGAGCATCACAAGATCCACCTGAGCATGGTCGGCGAGACGCTTGCGCTGGTAGCCAAGGACGGTCTCCGTAACCGATACCTCGCCAAAGGAAAGCGTCACGCCAAGCACTTCACGACGGTCGAGCAGGCGCTCGATGTTGGTGTCGGTCTCGCGCTTCGGTTGCGTGTACCAATCGCCCTCGAACGGCGCTACCAGTGCACGGCGATGCTCCAGATCTAGTTCGCGCACCTCATAGGAGCGGCCCTGATGGAGATAGATCGCGCCATCGTGGATGGTGGAGTGCGCACGCGCGGCCTCCGTTTGTCCGAGCAGCTCACCGGATGACACGTCCACGATCGCGAAGCTGTCGGGCGAAGAGGAGCGCAGCGAGACCTTCGCGGCTGGATAGTCGTCAGGACGGCGCAACACGTACATTTCCCGCCCGCCCCCGCTGTTTCGATTCGTCCCCGCGTCACCGGCGTCGCGCCCGCTTACACGCTTGCGCAACAGTCCGGCGGAGACGAGCGCCTCGGCGTGGGCCTCCCAGCGCGGGCCGAGGAACTCGGCGTCGCCACCTTCCAGCGGCCCCTCATACGCTGCGCACAGCAAGTGTGCCTGGTGGATCTGGGCGCTCTCGTGGTCGAGGATCGCAGCCTCCACAGCCCGCTCCAGGAACTCATCGGGGTGACGGCAGAAGAACTGGTCGAGCGCGTCCTCTCCCGCTACGTAAACTGCCAAACCCTTGCCGCGGCGCCCGGCTCGTCCCCACATCTGGCGTAGCGCGGCGACAGTGCCCGGAAACGTCACCACGACTGCAGCGTCGAGCTCGCCGATGTCGATCCCAAGTTCCAGCGCGTCGGTCGTGATCACGGCGCGCAACTCGCCACTGGTCAGCCGCGCCTCGAGTTCGCGGCGCTGCTGAGCGGTGTAGCCGGCGCGGTAGGGGGCAACCAGCTCGGCCAAGTCAGGGTCGGAGCGCTGCAGGTCTTCGCGGACCATGCGCGCCAGCAACTCGACGCCCTTGCGCGACTTCATGAAGCAGATTGCGCGGGAGCCCTCGCGCACGAGTCTCGCCAGCAGCTCGGCGGCCTCGCCGATCGCCGAGCGACGCGTGCCGATCGCCTCGTCGGTCAGCGGCGGATTCCACATCGCGATCTGTCGGCGCGGGGTGGGAGACCCGTCGCCGTCGATCAAGCCCACGTCGTCGAGGCCGGTCAGGCGCTCGGCCAGCTCCAGCGGGTTGGCGATCGTGGCGGAGGCGAGCAGCACGCGCACGTCGCTGCCGTAAGCCGCCGCGACTCGCAGCAGGCGGCGCAGGACGTTGGCGACATGCGAGCCGAATACACCCCGATACACGTGCGCCTCGTCGATGACGACGATGCGCAGGTGGCTGAACAGTCGCTCCCACCGGCCATGGTGGGGGAGGATGCCGAGGTGCAGCATGTCGGGGTTGGTGAGCACGACGTTGGCACGGCGGCGGATGTCGCCACGCGCGTCGCGCGGCGTGTCGCCGTCATAGATCGCCGGTCGCACTTGCTTGGTGAGCCCGAACGCGTTGATCGCCCGCGCCTGATCTTGGGCGAGTGCCTTGGTCGGGTACAGGTACAGCGCACGCGAGAACGCGTCGCGGCAGAGCGCGTCGAGTGTGGGCAGGTTGAAGCACAGTGACTTGCCCGAGGCTGTCCCAGTCGTGACGATTGTCGTTCGCTTCCAGGCCGACTCAAGCGCCTGCGCCTGATGGGAGTAGAGCTGTTCTATCCCGACCCTATGCAGGCCCGCGATCACATCGGGGTGCAACTCCTCGGGGATCTCGACGAACGTCGCCTCTCCGGGGCCTTCGTGCGCCTGACGCACGAGTCGCCCATCCTCGCGCGCCTCGTCGAGCACAGCGCTCCACGGCTCGATCATGCGTTCCACGGCCACCACTTGCGATAGTAGAGCCGATGCTCAGCTTTGATACCTCGACATCCGCGAAAACCCGCGCCTTGCGCCGTTCGGCCGGCTCACGTGGACTGGTGAGAGGCCGATGAGCGTGCGCTGCCTGTATCTAGACCTCGACGGCACGCTGCTAGGGCGCGGCGCCTCGCTTGTGCACGATGGGGAGGGGAACGTGTCCTTCGAGGGAATGCGCGCAGTGCAGGCGTGCTTGCGGGCCGACGTGGAGATCGTTTTGATGTCAGGCCGCCGCCGCCAGCAGGTGGCGGAGGACGCGCGATTGCTCGGCCAGGACTCCTACATCTTCGAGGCGGGCGCCTGCGTAGTGCTGGGCGCGGGGCTGCTCGGGCCTGCCGGCGCGCCCACGACGGTGCGCCCCGGAATCGCGCCCGCGGGCGGCGAGGAGCACTGGCTCACAGGCCAGATGGTTCCGGGTGAGCTCTCGATCGCAGATCAGATAGATCTCAGCGGGGCGCCCGAGTTGTTGCTCGAACGCTATGAGGGACGGCTCGAGTACCACGAGCCGTGGCATATGAACCGAGAAGTGTCACACCTCTTCCGGGGCCTGGTGGACGCGCTGGAGGTCGATGCGCTGCTGGCCGAGCACGGTCACGAGAACCTGCGACTGGTGGACAACGGTGTCGTCAACCGCCGCTCCGCCGCGCTTGCGGACCTGCCGCACGTGCGCGGCTATCACCTGGTGCCGGCGAGCGCCTCGAAGGCGGCTGCCGTCGCGTTTCATCGGCAAGTCCGCGGCTACGCACGCGAGGAGACACTGGCCGTCGGCGACTCGCGCGAGGACCTGGCCTGCGCTGAGCACGTCGGGAGCTTCTGGCTCGTGGCCAACGCTGTGCAGCGCGATCCTTCGATTCGCGAGTCGGTCGCTGCTTTCGACAACGTCCGCGTCGCGGAGGCGGGTCACGGCGCCGGTGTCTACGAGGCGGTCGTGAGCACGCTTGTAACGGACTGAACCCCGTTGACCCACGCGGGATGGACCGCAGCGCCTTCCGCGATCGCTGAGACGATCACGGCTCGAGCGAGGCTCAGCGCTTACGGGTGAGCCCACGCCACATTCGTCGCCAGAACCCCGGCGGCGGTCGGCGCCAGCGGGCTGGTGGCGGAACGGTGGTGCGAACCAGCGCGACCCACTCGTCGAGAGGAAGCTCGCCGGAGATGAGTCGGCCGAGTGCGCGCGTCACTGGCGCCTCCACGCCGGCTTGCTCGAGTGTGCCGGCAAGTAGCGGAACCAACTCGAGCGCCTCGACCGCCTGGCCTATGCGGTCTGGGATCTCCGCTGCCGGGATGCCCCCGGCAAGCAGTTCGCCCGCGCGTCGATTGCGGCTCTCGCGCGCAAGCGCCGTGGCAACTAGATCGCCGATGCCCGCGAGTCCGATCATCGACTCGGGCCGAGCCCCCAGCGTCTCGGCGTAGCGCCACACCTCGGCGAAGATGTGGCCGGCGGCCGCACCGGCTGCGTTTGCCCCCTGCGCTTCGGTGGCGCCCGCCGCCAATGCCGCGGCATTCTTGGCTGCACCGGCGAGCTCGACGCCGATCGGGTCGTTCGACTGCTCGCACACGACCCCGGCGCGCGTGAACATCTGTGCGAGCGTGCGGGCCAGCTCTTCGTCGCCGCAGGCGACGACCAGGCCGGCGCCCGAGCGCACCATCTCCTGCGCGTGGGCGGGCCCACCGACGCAGGCAACCCGCTGTGCGCCGAAGATCGCGCTCAGTACCGTCGTCGGAGGGCGCCCGTCAGGTGGGACAAGGCCCTTGGCAACGGACACGATCGCAGTGCGTCGCCCGAGCTCGCCGGCCTGCAAAGCCGCGATCGCCTGTCCCAGCCCACGCGAGGGTACTGCCAAGAAAACGTAGTCGGCGCGTGCCACACCGGCCGAGACAGCCTCCACGCGCAGCTGGCTGGGCAGCTCGACGCCAGGCAGGTAGAGCTTGTTCTCGCGCTCGTCTGCGAGCAGCATCGCCTGCTCGGAGCTGCGTGTCTGCAAAGTCGTACGCAAGCCGGCCCTGCTCAGCAGTACCGCCAGCGCGGTTCCGAAGGAGCCGGCGCCGATCACCGTCGCACGACGCGCTCCAGGGCTGGGAAGCGTGCGGCCGCGTGCCCGTACCGGCGTCTCGGCAGGTGCCGGCGGGGAGGGCGCCATCGGGATCGACGGCATGTCCGGGGCCGAGGAGCCGGAGCCATCCGGCGCTGACGTTGGAGCGGTGCTCGGAGTAGCCTCGGGTTCGGTCATCATGCGCGAGCCTACTGCCCTGAAGAGAAGCGACGTGGAGTGGCGCAACTGGACCGGCGATGAGGCCTGCCGTCCCGCGGCGATCGTGCATCCACGCTCGATCGCCGAGATCTGCGCGGCCGTCGAGAGCGCGGCACATGAGGGCCTGCGCGTACGCGCAGCCGGCGCCGGTCATTCCTTCAGCGACATCGCCTCTACAGACGGCCTGTTGATCGTGCTCGACCAGATGCAAAGCGTGCTGGAGGTGGAGCACGGGTCCGGCCTCGTCCGAGTGCAGGCCGGCATCACGATCGCGCAGTTGAACGCTCAGCTCGCCGCGCACGGCCTGGCGCTCGAGAATCTCGGCGACATCGACGTGCAGAGCATCGCCGGCGCGATCTCCACTGCCACGCACGGAACAGGTGCGCGCCTGCGCAACATCCCCTCGCAGGTCGTGGCGGTGACGCTCGTGCTCGCCGACGGCTCGACGCTCGAATGCTCGCGCGAGCTCGACCCCGAGCTGTTTCGTGCGGCACAGGTTGGTCTTGGCGCACTCGGAGTGGTGGCCGAGGTGACGTTGCGCTGCGTGCCAGCGTTCACGTTGTGTGGGATCGATGCCCAGGCGCCGCTACAGGAGACGCTCGATCGCTTCGAGGAATCCGCGCTTGACAACGAACATTTCGAGTTCTACGTATTTCCCCACTGCGAGGTTGCGCTCACGCGCACGAACAATCGCGTCGAGGGACCACCGCGCCCGCGCGGGCGTGTCTTCGAGTATGCGAACGATGTGCTGCTGACCAATCACGCCTTCGACCTGTTGTGTCGCGTCGGCAAGCGGATGCCCAGTCGTATCCCCGAGATAAACAGGCTCGCGACGCGCCTCGCAGGCAGCTCGAAGCGAATCGACCGCTCCGACCGCGTCTTTGCCAGCCCGCGGCTAGTGCGCTTCACCGAGATGGAGTACGCGCTGCCACGCGAGCACACCACGCATGCCGTACGCGCCATCCTGGAGTCGGTGGAGCGGGGTGGCTTTGCCGTGCCCTTCCCGATCGAGGTGCGCACAGTCGCTTCCGACGACGCCATGCTCAGCACGGCCGCCGGGCGCGAGAGCGGTTACGTCGCCGTGCACATGTACCACGGCATGCAGTGGCGCCCTTACTTCCAGATGGTCGAGCGGATCATGGACGAGCTCGACGGGCGGCCCCATTGGGGCAAGCGCCATTTTCAGAGCGCTGCGACACTGCGCCCGCGCTATCCCGACTGGGATCGCTTCCAGGGGGTGCGCGCGCGGCTCGATCCGCATGGCCTGTTTGCCAACGCGTGGACTGAGCGCGTACTCGGGCCTGTCGGAGCTTCCCATTGAGCGATCGTCTGCTTGCGCGAATCGAACGGGCGACCAGCGGAGTTGAGCCGCCGTTTGCGGTCATCGATCTCGATGCCTTCTGGCGCAACGCGGCGGACATGGAACGCCGCGCCACGGGCAAGCCGATTCGCCTGGCGAGCAAGTCGGTGCGCTGCCGTCCGCTACAGGAGCGCGTGCTTGCGCGGTTAGGCTTTCAAGGAACGCTTGCTTTCACATTGCCAGAGGCGCTGTGGTTGGCGGAGCAGGGCTTCAAGGACCTCGTGGTCGCCTATCCGACGGCCGATCGGGAGGCGCTGCGCGCACTTGCCAAACGCTCTGAGTCGGAGCGTGGTGCGAACGTGTCGGTGATGGTGGACAGCGTCGCCCAACTCGACTTGATCGAGTCGACCGTCGGTCCGATAGCGGGCGCCCCGATCGAGGTCTGCATCGACGTCGACGCGGGCCTGTGGCTGCTCGACGGGCGCATTCGCATCGGCGCAAAGCGCTCGCCCGTCCACAGCCCTGAGCAGGCTGCCGTGCTTGCTCATGAGATCCTCGCGCGTGAGCGGTTGCGGCTTGTCGGGGTCATGGCCTACGAGTCGCAGATCGCCGGCCTCGGCGACTCACCTCCTGGCCGGCGCGTGCGGGCAGCCACGATTCGCGCGTTGCAGCGGCGCTCCGCCCGCGAGCTCGCAGGGCGCCGCGCGGAGGTGGTGGCCGCCGTGCTAGAGGAGCTTCGCATCGCGGGCGCCGAACCGCTGCGATTCGTCAACGGTGGCGGGACGGGCAGTCTCGAGCTGACCGCCGCTGAGTCTGCTGTCAGCGAGATCGCCGCCGGCTCGGGGCTCTACGGGCCGACCCTGTTCGATGCCTATCGTGCCTTCCGGCCCGAGCCGGCCGCCCTGTTCGCGCTGCCGGTGGTGCGCAAGCCGAGCCCCGGAGTGGCCACGGTTCTCGGTGGCGGCTACCTTGCCTCGGGTCCAGCCGACGCCGCGCGCCTGCCGATTCCCTTCCTGCCGATGGGCTTGTCCCTCGACAAGCAGGAGGGCGCGGGGGAGGTGCAGACGCCGCTGATCGGCGCCGCCGCTCGCGAGCTGCGGGTAGGAGACCGTGTCTGGTTTCGCCACGCCAAGGCAGGTGAGCTGTGCGAGCGCTTCGACCGTCTGCATCTGATCGAGGGCGAGCGCATCGTCGAGCAAGTACCGACATACCGTGGCGAGGGCAAGTGCTTTCTGTGATTCGGGACGCTAAATCAGCGTTGCCAGCTTGCGTCCCGCGGCGCTCAACGCTCCTACGGTGCTTGCTTCCAAGACGATCTGCAGGTCCACTATGCGAGCCTCGAACGGGTCGAGCGCGTCGTGTCCCGTAACCGCATAGGCAGGCACGCCCGCCTGTCGCGCGCGAGTGGCGGCCTCGAACGCGATGCTCCCGGCGAGCGTGCGGTCGTCGAGTCGCGCGCATGCGATCACGAGCGCCCGACCGGCGCGCATGCGCCGGTCGAAGTCGACTTCGTCGAGTGCCTTCGAGGCACTCACGGCACGGATGCTGAGGTCGGTCTCGAGCGGGCATGCATCGCACTCGAATTGCCCGTCGGCCGTCAGTCCGCGCGAGATCGCGGCCGAGACGCGGGTTGCGGCCAATCGCTCTTCGAGGGGGCCCGCAAGCACGAGCACGGTCTTGGAGATCACGCCTGGCATCCTTTCAGTCATGCCCGATGACGATCACGTCATGCTCGATGTCTGTGGGCGCGAGCTGCGCGTCTCCAAACCGGAAAAGCTCTTCTTTCCCGAGCCTGGCCTGACAAAGCTCGATCTGGTCGCCTATTACATCGAGTGCGAGCAGGCAGTCGTACGCCATCTGCGCGAGCGCCCGACCGTGATGAAGCGCTGGGTCGACGGGGTACAGGGCAAGCCCTTCTTCCAAAAGCGCGTCCCGGGCGGCGCCCCGGAGTGGATCGAGACCGCGACTGTCACCTTCCCCAGCGGCCGCCACGCACGCGAGCTGGTGCCCAACGACGCCGCTCATCTCGTCTGGGGAGCGAACCTCGGCGTGATCGACTGGAACCCATGGCCGGTGCGCCGTTCGGATCTGGACCATCCTGACGAGCTGCGCATCGATCTCGACCCGGGTCCGGATGTCGACTTCGCCACAGTCCGCCGCGTTGCACTCACGGTGCGTGAGGTACTCGAGGAGCACAAGCTCCTCGGCTTCCCCAAGACCTCAGGCTCACGCGGTATCCACGTGTTCGTGCGCGTCGCCCCCGAACACGGCTTCGACGAACTACGGCGAGCCGCACTGGCGCTGGCGCGCGAGGTCGAGCGGCGCATGCCCGGAGAAGCCACGAGCCGCTGGTGGAAGGAGGAACGCCAGGGGGTGTTCATCGATTACAACCAGAACGCCCGCGACCGCACCGTGGCCTCCGCCTATTCGGTGCGCGCCGTACCCGATGCGCGCGTGTCCTGTCCGCTGGAGTGGGACGAGGTCGCCGACGTAGAGCCGGCCGAGTTGCGTATCGACACGGTGCCGGCAAGGCTGCAAGAGCGCGGCGACCCATCAGCCACGATCGACGATCGCCCAGGCTCGTTGGCCGCCCTGCTCGAGCTTGCCGCACGCGACGAGCGCGAGGGCTTGGGCGATGCCCCCTGGCCGCCTCATTTCCGCAAGCAGACAGGCGAGCCGAGCCGTGTGCAGCCGAGTCGAGCCAAGGGACGCCCGAAGAGTTGATGGATCATGTGCGCCAAGACGACGACTCATGTTGCGCCGGGAGGAGCCTGATGAGCGCCGGAGAGAACATGACCAGTGCTGGGGAGAACCAGATGAGCGCCGGACGCCCACGATGAGCCTGCCGCTCGCTCCGCCGCTCAAGCCCGAGCTTGCGCTCTCGCGCAAGGTACTGCCCACAGGCGAGGACTACGTCTACGAGGTCAAGCTGGACGGCTTCCGCTGTATCGTCTTCGTCGACGGCGAGGACGTATTCCTGCAGTCGCGCAACGGTAGACCGCTCGGCCGCTACTTCCCGGAGTTGAGCTTTCCGCCCGGTCAATACGTGCTCGACGGTGAGATCGTCGTACGCGACGCCACGGGACGGGAGGACTTCGACGCGCTCGGTCAGCGAGTCCACCCGGCAGCCTCGCGCGTACAGCGTCTGGCAGTCGAGACCCCGGCAGTCTTCATCGCCTTCGACCTGCTCGCCTACGAGGAGAACTCGTGGCTCGAGCAACCATTCGTCCAGCGTCGCGCCGGCTTGGAGCGACTGTTCGAGGCGGAGCTGTTCGCCGGCGCGCCGGTCGAGCTGATGGTCTCGGTCGACACGCCGCAAGCGGCCGAGCGGTGGTTGGCAGACGCAGAGGGCGTGATCGCCAAGGAGCGCTCCGCTCCCTATCTGCCGGGTGAGCGCAAGGGCATGATCAAGGTCAAGCGCACACGTACGATCGACGCCGTGGTCACCGGCTGGCGCCCGGGCAAGGAGGAGCACACCGTCGGCGCACTGATCCTGGCCCTCTATGACGGCGAGGAGCTACGCGTCGTCGGACACTGCTCCGGCCTGACGGCGAAGGTCAAGCGCGAGTTGGTCGACTTCTTCGCACCCTATGAGACAGGCGACCGAGGCTCCTCGGACCCGAGTCGCTGGAGCGCCGATCGCGACTTGGAGTGGGTTGCGCTGCGCCCCGAGCTGGTCATCGAGATCGACTTCGACCACGTCTCCGCCGGGCGCATCCGCCACGGCGCCAAGCTCAAAAGCTGGCGTGAGGACAAGTCCGCACGCGAGTGCACCATCGATCAGCTCGAAAGCTAGATACGCTGGTCAGATGAGCGAGGAGGCAGCCGCCACAGCCACCGTGGCCGAGGAGGAGTACCTGCAGATCCTCTTCTGGCTGCACGAGGCCGGCCTGCCGATGACCGGCGCCAACGTTGCCAGAGCCATGCAGCTATCGGCTCCGACCGTGCACGAGATGGTCGGCCGTCTGGAGCGCGACGGCTACATCACGCGCAACTCCTCCCGTACGATCGCCTTCACCCCCACCGGCGCCGAGCACGCCGAGGGCATCGTGCGCCGCCACCGCCTGATCGAGCGCTTCCTCACAGACGTGTTGGGCGTGCCCTGGGACGAGGTCCACGAGGAGGCCGAGCGCCTGGAGCACGCCATGTCCCCGGTACTAGAGGAAAAAATGCTCGCCGCGATCGGCGATGCCAAGACCTGCCCCCACGGCCACCCCATCGTTGCCGGCGCGCGTCTAGCAGGCGTTCCGCTCGCCGACGTGGAGGTGGGCGCGAAGGTGCGCGTCCTGCGCTTCGAGAACGAGGCGGAGGACCTTCTGCGCTACCTCAAGACTTCAGGCATAGAGCCGGGTCTTGAAGGCACGCTCGCGGTGCACGACGACGAGCAGGTTGTGGTGGAAAGCGCCGACGGCTCCCGCTGCGTCCTCACGCCGTCGGTAGCTGAGACCGTGTCGGTGACAGCCGATCCCTCCCCGCCACCTCGTACCGCCCTGCCCGAGCAGCTAGTGTTGGGTCAGCGGTACGGTCGTTAGCCGCTGGCCGACCTTGCGGTAAGGGGAGAATCCGGTCCCGCGAGGGAGAAGGCGAGGAAGTAGACCCGGTTGCTCCCGCCAGCCCTAAAGCGAGCGGTACGCCTCGGCGAGACGCCCGACGCCATCGTCGATCTGCTCGGGAGTCACGCCCGAGTAGGCGAGGCGCAACGTGTTCTCGCCGCCCTCTAGCAGGAAGTCTGTTCCCTTCACAAACGCAACGCCTAGCTCGCTGGCAAGGCTGAACAGAGCGTCGACGTCGGTTCCCTCGGGCAGCGTCACCCACATGAAGTAGCCACCCTCCGGGGCCACGTACTCGGCCTCTGGCAGCTCCCGCTCAAGCGCCGTAGAGAGTGTCCGCGCGCGCTTGGCCAGGGCAGTGCGCACCGTCTCGATCGAGCGGTCGATCGACCCCGACGCGCAGAACTCGTACACGATCGACTGAGAGACCATGCTTGGTGAGATGTAAGTGTTCGTGGCCAGTTTGGCGATCTGGGCGATTAGCTCTGTCGGGCCCACCAGGTAGCCGACCCTGATCCCGGGACACACTGTCTTTGAGAACGAAGACGCGTACACGACGCGCTCAGGGTCCAATGAGAGCATCGTCGGCAGCTTCTCCCCGCTAAAGCGCAGATCTACGTACGGATCGTCCTCGAAGATGAGGAAGTCGTGCTTGGCGGCCAGCTCGAGCAGGGCTTCGCGCTTTGGGAGCGACAACGTGTAGCCGGCCGGGTTCTGGAAGTTGGGAATGATGTGCGCGAGCTTCGGTGCGACAGCACCGTCAAGTAGCGTGGTGAGCGCCCCTGTGTCGATCCCGTCGGGCTGCAACTCCACCGGGTGCAGCTTCGCTCCGCGCTCGCGCAGCGAAAGCAGCGTACGGTCGTAAGTCGGCCGCTCGACGATCACCTCGTCGCCATTTTTCACAAGCTGCTCGAACAGAAACGCGTCGGCCTGCATCGACCCGTTCGTGACCAGCACACGCTCGGGCTCCACACTGTGCTTGTCGGCGATCCAAGCGCGCAGGCGCGGATAGCCGATCGAAGTGCCATAGGCGGTTGTCCCGGCAGGATCGCTCTCAAACGCGCGCACGGCGGCGTCCTTGAGGCCCTGCACGTCAACGATGTCGAGCGACGGAGCGCCCCGCGCAAAGGAGATCATGGACGACATCCTATGCGGGCGGCTTCGGCAGCAGCAGCTTGCCGTACTCCTCGACCAATTCCTCCATCGTGCGCTGCAGCTTCTCCTTGAAGCGCACGAGCTCGGCTCTGTCGATCGGCTGAGGTGGCGGAGGTTGTGGAGTAGGCGTGGGCGGTGCCGGCGCCGGGCCCGGAGGTGGTGGGCCAGGTGGAGGAATTGGCGGGCCAGGCGGGGGCGTCCCTGGCGTCTCCGCTGTGGCAGGCGAGAACACGCCCGATGGGAACGATGCGGTTGGAGGCTGAGGAGAATCGGTGGCAATCTCGCCGTAAGCCGTCTCGCTCACAGGAAACGCCGAGCGAGTCTCGATAGTGGGCTGTGAAGGCAGTTCCTCGCCGCCAAAGACCGCCGGCCCACCAAATGCGTTGTCCACAGCCCGCGCTTGCTCGTCGTCCAGTCTGGCGCCCGTCCCGCCGACATAGTGCTGTTGGGCGCTCGCAGTCTCAGTGGCGTTGTGCTGCCAAGTGTTCGCTGCTGTATCGCTGTCGCCTTCGACCGCCTCGTCGACCAATTTGCCCGGAGTCTGCAATTTGCTCGGCTGCACATCGCGCTTGCCGATCGAGGTCAGCTCGCGCTCGAGCTCCTGGAGCTTGATCTCCAGCTCGCCCAGCGTCTTGGCGACCTCCTGGTCCATGTGCCTTAGCGTAGCTGCTGGCTGGTCGTTAGCGCTGTTGGCCGGCCGGTGATCGCATCAGCGCCGATCGGCGCTGACTCCGCCAAGGATCTCGATCGCGATCTCGGCCACCTCGGTGGGGGTGCGTCCAACGCGCACGCCCTTCGCTTCGAGCGCTTGTGCCTTGGCGGCGGCGGTGCCGGCGGAGCCCGACACGATCGCTCCAGCGTGGCCCATCTGCTTGCCTGCAGGAGCCGTGAAGCCGGCGATGTAGGCCACCACGGGCTTGCTCACATGCTCGGCGATGTACTCGGCGGCCTCCTCCTCGGCACTTCCACCGATCTCGCCGGAGAGCACGATCAGCTCTGTTTGATCGTCGGCTTGGAACAACTCGATGACGTCCACGAAAGAAGATCCAGGCACCGGATCGCCGCCGATTCCGACGATCGAGCTACAGCCGAAGCCGGCCTGGGCGATCTCGTTGCCGATCTGGTAGGTCAATGTGCCCGAGCGCGACACCACACCGACGTTGCCCTCTTTGAAGAAGGAAGCGGGGATGATCCCGACATTGGCCTTGCCGGGGGAGAGGATGCCGGGACAGTTCGGGCCGATCAAGCGTGTCCCCGGGAAGTCGCGCTCGAGCGTGTTGTATACGCGTAGCTCGTCATGTGCGGGGATGCCCTCGGTGATCGCGATCACCAACTCCACACCGGCCGCTGCCGCCTCGAGGATCGAATCCGCCGCGAACCGGGGCGGCACGAAAATCATCGCTGTGTTCGGCTGCGCCTCTTTGGCGGCCTGCTCCCAACTGTCGAACACGGGAATCCCCTCGACATCCTGACCGCCCTTGCCGGGCGTCACACCACCGACTACGTTCGTGCCGTAGTTGCGGTTGTTGAGCGTGTGGAACGAGCCCTCTTTGCCGGTGATCCCGGCAACCGCGAGGCGCGTGTCCTTGTCGACGAGAATGCTCATCAGGCAGCCGCTCCCGCGCTCTGGGCGCCAGCCGCAAGGGCCACGACCTTCTCCGCGGCCTCGTTCATCGTTCTCGCCGCGTGTACGTTGGGCAGCGCCGCCTCCTGCAGTAGCTCGCGGCCCTGTACGTCATTGGTGCCATCGAGGCGCACGACGAAGGGAACGCTGGGTTTGATGTCAGCGAATGCGGCGATCAAGCCCTTGGCGACCTCATCGCAGCGGGTGATGCCACCGAAGATGTTGAACAGAACGGCTTTGACTTTGTCGTTTGCGAGGATCAGCTCGACTGCTTGCTTGACCTTGCCGGCGTCCGAGCCTCCGCCTGCATCGAGGAAGTTGGCGGGCGCGCCGCCGGCCTGGGCGACCACGTCGAGCGTGCTCATGACGAGCCCGGCGCCGTTGCCGAGGATGCCGATGTCGCCGTCCAGCGCCACGTACTGAACGCCTTGCTCCTTGGCCTTGCGCTCGATCGGATCTTCGTTCTCGCTGTCGGACAATCCCTGGTTCTCGGGGTGGCGGTAGAGCGCGTTGCCGTCGAGCGAGACCTTGGCGTCGAGCGCCTTCACCTTGCGCTCGGGGGTCACGATCAGCGGGTTGATCTCTGCCAGCGTGGCGTCCTCATCGAGCCACACCTCGTACAGAGCGACAAGCGCGTCGGCCACGCCCTCGATCACGTCGGCGTCGGCACCGCCCTTGGTCGCGATCTCGATGGCCTCCTCGCGGCTCAGGCCCTTCAGCGCATCGACGTGGTGGCGCACCAGCTTCTCCGGCGACTCCTCGGCCACCTGCTCGATCTCGACGCCCCCCTCGACACTGAAGATCGCCATCGGCTGCTTGGCAGAGCGGTCAAGCAGCACCGAGGCGTAGTACTCGGTGGCGATATCGCTCGCATGCTCGATCCAAAGCGTTCGCACGATGTGGCCCTTGATGTCCAAACCAAGGATGTTGGTGGCATGCTCGCGTGTCTGCGCCTCGTCGTCGGCAAGCTTCACGCCGCCGGCCTTGCCGCGCCCGCCGATCAGCACCTGTGCCTTTACGACGACCGGATAGCCGATCTCGTTCGCGGCTGCCACGGCGTCCTCAACGGTGGTCACCGCCCTGCCGTTAGACACCTCCAACCCGTGCCGGGCGAACAGCTGCTTGCCTTGGTACTCGAGTAGGTCCATGCGCGGCGCGAGACTTTAGCCGAAGCGGGCTCGACACGCGCCAAAGGGGGCCGCGCACCGGCTTTTGCGTGGCGAGTCGCACGCAGCGAGCAGGCATTTGGACGTGGCGCAACGCGCGCCGGGGCGTCGGCGAGGCATAATGCCCGCCCCATGCCTATTCCAAAGAACATCACCTTCGTCACCTTCGACGTCTACGGAACCTTGATCGACTGGGAGACAGGCATCTACGAGGCGTTTGCCAAGGAGGCCGAGCGCGACGGCTTCGAGATCGACCGCAACGTCCTGATCCCGCTGTTCCACGAGATCTCCCAGGAAATCGAGGCAGGCTCCTACGAGCTCTACGCCGAGGTCCTGCGCCGCACCGCGATCGAGATCGCGGATCGCCTGGAGTGGAAACTGGAACCCTCCCGCTCCGGCTTCCTCCCGGATTCGGTGCAGCGCTGGAAGCCGTTCAAGGAGACCGCGACGCAGCTGAACAAGCTCGCCAAGAAGCACAAGCTCGGGCTTATCTCCAACATCGACGACAAGCTGCTCGGCCAGACACGCCGGCACATCCCGATGGATTTCGACCTCGTCGTCACCGCCCAGCAGGTCCGCTCTTACAAGCCAGACCCCGCACATTTCGTCGAGTGCGCACGGCGCCTGGGCTCCAAGAAGGGCTGGGTACACGTGGCGGCATCCCATCATTCCGACGTCTCCCCGTGCATCAAGGCGCGCATTCCCGTCATCTGGGTCAACCGCAACAAGCAGACGCTCGACTCCTCGCAGCGCAAGCCAACTGTGGAAGTGCCCAACCTGCGCGAGGCCGCCAAGCTGCTCGGTATAGCCTGAGCTCAAAGTCGGGCTCTAGGACCAGGGCCGGGAACCCCGATCGTGCGTGTCGTCTCGCTGCATACCGATGTCCTCGTAGCAACCAGCCGCATCTGGCAGACGACCTGCACGATCGTGCGTGGCGCCGGTGCTCCGACGGCCGCGGATGTACCCGTCGATGTGGATACGTCCGTCGGTGTGCAGGCGTCCGCGCCCTTCACGGTGCACATGTCCGGCCGCTCGGCCTCGCCCTCCGAGACGTTCGTGATCGACTCCCCGATCCTCCCCGACGAGCTGGAAATCCTGCCCGCCCTGCTGGAGCAAGCTCGCTTTCCCGCGCCAAGCGGCCTGCTTGCGACGCACGCCGACTGGGACCACCTGCTCGCACGTCTCGCGTTTCCCGAGGCCACGCTTGGCTGCGCGGTCACGAGTGCCGAGCGCATGCGCTCTACCCCCGGTTCCGCCCAGCGTGAGCTGCGCGCATTTGACGAGCAGCACTACGTGTCGCGCCGAGTGCCGCTGGCGCTCGGGGCGGTGCAGGCGCTCGACGCGCCCGGGAGTTGCGAGATCGGTCCGCACGAGCTTGCCCTCCATCCTGCTGAGGGCCACACTTCCGACGGCATGATCGTATGGATCGGATGGGCCGGCGTGCTCGTTGCGGGCGACTATCTCTCGCCGGTGGAGATACCGGTGCTTGGCGAGGGCGGCTCGATAGACGCGTACCTGGCAACGCTCGAGCGTCTGCGCCCGCTCGTCTCAGCCGCCAAGCACGTTGTGCCGGGCCATGGCACGGTGCTCGACTCTACGGGCGCCACGACCGTACTCAAGGAGGACGTCGCCTATCTGAGCGCCCTGAGCGCGCGCGGAGCAGCCGCGGAGCTGCCAGAGGGACGCCGCACAAAGGCGCAACGCCAGATCCATGCAGAGAACGTCGATCTGGCTCGGATCGGTTAGCGGGCGGCGTCGTTGCGGCGCACGTACCAGTTGACCGTCATCTCGGCGACGACAGCGCGCTCGGCGTTGGTCATCTCGACCTCGACGGGGAAGCGGATGCGCCCGTCCTCTTTCAGCTTGGCCTTCAGGGCGTTGCTGTCTTCGGTGAAGCGTCCGGTGGCTGTGATCTCGCCCTTGGCGAGCTTCTTGTAGGCAATTTGTGCCGACTCGGCCAGCGGCGTGATCTCACCCATGATGTCCAGGAAAGCCCCCACGAACGCCGCTCCTGAGGCAGCCTCGCCAGCGGCGAATAGTGCGCCCGCATGCAGCGAGCCGACATGGTTGCGCAGGTGCTCCTCGTCTGGCAGTCGTACGACGCCGTGATCCTCGGCGACCGTGATCGTGTCCAAGCCCAGGTGTACGTTGAATGGGATCGCCTGGCTCAATCCGGCGGCGACGGCGGTGTAGTCCACTGCTGACATGCTCTCCTCCGTGCTCTGTTTGTGTGCGTGGCGCTGCTCGGCTCGGATGCTCAGGAGCCGGCTCGGCTCAGCTCTCGCCGGCCGGTGCCTCGCTCTTGATCGTGGCGATCGGCGCGCCCGCATTGATCGGCTCGCCCTCGGTGATCGGTAGCTCCGCGATCGTCCCGGCCTTGTGCGCGGTGATCTCGTTCTCCATCTTCATCGCCTCGATGATGCACAGGATTTGACCCTCAACGACGGTGTCGCCCTGTTTGACGAGCACCTTCCACATGTTGCCCTGTAGCGGCGACTCGAGCGTGTCTGGCCCGCCGGCGCTCGCTGACTTGGCCCTAGCGGCGCGCTTGGGGGCACCCTGTCCAGATGGCGCGGCCCCGTTGACGGCCACGCCACCGCTAAGCGGGGGACCGACGACCTTCACGTCAAAGCGCTGGCCGGACACCTCCACGGTGTAGCTCTGCTCGACCTTCTCAGGTTCGTCCTCGTCGTCCCCCTTGGGGGCGGGCTTCTCGAACGCGAGCGTCTTCAGCCAAGCCTTGTCCTCGAGCAGATCGCGACAGGTCTCGCCTTTGGCCCACTGGTCGGTCGCAAGCAGCGCTTGGTGGAAGGGGATCAAGGTCTTCAGCCCCTCGATCTCGTATTCCTCGAGCGCCCGCAACATACGTCGCGTGGCCTGCTCGCGGTCGGCGTCCCAGACGATCAGCTTGGCAACCATCGGGTCGTACATGGGCGAGACTTCGCCGCCGGCGCCAACGCCAGAATCGACCCGCACGCCTGGGCCTTTCGGCTCGGAGTAAGCGCCGATCTTCCCTGGCGCGGGTGCGAAGTTCTTGGAGGCATCCTCAGCGTTGATGCGGCACTCGATCGCGTGCCCGTGCAGAGCAACGTCCTCCTGGCGCACGGCCAGCGGCTCGCCGGCCGCCGCGCGAATGCCTTCCTTGACGATGTCCACTCCCGTGGTCATCTCGGTCACGCAGTGCTCGACCTGCACGCGTGTGTTCATCTCCAGGAAGAAGTATTCGGCGCTGCCGTCCTCTTTCGGAGCGAGCAAACCCTCGATCGTGCCCGCGCCGACGTAGTTGACGGCGCGAGCGGCGTCCACGCCGATCTTGCCGATGCGTGCGCGCAGCGCCTCGTCCACGACCCATTCGGGGGCCGGCGCCTCCTCGATCACCTTCTGATGGCGGCGCTGGATCGAGCAGTCGCGCTCGCCGAGGTGGATCACGTTGCCGAGCGTGTCGGCCAGCACCTGTACCTCGACGTGGCGGGGATCGGGCAGGTAGCGCTCCAGGTAGACGGTCCCGTCGGAGAAGAACTTCTCGCCCTCGCGGCTCGCGCCCTCGAAAGCACCCTCGAGCTCATCCTCGGTGAGGGCTACGCGGAAGCCCTTGCCGCCGCCGCCGCCAGACGCCTTCACCGCCACTGGAAAGCCGATCTCCTTCTTGGCGATCTTCATAGCGTCGGCGACTGTCGCGACTGCCTCCGTCGTGCCAGGGACAATCGGCACCCCCGCGGCCTTCATCAGCTCGCGGGCACGCGTCTTCGATCCCATTGCCTCGATCGCGCTCGCCGGAGGACCGATGAACACGACGCCGGCATCCTCGCAAGCCTGGGCGAAGGGTGCGTTCTCGGCGAGGAAGCCGTAACCGGGATGGATCGCCTCAGCGCCCGAGCGCTTGGCGACGTCGAGGATCTTCTCGACGCTCAGGTAGTTCTCGGCGGCCGGCCCATCTCCGAGGTTGAACGCCTCATCGGCGCGGGCCACGTGCAGCGCGTCGCGGTCGAGCTCGGAATACACCGCCACGGAGGCGATGCCCATCTCCTCCAGGGCTCGCACGATGCGTACGGCAATCTCGCCGCGGTTGGCTACTAGGACCTTCGAGAACATCGAGGCGGGAGCTTATTCAATGGCGCGGCTCGTCGTGGCTTGGGGCTTGGTTGAGGAGGATCTGTGCACATTGGTCAAGTGGGTCGGAGGGATGTAAGGCCGAGAAAGGCACGGCTTTGTTGATGGTATTCTGTATGCCATGCGGACTACCATTGATCGCGCCGGGCGAATTGTCGTGCCTAAGGCGTTGCGTGACGAGCTTGCATTCACGCCCAGCGTGGAACTGGAGCTGACGGCGGTAGGAGGACACTTGGAGATTGAGCCGGTTCCGAGGCCGATGCGTTTGGAGCGTCGCGACGGGCGGCTTGTGGCAGTCACCGATGGTGACTTCCCTCCGATCAGCCCAGAGGCCATACGCTCGACATTGGAATTGGTGCGAGAAAAACGTTGACGCCCTGGTGCGAGAAAAACGTTTGACGCCCGATACAAGTGTGGTCATCGCGGGGTTTGCGGATTGGCATCCAAACTTTGAGCAAGCTCACGCGGCGCTCGACAGCGACCTGCCAATCGCGGCGCACGTAGCGCTGGAGGCCTATTCGGCATTGACGCGTCTTCCCGATCCATTCCGCGTATCGGTGGACATCGCCTCTCAATACATCGAAGCCGGGTTCGCCCCCCAGCGCTTGACCCTGCCCAACGAGGAGCACGATCGAATTGTGGGCAAGCTCGCTGAACGCGGGGTGTCGGGTGGCGCGGTCTACGACGCGCTTGTGGCGCTGACAGCTGCTCAGCACAAACGCATCCTTTTGACGCTCGATCGTCGCGCCGAGAGCACCTACAGGCGTCTCGGCGTCAGCTACGAAATGCTGTAGCGCTATGCGGCAACGACGAGCCCGGCGCCAACTGTGTTGTTGGTGGCCTCGTCGATCAGGATGAAGCTGCCTGTGCGGCGGTTGCTCTCGTAAGGATCGAACACGAGCGGAGCACTGGTGCGCAGACGTATACGGCCGATGTCGTTGAGCCCAAGCTCCTGTGGCGCGCCGGCGCGCTCGAGCGTGTGTACGTCGACGTGGTCGCACAGTTCGTCCACGATCGCCGTCACCTCACGTGTCGTGTGCTTGACGAGATAGCGCCCGCCTTGGCGTAGGGGCTTGTCGGTCATCCAGCAGACGTCGGCTTCGAGCTCCCGCGCGACGGTCGGCGCCTGCTCGGCACGGCAGATCGTCTCGCCTCTGGATATGTCGAGCTCGTCGCTCAGTCGCAGCGTCACCGACATCGGCGCGAGCGCCTCGGGAAGCTCGCCGTCATAGGTGTCGATCGCTTCGATGCTCGTGTGCTGTCCCGCGGGAAGCACCACGATCTCCTCGCCCACTCGAAACGCCCCGCTTGCTACCTGTCCCGCATAACCGCGGTAGTCGCTGTGGGTGGCTGGGGACCGGTTCGTCGCCGGGCGTATTACCCACTGCACCGGAAAGCGCGCAGGTCGGTCGTAGGGATGGTCGTAGGCCACCTCGACCTGCTCGAGCAGGTCGAGCAGCGTCGGGCCGGCGTACCACTCCATACTCTGCGAACGGTCCACGACGTTGTCGCCGTCGAGTGCCGACATCGGGATGTAGGTGATGTCACGGCCCATGCCCGTTCCTGTGCCGATCCCGTTCAACTTCTGGGCAAACCCCGCGAACTCGGCCGCGAGCTCGTCGAAGCGCTCCTGGGAGTAGTCGACCAGATCCATCTTGTTGACGGCCACCACTAGGTGCGGAATGCCAAGCAGTGCGCTGATGAATGCGTGGCGCTTCGATTGCTCCAGGACGCCCTTGCGCGCGTCGAGCAGGATCACCGACAGATCGGCTGTCGAGGCGCCGGTGACCATGTTGCGCGTGTACTGCTGATGTCCGGGGCAGTCGGCGATGATGAAGCGGCGCTTGAGTGTGGCGAAGTAGCGGTAGGCCACGTCGATCGTGATCCCCTGCTCGCGCTCTGCGCGTAGCCCGTCGGTCAGTAGCGCCAAGTCAAGTGCACCCTCGCCGCCGCGCCGCTCGCTCGCTTGCGCCACGTGATCGAGCTGGTCCTCGAACACCTGCTTGGTGTCGTAGAGCAGCCGCCCGATCAGGGTGCTCTTGCCGTCGTCGACCGAACCGGCGGTGGTGAAACGCAGCAGGTCGAGTGTCATAGCCAAACCTTCTCAGCGGAGTCGGGCGAGCTTCCGCTCCAACGGGCCGCACGCCCCGTCGCGTGGGCCGGCGTAGCCAAAAAAACGCGCACTAGAAGTACCCGGCCTTCTTGCGATCCTCCATTGCGGCCTCCGAGACGCGGTCGTCCGCACGCGTCTCGCCACGCTCGGTGATGCGGGTAGCGGCGATCTCGGTCACGACTTCCTGCAATGTGCCGGCCTGCGAGCGTACGCCGCCGGTGCAGCTCATGTCGCCCACGGTGCGGTAGCGCACCGTCTCTGAGAAGACGCTCTCGCCGTCGATCAGTTCAGTCCCTTCGCGCCATGCGTAGAGCATGCCGTCGCGCTTGAACACCTCGCGCTCGTGGGCGAAGTAGATCGAGGGTACCTCCAGCTGCTCCTGGTCGATGTACTCCCAGACGTCCAGCTCGGTCCAGTTGGAGATCGGAAAGACGCGCACGTTCTCGCCCTTCTTGATGCGCCCGTTGTAGAGGTTCCACAGCTCGGGCCGCTGGCTCTTGGGGTCCCAGCCGCCGAAGTCGTCGCGAAAGGAGAACACGCGCTCCTTCGCGCGCGCCCGCTCCTCGTCGCGGCGCGCACCGCCGAAGGCCGCGTCGAATTTGTGCTCGGCGATCGCGTCCAACAGCGTCACTGTCTGCAGCTGGTTGCGCGAAGCGCGTGGACCCTTCTCCTCGGCAACCCTGCCCGAATCGATCGACTCCTGCACGCTGGCAACGATCAGGCGCTCGCCGAGCTCGGACACCCGGCGGTCGCGGAACTCGATCACCTCGGGGAAGTTGTGCCCGGTATCCACGTGCATCAACGGGAACGGAAAGGGGCCCGGGCGAAACGCCTTCTCGGCCAGGCGCAGCAGCACTATCGAGTCCTTGCCGCCGCTGAACAGCAGTACGGGCCGCTCGAATTCGGCGGCCACCTCGCGCATCACGTGGATCGCCTCTGACTCGAGTGCACGCAAGTGGCTCAGCTGAGGGCGCTCGGCGACGCTCATGACACACCAACGTGCAGGCCGCACTCAGTCTTCTCAGTACCGGCCCAGCGGCCCTCGCGGCCCTCGCCGGGCTGAGTGCACGGTGCGCAGCCGATCGAGGAGTAGCCCTGGTCGTGCAGCGGGTTGTAAGGCAGGTCGCGCTCGAAGATGCGAGTCCACAGGTCCTTTTCGCTCCACAGCGCCAGCGGGTTGTACTTGTGTAGTCCGCGTTTGGCGTCGACTTCGATCAGATCGGTGTCCGCGCGCGTGGGCCCCTGCTCACGCCTGATGCCGGTGATCCACCCCTCGGCGCCTTGCAGCGCATGCTCCAGGGCGGCCACCTTGGCTATCGAGCAGCAGTGCTCAGGTCCGCTCCAGGGCGCTGTCGGACTGCTCGCGTCATGTACCTCCACATTTATCCCGAAGCGCTCCTCGAAGGCCTTCCAGGTTTGCAGCGTCTCGGGGAAAAGCACGCCTGTATCGATCGTCGCAATCCGCACCGGCGTCTGTCCCTCGCCGATACGCAAAAGCTCGTCGATCAAGACCGACTCCTCCTTCTGGAAGGAGCACAGCAGCACGATTTTGTCGCCGTGGCGCTCGACCGCTGCGCGGAGTGTGTCGTTCAGCGTCTGGGCAACATCGGCGTCCGCAGCACTCCCATCCCTTGGGAGGGTGGATGTGGCATCCGTCGGGCTGCTGTCTCCTAGACCGCGCACTCGCCCTCGCCACGGATCACCTGGAACGGCACGTCGCGGTTCCAGTCGATGAACGTGTTCATTGTCTCCAGGCCGAAGTCGACCGGCAGCGAGAGCTCCTTGACGAGCGCTTCGAGCTCAGGCGTGCCCACGCGCTGCACGAACGCGCCCCACTCCTCGCCCTCCTCGCGGTTGGCCTGGTAGTGGCGGACCCAGCGCTCGATCGCCTCCGGCACGCGCTTGGCGGGCAGGCGCTGCTTCAGGCGCGTGCCGAACTTGACCTCGCCGCCTTCATACACGCCGCCCACGTGGGGGATATAGGCGGGGATCGTGTGCTCGCCCACCTTGATCGACGCGCCGTAGAAGCCGATGTCGGCCACGTGGTGCTGGGAGCAGCCGTTGGGGCAGCCGCTCATCTTGATGTGGATCTGACGCGTCAGCGGGTCGGTGATGCCCATCGTTTCAATCCGCTCCTGCACGGCCTGGTTGAGTCCCATCGAGCTGGTGATCCCGAGCTTGCACGAGTCTGTGCCTGGGCACGACACCACGTCGGTGATCTCGCGCGATCCGGGGTCGCCGAGGCCCAGCGCTGTGAGTGCTTTCCAAACGTCGTACACGCTCTCCTCCCGCACCCAACGCAGCACGAAGTTCTGCTGCACGGTGGTGCGTGCATACCCGCCGGAGTATTCGCGCATAATCCGGCCGAGCCCACGGAACTGCTCGGGAGTGAGGTCGCCACGCACGATCTTTACCTCGACCGTCACGAAGCCCTCCTGCTTCTGGGCGGCCACGTTGGCCTGCTTGAAGCGCTCGAACTCGGAGATGTCGCCGTTGGGGCTGTTGTAGCTCGTCGGAGGCGCGGGAGCCGCTTCGCGCTCGTCGTCGAGGAACAGGCGATCCTCGATCGAGAAGTCGCGTTCTTTGACCCAATCGCCCTCGAGCTCCTGCTCGACCTGGTTGCGCAGCTCGTCGATTCCGAACTTGTCGACGAACACCTTGATGCGGGCACGTGCACGGTTGACGCGCAGCCACTCTTGACGGTCGAAGATGCGAAACACGGCCTCGGAGATCTTCAGGTAGTCGCCATTGTCGAGCTCCACGAAGTCGTACAGGGCGGGCGCCACGCGCGGCATGATCGAGGTGCCGCCGCCTACCAGCATCTCAGCGCCGCGCACCTCTTTGCCATCGATCTCCTTGACGCGGGCACGGAAGGCGATGTCGTGGATGCCGCTGATCGCGCGGTCGCGCGGCGAGCCGTCGAAGGAGGTCTTGATCTTGCGTGGCATCCCCTGAGTCGTGGGGTGCCTGACGAAGTAGCGTGCGTAGGCGCCGGCGTAGGGCGTCAGGTCGAACAGCTCGTCTGCCGCCACCCCGGCCCAGGGATCGCCGGTGACGTTGCGCACCGTGTTGCCGCAGCCCTCGCGGCTGGAGAGCCCGGCTTCGCCCATCTCCCTGATCGCCTGCTCGATTTCAGGCAGCGGGATGTGGTGCATCTGGATGTTCTGACGTGTTGTCACGTGACCCTTGCCCAAGGGCGCGTACTTTTCGACGACGTCGGCGAACTTGTCCATCTGCTCCGGCGTCACGCCGCCAAACGGCAGCTTCACGCGGATCATCTGTACGTCGGGCTGGCGCTGGCCGTAGACGCCCTGCTTGAGACGGAACTTGATGAACTCGTCTTCGGCCATGTCGCCCTGGAGGAACTTGGTCGCCTCGGTCTTGAAGTCGTCGTACTCCCGCTGCAGGATCGGGATGACGTGCCCGGGGACGTTCTGCAGGATCTCGGGATCCTCCAGCGAGCCCTTTTTGGTGGTGGACCGCTCGGCGGGTATCGAAACTGGCTCCATCTGGCGAAGACCTCCTGGTCCGGGTTGGGGGTTGGTGGGTCCCGGATTTATCGTTTTGCGACCGGCAAAGAGATTGGGCGTAAAGCCTAGCGGCTTTTAGGTATTTAGCCAAGGGTCCGGCTCGTCGCCGAGACCCGTGCGCGCCACGCTTTCGAGCATAGCCGCGCGCGTCCACGGGTCCAGATGCTCGGTCGGTGGCGCCAGTTGGGGCGCTGTATCGCGCATGAAGCGCTCCAACGCAGCCACGATCGCCGCCGCCTCGGCCGGTGAGGCCGAGGGTGCGATGAGCTTCAGTTGGGGGCGACGGTTGACCATATGACGTTTCCGACTCCTGCCTCAACGGACACCACGAGCACGGATGCACACCCGCACGGGGCGTGCCTACAGCGGGATGTTCCCATGCTTGCGCTTCGGGCCAGGCTCGCGCTTGGTGTGCAGTGTGTCGAGTGCCGCGATCAGCTTCGGGCGCGTCTCGTGCGGGATGATCACATCGTCGATATACCCACGTTCGGCAGCTGTATATGGGTTGGCAAAGCGCGCCTTGTAGTCGTCCATCAGCGTTTGGCGGCGCTCCTGGGGTGTCGGGCTGCCCGCGATGTCGCGCCGGTAGATGATGTTGACCGCGCCCTCCGGGCCCATCACGGCTACCTCGGAGGTGGGCCAGGCGAAGTTGAAGTCGGCGCCGAGGTGCTTTGAGGACATCACGTCGTAGGCGCCCCCGTAGGCCTTGCGCGTGATGATCGTGATCTTCGGCACCGTCGCCTCGGCGAACGCGTAGAGGAGCTTGGCGCCGTGGCGGATGATGCCGCCCCACTCCTGGGCTGTGCCGGGTAGAAAGCCGGGCACGTCGCAGAACGTGATCAAGGGGATGTTGAACGCGTCGCAGGTGCGCACGAAGCGCGCGGCCTTGGCGGAGGCGTCGATGTCGAGCACGCCCGCCAACTGGTTGGGCTGGTTGCCGACGATCCCCACGGCGTGGCCATCCAGGCGCGAGAAGCCGCAGATGATGTTCTTGGCGTGGTGCTCGTGTACCTCGAAGAACTCGCCGTCATCCACGATCAAGCGCACGACATCGCGCATGTCGTAAGGCTTGTTGGGGTTGTCGGGAACGACGTGGTCGAGCTCGGGGTCCATGCGCAAGGGATCGTCCGTCGGCTGCACACGGGGCGTGGTCTGCATGTTGTTCTGGGGCAGGAAGCTCACCAGGTAGCGGCAGTCCTCCAGGCAGGCGTCCTCGTCGTCGGAGGCGAACTGCGCCACGCCGGACTTGGTGTTGTGCGACATCGCCCCGCCCAGCTCCTCGAACTCGACTTCCTCGCCGGTGACCGTCTTGATCACGTCGGGGCCCGTGATGAACATGTGCGAGGTCTCCTTGACCATGAAGATGAAGTCGGTGATCGCCGGCGAGTAGACCGCCCCGCCCGCGCATGGGCCCATGACGAGGCTGATCTGTGGGATCACGCCTGAGCTGCGCACGTTTCGCAGGAACACGTCGCCATAGGAGCCGAGCGACACGACTCCCTCCTGGATGCGCGCCCCACCCGAGTCGTTGATGCCGATCACGGGGCAGCCGATCTTGGCGGCCAGATCCATGATCTTGCACATCTTCTCGCCCATCACCTCGCCGAGCGAGCCGCCGAATACCGTGAAGTCCTGGCTGAACACGCACACCCGCCGCCCGTCGATCGTGCCGTGGCCGGTCACCACCGCATCGCCCCACGGGCGGTTCTTCTGCATGTCGAAGTCGTAGGTGCGGTGGCGCACGAACGTGTCGAGCTCCTGGAAGGAGCCGGGATCGAGCAGCTTCTCCACTCGCTCGCGTGCCGTGTACTTGCCACGGGCGTGCTGCTTCTCCTCGGCCTCGGGGGCCGAGTGCAGGGCAGCCTCGCGCAGCTCGTTCAGCTGGGCGAGCTTCTCGTCGTAGGTTTCGGGGGCCTTGCTGCGCACGGGGCGCGGAATCTTATCCGCGCGAGAAGGGCCTGTGGTGCGCGGCACCAAGACGGTCGAGCACACCCGTCAGCAGCTCAGTCGTCTCGGCCGTCATCTGCGCTTCGACCAAGGCCAGTTCGGCGGCCAGGTCCACCTCGGGCTCGGCCGGCGGCTCGGGGTAGATCGGCTCAGGTGCTGCCAGCGCGACGACCTCTATCTCTATCTCTGGCTCTGGCTCGATAACCGCGACGGGCTTCGCCTTGCGTCTACGGAAGAGTCGCGCAAAGAATCCAAGTTGTGGTTCGGGCTCCGCAGGGGATGACTCCGGGTCTGGCTCGACGGGCGCGACCGGTTCGGGCTCGGCAGCGACCGGCTCGGGCTCGAACTCGGGCTCAGCGGCGACCGGCTCGGGCTCGGCAGCGACCCGCTCTGCGATCGCCTTGGGTTCGGGCTCAGCGACGACTGGCTCTGCGATCGCCTCGGGCTCCGGCGGAGACTCCTCGGACCTCGACGCGGTGCGCGTCACCGACAACGTGACCTTCGTGCCCCAGCCGGATTGCTTGAGGTGTACGACGCCGCTGGCGCCCTCTGCCTCCCACTCGACCTTTGTCTCGGGCTCGACCGCGGTGATGCGGATCTCGCCGAGCTCGGAGAGGTGACGGGCGAGCGCCTCGGGGTTGCTGATCTCCGACCAAAGCTCTGGCGGAGACTTGACAAGGGTGCGTTGCACCTCGGTAGAGACGCTCATCGCTCCAGGTTTCGAGCGTGGAGGTGAGAGTCCTTCCGGTGGTCCCGCAAGATACCCCCTTGTTTTGCACCGAGTCGTTTACTTTGGTACCTAACTATCGACCACAGGTCCTAGATTGCCTAGCGTTTCTGGGCACACACTCCAGAGACTCAAGCCCAGGAAGCAGCTTGAGGGCTTACGGCACGACCAATCTCAAGGTCGGGAAGCAGCCTCGACAGCTTGCGGCGCGATCAATCGCTGCTCGTGCAGCAGCTCTGCCAGCTGAACCGCATTTGTCGCGGCGCCCTTGCGCAGGTTGTCGGCGACGATCCACATGTCCAAAGCGCGCTCGTGGCCCGGGTCGCGGCGGATGCGCCCGACAAACACCTCGTCATGACCCGTGGCCTGCGTCGCCAGCGGGTAGAGCGAGGCATCGGGATCGTCGGCCACTGTGATGCCGGGTGCTGCGCGCAGCAGCTCGCGCGCCCGCTCCGGGCTGAGATCGTCTCGCGTTTGCATGTTGACCGCCTCGGAGTGGCCGTTGACGACGGGCACTCGCACACAGGTCGCGCTCACGCGGATCGACTCGTCACCGAGGATCTTGCGGGTCTCGTCGATCAGCTTGCGCTCCTCGTCGGTGTGGTCGTCTCCTGGCGCGAACGAGCCGGCGTGGGGCAGCGCGTTGAAGGCGATCTGGTGGGCGTAGGCCTGTGGCGGCTCGATCTCCATCCCATGCAGCAGTGCGTGGGACTGATCGAGCAGCTCGTCCACCGCCTTCTTGCCCGTGCCGGACACGGCCTGGTAGGTGGAGATCACCAACCGCTCGATGCCGGCCGCGTCGTGCAGCGGCGCCAGCGCCACCACCATCTGCATAGTGGAGCAGTTGGGGTTGGCGACGATTCCCCGATGAGAGGCCAGTGCTCCCGGGTTGACCTCCGCGACGACAAGCGGCACGTCGTCGTTCATGCGCCAGTGCGAGCTGTTGTCGACGACAACGGCGCCGGCCTTCACGAAGCGCGGTACCCACTCGCCCGAGGTCGATCCGCCGGCCGAGAACAGCGCCAGGTCGAAGCCTTGGATCGTCTCGTCGCTGAGCGGTTGCACGACGCCGACACCCTCGATCTCCCTGCCGGCCGAGCGCTCGGAGGCGAACGGCACGATCTCGCGCGCGGGGAAGCCGCGCTCGCGCAGCAACTGCAGCATCAGTGTGCCCACCTGTCCGGTGGCGCCGACGACGGCGACTCTGTAGCCCTGGCTCATGACGCTACCCAGGGTACAGAGGGCTGTTCAACCGGCGAGCGCACGCCAAGCGTCGGGGTCGTGCGACGGCACGAGGATCGTCTGCGGGTTGGCGAGCGCAAAAGCCTTGATCTCTGCGATCGATCCGAGCGCGGTCGCGTCGTCGTCGGTGAGGATCGGCAGGATCTCCTCGTGGATGTTGCGCAGGGTGTACGCGGCGTCGCCGACGAGCAATGCTTCGCCTCCATCGGCCAAGAGCAGCAGCACAGAAAGGTGTCCCGCGCTGTGGCCCGGAGTGGAGATCAGGCGGATCGTGCCGTCGCCAAGCAGGTCGATCGTCTGCTTGAACGTCGCATACGGCTCACCGTCACGGCCGAAGTCCAGCAACTGCATCTGCGATACGGCAGGCAGGTGGTGCGGGACATAGCCCTTGCCGGCGGGGAATTTGCGACGAGTCGCCGTCCACTCGGCGCCCGATGCGGTGAACTTGGCGTTTGGCAGCAGGCGCATGCCGCTCGTGTGGTCGAGGTGGAGGTGGGTCATGACCACCCGCTCGACAGAGTCTGGCTCGATGTCGAGCGCGCGCAACTGCTCGTCGAACGGCTCTCGGGCCGGATGCAGGCCCCTGAACATCAGGCTCAGCGGTATGCCGAAGTCACGACGCGGGTTCTCCCGCGCGTCGCGGTGCATACCCGTGTCGATCAGGATCGTGCCGGCCGAGGGGTGGCGGACGACAAAGGCGAGGCACGGCGCTTCGAGCGTTTCACCGAACGGCGAGATGCCGGTGAGGAGGCGCCTCGCGGGACTGCCTCCACTGCGATAGACGTAGCCGTAGGGCATGGACACTTTCGCCGTGACGATCGTGTCGAGCTCCACACCGGTGGCGTTCACGCTCAGCGCCGCCTACGTTTTGAGGACCATGAACAAGATCGTGAGTACCACGAGCAGGTCCATCGTGGCGCCCACGGCGCCGATGCGGCGCACGAGCGTGTCGTGCTCGGCGCTGAACGTGATGGGCCCATCGCCAGCCGCGGCGAGGTCTTTGTCGGCTACCTCGACCAGACGCTTCTCGTTGGGGCTCAGGAACATGCCCTCGATGGCGCCGATCACGACCGCCACGGCGATACCCCACTGGACATAGAACTCGCTCCACACGTGCAGTTTGGATGCGAGGTAGATGCCGCAGATCACGACGATCGCGAGGCCCGGCATGATGACCTTGACGCTGATCGCGTGGATCGCGCGGTACAGCGCCGGCAGGGCGCGCGAGTCGGCTTTGCCGACGGCGCCGAGCAGCACTGGGTAGGCGAACGTCGCGCCGAAGGCGAACACCACGGCCATGATGTGCACGGCCAAGACCACTTCGAAGAACTGCACCGTTGCGATCACGGGCAAAATCCTATTGAACAGGGCGGCACACGGACCGTCCGGCCTCCGACATGACTCTTTGAGCTGCGCAGCCGGCGTATGCGGTCCATGTCTTCCTAGAAGGTCGGCGCGTACTTGCCGAAGACGTCCTGCATCGCGCCGCACGCCTCGCCGAGCGAAGCCCGGTCCTTCAGCGCCTGACGGATCGAGGGCAGCAGGTTCTCGCTGCCGCGCGCAGTCTCGCGCAGCTCCTCGAGGCGCCGCTCGACCAGTTGCTGGTCGCGGTTGGCCTTGAACGCCTTGAGGCGCCCCACCTGTTCGCGCTCAGACTCGGGATCGACGCGCAAGAGGTCGGGCACCTCGATGTCGTCCTCCTCGAACTTGTTCACGCCCACCACGATGTCCTGGCCGATGCGGTAGCGCTCCTGGTAGCCCCACGCGGACTCGTCGATCTCACTCGTGATGAACTGGATCGCGTTGACCGAGCCGCCGAGCGCGTCGACCTTCGCGATCAGTTCGTTCGCGCGCGCTTCGATCTCGTCGGTGAGCGACTCCACGAAGTAGGAGCCCGCGAACGGGTCCACGGTGTCGGCCGCGCCCGACTCGTACGCGAGGATCTGCTGCGTGCGCAAGGCGGTCTTTGCCGCACGCTCCGTCGGTAGGGCCAAGGCCTCGTCGAAGCCGTTGGTGTGCAGCGACTGCGTGCCGCCGCAGACCGCGGCGAAGCCCTGCAGCGCGACGCGTACGATGTTGTTCTCCGGCTGCTGCGCGGTCAGCGTCACGCCACCCGTCTGCGTGTGGAAGCGCAGCATCGTCGACTTCGGGTTCTTCGCGCCGAAGCGCTCGCTCATGATGTGAGCCCACATGCGCCGCGCCGCGCGGAACTTGGCGACCTCCTGGAAGACATTGTTGTGGCCGTTGAAGAAGAACGCCAGGCGTGGGGCGAAGTCGTCCACATCCAGGCCCTTCTCGATCGCCGCCTGCACATACGCGATGCCAGATGACAGCGTGAAGGCGACCTCCTGCACGGCCGAGCAGCCCTTCTCACGAAAGTGGTAGCCGGAGATCGAGATCGTGTTCCACTTGGGGACGTTTTCCTGGCAGTACTGGAACAGGTCGGTCGTCAGGCGCATCGTCGGCTGCGGCGGATAGATGTAGTTGCCGCGCGCGATGTACTCCTTGAGCACGTCGTTCTGGGTCGTACCGCGGAGCTTCTCGCTCGGCACGCCCTGCTCCTCGCCGACGAGGTCGTAGAGCAGCAGCAGACAGGCGGCGGGCGCGTTGATCGTCATCGACGTCGAGACCTCATCCAGCGGGATCCCGTCGAACGCCGTGCGCATGTCGTCGATCGTGTCGATCGCCACGCCGGTGCGGCCGACCTCGCCGAGGCAGCGCGGATTGTCGGAGTCGAGGCCCAGTTGCGTCGGCAGGTCGAAGGCCATCGACAGGCCGGTCGAGCCCTTGGAGAGCAGGTAGCGATAGCGCTCGTTTGACTCCTTGGCCGAGGCATAGCCGGCGTACTGGCGCATCGTCCACGTCTGTTTGCGGTACATCTCGCGATGTACGCCGCGCGTGTAGGGAAAGTCTCCAGGCGTACCCAGGTCGAGCTCCGCCGGCAGGTCCTCCTCGGTATAGAGCGCCTCGATCTCGATTCCCGAGTCGGTGAAGCGACGCGGATCTTCCGGTCCCACTATCGGGGCGACCGTCAGACGCTCCTCCTGCTCGCTTTGGTTGTGCTGGCTCATGGTCTGCACTGAATCATATGGATTGGGCTGGGACGGAACTTGGCGCAAGGACGATCTGGGAGCGTCTTTTTGGGAGACAAGATCCGCCAGACGGCCCGAATCGCGGCTCCTCCGGCCGGTCACGAGCGCCTGCTCGCGCCAAGCTGAGTGGGCCTGCAGCCTTATACTGGCCTGCGATGTCAACGTGCATGGTCACAGGCGGCGCTGGCTTCCTCGGTTCGCATCTCTGCGATGAGCTGCTCACCCGCGGAAACCGTGTGATCTGCGTCGACAACCTCGAGACCGGCTCGCTCGCGAACATCGAGCACATTCGCGATCCCGAGAACTTTCGCAACGTCAACGTGGACATCATCGAGCCGTACGAGATCGACGAGCCTGTCGACTTCGTCTACCACCTGGCATCGCCCGCTTCTCCGATCGACTATCTGCGTCTGCCGCTGCACACGCTGAAGGTCGGCTCCTACGGCACCCATCACACACTCGGCCTGGCCAAGGCCAAGCGGGCGCGTTTCCTGATCGCTTCTACCAGCGAGGTATATGGCGATCCCCAGGAACATCCGCAAGCGGAGACCTATTGGGGGCACGTCAACCCGATCGGGCCGCGCGGCGTCTACGACGAGGCCAAGCGCTATGCCGAGGCGCTGACGATGGCCTACCACCGCCAGCAAGGGGTGGACACGGCGATCGTGCGCATCTTCAACACCTACGGCGCGCGCATGCGCCCGCACGACGGCCGCGCGATTCCCACCTTCCTGCGCCAAGCCTTGGCGAACCGTCCGCTGACTGTTTTCGGCAATGGCTCGCAAACGCGCTCCTTCTGCTTCGTCAGCGACCTGATCCGCGGGCTGATCGCGCTGGCCGAGTCCGGCTACCACAATCCCGTGAACATCGGCAATCCCGACGAGTACACCCTGCTCGAACTGGCCGAGGCGGTCAAGGAGATCACAGGGGCCGACTCGGAGATCCTGTTCGAGGCGCTGCCGGTCGACGATCCCAAGCAGCGCAAGCCGGACATCACACTCGCGCGCGAGCTGCTCGGTTGGGCACCCGAAGTCTCGTTGCACGACGGGCTGCGCCGTACGATCGACACGTCCGGTATAGAGCAGCTGGTTGGGTGAACGGCACCTGTCAAACGATCTCTGAACGCTTGAATGCTCCCCAAACATGTGCGCGCCCTTGCGTGCAGGTGTACTCCCAAACGGTTTCTGAGCGCCCAAGAATGCTCCAAACGCATGTGCGCGCTGGCGCGCACGTGCTCTCCCAAACGGTTTCTGACCGCTACATACGGGAAACTCAACTGTTGTGAAGTCCGAGATGGGAGTTCGTTCTCCGGACGCGCCGCGCACCAGCCGTCCCGCAAGGACGCCGTTGCCTGCTCGCGCGGGCTCGACCGGCAGGCCCGCCGTTGAGGAGATTCCGCCGCCGCGCAGCGACCGTGACGTGCGCAGCAAGCGCCCGCCCGCGCTCTCGTTCCTGCTGCGCATGGACACGATGCGCCGTGGTCTACGAGTCCTCTCGCTGCTCTTGCTCGATCTGTTCGGGGTGTCGCTGGCGATCTTCACGGCGCTTGCGCTCAAGGAGGCGCTGCTCTCCAGCGTCGACGCGCACAGCGCCTACGAGGGCACGCGTGCGATCCTCGCGTTCGCCTACCTGCTGACCGCGCTGCTGTTCGCCCGCTCCGGCCTGTACGCCGAGCGCTCGCAGCGCCCCGGCCTCTCGCGCATCGTGGGCTCGCTCTTCCAGGTCGCCTTCGTCGCGCTCATCTTTGCGGTCGTGAGCGGCGAACACTTCTCCAGCTACTACATCTTCTACGGCTCGCTTGGCTTCGCGCTGTTCTACATCTCCTCGCTGCGCTATCTCTACGAGCGGGCCACCGGTGCGATCCTGCACGCGGCCGGCTATCAGCGCCGTGCCGTGCTCGTCGGCACCGGTAAGCACATCCACGATGTCGCCCATGCGCTTGCCGACGCGCCGCACTCCCCGATCGAAGTCGTCGGCTTCGTCTCGCCCGAGCCGCTGCCTGCCAACGGGGTACGCTGCCTGGGTACGCTCGACCACCTGCAGGCTGTGGTCGTCTCCGAGCGCGTCGACGAGGTGATCATCGCCGACCCCGACTTTCCCCAGGAGCGTGCGGTGGAGCTGGTCGACCAGTGCCATCGCCGCGGCGTACGCGTGCGTATCGCCCCCTCGACGATGGAGATCCTGATCCATCGCGCCGAGTTCGTTCCCGGCCAGTCGGTGCCCCTGTTCGAGCTGGGACCGCCCGTGTTCGAGGGCATCGACTTCGCCCTGAAGCGCACCTTCGACCTTGTCGGCTCGATTTTCCTGCTTGTGCTGCTCAGTCCCCTGCTGGCCGCGATCACGCTTGCGGTGCGGGTCTCCTCGCGTGGGCCGATCTTCTACCGGTCGATGCGTCCCGGTATCGGTCAGCTGCCGTTTGCCTGCTTGAAGTTCCGCACGATGTACTGCGACGCGCACGAGAGTCAGGGAGCGCTGGAGGAGCTCAACGAGGCCTCCGGGGCACTGTTCAAGATCAAGGACGACCCCCGCCTCACGCCCGTGGGGCGCTTCCTGCGGCGCTTCTCTCTGGACGAGCTACCGCAACTCGTGAACGTGCTGCGCGGCGAGATGTCGCTGGTCGGCCCGCGTCCGCTGCCCGAGCGCGACTTCGAGCTGCTCGAGGACTGGCATCGCAAGCGCTACCTCGTGCTGCCGGGCATCACCGGCCTGTGGCAGGTGTCGGGGCGCTCGGAGCTCGACTTCGACGACCTCGTGCACCTCGACTTCATCTACCTGGAGCGCTGGTCCCTGGCGCTCGACCTGGCTATTCTGCTGAAGACGATCCCGGCCGTGATCATGCAGCGCGGGGCTTACTGAGAGGACCCGTCGGGCATCGGTGAGTCGCCGGCGCTGCTGAGCAGGCGACAGACGCCGGCACCGCGCTAGATGGTGCGCCTGGACCATCCGTCCTACGCACTCTTGTAAATCCCGCCCATTCGTATGCACAATGGGTGGACGAGTTCCGATCACGCGGCGTTGGACCTCGGTCTGGTATAGGCTGCGCGCGGTTGCTGGCGCGGAGGGGATATCGGAGGGCACGCGGATCGATCTTGGCGGTTGTGCTCGCCATCGCGGCGAGCTGTGCGGTCGCTCCCGGGACCGCGCTGGCCAGGTCGCGACACGCGGGGAGCACTCAAGCGGACCGTGCCGTCGTGCATGCATATCTGCTCGACAGGTACGTGTACTCGCAGGCCATCGCCGAAGCCGCACCGGCCCTGGTTGGCGCATACGAAGGTGCCGCGAGCAGGATCGCCGGCGAATGCCCGGGTGTGCTTGCCGGTGTGCATCAGGACACCGATATCCTGGCGGCACCGTCCACCCTTCCAGAGACTGCCCGCCAGCAGGGCGAAGAAAAGCGACAGAGAACGCAGCTGAGCGACCTTGAAGTGGAGCTTGGCTCAGAGCTGGGCATCGCCGAGCAAGAACCCCGTCGACCGGCGGTGACGGCCTTTCTGGCCAACCTCAAGGCCCTGCCGCAAAGCGATCCGATGTTGTCGTATGTCCTCCATGCCGAAACGATTGGATTGGAAGAAGACCTACAGGCTGAAAGCACAGACGTGTGCGCCGACATGAAGGCATGGGCTGGAAGTGGCTACCGCATGCTCACCCCAGCCAGTAGGGCGATTGCGCTGAAGGGCGAAGCGGACTTTCCCGAGCTCTTGAGGGGCTTGTCGGTGCTGTCCGCCGACGAGTTCCTGTCTGCCGCGGAGACTCCTGCCGACAAGGCGCTCGCAGGCAAGACCACCCAGCTGGAGTTGCAGACGGCAAAGACCATTGCCAACTCCATCAGGAGTGCGCGCGATCGAGTCGAAGCCGTGCTTGGCCTGAGGACTCGTGAAGATCGCGAAAAGGTACTTGGGCCGATATTGCACGAATCCAAATCCTCAACCGAGATCAGCTCAGGACGTACCGAGGCTGGGACCAGCTACACGATCTGGCTCGAACGCAAAAAGGGCGGGTTTGCGAACGCGTGCAAGTCGCGCGTTGAAGTAAAGGCCCAAGACACCGGTCCGACCATTGTGCAAATCATCACGAGTGGCGAATCTGAAGATTGCCTGGAGCCCCGCAAAGATCGCTCCGAAGGAGCCAGCGTCAAGTGCAACGAAGGACTCCTGAAGATCAAGGCCGAGATGCTCTCCGCCACCCGTACGGTGGACCTGCGCATGAGCAATGGCACACAGATCCTCTCCCGCCCAGCACTTGTGCCGCGTCGTCTGGGCGGTCCCGACGCCTTTTACTACCAGGCAGTGCGGGGTCCCTCTCCAATTCCTGTGTCGTTGACCGAGCGCGACTCTCGAGGACGAACGCTACGCGTGCTGAAGCTGCAGCGGATCGTCGGCTGCTCCAAGCACCCCTTGAAATACCTGCCGGGTGGTGAGCGCACGCTTGTCCGCGGTGAGACGCCGCAGGGGCCTGATTTCTCGATCGTGGGCGAACGCTACCGCCTCTTCGGTCGTATCCACACCCAGTTGAAGCTCAAGGCAGGTAAAGCGTTGCTGGGCTCTGGCGAAAGCGAAGAAGAAGGTGCGGAAGGTCCAGAAGAATCGTTTGCCGTGCCCGTGAAGCGCACGACGCCGCTGGATTCTGAAATCTCCACAGACTGTCGTCCGCACGAATACTCGATTTTCTACGGCCTCCTTGACAAGCCCCGCGACACGGTGTTTGCCAAGATCTCCGGCACGCTCGTTCCACTGAGCCGCGTCCCTATACCTGCAAGCCTGCACGCGGATGGTGTGCTCGTCTACGTGGCATCGATCGGTCAACCCGAAGAGACCCTCGTGCGCTCGTCGAACGGAAAGGTGGTCATGAGCGAAGATCTCAGCTCACAGGCGACCAAGGGTCGCGAAACGTGCGAAGGAGAATCCGAAGGATCTGCCGGTCCGCCTCCGGGCGGCTTTGGCGAAACGAGCCAAACAAGCAGGATCGTGCTGAACTCCCGCGCACCCGCGGGGTTGCGCATCTGCTCCAGCGCCAAATCGCGCCGGCTTCGACTCTGCTCTACTCCAGCTCCAACCCGGCCTGCGGCTCGGCCAACCCCCAGCCAACTGGTCGGGACCCGTCCTCGGCAAAATTGATCGCCTGCTGATAGACGCGCCAAGTCGATCTGGCTGCGTCCTGCCAGGTCCACTGCGGAGGCGCCGGCGCGGGGCGGCGCGAGCGCTCGGCGCTTTCGATCAGCGAGCGTAGGTCGCCGCGCTCGACGAAGGCGGCACGCTCGCCAAGGACCTCGCGCAACGCCGGCACTTCGCACGCGGCGACCGGTGTTCCGCACGCGAGCGCCTCGACTGCCGGCAGGCCGAAGCCCTCGTCCTCGGAGGCGAGCACCAGCGCGTGCGCACCGCTGTAGATAGCGGCCAGATGCTCGTCGGAGACCTCGCCGGTCAGGATCACGTCCTGCAACTCGTGCGCCCAGGGCCTCGTCGGGCCGACGAGCACGAGCGGCAGCTCGCGTGGCGTGGCGGCAAGCTTGGCGACGTGCTTGCGCGGGTCGGGATGGCGCAGCGAGCCGACCCACAACAGATACTGCTCCGGTAGCGAGAAGCGCTCACGCACGCGAGCTATCTCCTCCTCCGAGCGCGCGAACATGGTCGGGTCAGGCGCCTCGGCGATCACGGCGATGCGCTCGCGCTCCAGGCCCAGACGCTGCACCGCGTCGCCCGCCACAGCCTCGGTCGGCACGATCACGCGTACCGCGCGCTGCACCGCGAGCTGGCGCAAGCGCAGGCGCACACCAGTGCGCAGGTGCTCGCTTGCCCGCTTGAGCGCTGAAAGGTCGTGCAGGGTCACGACCATCGGGCAGGGGCTGCGCAGGATCGCTCCCTCCATCCACGGCGAGTGAAACACCGCGGCGCGTCTTGGCCGATGGGTCTCGACGATCTCCACGCTCTTGGCGCCGGTCTCGCGCAGCGCGGTCAGCAGCGAGCGCGTATAGCGCCCGACGCCGCGCACGTCGGCCGCCGGCCGGCTGTCGAAGGCGACCCTCATGACGTCGCTCGTCCCGGTCCGGGAGCTCAGACCAAGAGGCACCTTGACGTCTGTCGCACCCACGCGCACTGGTTCAGAACATAGTCGGTCCGACCGCGATGTGTGTAGACCGGCAACGAATCGCCCACGCTGTTTCCGATGTTTGTGCCCTGCGCCGGCCGTACGCTTTCGGCGGTGAGCCCGGCCGCGCGCCGACATAACGACTCTTCCCGCTCGCGCTAGCCTTGCCATCCGATGCCCTCGCGCGCCTACAACGAAAGTCTGTGGGAGGGTGTCCCAGAAGGGCTCCCTCCGCCCGACGCGGACCTACGCGAAGCCTTCCTGCTCGACCACGTCGCGGCGGTCAGCGAGCGTACAGGGCGTATCCCGAGTGTACTGGACATCGGTTGCGGCGAGGGTCACTTCGCTGCTGCGCTGCTGCGCGCGGGCGCAGAGGTGGTGGCAGTGGATGTCGCCGCCGAGCCGCTGCGTCGCGCCCGCTCGGCTCATCCCGCACTGGACTTGCGCTTGGTGGAGTCCGAAGCGCCGCTACCGCTCGAGGACACGAGCTTCGACGTCGTGTGGGCCGGCGAGACGATCGAGCACGTCGCCGACACCGCGCAGTGGCTCTCAGAGCTGCGCCGCGTGCTGCGCTCGGGCGGGCTGCTGCTGATCAGTACCCCGGAGCACGGCCCGCTCTCGAGATTGTGGATCGGCCTCAGCCGAGCTGCATTCCAGGCGCGCTTCGATCCGCGCACCGACCACCTGCGCTTCTACACGCGTCAGCTGCTGGCCGAACTGCTGACCGACTTCGGCTTTGACGATGTGGTTGTCGAGAACGCGGGTGGGTTGCCGCTCGCACGCCGCGTCCTGCTGGCGAGCGCTCAGCGCAAGCGATTCTGAGCGGCGGCGTTGCGGACGATGCCCGTGTGGCCTGTTCGTAGCGCAACGCCCGCATGGCCTGTGAGACTCGTCTGGCTCTGTACTGCGTTCGCCTGCAGGGACGCCCGCAGCGCCTGTACGTAGGCGTTTTGCGCCGCAATCGACTCAGGGTTGAGATATACGGCGGCACGTAGCTCACCGACAGCCGCCCGGGGGTCGTTTTTCAGGTCGTATTCGCCCAAGGTCAGCCAAGTTTCGGGGTTCGACGGTTGCATCTGCACCGCCTTCTGCAATGTGGCCCGCGCAAGCGCGTTCTCGCCGATCGCATGCTCGACGGCCGAGAGCCTGAACAGCGCCACGGCGGAAAGCGAGTCGCGTTCGACCCCGGCCTGCGCCGCACGCAATGCCGCCTGCGGGTTTTGCTTGATCAGCGCGACCGCCTGTTCGGAGGCTTCGACGGAGCGTTGTGGCTGCCACTCCGTCCAGGCTGCGAGCAGCGCGCCGGCGACGACGGCGATCGCTACGCCGATGCGCAGCGGCCCGAGTGTCCGCGCCGAAGGCCGGTGTAGGCGTGAGGCTTCCTGCGCGAGGAGGGCGGCCGGCTCGCCCGAAAGGGGGATCGCGGCACCAGCGGTGCCTTCAGAGAACTGGTCTGACACCAGCGCATCGAGCGGGAGCGCCGCCGCAGGTGAACCCGCCGGCACGCCGAGCCTGCCGGCGGGCAGCGGCCCACGTCCGGCCAGCCAGCCGGCGCACAGCAGCGCCACGAAAGCGTCGCCCGGTACGTACCAAGTCCAGTCGGCGAACGAGTGGACGCCGAACACGATGACGATGCAGAGCATCGCGAGCATGCCGATCCGCTCCGGCGTGTAGGCGACTGGCTCTTTGCGCCAAGCGACGGATGGCGGCGAGCGCTTGGCGCGCCAGCGGCGATCGAACGGATGCGTGGAGCGTCCGGCGGCGGCCATCCAAGCGATCAGCAAAGCCAGCGTGATCGCCATGCCGACGATCCCGAGGTCGGCAAGCGTCTGCGGGATGTACCCGTGGGCTTGGCGGACGTCGAGGTTCTGGGTGCGGTAGCGCAGCCGCGCCGTGCCATAGCCGGCCGCCCCGGCGCCAAGTGCAGGATGGGCTTTGAAGACTTCCAGCGCCTCCTTCCAGTAGCGCGCGCGGACGCTGCCCACGGCCGTCAGGCGCCCTGGCGTGTTCCTCGGCACCGGCGCGTTGGGGTTGACCAGCGAGGAGAGATCGTGCGAAATCGTGCCGGTGAGCCCACGTTTGCTGGCGGTCAGGCCGCCCGCGCCCGCCAGCAGAACGAGCACGAGCAACGAAGCCAGCGCGATTCCCGTGCCGCGCCGCGCGCCGGCCGATGGCGCACGACGGTCGCCAAAGAAGCCGATCGCGATTCCCAGAAGCGCCAGCACTACCAACATCGCGCCGATCAGTACGCCGAGCTGGTGGCCGGCGGTGGTGCGTGCCGCCAGCGATATCCCTTCGCTGGAGAGTGCGTGCCTCGAGAAGTCCCAGGCCACGACGGGCGCCGCGCCGACCCCACCGACGAGCAGTACGCGCGCGCCACGCAGGCGCAGCGGCACAATGCACATCCAGACGATCACGCCGATCACGAGCGCAGCCAGCGCGCCACGCGAGTAGGCAAGCATCAACGTGACGATCATCAGACCCATCGCGGGATAGGCCAGTGCGGTCAAAAGCGCGTGTCCCGCGCGCCGCGCGCCCAGCCACAGGCAGCCGATCGCGCCCATCGCCGCTGTCAGGCCGATCGCGTTCCAATAGCCATACGGTTCCTGCAGGCGTGCGTAGAAGTTCGCTTCGGGGCTGACAGACAGCTCGTTTGGCAGCACCTTCGTCAACAGCGCGTAAGCGCATACCACCGCAGCCGCGAGCACGATCCCCCCCAGCAACGCGCGCCAGCCGGCGGGCACGAGCCACGCAATAGCGACGGCGGTCGCGAACACTCCGCTGTAGGCCAGCATCCTGCCGGCGTCCTGCCAGCTCGCGTCCGGCGCCACCGACCATACGACCGATAGGCCGGTGAGCGCGGTGAAGGCCAGCAGCAGGCCGATCGACCACAAACCATAGAAGCGGATGCCGGCTGCAGCAAACACGAGCACGCTCGTGACTAGCGCCCCCGCAAGCAGCGTGAAAGTCAGCTCGATCGTCGTCATCGGCGCGAGGTTCAGTCCGCCTCCGGCAAGGAACGTCGCAAAGCAGAGCAGGCCGGCGACGGCAAGCGTCGCCAACATCGTCGTGCCCTGCCGCTGCCGTCGGGTTGTCGTCGGCGCCGGCTCTTGCAACGGCCCGAATGGAATCTCGACCGTCCGATGCTCAGCTGTCACGGCGTGAGCGGACACGCTTGCGCACCTCCCCGATTGCGAGCACGAGAGCGCCGGCGGCCATGAAGGCGAGCACGGCGAACAGCGAATGCGGCAACGTGTTCACGGCTGAGGCGATGTCGGCGTGTACGACGCCCGGGCGTACCGGTTCGCTACCGACCTGGACCGGCGTCGAGCCGTTGCGATGGGCGCTCTGCACGGCATGGCGCTCGGCCGGGCTCAGCGGCGTGGCGATGTTCGCGGAGGGCGTGCCGGCCGCAGCGCCGGCTCCGCCGCCCGCTGCCGCTTCCTCTGCCTTGCGGATCAGGCTTTCGCATTCTCCATACTCGATCCCTGTGGTTGTCATCTGCTTGAGCGCTTCTCGATAGGCCTTCTGGCTGTAGCCACTGAAGGGCTTGTTGTGACCGCACTTTTCGAGGATCGTCTGCGCTTCGTTTGCCGTGGCGGTGGAGGCAAGCCCGAGCATGGCGAGCGCCACAAGCGCCAACGCTGCCATCCGCACCGCCGCTCGGGGCGAACGTCTTGCATCCGAGCGGGCTCCCGCTTGGGCCGGCGAGGGTCCGGGGCCTGAGCCGGCCCCTGGTGCGATCGGCGCGTACGGGTCCAGCCCGACGGTCGCGACTCCCTGTGCGCTTCCCGCCGAGACAGCGTCCTTCCACAATTTGACCAGCAGCCCTTCCAAGGAGCGCAACGCTACCTCACCGTCCCCCTGACAGGCCGAGTTCGGCGAGTGCATCGGAGAAGCCGCGCGCCCAAGCGTCGTATGTGTAGGTGCTCACGTCGACACGTCCGGCCGCCCCCATACGCGCGCGTAGCGCCGGATCGCCGGCGAGCTCTCTGAGTGCGGCGGCCAGCGCCACGGGCTCGCCGGCGGGCACCACGAGACCGTTGCGGCCATCTTGGACGAGCCCCCCGGCGGCGGCCCCGACGGCGTCGCTTGCGATCACTGGAAGTCCACGGTTCATGGCCTCGTTCACCACCAGCCCCCAGGGCTCGCGGAAAGTGCGCGTCGGAATCGACGGCACCACCAGAACATCGGCGGCAGCGTAGAAGTTGCGCAATTGCTTCCGGGGCACCGGGTCCAGGCCCACCACCGCGCCGCCGGCCGGGACCCAAGGGGGGGTGGATCCCGCACCGACGAGGACGAGCGCGGCGGTTGGTGCCTGTAGGCCCGACGTACTCCAAGCCTCCACGAGCACCCCCAGTCCCTTTTCCCGCGTAGGCCGTCCGGCAAACAAAAATATCGTCCCGATATCTGTCGGCCATCCAGGATCGTTCGGCAGAATCACATCGGGCGAGCTCCAGAATTCGTTGTCCACCGACTGCGGCGCGACGTGTACGCGTTTGGCGCCATGCGAGCGTACATAGGTGCTGACGTGCGGGCCGTAGGTGACGACGGCGTCGGCGCTGCGGTAGAGGCGCTGCAACGCTGGATAGCTGAGCGCGTGCACAGCGCTGCGTGGGTGCGCCCACAGCGACGCCCAGAGGATCAGCGGCACACGCGCCCGTCTTGCTCCAGCCCAGGTCGCCAGCGGCGCGACACGTCCACCGGTTGGGCATACCACGGCGCGGTAGCGGCCGCTGGCGGCCAGCGCGTACAGTTCGCTTGCCCCCTTTGGGGGATGCTCGCGAACATGGCGGTGCGGGAACGGGAGATCCTCGGCCGTCGATCCGCCGCCGTGCTTGAGGCTCCCCCCGAACAGCGCGAACTCGACGTTCTCGCGCTGGTGCAAGCGCGCGAACGCGCCGACGCGGTAGGCCGGCGCGTGGCCGGTGACGAACAGGACGGGCTTCATCGGTGGGCGGGCAGTGGCGCCGGCGACGATTGGCACGCGGTGTGAGGCTTCCAGGCGATGCGAGGCTTCGTCTGCAGTCCGGTAGTAGCGCCAATGGCGGTGTCCGAGACGCGAGGCATCACCGGCTGGTTTCCCCACGTGCCGGCGCGGAAACACTCAACGCGTACTCGTAGGCGGCAATGGTCTGCTCGCCGCAGCGCTCCCAGCTGAAGTTGGCGGCAACGGTCTCGCGCGCGCGAATGCCAGCCTCACGCAGCCGCTGCGGGTCGGACAGCAGCTCGTCGATGCGTTGTGTAAGCCGCTCGATGTCACCGGGTGGGACGAGCATGAAACCGTCGCCGGCCGCCGCGATCTCCTCTGGCCCGGCCTCGCCGCGACAGCCGATCGCCGGTACGCCGCCGGCCATCGCCTCGATGTAGGCGACGCCGAACGCCTCCTCGGTGGAGGGCATCGCGAACAGCGTGCAGCGGCGTGCCTGCTCGATCGCATCCGCCGGTGCGAGCTGCCCGCGAAACTCCACGCGCTCCGCGACCTCGAGCCGTGCGGCAAGGCCTTCCAGGGCGACGCGCTCGGGGCCGTCGCCGATGATCACATAGCGCAAGCTGGGATGGCGCTTGGCAAGCACCGCCAGCGCGCGCATCACGTCGGCGTGACGCTTGCGTGCGACGAGGTGGCCGACCGTGACCAGTGACGGGCTCGGGTCGCGGCGGACGTTGGCGCCTCGTGGCCGGGGCGATGCCAGATCAGCGCCAAGGTGGACGACGCGCACGTCTCCGGCGCCGTAGGAGCGGCTGAGCTGAGCGATGCCGCGGCTGTTTGCCAATACCGTCGTGGCCGCTTCGAGTGTGCAGCGTACGGCCTCGTTGCCGGCGTCGCTGCGCGGCGCCGTGTAGAGAACGTCGCCGCCGTGGACAGACACGATCAGTGGCGCCTTGGAGCGTGTGCGCCGCACCGCGTCGCCCGCCGGCACAGCGTTGTGGGCGTGAACCAGGTCGAAGGCAAACGAGCGGCGCAGTCGGCGCAGGGTCAGTCCGAGCGCCGGCGCCGCCCACGCGCCCCAGGCTGGGTAGGAGCTGGAGCGCGGTGGAGACGCGTAGCGCACATAGGTCACGTCCAGACCGTCGTGAACCTGATGCTTGGGCTCCCCGGCAAGCGCTCGCAAGGCGCGCGTCGCGCCACCGGGGTGGGTGGGGCTTCGAGAAAACGACGCGCGCGGGGGAACGAGCCGGTGGAGCACGACCACGCGAACTTCAGCTCCAGCGTCGCGAGCTGCGAGCGCCTGGCGATGAGCCCAAACACCCAGTACGGGATCCCCCTGGCGCGGGTAGAACTCCGAGACGACGACGACCTTCATGGTTCCTTCCACGCCTTCGGCGGCATGGTGGAGTTTGGGGAAGGGGGCGTTGGTTCCTTCCACGCCGCCTTCGGCGGTGCGATGGAGTTTGGGGGTGGGGGCAGAGCTTCTCTCCATTCAGCCTCCGGCATGGAGGAGTTGTGAGGGTGGGTGTTCACAGGCGTCGGTGCGTGATGAGGGTTTGCTGGGCTTCGCTTGCCTTCAGGTGCGGCCGGTCCGCAAGGAAGTTGCGTGCCTCCGCGAGCGCCTGCTCGCGCGAGTAGGCGCTCGCGGAGGGCGCCGCGCGGTGGCGGATCGGAACGGCGTCGAGCACGCCGCAGCGCCAGCCGTGCTCCCGCGCCAGAGCTGCCCAGTGCATGTCAAGGCCCCAGCCCATGCGCAGGTCGGGAAACGGCAGCAACACGGAGAACGTGGAGCGGGCAAAAGCAGTTACGGGCCCGATCTCCACGAAGCGCGTCTCGCGCACCAGATTGTGGCGTTGACGACGAGTCACTTGCCAGGCGGCGTGCGAAGCGCGGCGGTGGGCGGGCTGCGCAAGATCGAGCTCGAAGCGCTCGGCAAGCAACAGAAAGCGGTTGAGAAATCCATGTGGAAGCACGATGTCGTCGTCGACTACGAACAGCCAGTCGTACGCGTCGGGGGGATGCGAGTCGAGCAACAGGTTGAGGTTCTCGAACTTGCCGCGGTCGGCGGGCGAGCCGACGCAAAGCTCGACCTGATGACGGGAGCGCGCCAACTCGTCGCGGATGCCCTGCACCAGCGCACTGTGCTCGGGACGTGCCACACACAAAACGAGTACCCGCTGTGGCTGGGGCGCTTGACGCGCGGCGACGTCGAGGCGCAGCCGGCGGGTCGATGCGACCTCGAGTGCATCGTCGGCGATGTCAAGCGCGGCCCGGCGCAAGCCGTCGAGCCCACCGATGGTGCCGCTTTCGCCGGAGAGAAAGTCCTCGGATGTGGCCGCCCTATCGGGGCTTTGGAAGTTCCCGGCCAACCCTGTCCGGTTAGGCTCGGACGTATCTGTAGAGATTGGAATTGCCGCCTCCGCGCGCAGGGGCGATGCCGCGCGGAGCGCTTCCAGTAGGCGCCCAGAACTGTGGCTGACCATCGTCAGGCCGGCCGGGCAGCGGTAGCGCACGACGTGGCTAAGGCAGCCGGCGAGCGTGACGAGCTCGCGTCCGATCGATGGCGCGACACCGCGCCAGGCATCGAAGCGCCGGGCGGCCTTGCCTCGCGCGAAGGCGGCGCGGCCCAGCGACCGCAGGCGCGCGTCGGCGGGGCTGCGCCGATGGTGGAGCGCGGCGTGCGCCACATATAGAACGTCGGCGGCGGTGTTGCCGGCAGCCTGTTCACCGTCGCCCGCCGAACCGTTGCGCGAGGCGGACTCGGCATGTAGCCGTTCCTGCCACTCCTGCTCGTCGCCGCCGTGTTCGAGTGACACGTCAAATGGCCCAATGCGATCCAACGCTGCGCGGCGGATCGCCATGTTGGCTCCCCAGGCGAAGCGCGTGGTGGTGTCGTCGGGACCGAGGTTCAATGCGGTGATTGGTGGCTCCTCGCGTCCGCAACTGTGCGGAGGGGAACCTTCCAGTCGCGGCAGGATTGGGCCGGTGAAGACCTCCTGCTCGGGATGCTCGCCGGCGGCTGCGAGCAGCGCATCGAGCCAACCCTCGCAGACCTCAACGTCGTCGTCGACGAATACGACCAGCTCGCCGGTCGAACGCTCGATCCCGGTGTTGCGTGCCACGTTGAGGCCAAGTGGCCGGGAATGCGGCTCGTAGCGTGCGCCAAAGCGCTCGGCCAGCGCGCGCGCTTCCTCGGAGGCTCCGGCGTCGTCCACGACGATCAGCTCGGCTCGGGCCTTCGTCGCTTGGGCGGCGATTGAGCTCAGCGCGACTCTGAGGTAGTCCAAGCGCCCACGCGTAGGTACGATGATCGACGCGGAGGGTGCGCTGGAATCCGAGCTCATGATCGCAACAGTCTAGGTTTGCGGCGAAGCCAGGCGGGTTGGGGTGCCGATAGCGGGATACGCTCCATGCGCGGATGATTCTCTTCCTGCACAACCGCTACCGCACGACAGGCGGCGAGGAGCGCGTGGTGGACGACCTGCTGACGCTCGTGCGCGAGCGTCTGGACGAGCCCGCGGAACTGCTCGAGCGCGACTCGGCCGCGCTTGGCAAGCTGAGCGCGGCGACAGGTCTGTTGCGCGGCGGTATGGCGCCACGCGAGGTCGCCAAGGCGGTGCGTCTGACCGGCGCTCGGGTCGTGCACGCCCACAACCTCAACCCGCTGTTCGGTTGGCGCGCATTGGCGGCCGCGCGCGCGGAGGGCGCGCGCGTGGTGGTGCATCTGCACCAATACCGGCTCGTGTGCGCCACGGGCGTGTGCTTCACCGGCGGGCAGGAGTGCACACGTTGCCACGGCCGCAACACTTTGCCTGGGGTGATGCGCAATTGTCGTGGCAGCCGCGCCGAGGCATTGGCGTATGGGGCATCGCTTGCGCTGTGGCAGGAGCGTCTCGTAGAGCAGACAGACGCATTCATCGTGCCGAGCGAGTTCGCATGCGAGCGCCTGCGCGAGTTGGGAGCGCCGCTTGACTGGGAGCGAGTGCACGTGCTCCCGCCGCCGGTGGGATTGCCGGAGGAGGCCGCGGAGACGAAATCGGGCAGCTATGCGCTGGTCGTGTCGCGACTCGCCCCTGAGAAGGGAGTCGATGTGGCGATCGAGGCGTGCCGGATGGCGGGCGTCCCGCTGGTGGTGGCGGGGGACGGTCCGGAGCGGGGAAATCTAGAGGCGCGAGCTGGGCATCGCGATTTGCGCTTTGCCGGACACGTGGACGACGCGGAGCTGGACCATCTGCGCAAGGGCGCTGCACTGGCGATCGTCCCCTCTCGTTCGGCCGAGACGTTCGGGATGGCGGCGGCCGAGGCTATGGCGGCAGGGGTGCCGGTGGTTGCGAGCCGCATCGGAGCGTTGCCGGAGCTCGTCGAGCCGGAGGGCCTTGTCGATCCCGGCGACGTCACAGCGCTCGCCGCGGCGATCGGGCGCCGCTGGCGGGACATTGCCGCGGTGGAGCGCGGGCGGGCGCGGGTGCGGGAGCTATGTGCGCCGTCGACGGTGGCCGCGGGGCTGGCAGCGGTATATGGGGCGGATCGAGCGACAGGTCGTCAACCGTAGGCACTAGGCTCCGGCGCGGTGGAGGCATCGTCGGCAATCGATCTCGGGCGCGAACGCTCGGCCCTGGAGATCCTGCGCACGGCGCTGGTCATGTACCGGCGCTACCCATTGCTGTTCGCCACCTTGGCCGTAGGCGTGATCGCGCCATACGAGCTGGCGCGGCTCGCTGTCACCGGGGTGGGGCCACTAGGTAGTGGCAAGTCGGGGGATGAGGGAACGCTGCTGCTGTTCGAGCTGATCTATTACGTGCTGGTGGGACCGCTGATCTCGGCATTGCACGTGCATGCCGTAATCGACATCGGCGAGGGCCGCAGACCGAGGATCGGCCCGGTAGCACTGCGTGGTCTACGCGTGCTGGCAGTCGTTGTCGCCGCTGAGATCGTCGCCGGCGTCCTGATCGGCCTCGGCTTCATCGCCCTGATCGTTCCGGGAATCGTCCTGAGCCTGCGGTGGTCGGTGGTCGCCCAGACGGCAGCCGTCGACCACGAAGGCTGGATGCCGGCGCTGCGCCGCAGCGCTCAGCTCACGGCGGGCCACTACTGGCACATCTTCCGAGTGCTGTTGGCGATCGGATTCCTGACGTTCCTGATCGCCGCGATCTCCGGCGCGCTCGCGGGTGGCGGCCAAAACACGAGTGTCGCCTCGGTGCTGATCGGGATCGTCGTTTACACGATCATGGCCTCCTTTGGAGCGCTAGCCCTGGCGGTCCTCTACTTCGACCTGCACGCCCGCGAGGCGGGGCCACGACTCGATCCGCTCGCCGGATACGCAGACCCGCCGGTTCCGCCGTCGACCCCGGAGTGACCGCGTAGGCGTGAGCCGCAACGCGCGAGACCGTAAGCTCCCGGCGTGGACACACACCCAAGACGTGCGCTGATCACCGGCATCAGCGGTCAGGACGGCTCCTTCCTGGCGGAACTGCTGCTGGAAAAGGCCTACGAAGTGACCGGTTTCGTGCACGGCGACCCGCAGGAGGGCTCGCTCGGCTGCTCCGAGCATCTGCGCGAGCGCCTGGTGTTGCTGGGCGGCGATCTGCTGGAACCTGCGTCGCTGCGGGCGGCGATCGAACAGGCTCGGCCGCACGAGCTGTACCACCTGGCCTCGCCGTCGTTCATCCCTGCCTCCTGGGAAAGGCCGGCGGACACGATGCGCGCGATCGTCGGCTCGACCGCGGTCCTGCTCGAGGCGGTCCGCGACAGCGACCAGCGGGCACGTGTCTGGGTCGCAGCCTCGGGCGCGATATTCGGCGATGCGCGCCAGACCCCGCAAGACGAGAACACGCCTTGCAGACCGACCTCGCCGTACGCGATCGGCAAGCTCGCCTCACACCAGCTGGTGGGGGCGATGCGCGCACACGATGGCCTGTACGCCTGCTCGGGGATCGTCTTCAACCACGAGTCCGAGCGCCGGCCGCCGCGCTTCGTGACACGCGCCGTGACGCGTGCCGCGGCACAGATCAAGTTGGGGCTGGCCGAGGAGGTGAGGCTTGGGGAGCTGGGCGCCGTGCGCGACTGGTCCTTTGCCGGGGACGTGATGTACGGGGCCTGGCTGATGCTGCAGCAGGAGCAGCCCGAGGACTACGTGCTTGCCAGCGGAGTGGGCCACACGGTGGCGGAGCTCACTGAGACGGCGTTCGCCTACGTGGGCCTGGAGGCAGAGCGCTACGTGCGCGTAGATCCGAAGCTCGTACGCGCCCCCGAGCGCACTGCGAGCGTAGGGGATCCGGGCAGGGCGCGCGAGCGGCTCGGCTGGCAGCCGCGGCTCAGCTTCAAGCAGCTGGTGGAGCGCATGGTCGACGCCGACCTGCGCGAGCTGCAAGCTGTTGCCGGGCGCGCGTAGGAGGATCCCTCGGCAGCGCCGATCGACGCCGCCGAGGGGCCGGCCAGCGGGGTCGACGCTTGGGGCTCGCGACTCAGTCCCTAGACTGCCGGGCAGATGACGACCGTCGGCATCATCGGGCTCGGCTATGTCGGGCTGCCGCTCGCGGTGGCCTTTGCCGAGCAGGGGTCCGATGTGGTCGCGGTCGACGTCGATTCGCGCAAGATCGAGGCGATCGCGGCAGGGCGGTCCTATATCGGAGACATCCCCTCCGAGCGTCTGGCGGCAGTGCTCGGGCGGATCTCCGCGTCGAGCAGCTACGAGCAGCTGGCGCGGGCGCAGGCGGTGCTGGTGTGCGTGCCCACGCCGCTGAGCGTCAATCGCGAGCCCGACCTCGGGCCTTTGGTCGAGAGCATGCGCGAGCTGGCGCGCGTACTGAAGGCCGGTCAGCTGGTCGTGCTCGAGTCGACCACATATCCCGGGACGACGCGCGAGCGCGTGGCGCCGCTACTGGAAGAGTCTGGGCTTACGGTCGGTAAGGACTTCCACTTGGCCTTCTCGCCCGAGCGGGTGGATCCCGGTCGGACCGACTTCACGCTGCGCACCACGCCGAAGGTGCTGGGCGGTCTGACACCGGCATGCGCTGACCGCGCCCAGGCGCTGTACGAGCTGGTGTGCGACGAGGTCGTGCGCGTGTCGAGCCCCGAGGCGGCCGAGCTGACGAAGCTGCTGGAGAACATCTTCCGTTCGGTCAACATCGCGCTCGTGAACGAGTTGGCGATGCTCACCGACCGCATGGGGATCGACATTTGGGAGGTGGTGGAGGCCGCCGCCAGCAAGCCGTACGGCTTCATGCGCTTCGAGCCGGGACCGGGAATGGGCGGCCACTGCCTGCCGGTTGACCCCTTCTATTTGAGCTGGCGTGCACGCGAGTTCGACATGAGCACCGAGTTCATCGAGCTTGCGGGCAAGGTCAACCAGCAGATGCCCTACCACTGCGCGGCGTTGGTGCAGCGCGCCCTCAACGACGCGGGTCTGGCGGTCAGGGGTTCGAGCATCGCGGTGTTCGGCGTCAGCTACAAGTCGGGCGTAGGCGACGTGCGCGAGTCGCCGGCCCTGAAGATCCTGGAGCTGTTGCGCGAGCTCGGCGCAGAGCTCTGCTACCACGACGCCTACGTGCCGGACATCCCCGAGCTTGAGCTCACGAGCGTCTCGGCGGAGCAGGCGCTGGACGGCGCCGACCTCGCGCTGGTCGTGACCGCGCACCCGGGTATGGACTACGAGCTGCTCGTCCAGCACGCGCCGATCGTGGTAGACCTCCGTGGCGTGACACGCGGGAGCCAGGCAAACAACGTGGTGCGACTGTGAGCGCGAGGTTGGTCGTCTCCGGGCTGAGGCTCGGGCAACTCGAGGAGGTCCGATGAGCGACCGCGCGCCCGGTCTCGTGCTCGGCGAGGACGTAAAGATCGGCGAGGGCGTCACATTCGGCGCCCACGTTGTCGTGCACGACGGCACCGTCATCGGCGACGGCTGCCTGATCGAGGATCACGCCGTGCTCGGCAAGCGCCCGCGCCTGGCGCGCGGCTCCTCGGCGCAAGGCGAGGTGGGGCCGCTCGAGATCGGCGCGCGCGTGACCGTCTGCTCCGGCGCCGTGGTGTTCGCGGGTGCAAGCGTGGCCGACGAAGCGATCCTCGGCGACCAGTCCTACGTACGTGAGCGCACGAGCATCGGTCAAGGCTCGGTGATCGGACGTGGCAGTGTGGTCGACAACGACGTGGTCGTGGGGGCGCGTGTGAAAGTGCAGACGAGCGTGTATCTGACGGCCTTCACCGAGATCGAGGACGACGTCTTCGTCGGGCCCGGAGCGACCACGACCAATGACGACACGATGGCTCGTCACGGCGAGGAGACACCGCTGCGGGGCGCGACGCTGCGACGCGCTTGTCGCGTCGGCGGTGGCACGGTGCTGACACCCGGCGTCGAGATCGGCGAAGAGGCGTTCATCGCCGCCGGCGCTGTCGTCACACGCGACGTGCCGGCCCGCGCTGTCGCGATGGGCGTGCCCGCACGCGTCGTGCGCGAAGTGGGCGAGCAGGATCTGCTCGAGCGCTGGCGCTGAGCCACGCAGGTCTTCGTTGCCGGCTGTACGCGTTGTTTTACGTGCCGTGGCTTGCAGCGGCAAGCAGCAATGGGGTTCTCCCGGCGTGCCTGTTTTAGCTGCCTCCCGTCAGGTCTTCTCGCGCAAACCCCAACCCCATTCTTCGGGGCCAGGGTTTACACAAGACATCTGTGGTGGAGCTAGCCTGACTCGAACTGATGCCCTTGCAGATACCGCTCCAGTTACAAGTTTTGGATCATTGTGGTCGACCTATCTGAGGAAAAGCCGTCCGAAGAACGGCTGGAATAATGGCAAACAACGCTCTCGTTCCGATCGAGCGTCAGCAAGTCCGTGGCGCCCGCCTCAGTCAACACGCGATGGATGACGCGCGACCCGGGGACCACCGCAAAGTCATGTCCTCGCCTTCTGCAATCGGTGCCGCAGAATGCGATTACCGTGGCCCCGGTTGGATCGATCGCGTCGAGCTGACAAAGATCGAGCGTGAGGATCGTGACGCCTTCTTGGCATAGGCAATCGATCTCCTCCTCAAGATCAGAAGCCGAACGATAGTCCAACTTGCCTGTCAAGATCAGCCTGTGCCTCCAGACGGGCGTGCTCGCGAGCGTCAGCTGCGGCCGGGAGTGCGCAGCAACTGACAAGTTGGCCTCACCGTCGCCGGCGCTGGCTCGATCCGAGGCTGCTTCCACTTCGTCGCTCTGACTATGTGCATGCTGGCTTGTCGTTGACAATGTCAAATGATGCGTCATATCAATACAGCTCCTTTCAACAGAACTTCGAATCTGGTAGCCAATTGGCCTGGATCAGGGGTGATCCAGGACCGAGGTGGAGAGACCGGGAGGAGCTAGTCCGGTCGCTCTGGGATCAGAACGAAGAACGACGTGCGCAATGACGGCTGCGCAAGGCGCAACCGTCGCATCGCGCGAGGCGCTGCTTGGAGAAGAACATCCACGAGTGTGGAGGATGCCGAGGAGGCGGAGCCTGAACCGCCCCCCGCAACCGATACGCCGCCGCCGCCGCTGCCGAACCCAGATCCGGGGGCGGAGGGATGGTTCTCAATCGTAGAACCATCGCCCAGGCTGCCGGCAGGCGCACCTGCCGCGATCGCTGTTGACGAGGCGTCGGCGGTGGTGAAGGGGACGTTCGATAACGACGAAGCAAGCGAGATGTCCAACCAGCCACCGGCGTAGCCTGCTGTGATCGATGCTCCGACACAGCTCATCGGCCCAGCGCTGCGTGCCGAGATCGTTTGCGGCCGCAAGGTGAGAGACGACTGGGGCTGCACGGGCGCCATCGAGATTTCAGACGCGGTGGCGGGGGCGACAGAAGTCGTCACGGCAATCGAGATTTCCGGCGCGACTTCGCCCGTCGCGTCTTTGCGAGTCAGTCCCGAAGCGCTGGCGGGCACCTGCGACTCTTCCCCCGACCGTTGGGTGGCTTCGGAGCCCGCTTCAGCGGCCACCTCGCCGGCGGTCTGTTCGACGGTCTTTTTTTCGGTCACAGGGGGTGCTTCTTCGGCCACGGGGGGTGCCTGTTTGACCACAGAGGGGGCTTCCTCAACCACGGGCGGTGCCTGTTCGACCACAGGAGGAGCTTCTTCAACCACAGTAGGGGCTTGTTCGGCCACTGGAGGGGCTTGTTCGGCCGCGGGCGGTGCTTCTTCGGCCGCGGGTGGCGCTTGTTCGACCACGGAGGGTGCTTCTTCGGTCACGGGTGGCGCTTGTTCGGTCGCAGGGGGTGCTTCTTCGGTCACGGGTGGAGCTTGTTCGACCACAGGGGGTGCTTCTTGAGCCACGGGTGGTGCTTCTTCGACCACAGAAGGGGCTTCTTCTGGAGGGGCACCGCTTTGCGTAGCCATTTCGCCTATCGGCGTCTCCGCAGCGCCGTCGGGGACGTTCGTCCCCTGCGCTTGGGCGCCAGCGGCGAAGAGCAATGCCGCGAACACGAGCGAGACAACCAGCCAAAGAGCAAAGCAGCCTTTGGATAGAACCCGCGTCGAAGGACTCTTGACCAGCTCGATCATGTTCGCTTCTATACGATAACCAGCTTTCGGCTCCAGATCGTCATTCCAGCGCTAAGCTTTTACGAGAGATGACATCGCAAAGGGAAGTCTGTGCAGGAAGTCTGTGCGCCGAAGGTCTGACCGATGCGTATGCCTTAAACCTGAAGTCCGACTGAGCTGGATCGAGTCGGGGAACTGAGGCTCATGCTCGTTCTGACGCGGAAGGACAAAGAGAGCATCATGATCGGCGACGACATCGAGGTCATAGTCCTGTCGAGCGATGGCACAAAGGTGCGCCTCGGTATCCAGGCACCCTCGAACGTTTCGGTACACCGAACGGAGATTTATCTCGAGATCCAAGCGCAAGGCCGAGAGAGCGCCGGCTCCGCGCGGCACGGTCTACCGCGGGTGGGCTGAAGGCAAGCGAGACAAGGCCTTAGGGCGTGGCTGGCCCTAAAGAATTCCGATCCGGTCGAGTGGCCAGTAGGTGATGATCGCCTGTCCGATGATCCAGCCCGTGGGCACCGGACCCCAGAAGCGGCTGTCGTCGGATTCGCCACGGTTGTCGCCCATCATGAACCAGTGGCCCGGCGGAATCTTGATCGGGGTGGGGAAGTCGCACTCGGAGTTTACTTCGCAGGGGGCGATATAGGAGTCTTTCTCGGCCACGAAATGGCTGCCGCCGGCAGCCTTGCGAAAGACGTGCCCGCCCTTGACATAGATTTCGTCTCCAGGGCCGGCGACCAATCGCTTGATGAAGTTGACGCTTGCCTCGTGCGGCTCGGGTGTTGCACAGGCCGCGCCGCCGGGCGTGACCGCATGGGGGACTGGCCCGCACATCTGTTCTTCGGCGTCCGCTGGAGGGTGAAACACGTAGATCCCGCCGACGTGCGGTTCGCTGAAGTCCATCGCGACGCGGTTGACCAGCACGCGCTGGCCGACGATCAGCGTCGGTTCCATCGAGCTGCTGGGTATCCGGTAGGGCTTGACGACGAACGCCTGGATCAGCAGCGCAAGGCCCACCGCAACCGCGATGACCACCACAAGCTCGACGAGCGAGCTCGCGCGCGATTTCGGTTTCTCGACGTCGCTGGTCACGGTGGCCATTGTCGTGGTCTGCGTTCCTTGACGCGCTAGCCGGCCGCACGCACGGCGGCCACGACCTGCTCGACCTGCTCGCCCGAGAGCACGGGGCTGATCGGAATCGCAAGATGCGTTCGTGCCGCCTCGTCGGTGCCGGGCAGCTTCAGGTCCTCGCCCCAGGCCCGCATCGCGGGCTGTTCGTGCACGGGCGTACGGTAATAGGCGCGGCAGCCGATGCCGGCGTGCGTGAGCGCGGTTGCAAGACGATCGGCTTCGCGGTGGCGCACGACATAGAGATGCCATGCCGGCGCCGAGCCGAGCGTCGGGCGCGGCAGCGTGACGAGCTCACCGAGCCCCGCTTGTGCGTAGTGCGCGGCGGCACGCCGCCGCCCATCCGACCAGGCGTCGAGGTGGGGAAGCTGCACGCGCAGGACCGCCGCCTGCAGCTCGTCCAAGCGCGAGTTGTAGCCCAGCAGCTCGTAGGAGACCTTGTCGCGCGAGCCGTGAAAGCGAAGCACGCGAGCTTCGTCGGCCAAGCCCGCGTCGTTGGTGACGATCATGCCGCCGTCGCCGAAGCAGCCCAGGTTCTTGGATGGGAAGAACGAGAACGTGGCCGCTCTGCCGAGCACGCCGGGACGGATGTGCGCGCCGGAGTGGCTGTGCGCGGTGCCATGGCTGTGCGCGTCGGGATGATCGCTCGTGCTCGAATGACTGGGTGCGCCGGAGTGCCCGTGCGTGGTGGTCGAGCCGGCGGCTTGCGCGGCATCCTCGAGTACCGGTACGCCAAGCGCTTCGATCTCGGCGACCGGTGCCAGGTTGCCGAACAGGTGCACCGCGATCACGACCTTCGTATGCGGGGTGAGCGCCTCGGCGACCGTTTCGGCGTTGATGCAGAACGTCTGCGGGTCCACGTCGCAGAACACCGGCGTCGCGCCTGTGGGCGCGATCGCCTCGACCGAGGCGTAGAAGGTGAACGAGGGCACCAGCACCTCGTCGCCCGCTCCCACCCCCATCGCGCGCAGGGCGATCGTGATCGCCTCGGTGCCGTTGGCCACGCCCACCGCGTGGCCCGCGCCGCAGTAGGCGGCGAACTCTTGCTCGAAGGCGCTCACTTCCGGGCCGAGGATGTAGCGTTCGGAGTCGAGGACCCGTGCGACTGCCGCGCGCAGTTCCTCGCGCAGCGGTTCCAGTACTGCCGAGGTGTCGAACAAGGGGACGCTCACGACCGTCCCGACGATTCCCGGCTTGGTTGCGATCGTGCTGGCGCGCTCACCCGGAGGACCGGCGCTCAGCTGCCTAGCAGCTCTATGTCGGCACGCGTCATCAGTCGGATCAGCTGCTCGAAGGTCGTCTGCGGCTTCCAGCCTAGATCGCGCTCGGCCTTGGCGGGAGTGCCGATCAGGTGGTCCACCTCGGCTGGACGCACGAACGCGGGATCGATCGTGATGTACTGCTCGAAGTTGCCGAGGCCGGCCTCGTCGAAGGCGACTTCGCAGCACTCGCGCACAGAGTGCGACTCGCCCGTGGCGATCACGTAGTCCTCGGGCTCGTCGCGCTGGAGCATCAGCCACATCGCCTCGACGTAATCCTTGGCATAGCCCCAGTCGCGCTCGGCGTCGAGGTTGCCCAGACGGATCTCCTTGGCCAGGCCGTGCTTGATCGCGGCGGCATGCCAGGTGATCTTGCGCGTCACGAACTCCAAGCCGCGGCGCGGGCTCTCGTGGTTGAAGAGGATTCCCGAGGTCGCGTGCAGGTCGTAGGACTCGCGATAGTTGACCGTGATGAAGTGGCCGTAGGCCTTGGCCACGCCGTAGGGCGAGCGTGGGTAGAAGGGTGTCGTCTCGGTCTGTGGGACCTCCAAGACCTTGCCGAACATCTCGCTGGAGGAGGCCTGGTAGAAACGCGCCTCTGGGCAGACTTCGCGCATCGCCTCGAGCATGCGCGTCACGCCGGTGCCGGTGAACTCGGCGGTCAGCGTCGGCTGTATCCACGACACGGCGACGAAGGACATCGCGGCGAGGTTGTAGATCTCAGCCGGTTTGGCGGCGCGCATCGCGTCGACGAGCGAGCGCTGGTCGAGCAGATCGCCCTGGTGCAGGGTGATCCGATCGCGGATGTGCTCGATGCGGTCGAACTTCTCGGTGGAGGCGCGGCGCACCATCCCGTGCACGTCGTAGCCGTGCTCCAGCAGGAGCTCGGCAAGGTAGGACCCGTCCTGGCCGGTGATCCCGGTGACGAGCGCGGAGCGTTTGTTGTTCATGGCCGAGACCCTATCTGGCCTCGCCGTCAGACGGTCGCGCCGGCGATCATGAGCGCTCGCGCGCGCCGGCAGTGGGAACGCGCTCGCTCGCTCGCTCGCGCCCTACGGGTGCACCCCAGGGGGTGGGCTCGTGAGCGTACGCAGCCAGTTGACGGTCGAGGCTATGCCCTGCTCCACCCCGATCCTCGCCTCCCAGCCGAGCAGCCGCTTGGCCTTCTCGACCGACGGCCAGCGCCGCGGCACGTCGACCTGGAAGGTCGGCAGGTGCTTCAGCTTGAACTTCTCCGGGTCCTCGCCACAGGCCTTCCAGATGATGCGCGCCGTCTCGGCGACCGTCAGCTCGTGCGAGGCGGAGATGTTGAAGTCCTCGTTCAGGCCGGCGGGCGAGGACATCGCCGTGACGACTCCGTCGGCGATGTCGTCGATGTGCGTGAGCGTGCGCGTTTGCTCGCCCGAGCCGAAGATCTCAAGCGGGTGCTGGCCGGAGAGGACCTTCTTGATCAGGTCGGGCACCATGTGCGCGATGCCCGGCTCGTCCTCTGGCATCTCGCCCGGGCCGTAGGCGTTGAAGGGCCGGCAGATCGTGAAGGGCAGGCCGTGCTCGGCGTGCGCCGCGCGTGCGTAGACCTCGCCCGTGAGCTTCGAGAAGCCATAGGCGGACTGTGGTGTGGGACAGTCGGGCAGATGCGCCTCGGTCGTCGGAAACTCCGTGGCGCGCTCGAACACCATCGAGGAGGACACGTAGGTGAAGCGCTCGACTTCGTGGTCAAGCGCGGCGCGGTAGACAGCGTTGTAGAGGCCGTTGTTGACCTCGGTGAGCGTGTGCGGAAGCTTGTGGAAGTTGCCGATGCCGCCGACGATCGCGGCGAGGTGGATCACGAGCGGGCAGCCGTCCATCGCCGCGCGCGCCTGCTCCAGCCGGCGCAGGTCGCCGGTGTGCACCTCGCAGCCCTCGCGCATCCACTGCGGTGCCGGGCGCTGGTCTGAGACGCGCACGTCGTATGCCGGATCGGCCAGAAGCCGTCTGACGACCGCGGCTCCGATCGTGCCGGCGCCGCCGGTGACGAGCACGCGGGTCATGGGCTTGCCTCCGCGAGGCCCTGTGGCGTGTGCGCGTAAATCGCGAATGCCCCCCCCGCGCGCGGGGGGCATGTTGGGTTTTTGCTCATGCTTGCGCTGCCCCCAGGACGGCCAGCTCGCTCGCATACGCGAACACCTGACCTGCGCCCCAGCAGTTCCATGGGTCCACGACCAGACAATCGGCGCTTGCCCCCGCGGCGATGGCGGCCAGCGCCGCCGGTTCGCGGAACTCGTGGTGGTTGGCCGCCACGACCACGACATCCGCGTCCTGTACGGCCTCCTCGAAGGACACGGTCGGGGTCGGTACGTGTGGGTCGTGCGCGACCACGTCGGCCAGCTCGCGCTCCAACAGCCGGATCAGCTTGTGCGCGAGCGAATCGCGCTCGTCGTCGGTGTCGGCCTTGAAGGCCAAGCCCAGCACTGCGACCTTGCGTCCCGAGAGCGAGCCAAGGCAAGCGGCGCCGGTCGCAGCGCCATAGGGACCGAGTCGGCGGCGGATGCCTTCGACCAGGAACAGCGGCACCGACTCGTTCACACGTGAGACGGCGAGCAGCATTCCGGGTGCATTGGAGCGCTCCTCGGAGAAGGCGAAGTCCTTGCGCAAGCAAGTCCCGGCAGTCAGCCCCGGCTGGGCCAGACCGCCGCGCGGATAATCGCGGTTGACGAGGTCGATCACCTCGAACACGTTCGCGCCGTAGCGCTCGCAGTCCATCATCAGCAGGTTGGGCAGCGCAAACAGCGTGTAGCGCAGGATGTTCGCCCAGATCTTCGCGAGCTCAGCCTGGACGGGAGTGGTTTGCACGATCGGTGCGTCGAACACGCCGAACAGCTCGGCGGCCACCTCGCCCGAGCGGGCGCCCACGCCGCCGACGATGCATGGCAGCGAGTCGATCTCCTCGAGGAAGCGCCCGGCCGCGATCCGCTCGGGGGCGTGTGCCACGTATACGTCCTCACCGACCGCAAAGCCGCGGTGCTTGGCCAGATAGCCCGCGACGAACTCGGTCGTTCCGGGGGCGACAGTGGAGCGAAGCGTCAGCGCATGCCCAGGTTCCAGCGCGCCGAGCAGGTCATCCAGGGCGGAGCGGATGTCGCGCATGTCGATCTCGATGTGCGAGAACGAGGGAGTGCCGAGCGTGATCACGATGTGCTTGGCGCCGGCAGCGTCGACGACTCGCTCGGACAGCGTCATGCGCCCGCTGGCACTCACGCGGTCGAGCAGTTCCTGTGCGCCCGACTCCTCGAAGGGCATCGTTCCCTCGCGCAGCGATCCCAGCCGTACGGGATCGTTGTCGATCCCGATCACGCTGAGGCCGCGGTCGGCAAACGACAGCGCCAGCGGCAGGCCGACGCGGCCGAGGCCGATCACCGAGACGTCGGCGAGGGTGTTTGGATCTGGCATCAGGGGCAGGTTATCGGCGCTCGCGCAGGTACTGCCGGGCGAAGCCGACGACGAAGCGGGGATTCTGCGAGGCGTAGCGTCGCCACAGCCGTCCCGGCTCGCGTGTCAGCCGGTACAACCACTCGAGCCCATTGCGCTGCATCCAGGCGGGCGCCTGGGAGACGATGCCGGCGTGAAAGTCGAACGCGGCGCCCACGCCCACGAGCAAGGGAGCGGCCAGGAGCGGGCGCATCCCGCTCATCCACAGCTCCTGCTTGGGCTGGCCGGTGCCGACCCACACGACCTTCGCGCCCGAGCCGTCGATCCACTCGACCACTTGCAGCTGCTCCTCGGTGCTCAGCGGACGAAATGGCGGTGACCAGCCCCCGGCGATGCGCAATCCGGGGAAGCGCTCGCGCAGGCGTTCGGTGAGCAGTTCGAGCGCCCGCTCGGAGCGTCCGCCGTACAGGTAGATCGGTGTACCGGTGCTCGCCGCATGTGCGCAGTAGTGGGCCATCAGGTCGGGCCCGTACACACGTGTCGCGCGCTCATGGCCGAGCAGGCGCAGCGCCCACACCAGGGGCTGGCCGTCGGGCACCGCCAGCGTGGCGCCGAGCACAGCTCGCATCGTGGCTGGATCGTCGTGGGCGGACATGACCAAGTTGACCGCCGCTGCGGTCAGCCAGCCTCGCGCATCCGCGGCGATCATCGCGTCCATCCATGCGACGACCTCGTCGTAGTCGGAGATCGCAAGCGGTATGCCCAGGATCTCGGCACGCGCGGGCGGCGAGGGTGGCGGATTGGATGTGGCGGGCTCGGCGATGAGTGAGAGAGGATGGTCGGGGGTCACCCTGAAGGGCACAAGCAGGCGGGGTGCGCCATGCGCAAACCGGAGATTGGTTGAAAGCCTATCCAGGGATTGCGCTCCCGCGCCCGCATATCCGATGGATCTCGTTGGATGATCCGCACGATTCGTGATCTTCGCATTGGGCTCGGGCCATCGGGCGCCATTTGTGGTCCTGGGCGGCGCGGTAGGTGAGCCCGTCGCGTCTGAGCCGTTACCGGGCGGAGCGGCTGCTGCGCAAGGACTTCGCCGGCCTGCGCGCGAAGGTGCTCGGGATCGTGCGCGGGCAGTTGCGAGCCAAGGGCATCGCGCTCGACCCGGCCGACCTCGAGGCCTGTTATGCCCAGGCTTGGCAGGGTCTCTACGCGACGGTGTTGGAAGGCGAGCAGGTCGAGAACCCATCGGCCTGGCTCGTGCTCGTTACGTTTCGTCGCGCGATCGACGAGCACCGCGCCGCCGGTCGTGCCGGGGTTGGGGATGGAGGGGAAAATAGTTCGTACCCGTCGAGATTCGACGCCACTCGCACAGACCTCGCCTCGGAGCTCGATGACCGTGCGCGCCTGCGGCATGTCTTCGAGGCTTTGCGCTCGCACCTCTCCGCCCGCGAGTGCGAAGCCGCCTCGCTCTGCTACCTGCAAGGGCTCTCTCGCGCCGAGGCGGCCGACCGCATGAACATCAGCGAGCCGCGTATGCGCAAGCTGATGGAGGGCACCGGCCCTGGAAGACCCGGAGTCGCCGGCAAGGTGGGAGAGCTGCTCGAGACGATCAAGGCCGGAGGTTGGTGTGAGCAGCAGTCATCGCTGATGCGCGCCTACGCCTTCGGCATCCTCGACCCAGACGGCGAGCGCCACGCCCTGGCCCTGGCTCACTGCCGCGAGTGCCCAGCCTGCCGTGCCCACGTGGCTTCGCTGCGTGGCCTGGCCTCGGTGCTGCCATTGCCGCTGCTGCCGAGGCTGGCTGCGGTTGCTGGGAGCGCGTCGTCGTCGGCTCGTGGTTGGGCGTCAGCGAGGCGACTGAGGGCGGGCGGACCGCGCCCCGGTGCAGGGCCAGCGACCGCGCGAGGCGCGAACGCCTCGCGCCTCGGGGCGGGCAGTTGGAGCGGCGTCACAGGCTCGCTGACGGCCAAGCTCGCGGTCACGGTGGTTGTTCTGGTTGGCGCCGGCTACGCGGCGCTCGGCAGCCACGCTCATGCCAGCCCGAGCGGTCGTCCTGCGCATGCAGCGCCGGCGCTGGCGCCGATCGCCGCCTCTGTGCTCTCTCAAGCTCCATTTGCGCTGCCCCCTGCGCACGCCCGCGGGGCACGGCCAAATCGGAGGCCTACCGCCGCTCCCGGGCGTCGTCGACGCCCGGGACCTGTCCACGCCTCCAGCGCCGAAGCGGCCGCGCGCGAGTTCGGACCTGAGCGGGCATCCGGCCCCGCGCCAACTCAGCCCACGGCGTCGCATGCCGGCTCGCCCGCCGGCGAATTCGGCTTTGAATAGCACACTTGCGCGGGCGACCGAACTTCAGCTCCTAGGAACCAGCTCCGCTCGTGCGGCCAGCTCAGCCCTCAAAAATGACCTTTCGGCTCGCTCAGGCGCGCGGGAAGACCTGCGTCAGCCGCTTCATCGCCAGCGGGTTGCCGCGTGGGCGAAGCTTGCCGGTTGCCATCGCCCGCAGGGGATCGAGTCGTTCGCCGATAATGTCCACGAAGTCCTGGTAGGACACCTTCAGGCGCAGGTCGGGGCTGGACGCCAGCCCTTGCTCGACGGTGCTCGAGCCGTTGTCCACACGCAAGTACCAGGCCGGCACGTCGGGATCAGTGAACTCCCACTGGAAGGTGGTCGGACGCTTGAGCCCGTGGTTGGGGTTCACCTGGCGGCGGATCGTGTCGAACAGCAGCGCCACCGTCTCTGGATCGCGCCTGCTGGGCCCCTCGCGTACGCCGATCACGCCCGCCTGGGCAAGCTCGCGTCCGCGCTGGGAGATCTCGATCGGCTCGAGCCCCGGCGGCAGCAGCGCCGGCCCGGGCAGCGTCTCTGGAGACAGCCCGGCAGAGCGCAGCTTGGTCGTCATCGAGGTCAGTCCTTCGACGCCGACCTCGTCGTATGTCGCGCCGAAGACGGTGATGTAGCTTTCGTCCCAGCCGGGCGGCATCAGCACCTGCGCGGTGTAGCGCGTCACTTCGCGCAACAGTCCGGCGACGGCCTTCGGCACGCCGACGGGATCTTCGCGCTTGAGGTCGGCCAGCAGCTTCACGCCGAAGCCGATGTGACGCTGCTCGTCGGCGGCGATGTTCTGCATCCCGGCTCGGAAGGCGGGAAGCACGTCGCGCTCTTCCAGGTAGCTACAGATGAAGTGCTGGCCGGGCTGGGCGAGCGACGCCTCGATCACGACGTGGTAGAGCGTGACCGCGGCTGCCAGCTTGGCGGGCGAACGATCCTTGCGCAGCTCGTCGGCCATCGTGTCCAGCCGGTCGAAGATCTTGCGAAAGCCAGGCGTCAGCTGGGGCTTGATCGCCTCAAGTCCGCTTTTCATCGAGCCTGTCCCGATCCCGCACACCTCCTGCATGAAGCGCTTGAAGAACACGGCATGGCGCGCCTCGTCAACCTGTTGGGTGGTGAGGAAGTACTTCTGCTCCTCGCGCGGCGCCGCGTCGATGTAGGGCGAGAGGTTGTCGGCAACGGCGTCCTCCCCCCAGAAGAACAGCGCATAGTTCCAAAGCGCGGCCTGGCGCTCGAAGTCGGTGAAGCGCTCCTGCCACTGCTTGGCGTCCTCGCTGAAGTCAAGCTCGGTAGCGCTCCAGTTGCCGCGCTCCCAGCGCGCATACAGGTCCTCGTAGGAGACGGCGTCGACCGGCAGGCTGCCAATGTTTTCGCTTGCCGGGGATGTAGCTGTGCTCGCCATGTGTCTGCTCCTCTGGGCCGGTGGTTTGGCTGGACAGCCAGTCCTTGGGAATCTAGCGGAAGACGGGCGTATCCGTGTGCTCTCTCGGCAGCCAGCTTCAGGTCGCGGCGCCGAGGTGGGATAGCGCCGCGTGGACGATGCCCCCCCGCGCGCGCGGGGCATCGTCCATTTGGCTTGACGGATCGGCCGTGTCGTCTGTGGGGGAATCGGCGGTCACGACGAATATCCTCACCACGATGACGCGATGGCCCACGGTGTCGCTGCGCGAGACGCCGGCCACGGTCCCGGCGCTGGCGGCGATCGTGCTGTTCGTGGTGTGGGCCACGAGCCAGGCCGGCTATCCGCTCACCCACTGGGCTCCGGGAGCACTGATCGTGCTGGTGCTGCTGGCGATAGCGGTCCTGGCCGTCCCTTTGCGTTTTGCCGAGATCCCCGTGGCCGTCAAGCTGGCGCTCGCCTGCCTGGCGGCCTACACCGCGCTCAGCTTCCTCTCGATCCTATGGGCGTCGGCACCGGCAGAAGCGTGGGAAGGCGCCAACCGCACGCTGCTCTACCTGCTCGTGTTCGCGCTGTTCTCGCTGTGGCCGCGACGTGGCGCGAGCGCCGCCTTACTGCTGGGCCTGTGGACGCTCGCCATGATCGGGCTGGCCACATATGTGGCGCTGCGTTTGGATTTTGCCGGCGGCAAGAGCTTTGAAGCGCTGTTCTCAGGGGAACGCCTTGCATATCCCGTGGGCTATCCAAACGCCACGGCCGCGCAGTGGCTGATGGCCTTCTGGCCGGCTCTGCTGCTGGCGCGCGGGACGCGTCTGCCGTGGGGGTTGCGCGGGTTGCTGGCCGGCGGCGCGGTCGTACTGGCCGACGTCGCTCTGTTCAGCCTGAGCAGGGGCTCGCTGTACGCGACGCCCGTGATGATCGTGCTGGTCTTCGCGCTTGTACCGGAGCGCCTGCGCACGTTTGCCACAGCGGTGCCGGTCGCGCTGGGGGTTGGCGCAACGGCTCCGCTGGTTTTGCGCGTCGGCGATCACATTCGTGCCGGGCAGGGCGCCCACGGGCCAACGCACACGGCAGTGCTCGCTATGTTCGCCGCCGCGCTGCTGGTCGGTCTGCTCGTGGCTGCCGGTGCCGCCTTCGAGAGCCACCGGACTGTCTCGCCTGGTGCGGCCAGGGTGGTGCGCCGAGGTGTCGCCGTCGTTGCCTTGGCAACGCTGCTCGCGATATTGGTGGGCGGCCTAGCGGCCGCGGGGAATGGGGTGGGTGGGAATCCCATAACTCGTGTCCGTCACGCCTGGGACAGCTTCAAGGGCGGCTACACCGCCGAAGCGGCCGGCAGCAATCGCTTGCTCGGCGGTCTCGGCAGCAACCGCTACGACTTCTATCGCGTGGCGCTGGACGAATTCGCCGCTCATCCTGTGCTTGGCATCGGCGCCGACAACTTCGCCCAGCAGTACCTCCTCCACGGCCGCAGCGACGAGACGCCGCGCTATCCGCACAGCGTCGAGCTGCGCACGCTGTCGCAGACCGGTCTGGTTGGCGCTCTGCTGGCTGTCGTGGGCCTTGGCGCGGCGCTCTTGGCGGGCTGGCGCGCGATGCGCCGCTCCGACCCCCTGGCGCGGACGGTCGCGGCAGCAGCCCTCGCGGGCTTTGCCTACTGGGCTGTCCATGGCTCGTTCGACTGGTTCTGGGAGTTCGCGGGGCTCGGCTCGTGCGCGTTTGCGCTGCTCGGCATCGCCTGCTCGCTGGTGGGGGCTCGGGGTGTCCAGAATCGCGATGCCCCCCGCGCGCGCGGGGGGGGCGAGGGTTTGGGCCGAGCCGCGCCGGTTGGCGGCACTCCAGATCCACATGCCCCCCCCGCGCGCGGGGGGCATGACGGTTTTGGAGGTGGCGACGGTGCTCCGGATCGGCCTGTCCCTTCTGTGCGTGCGGGTGGGGCCACTCGCGGGTTGCTCGCCACGGTGGCCGCCCTGCTCGTGCTTGTCGCTGTGGCCTCCTTGGCTGCCCCCTGGCTAAGCGAACGCGAGATCCAGAATGCCGCCCAGGTGTGGCCGCGGGCGCCTCTGACAGCCTATGGTCGGCTGGGAGAGGCCGCCAAGCTGAACCCTTTGAGCGATCGGCCCTACCTCGTGGAAGGCAGCATCGCGCTGCGCTACGGCGACCTCGCTCGTGCCCAGAACGCCTTCTCGCAGGCACTCGTGCGCGTGTCCGACGACGCCTACGCCACGCTCGAGCTCGGTGCGATCGCATCGCAGTCGGGTGAGCGGGCGCGAGCGCTCGTGCTGCTCGAAAGAGCGGTCCGCCTCGACCCACGCGATCCGTTTGCGCGCGAAGCCCTGGCCACGGTGCGCGCCGGCAGACGCGTGAGCGTGCAAGCGCTGAACCGCGCAATCCTGCTCAAGGCTGAGCAACTTGCGTAAACATCTTGGGTTTGCGGGTTATTGAACTATGTAATTGGCGCTGGCTTCGCTAGCGTGTAATCGGTTCGTCCGACTCGAGCGAAATAGCTCGAAGGCGCGTCGGTCGACCCAAAAATCGAACACCATCGGGACCGATGGCCTGATCCATGTAGCAAGGAGATAGGCAAGGAGAGCAGCCGCCGCTGCTCACGCCGATGAAAAGGAACCCAAGGTTGGGAATGACTCGCAAAATATGGATCTCATCGGCTCTGGCTCTGGCGACCGCGTTGCTCGTCTTGGCTCCCACGACGGCGTTTGCCGGCAGCCCGCTGCTGAGCGGCTATGGAGGCCCGGGCGCGGGCGAACAGGCGATCCTCGGCTCGACGCTTGTGGGCGGAGGCGCGGGCGGATCGTCGGGCTCGGGTGGCTCGGGCGGCGCCAACCTCTACGGCTCGGCAGGAGGGTCGACGAGCAACGTGGGTGGGACGTCCTCGACGGGTTCGGGATCGGCCCGCGGCTCGGGTGTGGGCGCCGCAAATGCCGGCTCGGGCTCGCGTGAGACCACTTCCAAGGGCGGGGCTCTGCGCGGTCCGCGAGGCGGGCGATCGACCGGCGTCGGCGATGGCGCAGCGAGCGCCTACGTCTACTCGACATCTCAGGGTTCTGTCGCAAGCGCCTCGCCCCTGACGGGCATATCGAGCGGCGACGTGCTCCTACTGGTCGGGATCCTCGCCACGCTCGGGCTGGTAGCGGTATTCACCCTGCGGCTTTCCCGGCTACAGAGCTAATGCCGAGCGACCGATAGATCTCAAGGACGCCCACCTCGAACCATCGCCGCAATGGAGATTTCACGCCAGACATCCACCTCGCTCCCGCTTACAGGCCAGCTGCCTGTCAGGCGCGACGCGCCCTTCCCGCACAGCCTGCATCGCGGCACTTTCAAGGGCCCACTGCAGTGGCTGTTGGAGGGGGTTGGCTGGAGCATCCTGCGGCCTTCGTTCGATTTGCTGTTGATGTATGCAGGAGTGTTCGTCGCGCTCGGCGGAGTTGGCTCCACCTTCTCAGTATCTGCGGTGCGGGCTCCGCTGCTCGTACTGCCCCCTGTCGCCCTGTTGCTGCTCTATCTGCGCGGCCTTTACCGCTCGCGCTTGCGGGCCCTGCTGCTGGACGGGGTCGTGCCGGTCGTCAGCGCCGTGTCCGTTGGCGCAGTCGCGGTGGCGATGGTCGGCGTAGCGGTCAACGGGACGATGCCGAGTCAGGACGATTGGCTCGAGGCATGGCTGTTCGTGTTGCTCGGGCTGGGTCTGAGTCGGATCGCACTGACGCTCACGCAGCGCTTCGCACGCCGCCGCCGCCTTGTGGGCAAGCCAGTCCTGATCATGGGCGCCGGTCTCGTCGGATCTCAGGTTGCGCGCCGCCTCGACCACCATCCCGAGTACGGCCTGGCGCCGGTCGGTTTCCTCGACGACGACCCTCGCTCGATCGCAGAGGTAGGCGGCCGTGACGTACCTGTGCTCGGCACCGCCGAGGATCTCGACAAGATCGTCGAGCGCACAGGTGTGCGCAACCTGATCGTTGCCTTCTCCTCCGTCGCCGACGCGCGCATCAGCCGCTTGATCCAGCGCTGCCAGGAGCTCGGCATCGAGGTTTCCGTCGTACCGCGAATGTTCGACACGATCAACGACCGCGTCGGCTATGACACGGTCGGCGGGCTGCCGCTCTTGTCCTTCTCGGGCGTCAACCCCAAGGGGGTGCAGTTCGCGATCAAGCACGTGATCGATCGCGTCTCCGCCACGCTGCTGCTGATCGTGCTCTCGCCCGTGATCGTGCTCGCTGCACTGGCCGTGCGCGCCAGCTCGCCCGGCCCCGTGCTGTTCCGTCAGCGCCGCGTCGGCCGCGACGGCACCGAATTCGACCTCTACAAGTTCCGCTCGATGCGTTTCGACCTGCTTCCCGTGCCCCAGCCTGCGGGTGTCGCGGTCGCCGCGGTTGACGTGGAGGGCATGCTCCCGCTCGACACCGCGCCGGGCGGCGTCGAGGACGGCGAGGACCGCCGCACGCTCGTCGGGCGCATCCTGCGCCGCACATCGGTCGACGAGCTGCCGCAGCTGCTCAACGTGCTGCGCGGCGAGATGAGCCTGATCGGCCCGCGCCCCGAGCGTCCGGAGTTCGTCGAGCTGTTCGGGCGCGACATCGTCCGCTACGGCGACCGTCACCGCGTCAAGTCGGGCATCACCGGCTGGGCACAGGTGCACGGCTTGCGCGGACAGACTTCGCTGGCTGAACGCGTCGAGTGGGACAACTACTACATCGCCCACTGGTCCTTGGCGCTCGACTTCAAGATCGCGCTGCTGACGTTGGTGGCGCTGTTTCGCAATGCCGAATAGAGAGCCGGCTGCTTGTAGCGTCAGCCTAGGGCGCCCGGCATTTGCTTGGCTCCTTGCGAGCCGAACCACGGTTCAGAGATGACAAAACGCATCAGAAAGCTGGCCGTCGCGCCGATCTTCGCGCTACTCGGGCTGAGCCTGCTCCTTGCGCCCAGCGCCGGGGGTCTCGTCGCTCCAACGCCGGCGGCCCCATTGGGAGGCGTCAATCTGACAGGCCTCTATTCCAGCATGTCAACTGCGAATGCCGACCGCAGCATCGAATCCGCCAAGGCGCTTCACGCTCGCGCGATTCGCGTCGAAATACCGTGGTCCATACTCGAACCGAGTCGGCGAGGCCAAGCCGAACCGCGGGCTCTCGCGTTTACGGACCGTCTCGTCAACAGGGCGGCATCCGCTGGCATGAAGGTGATCGCGCTCGTACTGAGAACCCCGTGCTGGGCCTCCTCGGCGCCAGCCTCGCTACTGAGCAGCTGCGAACCTAACAAGAGCAGCAGGGCAAACGCGTGGCCGCCGAGCGATCCGCGCGCCTACGCTTCATTCGTCGCTTTCCTCGCCGCCCGTTACGGGCCAAAGCTCGCCGCGATCGAAGTCTGGAACGAGCCTGACCAGTCCAACGAAGACTATTTCGCGGGCCCAAACAAGGCACGTCGGTACGCAGAACTGCTACGTGCCGCCTACCCTGCAATCAAGAGCGCCGACCCGGAGATGACCGTGCTCGGAGGCTCGCTCGTAGGCTCCAACGGGACGTTTCTACGCGCGCTCTACGCCGCCGGGATCAGGGGCTACTACGACGGGCTCTCGGTTCACTTCTACACATTGGTGCTCGGCTCGTTGCGCTATCTACACGAAGTGCAGTTGCAGAACGGCGACCACACCCCCTTGTGGCTGAACGAGTTCGGCTGGAGCAGCTGCTGGCCACGCCAACACATCCAGCAGGAACAGGGCTGCGTCACCAAGCAGGTGCAGGCCACCAATATCGCCAACATCTATCGCGAGACCGCACGGACCCCTTGGATTGCGGCCGAGACGCTGTACTCGCTGCAAGGCTCACGCAGCGAAGAATTCGGAGTGCTCAGCGAAACCGGCGCACGTAAGCCTGCTTTCGTCGCACTGCGCAATGTGCTCGTCTCGCCCTTTGGCCAGCCGAGCCCTGTAGTCGTGCATCTGAGTCGCCGACGCGGCGGCGTCGTGGCGAGCGGTTCGGGCCCCGTTGGCGACTACCTGCAGCTGGAAGCGTTCCGCGGCGGGCGCGCTGTCTATAGGGCACAGTTCACCCTCAACCGCTTCAACCGCTATTCGATCGCGCTACCGCGCGTGCTTGGAACGAACCTCAGGGTAAACGTGTTCCAGTACTGGCTGGGTACAGCTAGGGCCGCCGGCGCGAGCATCTGAGGTCTTGCAGGTTCGTGGCTGAAGTATCGGAGGTACGCGTTGCCTCGCGCTCCGGCTACCCTGTTCGCGGATGTCACCCACCTGGATCTGGCTGCAGGGAGCAATCATCGTATTCGTGCTGATCGGGATGATCATCGCGATCACGAAGCTTGTCTGAGCGGGTCGGCTCCCGACTCTGCCAAGCGCAGCCGCGGGGTTGGTGGTGTATGCCGGCTCAGCGCCGTCGCCAACGCATGCGCTGAATCTTGGGCCTGTTGCGCGACGTCGGGGTGGGACGTGGTGGGATCGTCTCGCCACTGAGGATTGCTTGTGGGACCTCGCGCGCGAACCAGTCCGTTAGATCTTCAAGTCCTGCCTCCGCCATCTCTGCCGCAATGCCCGGTGGGCGCCGTCGGACATCGTGGGCGTCCGAGGCGACGTTGTGTACGAGGCCGTCGGCTGTAAGCCGCATCGCGAAGCGACGTACATCACGACCAAAGCGCCCGACAAGCGAACCGGCTGTGATCGATGCCAACATGCCGGTTACGACGAGTGCCTCGAGCCGCCGCGGATCGCGTTGGAACAAGGGGCTGCGCTCGGGGTGCGCGAGCAGGATTCGGTGACCTTTGTTCTTTAGATAGAGGAGGATTGCCTCGAAGTCGGGCGCGTGAACCGCGAACGGGCACTCGACGAGTAGCCATTGCCCTCCTCCTAGCGCAAGCGCCGATAGTTCCTTGTCGGTCAGCTCGCCGATACGCGTGATGTTGATCTCCGCTCCTGTTCGAATCTTCACGGCTATCTCCTCGTTGCGCAATCTCTCGTTGAGCTCGCTAGTGAGGCGGGGAATGTTGGTTGGGCCATTGTCCGGATAGTGCGAGCTCACATGGGGGGTTGCCACGATCTCTCGTATGCCGCTGGCTGCTGCTGCGCGCACGAGTGCGACGGATTCATCGATGGTCGCGGGACCGTCGTCGATCCCGGGAAGCACATGGCAGTGAAGGTCGATCATCGAAGTAGAACGATATGTCAGGTCTGGGTCGCTTCGTGCCGTTGCCAGACGGATATGATCGACGATCGAGGCACAGTCCGAATCGCGGCCAAGGGAGGGTCATGTTCAAATCGATCGTTGTGGGGACGGATGGCTCGGATACTGCCGGCCAGGCTGTACGCCAAGCCGTCGACTTGGCCAAGTCCGTCGGGGCGACGCTCGAGCTCGTGAGCGCCTATGAGCCAGTGCCAGCGCAGCGCCTGCGCGAGGAGCGCCGCGACGCGCCGGAGGATCTGCAGTGGGCAGTCAGTCCGCGCGAGGACGTCGACGCCACACTCGAGGCCGCGGCTGAGGTCGCCCGCGGCGTTGGAGTTGCGGTCAACGTCTATCCGCGCCAGGGCGATCCCGCCGATGCCATCCTCGACGTAGCGGAGGAGCGTGACGCCGACCTGATTGTGGTCGGCAACAAGGGTATGACCGGAGCCAAGCGGTTCTTGCTCGGATCGGTGCCGAACAAGGTGTCCCATCATGCGCCCTGTTCGGTTTTGATCATCCGCACCACCTGATTCTTTGCGGGCGGCCCTCACGTCAGCTCAGTAGGACGATCGCGTTCGGGTCACCTGGGCTGGGCGCTATCCGATCCAGGCGTGTTCGAGCGTCTGTCCAGATTCCAGATCACCTCGAAGCGATGTATGGCAGGGTTGCTGAGGACGCCTGCGGCGCCACTGTCCAGGCTGGAGAACTGTGTGCCGTAGATACGCATCGCCGCGAGCTTTGCCGCAGCGTGCTCGTCGTCCAAGCGCTCGACGCGAGCTCTACGAAGCTCCTCAAGCTCAGGTACGTCGGTCAGGAACGTCCGCCAGAAAGCGTCCACGTCACGGTGAGGATCGCGCTCGCTGCCATCCACCCAATGGGGCCAGCCGTGTACTACGCAATAGGGGAGATCGGCATACAGGGAGACAGGAATACCAGTGCTCATCAGGGTTCGCGAATACCGGCGGACGAGCTTGTGGTCGGCGTTCGTGCCCAATCCGGCGGGCGCGTAGACACGAGAAGCCAAGTGCACCCTCTCGGTCAGCGCACGATCGATGTCGGACAAAGAGGGATCTGGTCCGGGCTCGCGGTACTCAGCGTCGAGCAACGGCAGATTGACAGCTGAGCGGCCGGTCTTTGAGAGCGCCTCGTTGTCCTCTGCGATACGTTCGCGTGCTCTCGCATTGGAGTCGCTGGCGCCCGTCACTCGGTCCCAACGCGTCAAGCGCCCGGCGCTGGGCGTTCCTGCAAATACATTGACTACGGTCAGATCGCCCTCGCCACTCAGCAGCGTCCAACAGTCGAATACCGCGTCGTCCCAATGAGGCGAGAGCAGTAGCGGTGGGGCTGTCGCGTCGAATCGCAGGGCCGTTTGAAAGCGACGCTCTGCATGCAGGCGCCGAGCGTTCCTGAAGCGGCGCGCGATCCCGGCCGGTGCTCGGCTCGCCCTGCGAAGGTCCATGGCCGATATTGAGCATAGGATAGTCCTCGGATCATGCCCATTGGGCGTGCCGGCTCGAGTACTGACTTCGGGGTGCCCCAAATATGCAGGACATGCATGACAGCACCGTCGCTGGCGAGATCCTGACGGAGAAGATCGACTCGGAGGCGGCGACCAGTACGACGGGCCTGTCGGTGATCGCCGGCGGGATCTGGAACTCCTTCAGCCAGGCGCTCCCACAGGGCTTCTCCTTGATCGTCTCAGTCGCCGCCGCCCGCTATCTCGGCCCGTCTGGGATGGGGCGTCAGAGCTTCATAGCGTTCACGATGATCTCGCTGTCGCAGCTCATCAGCGAAGGTCTCAAGGAGGCGCTTATGCGCTCTATCGGAGAGGCGCTTGGCGCGGATCGTCGCGGCGCTGTGCGTGGGCTCGCGCGTTGGGGGCTACCGATATTGGTTGCAGGCGGCCTGGCTGGTGGCTCGATGCTGGCGCTCGCCGGCCTGTTGGGAGCGTCTCCCACGGCGGCTTGGTTGCTTGCGGGGGTCGAGTGTGCGCTGATCTCCGCCGTGGGCGTGCCGTGGGCGGTGCTCGCTGGAAGCCAAAAGTGGCGTCAAGCATCTATGGTCGGCCTGCTTACGGCGATGGTCGGCGTGCCCGTGACGGTCGCCGTGCTCGCGGCCGGCGGGGGCATCACGGGGATGTTCGCCGTAGAGGCGGCTACGGCGGCGGTCGCTTTGATCGCGATGGCGTTCCTTGCACGCAAGACGCTCCTCGATCTTCCGCGTCGGATCGATCCCGCTCGCGATCTACGCCGTCGAACCGCCAGCTACGCGATTCTCGCGACCCTTATGACGCTCGCGACCTTTGTGGTGTGGCAGCGCTCTGAGTTCTTCTTCCTGCGCGCCTACTCGACCGATCAACAGATCGCGTTCTATTCGATCGCATTTGCCGCCGCAAATGGATTGGCGCTCCTACCGGCAGCGCTGGCCGGGACTCTCTCGCCAGCGTTTGCGACGCTCCACGGCGCACGCCAGCACCAGCGCATTCGCTCCGGCTACTGGCGAGCACAGCGACTGCTACCGATCGCCAGCTTGCCTCTGCTGGCGGGATCTCTCGCGCTCGGTCCAGCGTTGATCCGGCTCGTGTATGGCGCCTCTTATGCCCCAGCCGGCCCGGTGCTCCTGATCCTGCTTTCGTTGTTTCCTCTGATCCCGTTGCTGGCAGTCGCGAGCTCGCTTCTGATCGGCCTTGGGTCGCTGCGCGTCGCCCTTTGGTGTGAGATCGCCGGAGGGGCCGTCACGATCGGACTCAACTTGCTGCTCGTACCAGCGCATGCCGCCATCGGCGCGGCCATCGCCGATATTGGCGGTCAGCTCGTGGTCGCGGTTCCGCTGCTCGTGTACGCGGGCACACATGTGAGACCCATGGCGATCGATCTTCCGGCTGTGGGGCGTACAGTCCTTGCCTCGGCCCCGGCGGGATTGGCGGCCTTCGGCTTGTATGAGCAGTTTGGAGGGTTGGTCGGTCTGCTGGTGGGAGCGGTAGGAGGCACGATTGTGTTCGTGCCGCTTGTCACACTCTTTCGCGTCATACCATCCGACGACCGCGATTGGGTATGTGCGACGGTCTCATCGCGCTTTGGCGAGCGTGCTGGGCATTTCGCCAAGAGGGTTGTGGGGAGTGTGGCGTCGTCAAGCTCGGGACCGCCTATTGCCCACTCGGGTGCATCGTCGGGGCGGTCGGGAGGGCCTGCCTGCAGGCGTTTGGTCCTCTACAGCGATTCCATGCAGCGGGGTGGAGCCGAGCAGGCGCTCGGCTACCTGATCGGCGGCCTGGACTGGCGGATCGCTGTGACTGTCGTAGGCGTCGAGCCTGCGGTCGTCTCTTGGATTGCGTCACACAGGCCAAATGCAGAGGCGGTACTGGTCCCGGCCGTATCGAACAAGCTGCGGCTTGGCGCGATCATCGCTCAGATCCGAGCCGTTCGCCGGCTGCGCCCGGATGTGCTGCATGCAGGTCTGAACAGCCCGTGGTCCTGCCAGTACGGGATTCTCGCCGGCCTGCTCACCCCTGGTACGCGGGTTGTGGTGGTCGAGAACGCACTTGTGCCGTCTAGCCAACCTGTACAGAGGATCATCAAGCGCCTGATCTCACGAAGGGTTGCCGCACACATAGCGGTCGGCGAATGGTCGGCACGCGAAGTGGAGCGCCTGATCGGGATGCCCGAAGGATCCGTCCGGGCCATTCGCAACGGTGTGCCTGACGTCGTGGCCACGCCTGAGGAGCTCCCGTTGGAGCTAGAGCGCCAATCGTCCGAGCCAAGTGAGTTGAAAGTGGTTTTGGGGACCGTCTCGCGGGTCAGTCCTCACAAGGGGATCGAGCTGATCGTGCGCGCGCTGCCACATCTCCCTCACGCAACGGCGGTGATCGTAGGCGAGGGGCCGATGCTCGCGGAGATACGGACGCTCGCATCCAGCTTGGGCGTCGCCGACCGTGTCCATACCCCGGGTTTCGATCCCAACCCGCGGAGATGGCTTACCGCGTTTGACATTTTTGTCCTGCCGACTCGGACAGAGACGGCATTGCCGTTGGCGGTCGTGGAGGGGATGCTTGCGGGACTGCCTGTGGTCGCTACCGACCTCGGCAGTATCGCCGAAAGCCTCATCGACGGCGAGACCGGCCTGCTCGTGCCCTGCGATGATCTGAACGCGTTGGTCGGCGCGCTACGCCTGCTGAGCGAAGACGCCCCTCTGCGCGAGCGTATGGGTGTCGATGCTCGTGCCCTTGCGCTCGAACGCTTCGGCATCGTCGCAATGGTGCAAGCCTACGAAGACCTCTATCGAGAAGTCACGAGTCGGGTCGATCTCGACCGCAGGCGAGCGTAGGTCGTGCCAGCGGCTCTCAGCGCGTGGCCCCAAGGCGATGGGTTGGTCGCCTCGAGTACGAAGCGGCTCTCGGGCACGAAGCCGAGCGCAAGCTTGTAAGTCTGATCGCCCGGGCCAAGGTCGATCGCATGCAGGCCTTCCTGAAGCGAGGCGGTGATGGCGTTCAGCGCCAGGAGAATTCCCGGCGCGAGGTTTGATGTCCGCGGGTCCCAGCCGAGCACATAGGGATAGGAGACACCGCCATAGGCGAGGTCGACGCTGACGCCGACTCGCTCCCCCTTGCTGAGTACCTCGAATACGCGCAACTCGATCGAGCTGGATGTGGAAATGCCTCTGAGCATCTGCACGAGCCGTCCGTCGAGGTTCGTGTTCATGCCCTTAATGTCAGCGCGACGATGGTGGAGACGCAGGAGATCCGCAAGCGCGCCATCGACGGCTCCGCTTGGAACCCGACTTACCTCTACACCAGCCTCCTGCGTGCGGCGCAGTCTCCTGCGGGCCTCGTGGCGCTGTTTGGCCGACAGAGAAGCGAGATGGTCGTCGAATGAGCTCGGAAGAGTGAGGCAAGGCGTGATGCGCGTCTCCAAGCGCGCGCCGGGTATCGCTTGGGCGGTCTCTCCGACCTCGCATGCCTCGACGGTCGACCAAGCGCGGGGGTTTGCTTGGAGCCAGGCGGCCAGCGCCCTCCAAACCGCTTCCCCGCGCCCGGCGGCGCACAGCGGCGCGCGACAAGGGCTGATGAGTCCTCCGGCGAAGCGCCAACCTCCTACCCTGTCGACCTCGATCAGGCCGAGCGAGGCGGTGGTACCGTCATCGGGCTCCACCGCATGTGCCAGCAGCAGCTTTCTCGGCTTGTAGATCTTTGCCCATGCTTGCAGCCAGTCGTAGGAGGTGTAGACGGAGTTGTCGGTCGCCTTGTGCTCTAGTTCTCGCCACTCCTCCTCCCAGGCGGCGAGCCCTGAGACGTCGATGGGCAGCAGCTCGAGCTTGACCGGAGGAGATCCACACGTGTCCGCGATCGGCCTTCCGTGCTCGAGCGTCGCGGAGCTGGACGGGACGATTGGGCTGAGCTCGGCAGCGAGTTGCCGGGTGGTCACCCACCATGTCTCGACCATCGGAGGTGTGAGCTTGAGCTCATGGACAAAAACTCGGCGTTGGTGCCAAGCTCAGTGGTAGCCCGACAGCCAGATGCGCAGCTCAGTGTCGCCGCGCAACAATGCCGAGCCCTCGCGGCCGCACTCTTTCCGGGTACGCCAATGAGTTACGGCCGAGCGCATCATCTTTGCTCTCTGGGGCCCTTTGACTATACGTCTGGCAGCCATCCACAATCCTTTTGGGCTACGCCGATGAACGGCGTCGATCGAGATCTCGCACAGTTGCACGCCGAGGCGCTGAGGCACACATCGCTGAAGACGCGGGTCCTCTTCGGCCACAGCGGTGATCAGCGGGGTGTAGTCGGCAGCGATAATCGGGGACATACGGTTACCCGTATGACGGCGATGTATGCACACGAGCTCAGGCACATACACAGGCTCGCCGTCGCGTGCCAGCTTCAGCCAAAATGCGTGATCCTGGGCGAACACCGAACGCTGGTCAAAGCCCCCGAGCGCAAGCGCCCGCTCGCGGTTAACGATGCCGCCACCCGAGGGGATGCTGTTGCGCGCATAGAGGCTGCATAGGAAATCTTCGAGCTCCCAGCTCTGGGGCGCTATCACCCCGTCGGACTCCCAGCCGCTCGGCGTCAAACGCGCGGCCAGGCCGCGCCCAAAGGCAAATGGAGCGTCCGCGCGGGACGTCAGCGCGGCATGCAGTCGCTCAAGTGCCAGCGGACGGTAGAGATCGTCTGAGTCGATGAAGGCGACATACCGTGTCTTTGCAGCCAGCATTCCGGCATTGCGAGCACCGGACGGTCGCCAATCGCCGCGAGGGTTGTGAAGGCGGCGTGCTCCACACTCGTCTATAACCTGCGCGGTGTCGTCGGTTGAGCCGTCGTCGGCGACGATCACCTCCACCGGCAGCATTGACTGCTCGCTTATGCTGCGTAGTGTCTGGCGTAGAAGCGCGGCGCGGTTCTTCGTCGGTATGACTACGGTGACGCCGTCGAGCGCTGGGGTCGGTTCGTCCATCGGATCGGGCGCACTATAGGGTAGGGGCATGCCGACTTCGGCTCCGCGCGCGGTAGTTGTCACGGCCGTACTTCCTTATCCGGCGACCAGCGGAGGACACAAGCGAACGCTTCGCTTGATCGAGGCGATAGCGCGCGCCGGAGGCACTCCGCATTTGCTCACCTCGGATCCGGGAGAGCCCGGTGCCGCTGATGTGCTGCGCGAGCGTGGATGGATAGTCGAGCAGGTGGAGGAGCCCGCTCCGAGTTCGCTCTCGCGGCTGCGTCAACATCTCGCGCGTCGACCAAGTCCGTATCTGCACCATGTGGCAAAGCGCCTAAGAGAGGTGGCTTCCGAATCGGCTTTCGTGCAGATCGAGCACACTCAGAACGCCTATTACTGGGATTCGATCGGTGAGACGAAGTCAGTGCTCAGTTTGCACAACATCGACTCTCAGATGCTCGCGAGCATTATGCGCGGCACGCACGGATTTCAGTGGTTGCGCGCCGCGAACCGTGCCCTGTCGATGCGTTCAGTCGAGCGCCGGGCCGTGTCGCGTGCGGATGTGGTCTTGACGGTCTCAGAACGTGACCTTCGTCATTTCGAGCATCGAGCCCGTCGTGTGTTGGAAGTGCCAAACGGGATCGACGACGAGTTCTTCGAGATACCAACTGACTTGCCGGCGACAGAAGATGTCCTCTTCTTCGGACATCTCAACTATCCGCCGAACGAGATCGGCCTGGTGCGCTTCCTGCGCGAGGGTTGGCCTCAGCTCGCGGCGGCGAGGCCGCGTGCTCGACTGCTGGTGGCGGGAAAGGGAGTTTCTGCGAGGCTCGCATCCCTACTCGACGAACAGGAGCGGGTTGTCTCGCTCGGCTTTGTGCCCGACCTTCTCGCGTTGCTCCGACAGAGTCGATTGGTGCTCGTTCCGTTGTGGCATGGGGGCGGTACGCGCTTTAAGGTGCTCGAGGCGCTGGCCTCCGCGCGGCCAATCGTGGGAACTCCACAAGGGGTCGAGGAGATCGGATTCGTGTCCGGGCGTCACGGGCTTTTGGAGGATGATCCAGGAGGGCTGGCCGCCGCCGCCGCCCGGTTGCTGGAGGATGAACAGTTGTCGCGCTCGCTTGCAAAGGATGGGCGCGAGCTGGCAGAGCGCTTTCGCTGGAGTCACGCGCTTGAATCGCTGGAGCCTCTGTATCGAGAATGGCTGGGTGGGGGCGAGCGGCTTGAGAGCTCACCATACGGCCCCCTCGGCGCTTCCTAAGAGCTGCACGCGGCCGGCCACTGCACTGGCGTCGAGCGAGTCACGTCTAGCGATGTGCCCACGCACAAGCCGGACTAGTACGTCCGTCCACCGTTGCTTCCCTTGCTGAACCGGTTTGGCGCGGACCCGATAGGAGGGTGTAGAGACAGATTGGGGCGCTCAGCTGGGTGTCTGACAACGACAAGGCAAACCCGTCGTGAGACGGGGACGCAAAGCCACGGGACCTCCCTAACAGGTCGAGGCCAGCCGGGCTATCGAAAAGGCAGGCGCCGACCGTGCGACTTCAAAAGATCTTGCTCCTTGTTGGTGTCTCTGTGCTCTCACTGCTTCTCCCAGCACTCGCTTCCGCAAACGTGGCAAGCCAGTTCCGGGTGGCGATTGGCAGTGAAGCGTCGTTTGCAAGCACGCCCCAGAGTGCGCAACACAACTCCTACATCGTTCTGCAGGCATGGGAAGCCAAGCGCGCCAGCGAACTGAAGGCAGCCAATCCGAACCTGAAGGTGCTGGTCTACCAGAACCTGTCGGCGATGGCGCAGGGAACAGGTCCAGGTGGCCTGAGCTCGAGCGGAGTCAACTACGCAGAAGCCAGCACGGCACATCCCGAATGGTTCCTGCTCAACACGAGTGGCAGTCGCATTTCCGAGGGCGGCTACTCATGGCTTTGGATGGCTGATACCGCCGACCAGAGCTATCAGCAGCAGTGGACGAGCAACGTGATCAAATTGCTCTCTACCGGACCGTGGGATGGCGTCATGATGGACGATACGAACACCACGGCGCGCTATCACACCGAACCTTCGAGCATCGCCAAGTACCCGACAGACGCTGCCTATCAGGGCGCAATCGGCTCGATGCTCGCATACGCCGGACCGCGCATCCAGGCCGCTGGAAAGCTCGCGGTCCCGAACATGGGATCCTGGAGCGAATACCCAGAAGTGGTAGAAGGATGGTTGAAGTACGTCAGCGGTGGTGTTGACGAGATGTTCGCGAAGTGGTCTTCCACGCCGGGCCAGGGCTACCGCGACGCAAGCGGCTGGCAAACGCAGATTGAAGAGATCCAGTCGACTGAGCGGATGGGCAAGATCTTCTTTGCGATAACGCAGGCAGAAGCATCAGACCAGCAGGCGATTCGCTACGGCTGGGGATCGGTGCTACTCGGAGCCGACGGTCACACCGCCTACAGCACTGCAGCCAACTACAACAGCGAACAGTGGTGCAGCGAATGTGAAACTCAGATCGGCGAACCGATGTCGGTCGCCACCAAGGTTGCCGGGGGCGTGTGGGAGCGCAGCTTCAGCGGTGGCCTGGTCGTGGTCAATCCGACCACGGCAACCGTGAGGGTCGATCTGGGCAGCGCCTACAGCGGCTCGGGGCTCACCGACGTGACCACCGCGACAATGCCGGCGAATACCGCCCTGGTGCTTCAGCGCGCCGGCGGTGGGCAGGTGGTGGGCGCCGAAGGCGGATCTACCGGCAGCGAATCCGGTGATACGGGATCCAACGGAGCAGGCTCTACGAGCACAGGCTCGAGCGGCGCAAGCTCCGGTGGTGTGACCTCGAATTCCCCGACTACTCCCCCTACTGGAGGTGGTTCGAGTGCCCCGTCGTCTACGGGCGCCGTTACAGCAAACGGCAAATCGTCATCCGTGGGCCACGACTCCAAATCTTCCGGTCAACGTCGCTCGAAAGCAAGCGCACGTGCCCACCTAGCCTCCGTCAACCGTCGTGTGAAGAAGTGTGTGAGGGCGGCTGGTCATGATGGGCAGTCCGCCCGGAAGCTCGGGCGAGGATCTCGTCGTACAAGCGCTCGTATGACTCGACCATGCCGTTGAGCGAGAACTCACGCTCGATCAAGTCGCGTCCTGCGCGTCCCATCGCGGCTTGCTCCGCTTGATCGGCTAGCAGCGCCGCGATCCGCCGGCCCAGCGCTGTGCCATCGTCGAGCGGGACAATCGCCCCGGCTCCAGTCGCCAATAGTTCTCGCATGCCTTGCACGTCGGTCGAGACGACCGGGGTGCCGGCGGCAAGCGCCTCGAGCGCGGCGATCGATAGACCCTCCCACTCCGAGGAGAAGACGAGCACCTGCGCACGGGCAATGATCTCGCGTGCGTCCGAGCGTCGTCCTGTCATGTGCACCCGATCCTCGAGGCCGGCTGCCTGAATCGACCGTTCGATGCTTTCGCGACGCGGTCCCTCGCCGACGATCAAGAATCTCGCCTCGGGGACCGACTGCGCGACGATGTTTGCAGCCGTCAGGAACCGCTCATGGGCCTTCTGAGGGACAAGCCTGCCTACGATCGCAACCGCCGGAGCGTCCGCCAGCCCAAGCTCGTGATCGAGTGCGGCCCGGCGCTCATCGCTGAGCGGCGGAGGGAGATCGATGGCGTTGCGGATCAGGCTTGCCTTCGTTGCCGGCAACCCGGCGGCGGTGATGCGGGCCAACAGGTCTGAGGAGACGCAGGCGACGTGGTCGGCGCTGCGCAGCAACTTCGCGGCGCGTGGATACTCGGCTGGGAGCACACCGTGGAATGTCGCCAGGATGGCCGGTCGTCCTCTCCCGCGTGCGAGTGTCGCCCCAGCTCTTGCGGTGACGGCGGACTTGACGTTCTGTGCATGTACGACGTCTGGGTCGAAGCTGCGGATAGCGCTTGTGAGTGACAGAGTGGAGCGCATCGCCCCGGCCGCTGCGCGGCCGTCTTCGCGAAGTGTCATGCGTGTATGGGGGGTGCCGATCATGTCCGCATCCAAGGCTCCACGCGGCGCGGCCAGACCGATCGTATGCCCGCGTGCTGCCAGGCACTCGGCCAGAATGGTGACCACGCGCTCCGCTCCTCCGACTTCCATCGAGGGAGTTGTGAGCAGGATCCTCATTATCTCGAGACCTTCAGAAGGCGCTCGTAGAGCGAGCGAATCGCGCTTGCATTGCGCTCCGCAGTAAAGCTCTCCTCGACGCGCCGTCGCGCCGCATGGATCTGTGCGTCGCGCATTGCGTCGTCGTTGCAGAGTCGCTCGATAGCCGATGCAAGTGCTTTCGGGTCCCCGGGCGGGATCATCTGTGCGACGTCGGGGTCGGCGATCTCTGGCACACCCGCAACCGAGGTCGCGACAGCCGGTACCCCTACCGCCATCGCTTCGAGCAATCCCATCGGTGCATTCTCGCGGTAGGAGCAGAGCACGAATATGCGCATACGAGCCAATGCTTCGGCCGATGGTACGAAGCCTGGGTGCTCTACCCGATCCTCTATCCCGAGCTCCCGTGCCAGTCTAAGCAGTTGTTTCCGGCTAGTTCCATCTCCAAACATGACGAAACGCCAATCGGGGTGTCGTGGGGCAAGCTCTGCGACGGCGCGGAGGAATATCTCGATTCCCTTGACCGGCTCGAGTAGCGAGAGGGTCCCGATCAGATCCCCTTTGCTCGGGGCAAACGGTGGCGGTGGCAAGACGATCCCGTTGGGTATCACGGTGAGCTTGTGAGCCGGGTAGCCGAGGCGCTCTACGAGGTCGCGGGCGACGAACTGGGAGGGGACCACCACGGCGTCCGTTCTGACACAGAGCCTTGCGTCGAGACCACGGTAAAGCAGCGTTGCCTTCAGCCCCGGTCGCTCAGGCCCTACCGGTGGCGGATGGTAAGGCTCGGGTGTTCCGTGTACGGTGTACACACGCGCCCCGCCGCGTCGTGGGCGTGGCCCGATGCGCGTCCAAAGTCCGGCGCGACGGTCATGAGCGTGGACCACGTCGGCTCCACGTGCCAGCCGCCACACTCTGGCGGCGCCGCGCAGGTCGCCTTGGTGGCGCAGCGGGGCAACCTCGGCACGCACGCCATCGACAGCAAACCGTTCCGCGAGTTGCCGATTGGCGCATGTCACGAGCACCGAGTCGCCGCCGAGTGAGAGCGACCGCGCGAGCAGCAAGGACTGCTCGATCGGTCCTCCTCGATCCAGCGATGTGACGAGGACGATCTTCATCCCTGCGCGAGCGTGAGGGCGGCCGGTTGGCTGTCGTCCTGTTGCTCTTCATAGGGCATCGATGACGGAAGTCTCCGGGCGCTATCGCGAGCCAGCACGACGGCAAGACCTCCGAGCAGCCAGAAGGGCGACATCAGCTCCTCGCTCAGGAACGTGGCTGAGACAACGGCGATGATCCACGAAGCTTGCAGGGCAGTTGCGAGCCGGCGGCCTTCGAGATCGTCTTCCTTCCTCGCCTGTCTCTGTGCTCGCCGTAGCAAAGTCCAGACCATTGCCAGGTAGGCAACGAACAGCATGAGGGCCGGGAGCCCATTCTCTGAAAGGATCTCCAGATAACTGTTGTGGGTGACGGGATGTTCCAACGTAAGGGGGTTGTTGCGTATCAGGGGTGCAGCGTCCTGTGTGAAAGCATTAGGCCCCACACCAGTGATCGGATTGCGCTCCGCGAGCGTCAAAGCAGCCGCCCAGAAAGCCTCACGGGATTCGGTGTTCTTTTGGGCGACCTGCGTCTTCTCGTGCAGCGCTGTGTTGAGCAATGGCTTCCAAAGCGTGAAAGCGAGTGCTGTGACGATCAGTCCAGTGGCGATGCCCGAGGCGACGACCCACATCGGGATGCGGCGCGTGAGGATCCCCCATAGGACCAATACACCTATACCGACGAGAGCTCCCCGGGAGAAGGTCGCAAGCATCGCCGCGGCGATCAAGACGAAGCAGACTCCCCACAGCAAACGCCGTCGCCCATCGGCACTCATCAGGTAGGCCGCAATCGGGAGCGCACAGGCAAGTAGGTAGGCAAAGTCGTTGGGGTCCTGTAGTGGGCCAGCGACACGGAAGCCGCCGTGGGCGGTGACGAACTGCGATAGGGCATAGAGCGCGGCAGCCGTCACGGATCCGATGAACCAGCGCATGGCACGGCGGATCTGCTCGCGATCGTCGATCAGTTGCACGATCAGGAAGAAGAAGGCAAACAGCAAAAACCACCGCAGCAGCTTTTGTATGCCTTCGGGGACGATCGGCGACGCTACAAGTGAGACAGCGACCCAGACGTTGAGCGCGGTGACGACGCCGAGCGTCAACGGTAGGTAAATCCGCTTGTGGCGATTGCCGATTAGGCTCAACGCGTAGGAGAGCATCACCACGAGCCCGATGCCCTTGACCGTCGAGAAAGTGGCACTCGGATAGTGGAGCTTGTTCTCCCACGGCAGTGCCGCGATCATCACCAGCAAAACAAGATCGGGCCGGGTGATGATCACTACTGCGCCAATAGTGGCAATCACGAGCGCGATCGCGCCGAGCGGCAGGCGCCCGACGAGCAGACCGACAACGCTTCCAAGCGCGATCACACCAAGCGTGATGGCCGGGTCTCGCCGTAGCGCGCCCGTGCTCACGGTGTCACCTCATCGAGATCGAGTCGGGGCGCTGTACGCCCGCGTCGCTGCTGTAGCTGTAATAGCTGCTGTCCGCTTCGCTGTCGCGCTCGGCAAAGTTCAGGACGAGGCCAATGATGTTGGCTTGCGCGAAGCGCAACTTGTCGACCGCATTGCCGATGGCGGAACGACGCGTACGGCCGGAGGCGATCACGAACAGCACGGCATCCACTTGGCGGGCGATCAAAGGCGCGTCACTAACGGGGAGAGTCGGGGGCGAGTCGACCAATATCACGCCACCCTTTGCACGCAGCTGAGAGAGGATCGAGCGAAAGCGAACATGAAGCATCTCGGCCGCGTTACCAGTCGTCGGACCGCTTGTCAGCACTGACACGTCCTTGAAGGCTGTGCTCTGTGGCGAGATGTCTCCCTCGGGCAGCAACATAGCTGTCGACAACCCGACCTCGTTGCTCACCTGGAAGAGCTTGTGTTGGCGTGGATGACGCATATCGGCGTCGATGACCGTCGTCGGTATGTCCAGCTGTCCCAGGGCGACGGCGAGGTTCGCCACCATCGTTGACTTGCCCTCTCCGGCATTGGCGCTTGTCACTTGGATCACTGTTGGCTGATCTTCGATCAGCAGCTCGACATTGGCGCGTAGATTGCGGTAGGCCTCCTGGGAGGCGGCAAGCTGGGTGGAGTCCCACACGAGCCGTGTGCTGCCGTCCGCGAGCTTGCGCTCACGTTGGAAGCGACCAATTACCGGAAGGCCGGTCAGCTCGGTGAATTCCGCTGGATCCTCGACCGTGGGCCTGAACTTATCGAGTCCCAGCGCCACCATGATGCCTACTATCAGCCCCAGTACCGCCGCTAGCGAGATGATCAAGGGCGGTCGCGGTTGTAGAGCCGTGTTCGATTCCGATGGCGGATTGACGACGCTCGGTACGAGCAGGCCGTTGCCTTCGACTGAGTGCACGAATGCTCGCGTCACGGCCCCAGTGTCTTCAGCGGCCCCATGTGGGCTGGTGGCTTCGACGATGATCTCGAGGATGCCGCTCCCGTTGCCCGTCGAGGTGCTTACGGTGCCGCTGACTTTGTGGCCCAGCAGTTGGGCGGCGGCGCCCAGGTTCTGATCGGACTTAGCTACCGCGGCGTACGTCGAGAGGAGCGCGTTGAGGTTTTCGGAAGGGAGGAAGTCCCCTTGCTTCGGATTCGGCGTGAAGGCGATGGTCGCGGTTGATTCGTAGAGCTTGGTACGGGTCGCCGCGTACGCCCCGGCCACGATCACACAGCACGCGAACACAACCCCGACGACCAGGCGGCGTTTCCAGATGAGGGTGAGGAAGTCCTGCAGCTCCATTGGCGTGACAGTCTATGTGAGCGGGAGGACCTCGCCGTACACAGCCGTGAGCCCATCGACCATGGTCGTCCGGGTAAAAAGTCGCTCGACCCGCCGCTGGGCGGCGAGGCCCATCGAGGCGCGCCGCTCGGGAGTCTCCAGAAGATCTCTCAAGCTGGACGCGAGAGCATGGCTGTCACCGGGCGGAACCAGCATCCCTGTCTCGCCATCCACCAGCGCCTCCGCAATGCCACCCACGTCACTGGCGATCGCGGGTGTTGCCACCGACATCGCTTCGAGGATCACGTATGGGAATGCCTCGGCCATGGACGGATGTACGAAGATCTCGGCGGCACGCAACACACTGAGAGGGGCATCGCAAGTGCCCATGAATTGCACCGCGTGCGCGACCCCCACGCTTGCTGCTCTGGCACGTAGCTCCTTTAGCTCGGACCCCTCACCCCATATCGCCACCTGTAGGCGCGGATGGCATTCGAGCACGCTCGGTGTGGCATCGATCAATGTCTCGATTCCCTTCCCGGGCCTCAATTGAGTGAGGGCGCAGATAGTCGGCCCCGCCTGACCTAGATTGGCCATGCGGGCGTCGAGATGGCGATCGCTTGGAGGCTCGATCCCGTTGTGGACAACACGCACACGGCTGTCCGGCCCGATCGTGCGCGCGAGTCTTGCCTCTGACTCGCATACACACAGGACCCGGGTTGCCAGCGGAGCCAGGGCACGCTCAACCTCCCGGTATGCGCGTCGCTCGAGCTCGTGTGAGAAATAACCGGCGAACGCGTAACCGTGAGGCGTGTATATGACGGGGATTCGTGGCTGGAGGAAGCGCGCCAGCCGTGAGAGCGCGCCCGCCTTGGAGCTGTGCGCGTGGACGATGTCGGGTTCGACCTCACGGATGATCCGGACGAGGCTCCGCAGTGCCGAGAGATCCGTGCGTGGGGCCACGGACCGGCCGAGATCGAGGCGGACATGGCGAACTCGGGGGAGAGTCGTTGCGATTCCGGCGGGCAGGGTCGGACCACACAACACCACCTCGTGTCCGCGCTCAGCCAATCCTTCGGCAATGTCCTTGACGTGTCTGCCCACGCCCCCGTCGGTGGGTTGATGGACCAGCATGACTCGACTCATGCCGCCGATGACTCCACTTGGGCTGGGGGCCGGATAGTGCGCATGCCGAGAAAGAGACCGCGGGCGAGGAGTGGCATGGGGTCGGTTCGCTCGTAGTGGGCGTGAATCACACGGCGGTGGGGTCTCAGAGGAACAGCTGCCGCCCGGAGATGGCCGCGACGCAGCTGCCACCACAGGTGACGAAGGTCCCCATCTTCCCAGCGGTAGCGGTAGCCCGCAAGAGCTCGGATCGGTCGGCTCGTGTTCGGAGGAGACCGTTCGAGCAGCCAGTCGCACCAGATCGATGCAAGTGGCGCCCCTGCGGCCCTCGCAAGTGTCATCGAGCCGTAGGGTCGCGGGTTCAGGTCGATCGGTACGAATGCGCCTGCTTCGCCGACGCGCCCGTCCGCGTCCTTCTGGATCAGCTCCAACTCGAAGATGCCCTCCCATTTCAGTACGTCCAGCAGGTGTTCTACGAGGTCCTCCAACACTGCTGGGGGGGACACCGTTTCACCGTAGCTCAAGCTCCCACCGCTTGGGGGCCACGTTCGGTGGTAGCGCGAAACGGCGAGCCCCAACAACTGTCCTTTGGCGATGACCCCACCGAAGGAGAGCAGCATCCCGCGCAAATAGCGTTGCACGAGGAGATCTCCCACAAAGCTAGACAGTGCCTCGACCAGCTCCTTGGGATCGCACACGACGTGGCTCTTTGGGACCGCTTGTACGGACTGGAGGGCACCACCGATCGCTGCGTCGGCCGACTTGAGCACGATCGGGAAGCCCCACTCCTCAGCGGCGGCAAGCACCTCGTGGCGGTTTGAGCAGCGAATCGACATCGCGGGCGTGAAGCCCACCTGGGCGGCAGCCTCAGCAAGGCGTTCGCGGTTGAGGCTGGCTTGGACCATGGCGTGAGGGGGGAGGCCCAGTCTCGTGAGCTCCTCCAGTTGCGTGCGATCGCGCGATATGGCAAGCAGCGCACTGTCCGAGCCGGCGATCAGCGTCTCGTAGCGGTTGCTCTCGAGCTCGCGTCGAAGCCCTTTCAAGAATCCCGGAGCATCTGAGCGTGCATCGGGTATGCGTACTCGCCGGTCACAGGCTCGGGACCATTGGCCTGGGGCCAGCTGTGTTGGTGAGGCCGCTGTGACGCGATATCCCCCCGTGTGCAGGCACCGAGTCACGGCCAGCATCGAGCGCTCCTCAGCGTTCGTGAGCAGCACGCGCGGGGCTGAGTTGAATGCGGCGTCGCGCGTGCGTGATGAACGTGCGCTGGTCATTATTCGGAAACTAAGCTTGTCTGCGTGCTTGTATGGCGATTCGCGTCGTCTTGCTCGCTCGGCGCAGCAATCGCAGGGGGGGAGATCTCAACAGAGGCTCGTAGCGGTCCGTGAGCTTCAACATGAAGACGGGCGTCGGGTCGAGCGCTCCGACCATGGCACGTGTCAGCTCATAGGGCTCCCAGATGCCCGAGCCCGTGGTGACAGCGGCAGATAGCCCGCTATCGCGCACGGCCGCAATCGTCTGCTCGTCGTAGCGGCCAAACGGATAGGCAAAAGTCTCGACGGAGACTTGGCCGATCTCTTCCAAGGCGATCTTGCTCTCTTCTATCTCACGACGACAGGCCTCGTAGGCGAGGGTCGAGAGATCTGGGTGGCTCATGGTGTGAGCTCCAAGCTCCCATCCAGCGCCAGCGAGCTCCCGGATCTCGCCAGTGTCGAGCATGCGGTTGTCCCCGTCGGGATCGACCCACGGACTGACCCCGCCGATCAGATCTATGGAGATGTAGACGGTCGCGGGAATCCCGTAGCGTTGAAGTATGGGAAACGCGACCGTTCGGTTGTTGCGCATGCCATCGTCGAATGTGATCGCGGCATAGCCGGGGGGAGGCTCTCCGCCGTCGCCCAGTCGCGCGAGCTCCGCGGCTGTTACGAACTCGAAGCCGGCTTCCAGGAGCGACTCCAACTGTGTCTGGAACCTCGAGGGGTGGGTCAGCAGCAAGTTCAGGTCATGCCGCCGTCGAGACCGCGAGATGCCGTGATAGCCGAGTATCACCGAACGTTGCCGATGAAGGCGCTCGAGACGGTCGATCCAGAGCTGGCGCGTGGGGTGTCGAGCGAGGCTGACGAGGTCAGACATCGTCGATCCCGTGGCACGACAGCGAATTGCGCTGTATCGCCAGCGAAGAGATGACGTGTTGGGTCAATCCCGCGCTGCGGTTTGGGGGGAGCGATCTATCGCAGCCGGCACTTCGGGCGGGAGATATCCCGTCTGGCCTGTGAGCTCTACGTGCTTGGCGATAGTCCTGGCGGTGAAGTCGGTGCCCGCTACGAAGCGCATGATCGGGCCAAAGCTCCAAGCTGAGTAGGTGCCCGCGAAGTGCAGTGCAGGCACCGAGGACTCGAACCCTCCGCGCAGCACCGGATAGCCCTGGTGAAGCTTGACTTGGCTGCGTAGCGACTCTCCTATAAGGGATTCGCGAGCGAGATCGATCCTGTAGCCGGTGGCAAGGATGACGTGATCCACGTCTCTCTCCGAGCCGTTGTCGAGGCGCAAGCGAGCACCGGAGCCCAGGGGTCGGGCATCGACGACCTGCCGGTTGAATGTCATCGTCACGCCTGTGCTCCGGTCCATCAGCCAACTCGTTGCGGCGGGTCGAATCGAGCGATATGCAAGACGGTCCTGCAGGCTCCTGGGCAGGCGTCTGAACAGGTTTGGCATCGCCACGAGCCTGCTCACTCCGGCAGGTCCCACGTCGGTGGGCGCATAGAGGAGGCGTTGCAGCAGGGGATCGATGGTGCGTACTTTCTCGCCCCGAGCGAGCCAGCGGATTGCTGGGGCTCTGGCGATCAGCTCTACTTTGGCTCCGGCTTCGCATACGAGCGCAGCCGTCTCGACCGCGCTCTGTCCGGACCCGATGACCACTACAGACTGGCCGGCGAAGCGGGCGGGCTCGGGAACCCGCATCGAGTGGGTCGTCAGTCCCTCTCCGAGCCCTTCGAATTGCGGTGGACTGAAGGGAAAGCTGTGGAGGCCGGTTGCGATTACGACTCCTCCGGCCGCAATGCGCTCCCCATCCTCGGTCTTCAGAACGAAGCCAGAGTTACCGCGCTCGACGGTCGAGATCAGGCGTTCGTCGAGGTCGGGTACGGCTCGGGCCTGAAACCAGCGCGCATAGCGCGACATCTCCTCACCTGGTAGGGGTCTGGGAAAGGGACGCGATTGCTCTTCCTCGTAAGCGCTGAGCGAGAACCTCCCCGACGGATCGGACAGGCTCGAAGCGCTCCAGGCAGAACGCACGAGCATGCCTTTGGGCATCTGGTCCTCCCAGAAGCTCATCACGCGTCCAAAGGCCCTGACGGAAGCTCCCGTCGCCAGCAAATGGGCTGCTACCGAGAGCCCGTACGGTCCGGCGCCGATGACCGCTATGTCCTGCTTGGAGCGAGTGATCGCCGCATCTTATGTCCTGCGTCGCTCTACCCTGGACGGTACCGCCTCGCGATAGCGGACTACCTTCCGAGGGAAGCTCCTGAGTCAAGCTTCCATGTGGATATTTGGCTCTCCAACGCCCGGCACTCACCGCACGGCCCCAGGCCCACCAGGAGCCGTCGCCGCCGCTGCGTTTAGTAGCCCTGCCCCATAGAGTGTCTGGTCCTGAGGTCCCCCGAGCTTGCGCGCGGTGTCCTTCAGTCGTGCGGTGAGCTGGGCCACTGTCGGTTTGGGGCCGAGGATGCGTGCGGCGATGATCAAGGCGGCCGTGGCGGCCACGTGCGGCGTCGCCATCGAGGTGCCTTCGTAGCCGTTGGGAAAACCGAACACGCGTGGGCTCGAGCCCGTGAAGGTCATCTGGAAGATGTCGCGGCCTGAGGGGAGTTCGGGGTTGCAGTTCGGGTCGCCGGGAAGACTTGCGTCGGGTCCGCCGCCGGGTGCCACGAGCGTGATGCCGGGACCGTCGTTGGAGTAGCTGGCAAGGCAGCCGTGTTCTGTCGTGGCTCCGACTGCGATCACGTGCCCAGCACGCGCGGGATAGGGGATTATGGTCGAGCCCTCGTTACCTGCCGCGGCTACAACCAGCACGTTGTGGCGGTGAGCATAGCGAAGCGCTTCGATCAGCTCGGGAATGTCAGAGGCACCCACGTCGCTCGAGAACTCGAGGCTGAGGTTAATGATCTGCGCGTGGTGATTAACCGCGAAGCGCACGCCTTCGGCGATCACGGAGGCGTCGCCTTCGCCGGCGCTGTCGAGCACGCGTACGGGCATGATCCGCGCTGCGTATGCCAGCCCTGTGAGGCCGTAACGATTGTTGGTCGCCTCGGCGATCGTGCCGGCCACGAACGTGCCGTGCCCGTTGTGGTCGTTGGCGTAGGGGGTGCGGTCGATGAAGTCATAGCCCTGCACGAACGAGTATTTGCTGAAGTCGGGCGAGCGGCGGTACTTGCCGCGGTTGGCGTAGGCCACCCCTGTGTCGAGCACGGCCACGATCACTTTTGCTCCGCCCGGCGCCCCGTCCGCCGCGACGTTGGCCCAAGCCTGGGACGCGTCGATGCCGTAGGTCCCGTCGAAGTTCCATTGCGTCTGCTGCCAGCCTCCGGCCGCGTGGCCGGTTACGCCCGGATCGTTTGGAATCGACATGGAGGTTGTGTGCGCCACGTAGTCAGGCACCGCCCAAACCACGTTCTTCTCGCGACGCAGCTTCGCGAGCGTGGCGTCGAGGCCGGCACTGGCCGGCACCGCCAGCAGGTGCGTATTGGTGGCTTCTTCGCCGGATTCGCCCTCCCCGCTCACCGTGGCCCGAGCCGAGCGCGCCGCCTGAGCGCTCGGCGCGTACCTGACGACGATCCGGTCCGGCGCATACGCGCCGGTGGGCGACTTGGCCGGCACCGCCGCTGGGCCGGGCGAGATGGCGGCTTGCCCGGTGAGGCTCGGTGGTGGGAGGATCTGCGCCGATGGGCTCGGCGATACGGGGGCTTGCGTTGCCGCCGCTTCTGCCCTCGGCGATCCTCCGCCCGCAAAGCCGACGAGCGCGACCGCCGCGAGCACGAGCGTGCATGCGCCACAGGCCTTCAGCCGTCGGCCGGACAAACTTGGATATCGGGTTCGAGCGGTCGGCGGCAAGTCGGTTCCTTCGTAATCATGAAGTGTTGGGAGCCCCAGAGGTTGCGCTCCTGACCAAGCCGAACAGGAATCAGAGGATGAGCGACCACTTCTTCGCACGCGACGAATACTTCATGCGCCTGGCCCTGCGCGAGGCCCAGCGCGCCACCGAGCACGACGATGTGCCGATCGGCGCGGTCGTGGCCCACGCGGGCGAGCTGATCGCGGCGGGGCACAACGAGCGCGAGCTGCGCCAGGACCCGACCGCCCACGCCGAGACGATCGCGCTGCGCGAGGCCGCTCGCGCGCTCGGCAGCTGGCGTGTGCTCGACGCGGTCCTCTACGTGACGCTGGAGCCGTGCGCGATGTGTGCGGGCGCCATCGTCTTGGCGCGTATTCCGAGGGTTGTGTTTGGGGCCAGCGACCCGAAGGCAGGGGCATGCGGAAGCGTCCTCGACGTGCTCGCCGAGCCCCGCCTCAACCATCGTCCCGATGTCGCCTCTGGGCTGCTTGGAGAAGAGTGCGGCGCTCTGCTCAGCGAGTTCTTCGCCTCGCGGCGCTGAGCTCGCTCGCCGCCACGCAAATCCTCTAGCCTTGAGCCGGTCGCTATGGAAGGGTGGCAGAGTGGTTGAATGCGGCGGTCTCGAAAACCGTTTCAGGGGTTAAGCCTCTGACGGGGGTTCGAATCCCCCCCCTTCCGTTTTTGCGCTGTTGGCTTTTTGCAGCAGAAGTGCGCTTTGGTCGGCTTGATCACCGCCTATCACGCAAAAGTAGGCGAGGGTCACCGTGGCTTTTGCCAATGCTGCGCGTCGGCAGCGAGAGCGGGTGAGTTCCGGTCCTTGAGGTGCTCGCTCTCGGCGGAAGGGTGCACCCACATACGCAGCGCGTGGTCAAGCGCCAGTCCCAACGTAGGCTGCGCGGATGCGCGCCCAAAAACACCCTCCAATACAGACAGGGGGCGTAAGGTGAGAGGCAGACGGGAAGATCGATCCGCCACCCGGCCCGGTCTCATACGGATCAAACACAGGAAGGCAAAGCCATGACCGACAAGCCAATCAAGCAACCCGGACCGGACCATCCAATCACGATCGAGCCGAACCGGGCGCGGGTCGTCGTTTCGATCGCGGGGCGAGTCCTCGCCAACACGCACAATGCGCTCACGCTGCGTGAGGCCGACTATCCACCGGTCCAGTACATCCCAATCGACGACGTCGACCGGTCGCTGATCCAAGAGACCGACCACGCGAGCTACTGCCCATTCAAGGGGGACGCCAGCTACTACAGCATCCCGGCTGGAGGCGAGCGCTCTGTCAACGCCATCTGGACATATCGAGACCCCCACGCGGCGGTCGCGGAGATCAAGGACTACGTCGCCTTCTACCCCGACCGCGTCGAGGAGATCAACGAACAGCCGTAGGACGAGCGGGCTTAGCGCCGCCGGAACCTCGCTCCAAAGGACTAGGTGAGACGGTCATGGTTTCGGACCTATCCTGCCGGCTTCGACTAAACGGCCGGCGACGAGGACGCAGAGCAAGAGCTCATGTCAAGGTGACCCGCCAGTGCCGCGAGACGCGAAGTCAGTTCTCGCCCATGTGCGAGCAGTTCTGGAGGGGGGCTGCCGTCGGTGGCCAGGGCCGAGGAGAGTGGCTTCAAGAGCGCGTTGATTTCAGAGCCCGTTTTCAGCAACTCGTGATAGCTGCGCTGCTCAGAGGCTGGAGCTGAGAGCTTGGATAGGTCCGTCAGCTCGCGCTCGCCGATTTCTTCCAAGCGAGGAATCGCCAGTCTCATGCCCTGCGCATTCTGCACTTGCAGGGCGTTCTCTTCCGACCTGGTACGTTCACAGATGGCGCTTCCTTGACTCGCCAGCTCCGAGGCCGTCAGCAGACTCCCGCCCGAACTGCCGCAGCCGGCTAGCGCGAGGCCTGCCAACGTCGCAGCGACGGAGACGAGTACTGGTGACCGCATCCCTGACCTACTCGGCAGCGTTTCGTTTGGCCTTTACCGGCGCAGCCGCACGACAGGAGCTCTCCTGGCAGTGCAGTCGGTCGTTGAGGAGCACGCTGGTGTCGCCGTGGACGGGTACGTCCGCGAAGCAAAGAGCCATACAGTCTCGGCTGCCTGCCGCGGCGCTAGGATCGCGGCTGTGCCCACTCTCACCGTCTATGAAAAGCCGACCTGTACAACCTGTCGCAAGCTGCGTGCACTGCTGACTGAGCGTGGCGTTGAGTTTGAGTCGATCGACTACCACCTCACAGGTGTCACGGAAGGCGAACTGCGCGAGTTGCTGCACAAGCTGGGCACAGGTCCGCGGGAGATCCTGCGCATGCGCGAGCCGCTGGCCAAAGATCTCGGCCTGGGCGAGCCCGGAGTCTCCGACGACCGGTTGATCGCTCAAATGGTCGCGCACCCAGCACTAATCCAGAGGCCGATCGTCGTCCGCGGAGGTCGCGCTTTGCTTGCGCGACCGATCGAGCGCGCCCTCGAGCTACTTTAAGTTTCGATGGGGTACTTCAGCGCTCAGTGGTCCGGCTTGGTAGTGCGTTGAGGGTGGCGAGGATGACTATTCGATAGCGCGTCTGTTCTATCGCCTCGCTGTCAATCTTAAAGGTGCAGCCTCCCCCGGTCGATCAGAAGTCGAAGATGTCTGCACAACGCTCAGACTTGGGGGGTTATGAGATGCAAGTCCCTTCACCACCAGATGCCGCATTGGGCCAATGCGGGGACGACCTCGCGCGTCTGGGCGAGGCGCTGAAGGTACGGACAGGCGATGTGCTCAGCCTGACCGTCGCCCGCACCTCGGGTCCAGGCCATGAAGTCGATGGGCTCGTGCAGGAGAGCTTTGAACGCATCAGTCGCAGCTCGACGGTTGCGGTCGCTCGTTGGATCTCGGGGGAGGGGATGGCGACTGCGATCGAGGCCGGCAAAGAAACCTGGGAGATATTTGGCGAGCTGGCCGCCCATCGCGCGGCGTCGCTGAACGAGGTGACTTGGCGCTGCTTTTGGTGGCGCAACGTGATGGCGGAGGTCATGCAGGAGAGCGCCACCGAATTGGCCGTTTCCTCCGATGCTCTCGCGCAGGCCCTGAACATTCTCCAATTGAGCCTCGAGTTCAGCCTGCTGCGGATGTGCGAGTGCTTTGAGTCAGAGCGCCAGCGCACCGACGAAGAGCTGGCACGGCGCGAGGAGGAGCTTGGTTTCCTTGCCACCCACGACGCGCTCACCGGCCTGCCGAATCGCACTCTGATCTTGGACCGTGTCGAGCAGATGCTCGCGCGTTCGGCTCGCAGCCAGACTCCGGTGGCGGCGCTGTTCGTCGATCTCGACAACTTCAAGGGCATCAACGACACTCTGGGGCACGCCGTCGGCGATGAACTTCTGAAGGCGGTCACCGCACGGCTCGACGGCGTGATCCGCGACGCCGATGCGCTGGGGCGTCTCGGTGGAGACGAGTTCGTCGTGATTTCCGAAGAGCTCTCCATGTCCGTGGGCCCGGAGCTGATCGCCGAGCGGCTGCTCGACGCACTCAAGCACCCGTTCAACCTCGGTGCCGACAAGGAGACGCGCGTAACGGTTACGGCAAGTATTGGGATCGCCGTGGGAGAGCGGATCTCGGCCGAGGATCTCCTGCGCGACGCGGACATCGCGATGTACCGCGCGAAGTGGGATGGCAAGAACCGCTATGTGGTGTTCGAGACAGGCATGCAGGACACGATGCAGAACCGCATGGAACTGGAGATGGACCTGCGCGAAGCGCTCGAGAACGAGGAGTTCTTCCTTGCCTATCAACCGACGATCGACCTGAGGGATATGAGCCCTACGGGCGTGGAGGCGCTGATCCGCTGGAAGCATCCGGTACGCGGCGTGGTCCAGCCAGACGATTTCATCCCGTTGCTCGAGGAGACCGGGCTGATCTGCGAGGTCGGCAAGTGGGTTCTGCGCGAGGCCTGTGTCCAGGGCGCTGCGTGGCGCGCCGCCGGACACTCCATCGGTATGGCGGTCAACGTGTCCGGGCGCCAGCTCGACACCGACCACCTCATCACGGACATCGAAGGGGCGCTGGCCGATAGCGGTATGGAGCCGACGGCGCTGACGATCGAGATCACCGAGACGACGCTGATGCGCAACGCCGAGGAGACCTCGCGACGGCTCACCGAGATCAAGGAGCTCGGCGTGCGGATCGCGATCGACGACTTCGGCACCGGCTACTCCTCGCTCGCTCACCTTCAGCGCTTCCCGGTCGACGCGCTCAAGATCGACCGTTCGTTCATCTCAGGCCTGCAGCACAATCTGGAGGGCGAAACGCTCGTCCGTACGCTTGTGCAGCTCGGCAAGGCGCTCTCGATCGAGACGTTTGCCGAGGGCATCGAACAGCAGCGGGAGCTCTCGCTGCTGAGGGACGAGGACTGCGATACGGGCCAGGGCTTCCTCTTTGCCCGTCCACTGGATGCCTCGGCCACGGAGGCGTTTCTGCAAGGCTGGGCAGAACAAACCGTTCCCTCCGTGGCGCAAGCGCCATCAGTGGTCACAGCCCTGGTCCAAGCGCCGCGGTCCAGCTAGCCCAAGTGCTGAGCGCTTGACGTGTCTGCCCCGGGCGCCACTACATAGACAATGTGCACACGAGCGATGGCCATGAAGGCGTGTCGCTCGGCCGGCCCACCGTCGAGCGGCGTGAGCGTCACGTCGGTGAGCGTGAGGAAGTCGCGCTCGGAGGCGTTGAGCATGTCCGACACGCGTGAGCGGTAGCCGTCGCGGGCCAGCATCAGCGAGCCTTCTATGCGGTGGCGAGGGGTCTCCAGACGGATGCGCTCGCGACGCTCCTCGGTGGGGTGGGCGTCGTCGTCGAAGGTGGGATCGCCGTGTGTGCTGTCAGGCATCACTGCATTATCGGGCTTTTCACGGCGCCGCGATTGCGAACCCCACATTCGACGACGGCGAGCTCGGTGAGCGGGCGTCGTATGTGATGACCTCGAATTCGCTTGCGGAACAGTCGCTGTGCTGGGCGCCGAGCACAGCGAGTGCTATTGCTCCCCCTGTGCTGTAACTCGACTCTCCGGTCACGATCGCAGGCTCGCCAGCCGGGTTGATCGAGGCGGTTGGCGCCAGGCAGTAGGTGCCGGTGGAGACCTTGTGGATCGAGGCGAAGTTCGAGGTTTGAGCAGTCACCAGCCCTTTGCTCGAAGGGGTCGATTCGACTTCGGCGGGGTTGATCACCGCGAAGGCGCGCGCTGTGCCTGCGGGTCCGGCTGCCCCGGTGGTACCCGTGGCGCCCGTTGGTCCCGTGGGACCGGCAGGTCCTGTGGCTCCTGCTTTGCCCGTGGCCCCAGTTTTCCCTGTGGCTCCAGTTTTCCCCGTTTTCCCGGCCACCCCCGTGTATCCACGCGGACCGGCAGGTCCCGGTAGCCCGCGCGGGCCCTGAACCAGGCACTCGCGCACGCGGTGTTTGGCTATACGCGCGACGAAGCATTTGCTGGATGAGCTGTGGGCGGCGGGGCCGTCCTCGACGCCGGCGAGCGCCGGCACGGCGACGGTCATCGCGCCGAGCACGGCGGGGGTAGCTAGCAGTGTCAGGGTGCGATGGCGCATTGATCTCTCCCGTTTGGTGGCTGGGCCTGTGGTCAGTAACCGGTGGCAGGCCTCGAAGGAGCGGTGCCTGCCAACGGCTGGATCCTCCCCGCGCACGTAGGAGCTCCTCACGGAACACAAGGGCAGTGATCCCACGCGGCCGAGGTGTCCGGTACGCGGAAGTGCGGTTCAGCCGATGCGCTCGGCCACGCGAGCCGGCAGCCCCGCGCGCACGGGAATGATCGGGCTCGCCGCCTCGGCGCTGCCCACCGGGGCGTTGCGCTCCTCGCGCACGATGTACAGCGGACGGTGCTTGACCTCGTCGTAGATGCGACCCACGTACTCGCCGATCACACCGAGCGCGATCAGCTGGATACCGCCGAGCAGCAGGATCGCGATCGTGATGGTGCTGAAGCCGGGCAGGTAGGAGTTGGTGAAGTGCAGGATGACCACGACGGGGATCGCGACGAAGGCGACACTCGCCGACAGCAGCCCGACGTAGGTGGCGAGTTGCAGTGGCAGGTGCGAGAACGAGGCGATCGCGTCCAGCGAGAAGCGCAGCATCTTGCGCAACGTGTACTTCGTCTCGCCTGCGGTGCGCGCGTCGCGCTCATACGGGACGGCCGTCTGGGTGAAGCCGACCCACACAGTCATGCCGCGCAGGAAGCGCGAGCGCTCGGTCATCGACAGCAGAGCATCCAGAGCGCGGCGGTCGAGCAGGCGGAAGTCGCCGGAGTTGGGCTCGAGGTCGACCTGGGCGAGGTGGTCGAACAGCTTGTAGAACCAGGAGGCGGTGGCCAGCTTGAAGGCGGTCTCGCCCTCGCGCTGCTTGCGCACCGCGTAGACGACATCCGAGCCCTGCTCCCATTGCTCGATCATGCGCGGGATCAGCTCGGGCGGGTCCTGCAGATCGGCGTCGATCATCGCCACCACATCGCCCGTCGCGTGCTCCAGGCCGGCCGTGAGCGCTGCCTGGTGGCCGAAGTTACGCGAGAGATGGATTACCCGCACACGCGGGTCGGCGGCGGCCATGCGGTCGAGTAGCGCGGGCGTCGAATCGGAGCTGCCGTCGTTGACCAGCACCAGCTCGAACGTGTAGTCGGCGACGGCTGCGCAGGTGCGCTTGACGAACGCCTCGACGAGCTCCTCCTCGTTGTAGACGGGGGCTACGACGCTTAGCAATGCTGGGACGCGCGCTTGAGTGTCCGGCATGGTTCCTTCCGAAGGGACGAAGCTGGTTAAGTAGTGGTCATGAGAAGAGTAGGGGACCGGGCCGCGCGAATCCTGAGAATGCCCTTGGTTTTGCAGTTCGTGAAGTTCGGGATCGTGGGCGTGTCGAACACGCTGATCGCTTTTGCCGTGTACACGCTGCTTTTGAAGGTGTTCGGGGTGTGGTACGTGGCGGCGTCGGGTATCGGCTTCGCGATCGGCGCGGTCAACGGCTTTCTGTGGAATCGCGCTTGGACGTTCAGGGGCCATGTTGGCGATGCGTTGACGCCGGTGCGCTGGTTCGCGGTGCAGACTTGCGGGCTGCTGCTCGACCTCGGTCTCGTATACCTGTTCGTCGACGGTGCGGGGCTCGACAAGCTGGTGGGCCAGGCGGTGACGACTGTGATCGTGACTTTGATCACCTTCTTCGTCAATCGGGCTTGGACCTTCCGCGGAGACACGCCCGCGCTCGCCGAAACAGCTGCCGACAGCTAGCGGAAGACGGCTAGAAGCGACAAGCCGGCCGGGATTGAGCCTCCGCGCCCGATGACCCCCGCCTCCAGGTTGAGCGGCTGGCGCAAGGCCCAGTTGAGTGGCGCTGGCGGTACCCACAGGTCGAGGCTGGACTTGGTGGTCGAGGGCATGAAACGCTCGAGCGCACGAAGTAGGATCGCGACGGGCAGCGTCAGCGAGCTGAAGTTGGTGAAGCTCTCGAGCTCCCAGCCGCCGCTCCGAGCGGCGGATAGCAGCGTACGGCGGTTGTAGCGGCGGTGGTGGTGGTTGATCTCATCGTGGCCGCTCCACAGCCACTGGTAGGCGGGCACAGTCACGAGCAGCGCACCGCCGGGCCTGGTGACACGGCGCAGCTCGCGCAACGCGCCGATGTCGTCTTCGAGGTGCTCGATCACGTCGAGGCTGACCGTCAGGTCAAAGTTGGCGTCATCGAAGGGCATATCCATGACCGACCCCTCGACCACTTCGCCTGCGGCGCGCTCGCGCGCCAGTTGCACGCTGGTGCCCGAGAGCTCGACACCGGTGACTGTGCCGAGGCGGGCGAGCTCCACCATGTTGCGCCCGCTGCCGCAGCCTGCGTCGAGGATTTGCGCATGCGCCGGCAGTCCGAGGCGCTCGATCGCGTGCTCCAGGACTGTACGGCGCCCCTGGTACCACCAGTGGCGGTCCTCGGCGCGGTGCGTTTGCAACTCGTACTCCAGCTCCATGTAAATGGCATCTTTCACGAACGGGCGGCGACGCGCGGTGCGACCCCCTCGGGCCGGCTCGCCGGCCAGCGTCCACGGCCGCTCCAGCTCGCCTCGGAGTTGCCGGCGGTCGGCGCCTTTGGCTATCTTTGGCTCAGCTCCCAGTCGGCGGAGCCGATCACGAACAGGAGGCGACGCTCATGACTGGCAAGTCGAAGGGCCTGCTCGCGACATTGGTCGCGCTGGCTGCGCTGCTCGTGGCGGGCGCGGCGATCGCCGCCGGTCCGGTCAAAGGCGGCTCCTACGCCGGCAGCCTGATTCCCTCCAGGGACGGCGTGACAGTCAGCTTCAAAGTCTCTGCGAATGGCAAGAAGGTGACCGGCCTGAGCACCTCCAACATCCCGCTCTACTGCAGTGGCGGAGGGCAGCCGATCCCAATCCATTTCAAGAACGCCACAATCTCGAGCAAGGGCACGTTCTCCAGCATCGGCAGGTACCTCATCCTCGAAGGCCCCAAGAAGGGTCAGGTCGGGGCCAACTTGAAGATCTCGGGCAAGTTCCTCAAAGGCCGTAAGGAGCGAGGCATGCTCACGACCTCCTACGTCGGCTTCTCCAACTGCAGCGGCGTATCGGCGTACTCGACCAATGCCTGAGCGCCCTTTGAGCCTTCTGCTTAGCGCCTATGGCGAGGCGTATGCGACTACAGCTACGTCTCGCGTCAGAGCAGCGCGGCGCGAGCGCTCAGCCGTCGACGCCGGCGGTGAGCGACGCCTGCGCTCGCTCGCTCTCGCGCTCGAGGGTCGCTAGGAAGGCCTCGACAACGCGTCCGTCGAATTGGCTGCCGGCGCAGCGGCGCAGCTCGGCTTGCGCATTCGAATGGCCGATCGAGTCGCGGTAGGAGCGGTCGCTGGTCATCGCCTCGTAGGCGTCGGCCACTGCCACGATCCGCGCCTCCAACGGAACTTCATCGCCTGAGATGCCGAGCGGGTAGCCAAGTCCGTCGGGGCGCTCGTGGTGTGCGCCCACCCAGACGCGCACGTCGGCGAGACTCGGGTGTTCGAGGATCTGCACGCCGAGCTCGGGGTGGCGGCGGATGACGACTAGCTCCTGCTCGGTCAGGCGTCCGGGCTTGCGCAGGATCTCGTCTGGTACGCCGATCTTGCCGATGTCGTGCAGCATCCCCGCAAGCCGCACGCGGCTTATGTGGCGATCGGCGAGGCCCAGCTCGCGGGCCATCATCTCTGCGTAGCGACCCACCGTCTCGGAGTGGCGAGCGCTGCCGCTGAAGCGCAGGTCGACGGCCTCGGCGAGGTCGAGCATCACCGCGAGGAAGCGCTCGCCTTCGATGTCTCCTGTACCGCCGCTAGCTTGCACCAGCTCACGCAACAGCGGGCTGTGGCGCACCGTGCGGTTGCGGCCGCTGTCCTTGGCGGCGTAAAGCGCCTCGTCGGCTGCGCGCAGCAACGATGCGGCGGTCTCGCCGTGCTCGGGATAGGTGGCCAGCCCGAAGCTGATCGTGATCGCGACGGAGTCTTCGGCGAACTCTCCCGCCAGCGCGCTGCGCAGGCGCTCGGCGAGCACGAAGGCGCCATCTGCGCCGCTATCGGGCAGGATCAGCGCGAACTCCTCGCCGCCGACACGTGCGGCCGAGTCGACTTGGCGCTTACCCTCGTCGAGTAGCCGCGCTACGCGCTGCAGGGCGGCGTCGCCGACTTGATGGCCGGAGCGGTCGTTGACTTCCTTGAAGCGGTCGAGATCGCCGACGAGCACGGTCATCTCGGTTTCGCCGCGACGTGCCCGTTCGAGCTCGAGGTCGAGCAGCTCGCGAAAGCCACGCCTGTTCGTCAAGGACGTGAGCGCATCTGTGCGGGCTGTGTCATAGAGCCTTGAGATCAACAGTTCGACGCGTACTCGCATCGTCGTGATCACGGTCGCTGCTACCAACAGCGTGCCCATGCCCACAATCCACCAGGCCGGTGCGCCACTCGACGGCGGTCTCAGCGCGAGCAATGCTGCATATGCAAGACCCACGTAGGCGACTTGCAGTGCTGCCTCTCTGCGTGTGAGGAAATAGGAGGCATAGAGGGGTATCCACAGATAGAAGAAAACGAGCGGGCTGGGGCTTGCCCCTGAGAAGTAGGCGACGCCCGTGATCAGGCTGCTGCCCCAGGCGAGTGCCAGCGGCAGCGTCCAGGCCGGCAGCTTTCGTGCGCGCCAATGCAGGACGCCTGCCACCGCATACGCGTTGGCGACGATCGCCAGCAGGCCGAGGTCGTTCTGGTCGGAAGGGTGCGGCAGCGCCACGGTGAGCGCGGCGAGCGTGGCGCCGGCGGCGAACAGGCCCGCCAGTACCTTCGCCATAAGGCTCGTTTGGAAGCTTGCGCCCGCGACGAAGCCGCCGAGCGCCCCCTCAGGCCCATCCTCGCCCGCAACTACCCTCATTTTTTACGTATCGGTCGTTGCATGGCTCTACATGAGACCGTTCGAGTGAGAGGGATGCCAACGCATTCAGGCAAGCGGCGTAATAGTCGATAGAGACTGAGACGATGCCAAGCGTGCCCAGATCAAAGGCTGTTCGATCCGGGAGTCTTCCAGCTAGGTTGTCGGTGCTCCTGGCCTCGCTCTCGGCCTGTTTGTGGTGTCTTACCTGTGGCCCAGTGCAGGCAGGCATGGCGCGGGTGGATAGGGCGCCCCCAGCTGAGCACCGCATGCTTGCGCCGCGGTCGTCGATCGAGCGTACCCCCCGCGCGCGTGCGGGGTACGCCGCTTTTGCTTCACAGCCTCAGACCTACCTGCAGATCGCCGAAGCTGGGGTGACGCGCGCCGAGCGGCTGTGGCGGAACCGGCGGCTCGGCTGGTATGACAGCCGTCTGGATGACGGCGAACGCTATCCGCTGGCCACCATCTGGGATTCGACGCCACTATTCGAGGCGCTCGATGCAATCGACATCGCCGCGCCCTCGGCCTCGCATCGAGCGGCCGTGGAGGCGTTTGCAAAGGGGGCTGAGCGCTACTGGGACGCCACATTGAAGCCGTACCCAGGCTTTGCTCCCTATCCCGGCGATCGGGGGGACACGCTCACCTGGTTCGACGACAACGGTTGGTGGGGGCTTGCCTTTCTCGACGCTTACCGCGCCACCGGCGTGAACCGCTATCTACGCGAAGCCCAGCGCGCCTTTGCGTTCATCGCCAAGGCCGGTTGGAACTCAAAGGGAGGTGGGCTGTGGTGGAACACTGCTCATCCCTACATCGCCGGTGAGCCGCTTGCCGCGGGGTCGCTTTTGGGGGCACAGCTTTTGAAGCTCACCGGCAAACGGTACTACCGCACAGAAGTTCTCAAGTTCTTGGATTGGGCCGAATCGGACTTTCTCACCGAACGGCGCCTCTATAAGCGCACCGAATCCGATTCGACTCCTACTCCCTACATCGAGGGGACGCTCGTGGAGGCCAATCAGGTGCTCTGCGAAATAGGCATCTCCGACACTTGCGAACGTGCCGCGCAGCTTGCGGACGCCTCAGCCGAACGTTTCTCCAACCGCTTGAACATGGGGCCGCAGTTCGACACGATCTACTTGCACTGGATGCTTGTATACGGTAGCCAAGCTGGCGAAACGCGCTGGCAGGAGCTTGCCGAAGAGATGGCTCGAGACGCTCAAGAACATGCGCGTAACGCCCAGGGGCTGTATCTGCGCGCATGGGATGGCACGCCGATCGTCAGGCATCAGGCACTGCCGAACATGCTGCAGACAGATGCCGCCACGCTCGAGTTGTTCGCATGGCTGGGCGTGGCTGAATCCTTGCGCTTGGGCGGATAAAGCCCGGCCTCTCTACGCGCTGGCGGCGACGCCCGTGCCGACGCGCATCACCTCGCGCGACAGCACGGCGATAAGCGCTTGTACCACTCGTCCGTCGAACTGGGTGCCGGCGCAATGGCGCAGCTCCGCGAGCGCGGCCTCGTAGCCGATCGAGTCGCGGTAGGAGCGGTCGCTGGTCATCGCCTCGTAGGCGTCGGCGACTGCAACGATGCGCGCCTCCAGTGGGATCTGGCCGGCGTGCAGTCCAAGCGGATAGCCGAGGCCGTCGGGGCGCTCGTGGTGGGCCGCCACCCATTCGCGTACGTCGGAGAGGCTGATGTGCTCGATCATCTGTGCTCCCAACTGTGGGTGGCGCTTGATCTGCTCGTACTCATCCTCGTTGAGCGGGCCCGGCTTGTGCAGGATGCTGTTGGGCACCCCGGCCTTGCCGATGTCGTGCAGGATTCCGGCGAGTCGGATGCGGCTGACGCGGTGCTCGGGTAGGCCCAGCTCGCGGGCCATCATCTCTGCGTAGCGCCCCACCGTCTCGGAGTGGCGAGCGCTGCCGCTGAAGCGCAGGTCGACGGCCTCTGCCATCTCGAGCACCGCCATGACAAAGCGCTCGCCGCCGATGTCGCGGACGTCGCTCGGTATCCGTAGTTCGGCCCGTAGCGTCTGACTGTGCAGCACCGTTTGGTTGCGCCCACTCTCCTTGGCGGCATACAGCGCCTGGTCGGCGGCGTGGATGAGCGATGCGGCGGTCTCTCCATGCTCGGGGTAGACCGAGAGGCCGAAGCTGATCGTCAGAGGAGTCGGGTCTTTTGCAAAATCTTCGCGCAGGTCGATGCGCAGGTGCTCTGCCAGGGCGAAGGCGGCCTCACGCCCGGTGTCGGGCAGGATCAGCGCGAACTCCTCGCCTCCCACCCTTGCGGCGGTATCGGTTGAGCGCTTGCCCTCTGACAGCAGGCGTGCCGCGCGCTGTAGCGCTAGATCTCCGACATGGTGGCCGCGCAGGTCGTTGATGTCCTTGAAGTCGTCGAGGTCGCCGGCGAGCACTGTCATCGCGCTGCCGTGACGGCGGGCTCGCTCTAGCTCGAGGTCCAGCTGCTCGCGAAAGCCGCGCCGGTTGGAGAGCTTGGTCAGCGGGTCGGTGCGAGCCGCGTCGTAGAGGCGCGCTATCAACAGCTCTACGCGGGCTCGCATCACCATGATCACCATCGCGCCCACCAGCAGCGTGCCCATGCCGACCAACCACCATGTGGGGATCGCGCTTACCGGCGCTGTGGCCGCGAGGAGCGCGCCGTAGGCCAGGCCGACGTAGAGGATCTGAGCGGCTGCTTGCCTGTGGCTGAAGAAATAGGAGGCGTAGAGGAAGACCCACAGGTAGAAGAACACGAGTGGGCTCGGCACTTCGCCTGAGAAGTAGGCGACGCCCGTGATCAGCGTGCTGCCCCATGCGAGGGTGGGACGCAGCGTCCACGGTGGGAGCTTGGCCGCTTGGGTATAGAGCGCCACCGCGACCAGGTAGGCGTTGGCGACGATCACGAGCATCCCGAGCTCGTTTGTGCTCGCCGGGTGTGGCAGCGCTACCGTCAACATCGCCAGGGTCGCTCCGGCAGCAAACAGCACACTCAGCACCCTCGCGACGAGACTGGCTTGCAAGCTCGCGCCGACGAACGACCCGCCCCAGATGTCGTCGCGCCCATCCGCCTGGGATAGTGCGGACATCACTTTCGAGTATCGACGGCCGGCGGGGCTCACAGGAGACATGGGAATTGTTCGCATTGTTGGCGGACTGCTACGGGTAACAGCCTAAGAGGAAGTTGGCCTTTGCGCAACCGTACGACGATCCCGGTGCTCGGCACGCCCAATTCGTGATGGTGCTCGACAGCACGGTCATGAACGTTTCCATATCCCAGGTTTTGTCAGCAGCTTCGTGCTCGTGGGCCTGTGGTTCGCCCGCTCGCTTCCCGGTGAGCGCTCGCCGACGATAGGAGGAGGAAATAGGCGTGCCGGTAGTCGCCCATACCGGTGGTGAGGCCCCGGCGTGAGCTGATCGGCTGCTGTTGCGGCGCGCTCTGAGGTACTCGGAACTGATCGTAGGCCGATCTACTCTTGGAAGCTCTCGCGGGCCGGTACCTGCACCGCCGAGAGGCCCGGCAGCATGATCACAAGCAGGGCGATGCCGACGACGAGCCCGAGGGTTGCGAGCACCTGTAGCTGTGCCAGCGAGAATTGTGTAGGAAACCCGGTTGACTGTCTGAGCCAGCGGCTTGCCAGCGCGTGCCCGTAGATGCCGAACACGGTCCCGTCGACCCCGCCGATCAGGATCAGCACGCCGGCCTCGAGCACGATCGCACGCCACAGTTGCAGACGGTCGAAACCCTGAGCCTTGAGCGAGGCCAGGTATGCGCGGCGCTGCCAGATGGCGGCGCTGAGCGCAGAGGCGACTGCGAGCGCAGCCGCAACGAGCAGCATCGTGGCGATCTGGCCGAGCGTCTTGAGGCTTTCGCTGACGGTGCGCTCGACTCCCTCGATGCGTGCAGCCGACGTTTGCACTCGCAAGCCGGCGTGCGAGTGCAGCGCGGCGGCGGCTGCGGCGACACCGGCGGCGAGGTTGACGCCGGGCTTGAAGTCGAGGGCCAGCGTCGTGGGGTCGATGCTTCCCCAGTCGCGACGGTAGTCGTTCGTGTCGATTGTGATCGTTCCGGAGGGCCAGCCGATGTTGGTCGTGATCCCGGCGACGGCGAAGTGAGCGATGCCTGTCGGGGTTGGCAGCCCAAAGGAATCGCCTACGCTCAGGTGACGTTCGCTTGCGAATCCGCCCGACACGGTCGCCCAGCCGCCTTCGCGAAGGCGGGCGGTGGTAAGCGCGAGGTTGCCTGCAACCAACTGGCTGGAGAGGATCATCGCCGGGTTGTTTGCGGGTCTTGCGCGTATCCATAGGCGGCGGTTGCCGACGTCGAGAAACCCGCCCTGGTAGGCGTGGACGCTGGCTACGGCAGGCACCGCCGCCAACTGACGGTACGAATTGCCGGCGGCGAAGCTATCGGCGTCGAAGATGTTTTCATCGGGCGTCACCCATGCATCGGCGGCGCTCCACTCCTGGACGATCGCCTGGTCCAGGCCACGCAGCAGATCGTGGCGTGCGCCGCCGACCGCGACACTGCCGTAGACGGCGAGCGCGACGATGCAGGTCAGCGCCACCGAGCGGGTGGCAGTCGCGGAGAGTTCGGCCGCTGTCAACGGCAGGGCGCTGTTGCGCAGGTTGTCGCCGAGCTTGCCAACCAGCCAAAGAGCCCCACTGAGCGCTGCCGGCACGAAGCACAGAGTCGCCACCGCCAGCAGCACGCCTGCCACGATCGTCAGGCTCGGGTCGATTGTCACGGCAAGCGAGATGATCGCTGTCAGCGCCACTCCGCCCAACGCCAGCCGGACCGTCAACGTTGGAGTCACCTGTTGTCCGGCCTCGCCCGGCTCGCGAAGCACGGCGTCGGCCACGTCGGAGCGCAGGTCCAGGACACACGGGATCGAGGCGGCGAGCGCAGCGAGCACACCGCAAGCGAGCGCCAGCATCATGAGCGGGATTTGAAAGGGCGGCTGAGAGCCGACGAGAAAGACGGAAGCCAGGAAGCCTGGCGTGGTGTGAAAGACCGTTTGGAACAGCAGATATCCGACACCGACACCGACGGCCGATCCCGCCACACCCAGGACAGTCGCCTGAAAAGCGAGGATCGCGAGTATGTAGCGGCGCGTAAAACCCAGCGTTCGCATCTCGGCGGTGAAGCGTCGGCGCTCGGGCGTCGTTATGAGCACTGCGTTGAGCGCGAGCAGGAAACCAACCATCGCGCCGATCGCAGCGAACAGCCTGGTCGACTGATCGCTCGGCTTGGCGGCTTGCTGCAACAGTTCCGTCTCATGGTCGGCGGCGGTCACGTCCAGGCGTCCGCCGCCGATCTTCTCGAGCTCTTGGCGCACTGTTCGGTCCGTGCCCGGAGCCGGCCTCACGAGGATCGAGCTGACCCGGTTTCCCACGCCGCTGATGTGCTGGATCGTGGACAGCAGACCGACCGCGACCGAGCTGTCGGCGACAGCTCCGATCGTCTGCGATCCCAGTGCGGCTCGCAGCTGTACCCTGCTTGCGCCGCCGTCCGCGAGGATCGTGACCGGGTGTCCTGCTCGTGCGCCGACCCTACGGGCTACTTCTTCTGGCAGTCCGACTCCCCCGGCCAACAACTGGGCGCCGGCGCCCAGATTGCGGGTCGCTTCGCCTTCCAATGTGACGATCGTCGGGGTCAGACCGACCAGCTCGACCGGTTCGCGGCCTCTCGGACCCACGACGGTTGCCGTCTCGCGTAGGATCGGAGAGGCGACTTGCACGTCTGGAAGTCCTCTGACGGCGGTGATGAGTCCCTCGTCGAAGCCTTCGGAGGAGCGCGCCGAGAGCGTATAGCGGGCGGTGCCGGTGAGCTCGTGCACGAGCCGGGCGCTGGAGCCGGTGATGCCGACGTTCGCCAACAGCACGCCGAAGAGCAGGGCAACCCCCACGGCGATCCCGACGCCGCCCATCAGCTCCTGCGCCGGGTGTTGGCGGACTCTCCATCCATACAGGTCCCAGAGCGCCCGCAGTCGCGCTGGCAGCTGCTTGGGAGCCCGTGCGAGCCGACCGCTCATGGCAGGGCAAGCTCTGGGCTGACGCCCTCGTGAAGCTTTCCGTCGCTGAGCGTGTAGGCCTGATCGACGTATTCGACCGCCTGGGGGTCGTGAGTCACCAATAGGCCGGGGATGTCTCGGTCATGGCAGATGTCTCTCAGCAGAGTGAGTATTTCACGGCTGCGCTTGGAGTCGAGGTTGCCGGTCGGCTCGTCGCACAGCAAGAGCCGCGGCTCGTTGACCAGAGCGCGGGCGATCGCCACACGCTGGCGCTCGCCCATCGAGAGCTGTCGTGGACGGTGGTCGTGGCGGTCCACCAAGCCGACCCGGTCGAGCCATGGGCGTGCCAACTCACGTGCTTTCTTGGGGCTCATGCCATCGGCGAGCGGCTTGATCGCGGCGTTGTTCAGCACCGAGGCTCCCGCCATCAGATGGAAGGACTGAAAGACGATGCCAACTTCACGGCGGCGGTAGGCGGCTCGCTCAGCGGGCGTATAGTCGCCGATGTCGCGCCCTTCGAAGAGCACGCGACCGCTCTCGGGGCTCAGCAGGCCGGCCGCCAGCAGCAGCAGCGTCGTCTTGCCCGAGCCGCTGGGGCCGTATAGCGCTACGAACTCCCCCGGCGTAAGGCTTAGCGAGACGCCGTCGACAGCTCTGACGGTCTCGCCCTCGCTCCCGTAATACTTGACGAGCTCACACAGTTGCAGGCGGCTCACGGTCCGCCGGTCCCGGTGCGATCCGGGAACGGTAGGACGGTGCCCGGGACATCCATCGTGCGCAGGCGGCCCCTTCCGAGGGCCATCATCCGCTGAGCGTGCTGAATGGGCGCGGTGTCGCAGGCGCTCAGCACCACCGCGCGGTCAGGCTCCTCGCCCAGCGAGCGCAACAGCTGGTGCAGCTCGGCATTCTCGGTTGGACTTTGCAGCACTGGTGGGTCGTCTATCAGCAACAGGCGCGGGCCGCGCACGATAGCGCGAGCCAACTCCACTCGTATCTGCTCGTCAAGCGACAGTCGGTCGAGCGGGCGCTCGGCACACTCGACCACCGACAGTCGGTGAAGTGCCTGCCGAGCGAGCACGCGAGCGCTGCGGCCGGTCATGCGATTGTCGGCGCAGGCCGCCAGGGCCACGTGCTCGCAGACCGAGCGGTTGCGGTGGGTGGGCCAGCCGAAAGATGCCAGCGCCAGCTCATTGCGCAAGAGCCGCACGCGGGTGTCGGGTGCGAGCTCCGTCAACTCGACGTCATCGAAGCGCACACTGCCGCTGTCGGGCGGTTCGAGACCGGCGAGAATCCTCAGCAGCGTGGACTTGCCGGCGCGCCGCAGGCCCCACAAGCCGACGAAGTCGTCTTCGAAGATCTCAAATGAGGCGTCATCGAGCACGACGAGCTCGCGTGAGCCGTCCGGGTAGCGCTTGCAAAGGTCTGTGACTTCAAGCAGGGGCACGGAGAGCGCCCGTGAACTCGAGGATGTGACCGCGGGCCAGTTCGATCCATGCCAGGTCTCCCTCGACCCGCATCACCACGCCCCGTCGCGCGAGCTCCAACTCCAGGCCCTTCCACGTCTTGGTGGGGAACGGCATGCTGTGCTCTTTGAGCAGCTCGAACAGTTGACGCTCGAAGTGGTCGAGCGCCTCGAGCAAGGCCGGGGCGTGCTCGGGGGCCGAGACCACCATCCGAGTCCACAGCTCGGCCCGTACCGGCTCTGCCGGCACGGGGCTGCTCATCCAGTGCTCGACGGCCTTTGAGGTCAGGTCGGTCGGCTGATACATGCGAACGCGATGGTGCGAACGTTTGGAGTCGACCATCTCCGATGAGGCCAATCCAAGCTCCTCGGCGCGTCGAAGTACGCGGCCGGCATCGTTGGTGTCCAGACGCCACGCCGGACCGACGCGGTGGACCAGCCGATTGGCAAAATCATACGGGTGGCCTGGGCGCTCCAACAGCAGCGCAAGCAAGGGCCCCTTCCATGGAGACCCGCCCTTCAACCAGCTGACCCAACGTTCGCTCTCTCCCACCATCACAATTTGCCCATTCGCCTATGAACCTTCCGAACGCTACTGCGTGGCGATATCCAAGTCTAGGCTGGCCTCCTGGCTTTGCCAGGAGTGTTTCTCACTCTGGTTTATGTTTCTAACTCTGGCTTATGGCTCAACCATGCGGAGTCATCGAGATGGCAGGCATGCTTGTAGCGCGTCGCGCGCTCGAGCTTCAAGTCGCCAGGAAATGCACGATCGCCGCAATCCCCACCACCACGATCAGGCCTCGCAGCGCCACAGGGTTCAAGCGGCGTCCGTACCTCGCTCCGATCTGTGCGCCGACGATCGAGCTGCAGGCGATGATCGCCGCTGGGGCCCACTCGACGTGTGCGGCGAAGATGAAGAACACACCCGCGACGCCGTTGACCAGGCCGGCGAGCACGTTCTTCAGGGCGTTCGTGCGGTGCAGGTTTTGCGTCAGCGCCAGTCCGAGGATGCCGAGCAGCAGGATCCCCTGGGCGGCGCCGAAATAGCCTCCGTAGACGCCGGTTACGTACAGCGCCAGCAGCAAGATGCGGCCTGCGTGCTCGGAATGGGCGGCGCGCTTGGCGAGCAGCCGGTTCAGGCGCGGTTGCAGCACGATCAGGACGAGCGCCAGCCCGATGAACACGGGCACGATCGCCTCGAAGGCCGCGGCCGGCAGCGCCAGCAACAGCACCGCGCCGGTGATGCCGCCAAGCACTGACGCTGTTCCCAGCCGCACCGCTTGCTGGCGCTGGCCGCTGAGCTCGCGCCGGTAGCCGATCGCGCCTGAGATCGAGCCTGGGACCAGTCCGACGGTATTCGACACGTTGGCTGTCACCGGTGCGTAGCCGAAGGCGAGCAGCACGGGAAAGGTGATCAGGGTGCCGCTGCCGACGACCGTGTTGATCATGCCCGCCGCCAATCCGGCGGCGGCGATGGCGATGATCTCCCCGAAGCTCACTTCAGCTCATGCTCACATAACCCGTCGCTTCGGTGGGGCTACGTACGTTGGCGGCGACCTTGTTTTCGTAGTTGCCCTCGATCGTGGCGATCTGGCCGTTCGGCAGGATCCCCTTGACGATGCCGATGTGCTCGCCGCCGAAGACGATCAAATCGCCTGGTTTGGGAACTACACCCGGTCCGTTGGGTATCGCACGGCCGGTGCTCTGCGCCCAAGACCAGATGTCTGAGACGTCGCCGATTCCTTGACCCTGTGCGCCCAGCGGCTCGCCCGCCTGGCGTGCGACCCAGGAGGCGAAGTAGGCGCACCACGGCGCGCCTGGCACAGCGCCTTCGGTCGCTGTGCGGTATTGGACGATAGCCGGCGATTCGTTGGAGCCTGGTGGCTGCTCGGTTTGGCCCAGCTGGCTTTCGGCGATCGCCACGATGCGCGCACCGGCGCTTTCGCCCGGGGCGCCGAGCGAGGAGCCGACGATGCCGTCTGCGCTCTGTAGTTGGCTCGAGTAGCCGAGGCCCGTGGTTCCCGCGAGCCCGGTGGGGCTGTATGTGCCAAGTCCGCCGAGGCTCGCGGTTGAAGGGGCGGTGCTCTGGTAGCTGCCGCTTGCCTGAGCGAGCGTGTCCGCAAACGACGATTCCTCGCCAGCGCCTGTCGTGCCGGTGGTGATGTCGGCTGCCGGTGCTTCGGTGCCGCCGCTGAGCGCCGCGCTCGAGCTGATCAGCACCGCTGGGTTGGCGAGCGCCTGCCTGATCGCGCTGACTTGCGCAAGCGTGGATTCGACGGACATTGCCCAGGTAATCGGCAGTCGGAGTGGGCATTTGAGTAGTCACAAACAAAGGCTCCAGCAACTACGCACATATAACCTTTAGGTTGTATGTGCGGTAGCGCGATTTGGTTCCAGTCGTTTGAGCGTTCATATGGACACCACCTTGGCCCGTCTGCGCTCGGACCTGCAGGGTCGGAGGGTCGGCGCCACACCCGCCTAGTCCACAAACGAGAAACGGGCAGCCGAAGCCGCCCGTTTCCACCACCGTTCCCTCGATGAAGCGGCGGTATGTGGCTGCGCCGGTCGCTTGGACCGCCGAAGCGTTATGACCCGCCTGACCCGGCACCCGCGTGAGCGGCCCCCTGTCAGGTGAGCTTCGCTGCAGCGGTGGCGTCTTCTAGGCGCCACCGCTGAGGAAGAGAAATGCCTACTACTGCAGCAGCTTCAAGACAGCCTGAGGTTCAGCGTTGGCCTGCGCCAGAACTGACACGCCGGCCTGCTCGAGAACCTGCAGCTTGGTGAAGTTGGTCATTTCCGCTGCCATGTTCACGTCGGTGATCCCGCTGACAGCCGAGGAGAGGTTCTGGCTGTAGGTTTCCAGGTTCGACTCGGTGTACTGGATGCGATCCTGCACAGCGCCGAATTCACCGGCAAGCGCAGAGACCTTGTCGATCGCTTCGTCGATGCCCTTGATCGGTTCGGTGCCTTTGAGTTCGATCTTTTTTTCGATCGCCGTCTTCAGGTCGGCGGTCTTGACCCCGATGACTTCACCGTCGTTGGCGCCGACCTGGAAGGAGATCGTCGCTTCTTTGCTGAGCAGGTCGATGCCGTTGAACTGAGTCGTTTCACCGACGCGTTCGATCTCAGAGGACAGTTGCGTGACCTCGGAGTTGATCGCTTCCTTGTCGGATTCTGAGGTCGTGCCGTTGGCGTACTGCACCGCGAGCTCGCGGACGCGCTGAAGCATCTGCTCGACATCGTTCAACGAGCCCTGAGCCGTCTGCGCAAGCGAAACGGCATCCTGGCTGTTCTGTGTGGCCTGATTGAGGCCGTTGACCTGGCCCTGCAGGTTCTGGCTGATCGCGTAGCCGGCGACGTCGTCGGCGGCCGAGTTGATCTTCAGACCCGAGGAAAGGCGCTGCATCGCCGTCGAGAGCGAGCTCTCCGTGGCGTTGAGGTTCCTGTTGGCGTCCATCGCCGACAGGTTGGTGTTGATCATGAGGGACATGCGTTCATCTCCTTGATGACGATTTGTTGGTCGGTCCCGAGCCGACTCCGTGTCGGCTCATACCTGGTTATCGCCGACAAGCGACGAAACTTGAGCTGGATTCATCTCCACTGGCTCGATTCCCTCCACGCGCAAGATTTCCTGCAGTGCAGGCCTGCAGTGCGGGTGGGCTTGATGCGCCCAAAACCGACATGCCCCCGCGGGGGGGATCGACTCTTCGGACATACCTGAGCCACCGCCGCCCGCGGCGCCTACTTCCACGCACGCGCGGCGCACAGCGTTTGGAGACATCGAGCGTGCTTCAAACGCGGATGTCGATGTGTGGACGTTCGTCCCCGTCGGAGCCGTCCTGCTCGAACGCCGCGGCCGCCGCCTGCTCTTCCCGTTCGCGCCTACCCTCGTCCTGCTCCGGGCGTTCGTCCTCGCGGGCGATCCGCTCGACCCGCTTTACCGGCGGTCTGGTTGCGCGCACGACTGGCGGTAGGCCACCCGAGATTGGCGGGATCGCGTCCATCGCCGGCTAGCGTCCGGGCGAGGCAGTCCCCGCGCGTGGAGCCTCGGCGGGAGCGCCAATTGGCTCGCCTGGAACGAGCGCGGCAAGCAAAGCCTGTTCGCGGCCCTTGATCTCGACGATCACAAGTCTTCGCCACACGAACACGGCTCCGGCCCAGGCCGCGACATAGCAGACACTGCCGGCGGTCAGTGCCCGCAGGCCCGTCTGAGCAAGCGTGCCGGTCGGCAGCGACAGGTAGCCGGCGATGAAGAAACCCGCCAGCCCGCCCCAGCCCTTTGCCTGTGCCACCGCGCGCGCTGCGCGTGGGTGGGCGGCCACGCTCGGCGAGCCCGAGTCTCCTTCGGTCGTGGCCTTCTCGTTCTTGCCCTTCTTGCCCTTGTCCTTCTTGCCCTTTGCGTCCTTGCTCTTGGACTCCTTGTCCGTGGCCTTTGCCTGCTTGCCGGCGGGCTGCTGCGGCGCCGTCGGCGGAGCCGCTACGGGCGTGGCCGCCTCACTCGCCGGCGGCGGCTCGACGAGGGCCTGTGCCTCAGTTGCCATCGCGCTCATCGGCTTCCAGCATACGCCGCCGCTCGGCGCGTTCGCGCTCGAAGATGAAGCGCACTAGGCGGCGGCGATTGCCGTCGCTCATCTGGCTGAAGGTTATGGCACGACGCCCCCGGGAATCGTTACGCACGACCCTGCCCATCCCCACAATCGGCTCGCGATCTGGGGCCAGGTTCAGCTGAAACTCGATCTCCTCGTCGATCTCCAGCACGTGCGGGCCGGCGAGCAGCAGGCCACCGCCGGAGAGGTCGACGGCATAGGTGTGGACGGGCTGGCGGTCTCTGCCCATGTAGACGAGCACAGGCCGGTCGGCCTGGAGGCGAACGTAGTCCCGCTGCTGGCTCACTGCACCAGCTTGGCCGCGAGCCCGGCCGGGTCGAGTCGCCCGACGGTCCAGCCGCCCGTGCGGGCACGGCCCAGCATGTACTCGGGGGCCAGGCCGAACTCGCAGGCCGCCTCGAGGGCCATCCCGATCTGGTCGGTGTCGTCGGCGTGCGTCAGTGCCAGCGCGTTTGCCTTCAAGGGCCCCAATGCCTCCAGCAGCTGCCCGGCGGCGACCCTGCTCAACGTGGTTGGCAGCACCACGACAATGCGCTCGGGCTCGAGTCCAGCGAGCAGGCTCGCCAGCTTGCGTATCCCAGAGCGGTCTCCGGGGGAGAGGGGGGGCGTGTCGATCACGAGCAAGCCCTCGCTCTTGGTCTTGCGCAGCGCGCGCACGGCGCGGGTGGTGTCGATTGCCGTTGGCTTCATCACGTATGGGCTGAGCAGCATCTGCAACTCGCCGCTTGCATGCCCCTTGATCAGCGTCGCGCAGCATGCCGGCAATGCCGAGCCTTTGCGGTAGGCGCCAAGCAGGGCCGCGCAGCAGCTTGTCTTGCCGGCGCCACCGGGGCCCACGAGCACGATCGCCGCGCCACGCGCCGGTAGCGGTGGCGCCACCGGGATGCGCCCCGTGAGCGCCAAGCGTACGGCCTGGCTCAGGCTGGCTCGCGGCGCGAAAGGGCGGATGTGGACGGCGGCGCCGTCGATCAACTCCTCGGCGAACTGCTCGCTGGTTCCTAGGGCGAGCAGCCCCTCCTGGATCTTGGTCCGCGCACGGGAGGGCTTAGGGGCTTGGCTTTGCCCTGAAGCTGACGCGGGCGCTTTGGCGCTCGGGCCGGTGGCGACGCTCTGGCCGACGAGTGGGCTCTGGCCCGGGCCTGCGCTCGAGCTGGACCACGGCGCCGGCGCACGCTCATCGTCATGCGCCGAGGCCCGCTCCAGCATCAGTGCGAATGGATCGCTTGGCTCTGCGAGGCCCGGCACTGCTTGGGGCATGCGCGCGGTCGATTCGGCCTGGGACAGGCGTGCCGGCTCCAATGGCCCCGCTCGCGCAAGGGCAGCTAGGCGCTCGGTCACATAGGCGGTGTTGAGGGGGCTCAACGCCTCAGCCTCCGGCGCAGGGCGTCGGTGGAGCGGAAGCTCGCGCTCAGGCGCAAAGGAGTGCGTCGCGCTCGTGCCCGGTTCGTCATAGATGTCGATTTGTGGGCCGCCCTCTGTCGCATCCAGCTCGACGAAGCGCCGTTGGAAGAAGCCGGCGATGCCGCCGCTCAGGCCCTCGCGGCGTCGCACGATGATCGCGTTCGCGCCCAGCTCGTCTTGGATCTTTGGCAGCAGCTCCTCGACGGTGCGCCCGCGGTAGGTGTGAATCGAGCCTGGATCGGCTGCCGAGGCGTTACTCATGCGTGGATGACGCCGATGGTCTCAACATTGATTCCGGGTGCGATCTCGTTGTAGGAGCAGACTGGCAGGTGCGGCTGGGCTTGGGCGATCAGCCTACGCAGGTGGCGGCGCACGCGCGCTGAGCACAGCAGGACCGGTCTGATGCCACGTCCGCTTGCGTGCTCCACCTGTGCCCGCAGTGCGCCGACGATCGCCTGTGCTCTTGGCGGGTCCATCGCCAAATACTCTCCGTCTGCCGTCTGGGTTATCGAGGTCGCAACCTCCTGCTCGATCGCTGGGTCCAAAGTGATCGCGCGCAAACGCAGCTCCTCGTCCAGATGAGGTGCGGTGATCGCTCGGCCGAGAGCTTGGCGCGCGTACTCGGACAATAGGTTCGTGTCTCGCGTTATTCGCGCCTTGTCGCCGATCGCCTCCACGATCGTGCCCAGGTCGCGGATCGGCACGCCCTCTGAGAGCAGCAGTTGCAGCACGCGCTGGATCTCCCCTAGCGACAGCGTGTCGGGCACCACCTCCTCGACGACCGCGGCGTTTGACTCCTTGAGCTTGTCCAAGAGCGCACGCACGTCCTGGCGTGTGAGCAGCTCGGCGGCGTGCGAGCGGATCGTCTCGGTCAAGTGGGTGACGATCACCGACTCGGCGTCGACGACGGTGTAGCCGAGCGCCTCGGCCTCGGCCCGCCCGGAATCGTGCACCCACATCGCGTCCAAGCCAAAAGCAGGCTCGCGCGTGGGGATGCCCTGTAGCGTCGCGCTCGCGTCGCCCGGGTCCATCGCCAGTAGGTGTCCGGGCATGATGCGCCCGCGCGTCACCTCTGAGCCGCGCACCTTCAAGACGTACTCGTGCGATTCCATGCCCAGCTCGTCGTGGATGCGCACCGGCGGGATCACGAGGCCGAGGTCGCCGGCGATCTGACGGCGGATCATGCTCACGCGGCGTAGCAGCGCGCCGCCGTTGACGAGCGGTACAAGGCCGAAGCCGATCGCCAACTCGAGCGCATCGACGCCCACCTCCGACAGCGGCTCTGGGATGGCCGCGGGCGCTGACAGCTCCGCTGCCTTGGCCTTGGCTTGTGCCGCTGCGGCCTCCTGCGCCTCGGGCATGCCGTTGCGCACCGCCCAGCCGATCGCGCCGAAGATCGCCGCTATGAACAGGAACGGCAGCTTCGGCAGGCCAGGGATCAGCGCGAATAGCCCGATCGCGCCGGCAGCGACCATCGGCGCGCGACGCTGGGAGAGGATCTGACCGGCGATGTCGCTGCCCAGGTCGCGGTCGGAAGCGGCGCGCGTGACGATGATGCCCGCGGCGACCGAGATCAACAGCGCCGGGATCTGCGCCGCGAGCCCGTCGCCGACCGTCAGCAGCGAGTACTTTTGGGTGGCTTCGCTGAAGCCGAGATTCATCTGCAGCATGCCCACGACGATCCCGCCGACGAGGTTGATCGCGGTGATGATGAGCGCCGCCATCGCGTCGCCCTTGACGAACTTCGAGGCACCGTCCATCGCGCCGTAGAAGTCGGCCTCGCGCCCGATCTCCGAGCGCCGCTGACGCGCCTGGTCATCTGAGATCAAGCCCGCGTTCAGGTCGGCGTCGATCGCCATCTGCTTGCCCGGCATCGCGTCGAGCGTGAAGCGGGCTCCGACCTCGGCGACGCGCCCGGCACCGTTGGTGACGACCACGAACTGGATCACAACCAGGATCAGGAAGATGACGAGCCCGACGACGACGTTCCCGCCCACGACGAACGAGCCGAACGCCTTCACCACACTGCCGGCGTCGCCTGTCGTGAGGATCAGACGCGTGACCGACACGTTGATCGCCAGGCGGAACATCGTCGTCAGCAGCAGCAAGCTTGGGAAGGAGGCGAAATCGAGCGCCTTGCCCAGGTACATCGTGGCCACGACGATGGTGAGCGCCGCGGAGATGTTGAGCGTGATCAGCAGGTCCAAGAGCGCCGGAGGCAGCGGCACGACCAGCATCGTCACGACGCAGACGACGGCGACGGCTGCGAGCAGATCGCTGTGGCCCAAGAGGCGCTTGAGGGTGGGGTTATTCATGAGGCGAGCCTCCTACGCCCGGCGAGGCGGTAGACGAAGGCGAGCACCTGGGCGACCGCCGCATAGAGTTCTCGAGGGATCATCTGGCCGATCTCGGTCGAGGAGTGAAGCGCCCTGGCAAGCGGTGGATCGCTGATCACGGGCACGTCGTTTTCCTCGGCGACGCGTCTGATCTGGGCGGCGATCAGATCCTTGCCCTTGGCGACCAGGAGCGGCGCGGTATGCGAACCGTCGTAGACGAGCGCGACGGCGTAGTGGGTGGGGTTGGTCACAACCACGTCGGCTTTGGGCACGGCGGCCATCATGCGTGCCCGCGCGGCTTGCATCTGGCGGCGGCGCTGAGCCGTTTTGACCTCGGCGGAGATGCCGTACTGACGGGTCTCCTCCTTGACCTCCTGCTTGGTCATGCGCAGCTGCTTCTCGTGGCGATGACGCCGCCAGGCGTAGTCGAGCAGCCCGATCACCAGGTAGGCGAAGGCTGCGTGCTGGGCGATCGAGAGGGCCCGTCCGCCCATCAGGGCACCAAGCGCGGCCGGTTGCATGCCGACCTTGGCCGCCAGCGTGGTCAAGCCCGGGAGCACGGCAAGGCCGGCGACCAGCCCGACGACGGCGACCTTGGCGATCGCCTTGAGCGCTTCGAAGATCGCGTTGGGGCCAAACAGGTTGCGCGCTCCCGCCGCTGGGTTGATGCGGCGAAAGTCGAGTTTCAGCGCTTGCACGGTGGGCTTGAAGCCGACCTGTGCGACTCCCCCGAGCAGGCCCGCGAGCAGGCAGGCCCCGGCCACAGGGGCTACCGCGAGCACGATCGTCGAGAGCGCTATATGCATCAGTTCGCTGATGCCGGCGGCACTTGTGGCATGAGCGGGGTTGGCGACGTCGCGCAGCGTTTCGCGAAAGGTCGTGGCCCCGGATTCGACGATCTTGGGGCCCATCAGGCTGATCGCGAGCAGGCCCGCGATCAGGACGAGCGAGCCGCTGAGGTCGGGGCTGCGTGCGACCTGCCCCTTCTCGCGGGCGCGCTGGCGATGCTTGGGTGTGGCCTTCTCTGTGCGTTCGTCGCGTGCCATTTCAGCCTTTGTCGTCCTGGGTCGCGGACCCTTCGGCCACGGTTGGCCTGCTCGTCCCGGTCATGCCACGTGCAGCGCGCCCAGCGCCGCGCCCACGCTTACCGACATCTGTTCTGAGATCCAGTTGGCCGTGAACGGCAGTGCGGCGCCGACGACCAGCAAGGCGACCGCCACCTTCACCGGGAAGCCGACCGCGAACACGTTCAACTGCGGCACGACGCGCGAGACGACGCCAAAGGCCACGTCGGTTATCAGCAGCGCGACCAGCACGGGTCCGGCGATCTCCAGCGCCGAGGTGAAGAGGCCGGCGAATGCCTGCTCGGCGCCGCCGATCAGCGAGGACATGCGCGGGCCGCTCGTCAGAGGGACGAGTTCGAAGGTGCGCCCGAGCCCGCGCAACGTCCACGCTTCGCCGCCGATGACCAGGAAGATCATCGTCCCGACCAGCGAATAGAAGCGCGAGATGACGGCGCCGTTCTGGCCGGTCATCGGGTTGATCAGTTCTCCGTATGAGAAGCCCGAGACCACATCGATCATCGCGCCGGCGGTTTCGACAGCTGCCAGCAGGATCGCGAGGGTGAATGCAAAGCCGAAGCCGACGAGCAGTCCCTCGATCACGAGCTCCGCCACGACCAGCGGCTGGCTCGGTATGTGCTGGCCGTGCATGGCGATCGGCGTCAACCCGATCGAGATGCCGACCGCGATGATGCCGCGCACCCGCGGCGGGATCAGCGAGGAGGAGAACAGCGGCGCGATGATGAACAGCGGCGTGACGCGTGCAAGTACCAGGATGAAGCCGGCGAGCTCGCCGGCGGCCAGCTTCTTGAGTAGTTCGTTCACGCGAGGGCCCTTGCCCGCCGGACCGGTCCGCCCGTCGGCGGGTTCGTGGCGGGAGGTTCGCTGTTGTCTGGAATCACGAGCCGACCATCGTCGGAATCGACGTGTACAAAGCCGTCGTGTAGGCGACCAGCTGGCCCAGCATCCAAGGCCCGAGCACGATCATCACGGCCGCGACGCCGATGATCTTTGGGATCAGCGTGAGGCTCTGCTCCTGGATCTGGGTGACCGCCTGGAAGATGCTGACCGCCAGCCCGGCGACGAGCGCGACGATCAGCAACGGGCCGGCGATCTTCAGCGCCAGGCTCATGGCCTGAGAGGCCAGGTTGACGACGGTGTCCTGGTTCATGGCGTGCGCGTAACCGGAGCGGCTGGCGCCGTAGAGGACACAAGCTCGTCGTGCAGGTGCTGGGCCGGCATCCTCGTTATGAGGGTCGTTGGCCTGCTGATGTTCCGATTTGGCGTGTTCAGGTAAAGGGGTGCTTTTTGGGGAAGGCTTTTTTTGAGCATGGGCAAGGTCCTTATGTGCCTAGGTGTGAAAACTCTGGACGAGCGCTCTGATGACCAGATCCCAGCCGTCGACGAGCACGAACAAGAGGATCTTGAAAGGCAGCGAGATGAAGGTCGGCGGCAGCATGATCATCCCCATGCTCATCAGCGTCGCCGAGACGATCAGGTCGATGATCAAGAACGGCAGGAAGATCAAGAAGCCGATTTGAAACGCGATGTTCAGCTCGGAGACGATGAAGGCCGGGATCAGCACCTCGGTCGGGACTTCGGCGCGAGTGTGCGGCGTCTTTGCTTTGGCGAGGTTGATGAACAGCGCGATGTCCTGCGGTCGCGTTTGGCGGAACATGAATTCGCGCATCGGTTCCTCGGCGCGCTCCAGCGCCGTGATGGTGTTGATCTGGTGGGCCATCAGCGGCTGCACCGACTCCCGCTTGATCGCGGCGATGGTCGGCGCCATCACGAAGATCGTCAGGAACAGCGCGATCCCGACAAGCACCTGGTTGGGTGGCTCGGTGGTGGTGCCGATCGCGGAACGGATGAAGCCGAGCACGATCAGGATGCGGCTGAAGCCGGTGACCGTGAAGAGGATCGCCGGCACGAGCGTCAGGCCGGCGACGAGCAGCAGGATTTGGACGGAGTTGTTGGAGCTGAGGTTCAACGACGCACCGTCAGTTCGCGCAGGCGCTCGATCAAGCTGGATGACACCGAGGGCATGTGCATCGGGTCGCTCTGTCGCTCGCCGGATTCGAGCGTCCTCGTGGGGCGGGGTCGTGCAGGCGTGCTCCTGGGAAGCGCCGCCATGGGTGGAGATACGGGCCGTGCCGTCAGCGATGGCTCCGGCCAACGACCGCCCTCCTGTGCGCTCAACCAGCGCTCGCCCCCCTCATGTGGCCCCGCCCAGCCCGCCCGAGGATCGTCACCGTGCGAGTTGGGCGGGGCGAGCAGGCCGAGGTTGATGCGGCGTTTGCGCGGCCGCTCGGGCTCCTCGGGCGAGAGCAAACCCGCTTCGAGTGCCTGCTGCTCGGTGTAGCGGTGGATGGGCATCAGGCCGTGCTCGGCGCTACCCAGCAGCAGATAATCCTTGCCGGCTCTGACCAGATGCACAGAGCGCCCGGAGCTGAGCGACAGCGCGGCGACACTGGTCAGGCCGGTAGTGGCCACGCGCGGATCGCGTCTGGCCTTGACCTGGCGCAAGATCCAGGACAGGCCCCAGATCACGCCAAGCACGATCGCCAAGCCGACGATCGTGCGCACGATGCTGGCTCCGCCGGAGCTCGAGTGCGTGCCGGTGCTGGACGAGCCGAGGTTCAGCGGCGTCTGTTCGCCTGTGCCCTTCTTGGTTTTGGCGGCGGTGAACGCCGACGCGGGACTGGCCCACACGAGTAGGCGGCAACACAGCAAGGCAGCCACTTGCGTGGCCGCACGGGGAAGGGTCAACTTAGTCATCGAGGGACGACTCCGAGGAAGAGTCGCCCCCGGTTATCGGCCCGCGGGGGCAGGTCTTGAGGGCTCGGCGTCGACGGGCAGCGTCAGGGCACGCTCGAGCCGAGTGGGTCCAGAGCTTTGGCCTGGCGTTGCCAACGGCGTTCAGGAGCCCGGAGACCTGCAAGTCCTGACCGGTTTGGTCCGGCAGTTGGGGAGCTCAGACGAGCTCGGAGACCTGCACGCCCCAGCCGCCGTCTGGCGTGATTACGAGTGTGCCGTTGGCAAAGCACAGCCCGTTGACGAACAGCTCGACCGGCGCCTCGGCAGCTTGATCGAGCTCGACGACGGCGCCCGGCGCGAGCTCGACGGCGCCCTTGAGCGGGAGGTGCGTGCGTCCCAGCTCGGCCCATACGCGCACGAAGATGCTACGCAAGATCGCTCGGCCCTCGGCGCTCTCGCTGCTGCCGTCCACGTGTGCGCGCGCACGCTCGAGCTCGGCTCGGCCGAGCTTGGCGTAAGTGTCGGCGCGCGTCGGCGTATCGCTTGTGGAGTGCAGCTTGATCGCCCGTCGTGTACCGGAGCGTCCGGGCTGCCCGCGTCCGAGCAGCACGCCCTCGGCGAACAGCCACACGCCTTCGTCGGCGCGACCCTGCAGCTCGGCAAGCGCGTCTGGGACGAGTTTGAGCATCTGCTCGATCGGCATCTGCGCCGAGCCGACCTCGGCGCGCAGCAGCACCTGGGCGCGGGCGAGACCGCGCCGCAGCGCATCGGGATCGCGCACGTCGCCCGCGAGCGGCGGGCCGCCGCCGCCGCGGATGCTCTCGGCGACAGGCTCGACTGCCGCCCAGGGAATCAGCAAGGACATCGTGGCGGACTGGCCGTCGATCCTGCTCGAGAGAGTGACCGCGAAGGTGGGCTCGCCGACGGGTGCAAAGACGCCGGCGTCGGCCTCCAGATCGACCTCGCCGCGCGTCAGCTGTGGACCGCCGAGCTCGCCCCAGGCGGTTGACAGCTCGGCGACGATCGCATCGAACAAGCTTCTCGCGAGCACCCAATCGATGTCGGTCAAATGGCGCTCTGCCGGCGCCTGCGCGGCTTGGCCGCCGAGCAGGCATTCGAGCGCTTGCAGCAAGAGCGGCTGCTCGACGCTGAGCAGCATCTGACGCTCGATCTCCTTGGCCTCGACGGCTACCGCGACGGCATCTGCGGCCAGCCGTGCCTTGGCGGCCGCCCAGGTGTGCTGGTCGACCTCGGCGACACTGAACTCGACTTCCACCGCCAGCTCGTTCGTCAAACGGCCCGAGAGAGCCTCGCAGAACTGCTCGGTCGCGCCCGAGATGCGGCGTCTGATCTCGGTCGTGAACTTGGTCGGCTGGGAGAAGTCGAGCGTGCGTATGCGCCCACCTGCTGGGCCGTCCGATTCCTCTGTGGTGGAGGACACAGGCTTCTTCGTGGGCTTCTTGGAGCTTTGTGGCTCGTCCTTTGAAGCGCCGGCGCGGCTCTTCGGGCTCAACTGTGCTCCTCTGTGGTCTAAATCAACTGGTTGCGGCCACGGCCTCGCTCGCCGTGGCCTCGCCGGTTCCCGTGGAGGCTGAAATCTGATTGCTCTCGAGAATCTCGGTGACGCGCAGACCGTAGCGCTCGTCCATGACGATCACCTCGCCGCGGGCGATCGCCGTGCCATTGACCAGCAGGTCGGCCGCCTCGCCTGCCTGGCGCTCGAGCGCCACCACAGAGCCGACGCGCAGGTCGAGCGTCTCGCCGACGGTCATGTGCGTGCGGCCGATCTCCACGCTCAACTCCATCGGTATGTCGCTGAGGCGGCTGAGGTCGGGATCGGAGGGCGAGGCTCCGCCAGGGCCGGTGCTCGTGGCTCCACCCGACGGGTTCTGATCGAACTGCTCGTACTCGATTGCCTCAGCCACTTTGCCTCCTATTGAACTGTGAAATCCGGAAAGAGCACTTCTTCGACCTTGACGTCGGTCCTTTGCTGAATCGTGTGGAGGATCTGACGCTTGATCGTTTCTCGGCCGTGGCTGCTTATGAGCGTTTCCCCGCTCTGGCCGGTCACGGCGTTGGTGATGATTTCGCGCACGATCGCTTCCTCGGGCAGAGTACCGGGCCCACTTTCGGAACCAGAGGAGGCGGCTGTCGCGCTGGCTCCGTCGCTCTGTCCGGGGGCCAGCTGGAGCGCCACGCTGATCTTGGCGTAGCGCCCGTCGCTCAGGTTGAGCAGGAAGGACTGGGGCATCACGTAGATGGTGCCCTTGACCTTCTCCTTGACGACTGGCTTGGCCTTGGTCATCGTGTAGCCGCCGAACAACAGGATCGGGACGATCGCGACGAGCAGGATCTTCTTGTTTTTGAGCATGGTCGTTTCCTATGGTTCGCTGCCGGACTGACTTTCGCCTTCTCCGCCGTAGATGCGGCGCATCACGATCTCCACGCGTCGGTTGCGCGCGCGGCCGCCTTCGGTGGCGTTGCTGGCCACCGGCTGCTGGTCGGCGTTGCCGCTCGCCGTAAGTCTGTGCTCGGCGACCCCGTGTTCGGCCAGGAATTCCACGACGGCGCTGGCGCGGGCGGTCGAGAGCTCCCAATTGCTCGAGAACTGGGCGCTGTGGATCGGGACGTTGTCGGTGTTGCCTTCGACGCTGATCGGGTGGGTTTCGTCGATGTTCAGCAGTTGGCCGATCTCCCCGAGCAGCGCATAGGACTGAGCGTCTAGCGTGGCTTGGCCTGAGGGAAACAGCAGATCGTCTGTGAGCACCTTGATGACCAGGCCGCGCTGTTCGATCGAGGTCTGCACGCTCGAGCTGAAGCCATGCGACTTGGCATACGCGTCGAGCTCGTGCTTGATCTGTGCGAACTCATTGTTCTCGCGCTGGGCGGGCGTTTCCTGTTGGGCGGCTGCCGTGGCGCTCTGCGTGCCATGCGCGTTGCTGTTCTGCAGACTGGCCGCGCCCTGTGTGGTGACCGGCTCGATTGCCTGCAGTTCGACGCTTGCGGGTACCTGGCTCGAGTTCGCGGTCGAGCCCTGCCGGGCGACCGCCTTGCCGCCCGGAAGGATGTTGCCTGAGAAGGCGGCCTTCAGCGACTGCTGCAGGGTTTGGTACTTGGAGATGTTGACCGAGGAGATGGAGAAGAGGACCATGAACAGCGCCATCAGCAGCGTGATCATGTCCGCGTAGGTCAGCAGCCAGCGCTCCTCGCTCTCCTCGCTATGAGCCCCACCGCGACGGCGCCCGCGCCCGCGAGCCATGCTCAGGCCGCCTTGGACTCGACGCCCAGTTGCGCGACCGACTGCTCGTCGTCGTCTGAGCGCTCGGCCGGCGGCACGTATGACATCAGCTTTTCGGAGACCAGGCGCGGGTTGTCGCCCGCCTGGATCGAGAGGATTCCCTCGACGGTCATCATGCGCAGCTCGACCTCTTCGGCGGAGATCGCCTTCAAGCGGTTGGCGATCGGCAGGAAGATCACATTGGCCGAGCCGACGCCCATCAGCGTGGCGATGAAGGCCGCGGAGATCGACGGTCCGAGCGTGGAGGGCGCAGCCAGGTTTTGAAGGACGTGCACCAAGCCGAGCACGGTGCCGATGATCCCCATCGTCGGCGCGAAGCCGCCGGCCTTCTCGAACGGGGAGGCGCCTACGGCGTGGCGGGCGGCCATGCCATCGACCTCGGCCTCGAGGATCGTGTGCACCATCTCCGGGTCGGTTCCGTCGACGACCAGCTGCAGAGCGTTGCGGGTGAAGGGGTCCTCGATCTCGGGAAGTTGGGCGTCGAGCGCGAGCAGTCCTTCGCGGCGAGCTTGGTCGGCCAGGCCGACCAGCTGGTCGAGGCGCCCGCGCACGTCGGGAGGGTCGGCCGAGATGACGAGTTTGTAGAGGCTCGGCACGCGCTTCATGACGTCCATACCGGTGCTGGCCAGCGTGACGCCGAAGGTCCCGCCGATGATGATCATCAGCGCCGGAATGTTGATGAAGGACGCGGGACTCGTCCCGTCCATCATCGAGCTCAGCAAGAGCGCGCCAAAGGCCGCGCCAATCCCAATGGCCGTTGAAGCTTTCATTTGCTCAACTCATCGGCGCTGCGGAAAAATCCTTGACAGCTGGGCGAATTGTCCGCCCAGGCCGTCTCTAAGGCGTGCGGAATGTGCTGAATGTCACAAGTTGCTTACCTCGTGAGTCGAGTCGGGCCCTCGTGGCACTGGCAAGGAGGCCACTGGCGGGGACGTCTGTTCAAGCGGGGTCGTCTTCGACCGCGGAGAGCCGGCCGGACTCGCGTGTGCCGGAGGGCAAGTTTGGCTGGCGCGGTGGCCGGCGGTTGCGCAGCGCCTCGCTGAGCACTCCGGCGCGATAGGCGTGCAGGGCGGCGGCGACCTCCTCAGGCGTCTCGGCCACCACCACCTTCGCACCCGTGGCGAGCGTGATGACCGTGTCGGGAGTCGATTCGACGGTCACGACCATGTCTGGATTCAGTTGGAAGGGCTCGTCGCTGTGGCCGAGCCTGTTGAGCGTGATCATCTCTACCTCCCTTGCGTTGCGCGAAGAATCTGGAAGATGCGTTTGCGTAGTAGAAAAATGCGCTTGCGCGAAAACCTAGAAAATTTGAGCAGGTACCTAAAGCTTAGGTACCTAAGTATCTATCCCGGTGCCACTTTAGGGGGGGCTGGGCTTGCAGCGTGTTTTGGAGTACACAGGTGTGCCCGCCAAAACGCATGAGCGCCTGGCGATTGGGCTCGGAAAATAGCGATGGGATGGGACAACGCAGGCGCGCCGTCCCATCCCATGCTCCTCGGAGTTGTCCGCTCTACTTCGACCTCCTTGGTTGCGCTGTAAAGATCTGCCAGGACACCTGCCATGCCCGTGAAGAGCGCGGAGTGAGCAGGTGTATGCGGCCTACTGCACCATCGAGACCAGCGTTCCGAGCATTTCGTCGGCTGTCGAGATCACGCGCGAGTTGGCCTGATAGCCACGCTCGGCCGTGATCATGTTGGTCATCTCGGTGGCAAGATCGACGTTTGACATCTCGAGCTCGCCGCCAATCGTCGAACCGTAGCCCGGGGTGTTGGGGGTCCCCACGATTGGCGTGCCCGAGTTGGCGGTCTGCCCCCACAGCGAGCCGCCCAGACGTTCCAGCCCGTTTTCGTTGGGAAACGTCGCAAGCGATATGTAGCCCGCGGTGACCCGTTGCTGGTAGGTCTTGGATTCGGGGTTCTCGTCGGTGTAGGCGACCGAGCCGTCCGGGCCGATCGAGACGTTGCTCGAGCCCGGCGGAATATGGATATAGCTTTCTTCCTTGCCCGCCGCGTAGGTGGTGCCGGCTTCGGTTTCCGTGGCCACGGCATTGCGTCCGATCACATATTCACCGGCTTCGGTGGTGAGGAACCCTTGCGAGTTGGTCGTCAAGTCACCGGCTCGCGTGTAGTTGACTTTGGCGGGCAAGCCGGTTGTGTACGGTTCCTTGGCCGGTGGTGTGCCGGCGCCTACGCGCAGGAAGCCGCTGCCCTCGATCGCGACGTCCAGCGGGTTGTTGGTGGTCTGAAAAGAACCCTCGGTCATTTCGTTGCGAGTGGCGGCGACCTGCACGCCAAGCCCGATTTGCACCGGGTTCGAACCGCCGTTGGTGGCCGTCGGTCCAGATGCTCCTCGCATCACTTGCGTCAGCGATTCGGAGAACGTGACACTCGAGGCCTTGAAGCCTACGGTGTTGACGTTCGCCAGGTTGTTCGCCGTCTCGTTCAGCAGCGCCTGGTTTGCGTCCAGGCCGCTGATCGCGGCATACATTCCAGTCATCATCGTGACTGCCCTTCCTTTCGCGGCCCCCTCTGTGAGGTCCAGCCGTTGTCGTGTAGCCGCTCCGCGTGCGCGGTACGGCTGTGTCAAGTGTGTTGTCCCGCCGTTGCGCTCACGTGCTCACGGCGTTGTGGATTCGTCCTCTGGTCGTCCGTTCAGCGCCTCACGACACGTGCGATCTCCTCTCCTTTCGCGGCGCTCATGCGATCACCGCACTGTCGATGTTGGTGAATACGTTGTCTTTCATTTGTTCGGATCCCACGGCCGTTATGACCGTGCGGTTGCTGACCGACACCACGAAGGCGGTGCCGTCGACAAGTACCAGGGAATCGCGCGAGCCCTTGCTTGCCGCGCGTCCCACTCCCTCTGAGAGCCGCCCGAGCGTGGCGGAGTCGAGCTCGATCCCGCGACGTTGCACGCGTGCGAGCGCGTGGCGGGAGAACTGCAGCGGCTGGGAGCCGCCGGCCTGCTCGAGCGCCTCGGCAAAGGACTGGCTGGGAGCGGTATTGGCGGTGCCGTTCGCGGCACCCTTGCGCGTAGTCCCGTCGGCAGGCTTCGCCGTGCCCGGGGTGGCGGGCTTGGTCGCGGGGGTTGGCGGAGTCCCCAATCCCCCCGGCGGGATCAGCGCTGGGTTTGAGATCGGGTTCATTTGACTTCGCTGACGCTCGCGATCTTCACACCAGGTACGCCTTCGATCGTGAGCGTCGGACCGGATGTCGTGGACTGGACGCTTTCGACCTTCCCCGTCGCCGCGGCGCCGGTGGAGGGATCGTTGTAGCTGACGGTGTGGCCGATCAGCTGAACGGCGCTCGAGAGCTCGCTGGCGCTCGCGAGGTTGGTGGTCTGCTCGAGTTGCGTGAACTGCGCCAGCTCGGTCACGTATTCGTTGCCGTTGGCCGGTTCCAGGGGATTCTGTGCCTGCAATTGAGCGATCATCAGCTTCAGGAAGTCGTTTTGTCCGAGCACACTGTTCGGGTTTTCGGGGCTCGCGGCCGACGCGGAGCCGCTGGAAGGGGCGGCGGCGGCTTGTGCGACTGGAGATGTCATGGTTATCCGTCCTTTCGTTCGCTGATAGGACAACCCTTCGGTTGTTGGGTGGTGGGGTCGCTCACGCGAGCACGTCGACGATTTCGCCCAGGGGTGTACCGGCCGGACGCGTGTCGTCCCGCGACTCGGCGAGCGCTTCGCTCTCCTCAGATGTGCCCGTTGCGCCGACGGCAGTCGACCCGTCGGCGTTCGTGGCAAAGCGACCGTCCTGTTCGCCGGTCTGCGGTTGGCCGGAGGAGCCGATATCGAGCTGAAGCAGCGACAATCCGAGCGAGCTGAGCGATTGGCGCAGCTCTGAGCGGCCTTGGCTGAGCGCCTGTGCACCGGCGGGCGTGTCGGCGGTGACGCGCGCGCGCAATCCTTCGTTGGTCTGGCTCAAACGAATGCTGATGTGACCGAGCTCTTCGGGTTGAAGTTCGATTCGCGCCTTGGCGATGCCCTGACGGGCGGCGAGCTCGATCGTCGCGCCGATCGAGTCGATCATCTCCTGCATCGGCACACCCGGAACGGGCAGTGGGCTCGCGCCGTCGTTGGCGTTCGCGCTGACATCGGCACTCGCTTCGAGATTGGGGGTTATCCGGGCATCGAGGCCTGCTTGAGCCGTAGTCGAGGCTGCCGCCTGCGCGGCGGGCGCCTCGGTAGCGGTCTGCGTAGCCGACTGCGCATTCGTCGCTTGTACCTGGTTGGCGGCCGCCAAGGACCGGCCGGTGAGCTCTGCCGTCGAGCTGGGCGTGTCGTTGTTGTTTGGCGCGAGCGAAGCCGTTGCCCGATTCTGAAAAGGAGCAGAGCCGACGGTGCGCGGTGAGGCGAGCGTGGTTTGGGTGGCGCTTTGATTGTGTGTGGTCGCGTCGAGAGCGCTTGTCCCCGGCGTCTGGGTCAAGTCCGACTGGCCGGGGGACGGTGCAGTCGTTGTGCCCTCGGCGGTTTGGGGCGCCGCGACACCGGGCTGTTCGGCCTCTGGCGGGTCCGATGCGTTCGGCTTGCTTCCTAGGCCGGGCGCAACCGTCGATGCGGGAGCCGCCGCGATGGGAGCCGTCACGGGGCTGGCAGCGGGTGTTGGACTCGCGCCGCCGGCGGGAGCGCCGGCAACCCCCGGGGTTGCCGGCGGAGTGCGAGTGGACACCGAGGCAGGCGATGCGCTGGGGCTGATCGAGGATGGCGTCGCAGGTGAGGCGCCGGCGGATGCCGCCACAGGTGAGGAAGTCGTGGCAGGTGAGGCATTGGGACCGGCGGATGGTGTGGCCTCGGGTGAGGAGGTTTTTGCCAGCGAGACGCCGGAGCCGGGGGAGTAGGTGGCGGCCGGTGAGGAAGTGGCGGGTGAGGCATCGGCGCCGGCGGGCGAGGCCACGTCGGGTGTCGATGTAGTCGCGCTGACCGACGAGGAGGCGGGCGACGAAGATGGGAGCGTGCTGGCGCCCGGAAGCGAAGATGGGAGCGTGCCGGCGGCCGAGGTTGAGTCTGGAGCGCCCGCCGAGGCAGAGGTAAGCCCTGAAGGTGGGGCGGCCGCGGCGCCGGCTTCGGGTGCGTGTGCCAGCGTGGCAATTGCGGGTGCGGCAACTGTCGTGCCGGTGGTATCGGTGACCCCCGCGGCGGCTTCCAATCCGTCCGTTGGGGTCGTCGGAGTCTGTGCGTCAGGCGCCCGGGTCCCGGACACCGACGCAGGGGATGCCACGATCCCGCCGTCGGCTGCGCTGGCTCCGCTTGTGCCGGCTGCGTTGTCACGCGCGCGCGCCACGCGCGAGGGGTGCGGCGTCTTGCCGGCGGCCCCTCTAGGACTGTTCCTTGGATGGCCTTCCGCAGTGGCGGTCCGGGCCCAATGTGTAGCGAGCGCGCTCTGGAACGGCGCGCCCGGTGGAGCCCCCGGCGGGGCTCCGTCCGAGGCCCCGGGTGGAGCGCCTGAGGATGGGCTCGATCGGCTCGCGCCGCTGGAGGGCGAGCCGGAAGGCAGCGAAGCCGGTGGCACGCCGAGTGCGATTGGGCTGTTCATGCCAGGCCCCCGGCTGAGATCGAAGTAGGGTGAGTCTGACGGTAGGCTTCGGTGTAGCCGAGCACCTTGGAGACGTAGCTCTGGGTTTCGGCGTAGGGCGGTATGCCGCCGTACTGTTGAACGGCTCCGGGCCCGGCGTTGTAGGCTGCCAGGGCGTCTTCGGTGTTGCCGCCGAATTGGCTCATCAGCTGGCTCAGGTAGCGCGCCCCGCCTTCGATCGATTCGGTCGGGTTCAGTGGGTTTGCGACACCCATGGACGAAGCGGTGCCCGGCATCAGTTGTGTCAGACCGCTCGCACCGGCGCTGCTTTGGGCACCCGGGTCAAAGCCCGACTCCTGCTGGATCAGGCCGTGCAGCACAGCTGGGTCTACTCCATAGCGCTCGGCTGCCTGTTCGATCATGCTGTCGTATTCGCCGCCAGCGCCTGCCGCACCTGCCACGCTTTCGCTCTGTGTGGCGGTAGGTGATGAGACGTCAGCTGCGGTCGCGGCCTGCAGTGCCGCGGCAAAGTCTCCCGCAGGCACTTGTGAGGCTGTCGTAGATGCGCCGGCCGTGGCGCTCGTCGGGGCGATTCCCGAGCCGACCTGGCGGGTCTGTTGGATCAGCCCCTGCAGCTGTTGCACGCGCTGGGCGATTGCCTGCTCGTCTTCGGGTATGCCGACAGTGGGAGCGATCGCGGTGTTCATGTCTCGCTCCGGCCGAAACGCGCGGCGGTCATCTCGTCGAGCGCGCCCTGTTCGCGGCTGGCGGCGGCACGCTCGTGCTCGCCGCGGCGGCGCTCGGAGAGGCGCTTGAGCATCTCGTGCTCGCTCGAGGCGGCGGTGAGCTTGGCATCGCGCTCGAGTACCGTCGCCTCGCGCTGCTTGAGCTCTTGGGCATGGGCTCCACGCTGTGCCTCTATGCGCTCGAGGAACGCTTGGCGCGCGACCAGTTCGTCGGCGTTGAGCGTCTGGACTTCGACGGCCTGGGCGCGGTGATCTGAGTGCGCCTGCTCCAGATGGGCTTCGGCCGCACGCAGTTCGACCTCGGTGCTGGTCCGAGACGCGATCGCCTGTGCCAGCTCCTGTTGGGCCTGCTGCTCTTTGCGCTCGCGCAGCGCCCGTACGCGCTCGAGTCGAAAGCGAAAAACGGGTCCGTTCACGGTCCGGTTATCGGACGCGGCGTGCCTTTCTTTAGGGCTCTCGCCGGCGCGACAGCGGCGGTGGGGGGTCTCGCAGGGCGAGAGGGTTCATGGGTATGCGAATTTGGGCATGCCCCGCGCGTGCGCGGGGGGCATCGTCGATTTTTAGATGCTGAGCCCGAGCGCCGGTATTGCCGGCACCTCGGCCGCGACGGTCACCGGCGATGCGGCGCCGGGGTCGATTCGCTCGGCGGTCACTTCCTCGCCGTCGGGAATATCCTCAGGACTGAACGTTGCCTCGCCGGCGAGCGAGGCAGCCAGTTCCAGTAGTTGCGTATCGGCCTGCTCGGGCGTGCTGCGCTCGCCCACGCTCTGGCGCAGGAAGCCCTCGATCGAGGCGCGATGTGCCAGAGCCGTGTCAAGCGAAGGGTCGCTGCCCGGCTGGTAGGCGCCGATCGCGACGAGGTCTTCCTTCTCGCGCAGCACCGCCAGCGCGGAGCGCAGGCGCTGGCCGGCCAAGGCAAGCTCGGGCGTGACGATCTCGCCGACCAGCCGCGAGACGCTCTCCAGCACATCGATCGCCGGGTAGTGCCCGGCATGGGCCAGGGAGCGCGTGAGCACCACGTGCCCATCGAGGATCGCGCGCGTCGCGTCGGCGATCGGCTCGTTCATGTCGTCACCGTCGACCAGCACCGTGTACAGCCCGGTGATCGAACCGCCGGCGCTGGTGCCGGCACGCTCCAGCAGGCGCGGGAGCAGCGCAAACACGCTGGGCGTGTAGCCGCGCGTCGCGGGTGGCTCGCCGATCGCCAGGCCCACCTCGCGCTGGGCCATCGCGAAGCGCGTGACCGAGTCCATCATCAAGAGCACGTCGTGGCCCTGGTCGCGGAAGTGCTCGGCGATCGTCGTGGCGGTGAAAGCGGCCTTGATGCGCACCAGTGCCGGCTGATCGGAGGTGGCGACGATGACGACGGAGCGCTCGAGGGCGTCGCCGAGGTCGCGCTCGATGAACTCGCGCACCTCGCGTCCGCGCTCGCCGACGAGCGCGATCACGTTCACCTGAGCGCTCGTCGAGCGGGCGATCATGCCCATCAGCGAGGACTTGCCGACGCCGGAGCCGGCGAAGATGCCGAGTCGCTGTCCGCGCCCGCAGGGCACGAGCGAGTCCAGTGCGCGCACGCCCAGACCGACGCGCTCTGTGATGCGGGGTCTGGAGAGCGCGCTTGGGGGCGGGGCGATCGTGGAGCGCTCGACTCCGACGGATGCTGGAAGCTCGTCCAGCGGCACTCCCAGTCCATCGACCACACGTCCGAGCAGACCGGGTCCGACTGCGATCCGGAACGGGGCTCCGGTCGCGAGCACGCGCGTGCCGGGGCCGATTCCGTGCAGCTCGCCCAAAGGCATCAGCAGGGTGCGCCCGTCGCGGAACCCGACCACCTCGGCTGGAATACCGCCCTCAATTGAGCTGTTCCGGTCGGTGCATGCACCGACCGGCCGGGCCGCACATGTGCGGCCCGGTGCAGGTGGCGCATGCGCCACCTGCTGACGCGCCGCATGCGGCGCGTCCAGGGGTCGTGTAGACACGACCCCTCCCACAAGACAAACCTCCCCGATCTCAGCTTGCAGCCCGGTCACCTCGATGATCAGACCGATCAGGTTGCTGACAAACCCATGGCGCCGTGCAAGATCGGCCTCGCGGACGGCTTGTGTGGCGCTCGCCAGCAGCGCGCCTGGTGGTGTGCTCTGAAACGGCGATGTCCCCCGCGCGCGCGGGGAGGCAGCCAAATCGGCGGATTCGCTCACGCCGCTCGCTCGGCGGCCAGCGAGGCTTCGACCACCTCGCGTGCCCGCTCCAGCTGCGTCTCCACGCCGGCGTCCACCTCGCCCTCGGCGGTGCGCACGATCGCCCCGCCGGGTTCGACACGCTCGTCGGGTTGTATGTCGCACAGCTCGACGCCGCTTGCCGGCCCGGCCAGCCCGCCGATGGCCGAGCTCACGGCCTCGAACTCAGCTGGGTTGACGAGCACAGCGATCTTGCGCCGGTCCGTCACGCGCCGCAGTGCCCCTTGCACGCTTTCGAGTATGTGCTCGCTGGGCAGCTGCCGGGTGCCGCCGAGGATCTTCTCGGCCAGCTGCAACCCGAGTTGGATGGCGTCGTGTTCGATCGCCTGCACCAACTCGACGCGCAGCGACTCGATGCCGTCCATGGCCGCGGCGAGCGCTCGCGCCGCGAGGACGATCTCGGTGGCGCCCTGCTCGTGGCCGGCATTGCGCCCCTCGGCATAGCCTTCGGAGCGAGCCTGCTCGCGGATCTGCTCCGCTTCGAGCTGGGCCTGGGCAAGCGCGCGCGCGGGCGCGTCGCGTGGCTGGGGCTGCGATGGCTCGAGCTGCTCGAAGGCGTAGCTGACAGCGGTGTCAGGCAACCGCTCAGCCCCTCTGCCGGTTGCACGCCAGAGTACCGCCAAACAACGCCTTCGCCCTCTGACCGCCGTGTGCGGCCACGGTCAGCTCAGACAACCGCTTCGCCTTCCTCCTCGTCGCCGCCGGCGATCACGATCGTACCGGCCTCGTCCAGCTTGCGCACGACCGCGACCACGCGACTCTGCGCCTCGTCGACGTCGCGCTGGCGCTGGGGGGGCTGAATCTCCATCTCCTCCTTGAGCATCGCCGCGCCGCGCTCGGACATGTTCGTGAGGACGATCTCCATCACGTTCTCCGGTGCGCCGCGCAAAGCCAGAACGAGGTCCTTCTGGTCGACCTCGCGCAGCACCTGCTGGATCGCGCGCTCGTCGAGCTTGACGATGTCCTCGAACACGAACAGCATCCCGCGCACCTCCTCGGCGAGCGCCTTGTCGGCTCCGGCGAGGCGCTCGAGCACGTTGCGCTCGGTGGTGCGGTCGGCATGGTTGAGGATGCCGGCAAGCGTCTTGGCCCCACCGCTGGCGGAATACTTGCGCTCGACCGTTGCTCCAAGCTTGTGGCGAATCATCTGCTCGACCTGCTGGATGACGCGCGTGCCGGCGTTGCCCATGCGCGCGATCCGCAGCGCGATGTCGGGTTGCTCGGACTCGGGCAGCCGGGCGAGCACACCGGCGGCGGGATTTGTATGCAGGCTGGCGAGCACGAGCGCAACCGTCTGGGGCGACTCGCCGCGCAGCAGCGCAGCGATCCGCTCGGGCGGCACGCGACGCAGGAACTCGAAAGGTCGGGTTTCGCTGGCGCTCTCCAGGCGCCCGAGCAGATCGGTCGCGCGCTCGGGGTCGAGCGCGCGCTCGATCACTCCGCGCGCAAAGTCCAACCCGCCGCTGACAGCTCCCTGGCCCTCGCCGGCCTCGGCGGCCAGTTCGCCGAAGACCGACTCGGTTGTCTCAGCGCCGACAGAGGAGAGTCGCGCCATCTCCATCGAGAGGCTCTCGATTGCCTCCTCGTCCATGCGCTGCATCACGTTCGCCGCGCGCTCGGGTCCGAGCGCCGCCATCAGCACGGCCGCCCTGCGCGCTCCTGGCAAGCGCTCGCTTGGTGCGGCCGGCAAGGCTGCGGACGGGCTGGCCGCTGAGCGCTCTGCCAGAGCACCCGGCGGTTTCGGCGCCGCCTCTGAGGGTGAATCGGCCACTTGCGCTAGTCCTCTTGCATCCAGTTACGAAGCTGCTGAGCGACGCGATCGGGATCGCTGTCTGCGAGCTGCTCGACCTGGCGACGTAGATTGTCGCCGCCGGCGTGCCCGTTGCCGTTGCCATTTCCGTTGCCGTTCCCATTGGGAGGCGCCACTCCGGCCATCGCCGGTACCGGTCTCGGCGCGCTTTCGCGCTGCAGCTCGGAGAGGCGCATCGGCGTCTCCAACTCGCGCAGCCAGACCGGCTCGTCGATCGTGTCCGATTCGCGGCGGCGCAACGAGCGCGTGGTGAAGAACAGGAATACGAGTGAGGCGATGCCAAGCAGCGCGTACTTGGCGTAGCCGAGCATGCTGCTGGTCGAGCTCGCAGCGCCCGTGGTCGGGCTGGCAAAGGCGACCTGTCCGATCGAGATCGTGTCTCCGCGCTTGGTCTGGATCCCGGCGGCGTTGGTGATCGCTTCGCGGATCGCGGGCAGCGAGGCGGCGGGAACGGAATGGTCGAGCAGCACCGAGACATGCTGGCTTTCGACCGTCCCGGGTGCGATCGTGGAGTGGGTCACGGTCTTGCTGACGCCAAGCGTGCTGCTCGTCGTTTCGTGCTTGTAGTTGGACTTGCCGCCTGTACTGGTGCCGGTCGGAAGATTCGCGGTGCCGGTGGCGCCGCCGGCACCAGAGCCGTTGCCGGTGAGCGTCTCGATGTCCTTGCTCTGCTGCAGGGGCACACCGGCCTTGCCGTAGCTGAGCTGTTCCTGGGTGGTCGAGTTGACGTTCATGTTGGCGTACACCAGCACCTGTGCCTTGCCGGCACCAAGGGTTTGGGCAAGCATCGCGTCGAGGCTCGCGCCCATGCTCTGGTCGTAGCGCTGCTCGGCTTCCTGCACGCCGTTACCGCCGCCGCCGGCGCTGCCGGCGGACTGCGGCCACAGCAGCTGTCCCGAGGCGTCGGTGATCGTGACCTTGTTCAACTGCAGGCCGGGCACGCTGGAGGTCACCAGCTGCGCGATCCCCTGCACCGAGCTTTGTGGCATCGATGTGGTCCCCGAGAGCAGCACGGCGGCCGAGGAGATCCCTTGGTTTTCGCCAAAGATCTGACTCTGGGAGTTGGGCAGCACGAGCTCGACCTGCGCTCCGGAGACACCCTGTACCGAGTCGATCGTCTCCGCCAGCTGCCCCTGTAGCGCACGCTGGTAGGTGACGGCTTGCTGGAAGTTGCTTTCGCCGAGATTCTGTTTTTCAAACAGCGAGAAGTCCGGCTGGGTGTTGCCGAGCAGGCCGGCACCGGCGAGGGCCACGCGCGCCTCGGCTGTCTGGTTGGACTGGACGGCAAGCGCGGTGCCGTTGTTCTGCAGCTCGTAGTTGACGCCGTGCTCGCTGAGCGTGCTCGTCATCTTGCCGGTCTGGGAGGGATCGATGCCGCTGACGAGCGTTGTATAGCTGGGCGCGGAGACCATGTGCAGGAACAGGTAGACGAACAGGATCGCGCCGACCGTGGCACCGCCGACGATCAGCCATCCGCGGGTGGTGAGCCGCGAGGCGAGCTGGGAGAGAGGCACGGCCTAGGCTCGCGATCCGAGAGTCGTGAGCCGCGAAAGAAGTCGTACGAGCGCCACCGGTCAGACCTGCGTCTGGAAGAGGTTCTGAGCGGCTTCGGTGGCCTTGGTGCGCAGCTGCGAGGCCAAGTCCATCGCCATCTGCGCATCCTCGACGGTAACGACCGCGCTCTCGGGGTCCTTGGCGGTGCCGGTGGCAAGCGACTGGGCCGCACTGTCGGAACTCAACTGGGTGCCTTCGAGCGAGGAGATCGCTTCTGAGAGCTCGCTGCCGAAGCTGCCCGATCCGCCGCTCGACGCGCCGCCGACCCCTCCGGTTCCTTCGACCCCGCCGATTCCTTCGACTCCGCGTGTCCCTTCGAGGCCGCTGCTGCCTTCCAGTCCTAGCCCCGAGCCTGCGGCTCGAGCGCTTTGGCCACCCTGGGTCAAGCCACCGACCGTCTGTGGCGAGGCGCTGTTGGAGAGGCCTTCGGAGAGTTTGCCCGCCAGTCCGCCGACCGCCGGAACGATCATTTGAGCACCCCGAGCGTCGCGCTGAACATCGACTTGGCTGTCTGCATCGCGGTCACATCGGACTGATAGGACTGCGACTCGGAGATCAGGTCGGTCATTTCGGTGACGGTGCTTATGTTCGGCATCTTCACGTAGCCTTGGGCGTCGGCTTCAGGATTGCCAGGGTCATAGACCTGCTGGTCGGGAGTGGCGTCGCTGACGATCCCCGTCACCTGGACGCCACCGGCGGGAGCCGAGCTTTCTGCCTGCTGGATGGCTCCCGAGAGCGCGCTGCCGAAGCCACCTTCGCCGGCCTGTGCGAGCTCGACCTCCTGGCGCTGGTAGGGCTGTCCGCCCGCGGCCTTCGTGGTGTCGGCGTTGGCGAGGTTCTCGGCGGTCACATCCACGCGCACGCGCTCGGCTGTCAGTCCGCTGCCGGCGATGCCGATCGCTTCGAAAAGCCCCATCAGCCCTCTCCGCCGGCCGTGCTCGGCGAGTGCCATCGATTGCGGCATCGATGGTGCGACGTGTCGGCCGCGCTCAGCTGATATCGACAGCGGCATCCATGGCGTGACGTGTCGGCCGCGTTCAAGGGGTGACTCCGATCGCCGCGCTCAAGATGCTATTGCGCGCTCCGAGCACTTGCGTGAGAGCTTGGTAGTCGAGCCCGTTTTCGGCGAGCTTCGCCGATTCCTGATCGACGCTGACGCTGGTGCCGTTGGGTCCATCCTCTTCGGGCTGTACTTCGGTCTCGAATTCGACCTGGCTGAGAGGTTCGCTGCTGTTCATCGCGCTCTGCAGCTCAGACTCGAAGTTGACTTCCTGGCGTTTGTAGCCGGGCGTGTCGGCGTTGGCGATGTTGCTCGTCAGGGCAGTCTCGCGCTGCCAGGAGCCGCGCATGGCGGCCTCGAGCAGTTGCTGGGTGGAGTCGACGGGAGCCATATACCGTCCCTGGTGATCGGCCGCTCGGCTTGGGTCTTTAGAACGGCTTCCAAGTTAGCCATGCAGCGGGACGTCTGTGGACTGTGAAATGAGCCATGCGGCGGAAGCTCGTGGACCTTGAGCGCCGGGTCGTGCAGCTCATTTTCAAAGGTCTTCTAAACACCCCCTTTATTTGGAGCCTTGGGTGAAGGTTAGGTACCTAAATAATCTCCCCGGTCACGCAAAGGGGGTATGGACGTGCATCTCATTTGGAAGGTCTTCTCAACCAGAGATCGAGACGCTCCGGGCCGAGTCTGGCTATCCAGGTTAGGCGCTGCGATCCAGGTGGGAGCGACGCGGTAGCTGCCCCGCGTAGCCGTCGGCCGCGCGCCGCGCGCGCGCGCTGGCGCCGATCTCAACCAACAACGACTCGCGTAGGCGAATCAGCTCGATGCGCGTGCGCTCGTGGATCAGCCGGGCAGTTCGCAGTAGCGGCGCAGCCGCCGCGGGCGGGCGGGCAGGCAGGTCGCGTGTCAGCTGCTCCCAGCGTTGGCCGAGCGCTCCCAGACGATCTATCTCGCCGCGTCCTACGAGCTCCAATTCGAGCTCGGCGTGCTCGTGCAGCGCCTCATAGGGGCGCAGGGATACCTGGCCGTCGCCGGAGGACGGGTCGTCTCTCATTTGGGATGTCCTCCGCGTGCGCGCGGGACATCCCGACCGGCGGGGCTGCGAACGAACGACATCTCGCTCACGCGCGGGCGATCTCCTCGGCCACCTGGGCCCAGGCCTCTCGTAGCTCCCCCAGCAGGTCGCTGACCTCTTCCAGCTTGCCGGCATCCTGGTTGTTGCGCGCGGCGTTGAGATGGGCAAGGCAGAATTGGTAGATCGCATGCAGGCGATCGGAGATTTCCCCTTGCTGGAAGTCGAGGACGCCGTCCAGGTGGGCGATGATCAACTCCGCCCGGCGCAGCGTGTTGTGGGCGCGCTCGATCTGGCCCTCGCGCATCGCGACGTTCGCCTGGCGTAGGAAGCGCCGCGCGCCGTCGTAGAGCATCACGACGAGCTCCCCGGGTGTGGCGGCAAGTACCGCGCCCTGGCGGTAGGCGTTCGGCGTTGCGGTGAGGTTGCTCATGCCTTGCTGGCCACCATTGAGGCTTCCTGGGAGGTCAGCCAGTCCGCCTGTGAGGTGTTCCGCGATATCGCGCTTTCAAGCTCCGCGTAAGTGGCCTGCAGCGCCTTTTCGCGCACGGCAAGCATTTCGTTCATCGTCGTGATCTGACTGGTCAGCTCGGTGATCTGCGTCGTGTCGCCGGTTGCCCTGGCTTCGAGCGTCCCGCCGGGCCCAGCCACGTTTTCAAGCGTGGTCTGCAGGCCCTGGGACCACTTCTCGAGCATCTGCTGTACGCCTGCCGGGTTGGTCTTGATGGCTTCGGAGAGCTTGGTGGAGTTGACCGTCAACAGCCCTTCGAGCGAGGACTGGGAGGCTCCGCCCGCTGAGGCCGCGCCCGTGCTGATCCCGATATCGCTGGGGTTGGACATTTCGGCGCCAAGCCCCGCGATCGGTTCGTACATGCTCTGGCGCATGTTCCCGAGCAGGCTCTCCAGTTCGAAGTCGCCAAACAGGGTGCCGGTGCCGAATTCGCCGGCGCTGGTCGGCTTGGCGATCGGCTTGGTGGTCAGCTGCTTCTGAATCGCTTCGACTGTCGAGTTGTAGAGCTTGACGAACGACTGCACCTGCGCTTCGACAGCGCTGACGCTGGCGCCCGGAGCCTGCACGTCGATCGTGACGGGGCCGGTGGTGGTAAGTCCGCCCAGGGTCAGAGTCACGCCGGCGATCGCGTTTGAGACCGTGTTGGACGTCGAGGTCCCAGCGACTCCGTCGACCGTGTATTCGGCGTTCTTGCCTTCCTTGGCGGTGCCGGCCTTTTCGACGAGCGTCGCGCCCGGATCGCTCACCTGGATGAATTCCGCGCCGGTGTTGCCCGTCGCACGGTTGGACAGCACCAGGGTGTTGCCTTCGAGCACAGCCGCGTACACCGTCGAGCTGCTGTCGGAGTTGATCGCGTTCGCGAATTCCTTGGCGCTCTCGCCGGCCTTGACGGTGAAGCTGTTGCCGTCGATCGTGAGTGTGTCTTCCGCTGCCGGACTCGCGAACGTGAAGGTGCGCTGAGCCGAGTTGGCCAGCTGCGTGACTTCCACCTCATAGCCGCCGATGGCGGCTCCGTCACTGGTGGCCGCGCTGACGCGTGTGGGTTCGCTGGAAGTGACCGCTTGCGAGGTTTCAAACAGCGAGGGCATGCTGAATTCAGAGGCGGCAAGCGCCAACTGTTGGAGGCTGCTCTGGACGCTTGCCAGCTCTTTCTGCTGGCCCTGCAGCTTTTCCTGGGCGTCGGTAAGCCGTGTGACCGGCTCACGTTCGACGGCCATCAGCGCCGAGATGATCGAACTCGTGTCAAGCCCTGAGGCGAGCCCCGAGATGGAGATCGGCGAACCGACCGACGAGCTGACTGCAAGCGATGACATGGAGCTCTAGGCCCAGGGCTTCCCGGCGACGTCCTGCACCGGCTTTCCGGCGGCAATCTCAAGCGCCTCTGAAATCGACATGCTCTTCACGGTTTTGCCCTCACGATCCGCAAGCTCGACGGTGACCCGCCCCTCCTGGCTTTTGGAGAAGCGCAGCTCATGTCCGCTTTCGCGCATTTCGCGGCTTATCCTTCCGGCGGCCGCGACTTGGTCCAGCACCTCGGGCGGCGGCGTGCCGCTGCCGTCTTGGCTTGCAAGCAGGCGATCGGCCGTACTGAGATCGGACTGAAACGAGGCTGGACCGCCGGCGTCGTTCATGAGCGGCATCGGGTACGGCGAGCCCGCAAGCGAAGACGGGCCATTGAATGGCAGGATCGGCGAGGTCATATGGCGTTTTCTCCCTGAAAACGTGTGCGACGACCCGTTCCCTGGGCCGCCTCGCGATTGATATCTCTTCAAGTAATCGGCGTCTTTCGCGAAAACTTTATTCGGGCCTGCCCTCCTGCCTGCTTTGTTCAGGCATACCCGCCTGTCCGGGCGGATATGCGTCGCTTGTCGAGGAGCCGACGGGCGAGGACCGCGCTGGCAGGGGCCGGAACGCCTACGCGGTTGCGGCATGTGCTTGAGAGAGGAGGCTTGCGGCATCCTCGTTGTCGGGGTCGCGTGCGAGCGCCGCGGCCGCGAAGTCGCTCATCTCGTGTGCCATGCCCCTCGCGGCGGCAACGCGGGCGAGGCCCAGCAGCGCCCGGACGTCGGGCTCCTGCTCGCAGACGGCGATCCACTCCTCGGCCGCGGATGCCAGGAACCCACGCCGCAGGTACATGCCGGCGAGCAGCTCGCGGCGCTCGCGCGGCTGTAGGGGCGTGCGCTCGAGCGCGCCGAGCAGCACTTCAAAGCTCTTGAAGTCGTGCACGCGCAGCAGTGCTTCGAGCATCACTTCCAGCGGCGCCACGGTCTGCTCGGGGAGCGATGTCACAGGTTGCTCGGGACGGGGCGACGCGACTTGCTCGGAGTGCAGGGGCACCGGCTGCTCGGAGAGCGGCTCCCTGGCCTGCTGGGGCAGCGGCGATGCGGCCTGCTCGGAGACTCGCTGAAGAGGGCGTCCACGAAGGGGGGGTGTGGGCTCCTCGGGTTGCGCGGCAACGTCAACCTCGGCACGCGCGAGCTCTCGCCAGGTCGCGAACAGGTCGAGCTCGTACTGGGCCATGCCCGCCGCGTACGCTCTTTCGAGTGCCTCTCCCGCGCCTTCGCGGTCGCCCCCGGCGATGCGCGCGAACAGCTCGGTCCGGCGGGCGACCACCGCCAGCGTATCGTCGTTCGCGAGCTCACAGGCGACCTCGGCCGCCTCGCGGTAGCGTCGCTGTGCAAGCAGCGCCTCCCCGAGCGCCACGCGCGCCCGGCTCGAGTGCGGCTGGCGCGCGAGCACCGCCCTGAACTGAAACTCTCCGGCGGCCGTGGCGCCCGACTCGTAGAGGGCCGTGCCAACCATGAAGCGAGCCGCGGGCGGCGGGTCGGGCATGTGCTGCTCGACCCGCTCGACAACCTCGCCAGGCTCGACCCCGCTTGCCAGCAGCAGATTTGCGTAGGGCAGCACCGAGCCGATGAAGCGCGGATACTCGCGCAGGCAATGCTCCAGCAGCCGAGTCGCCTCCTCGTAATCTCCCGCGATCCGTCTGAGCTCGGCCAGCTGCAGTCTCGGCAGATAGCTGCCGCTGCCCTGCGTGGCTGTGTAGCGGCGCGGCGCGTCGCCCATCTCGATGCAGCGCTCGAGCAACTCGATCGCGCGCTCGTTCTGCTCCAGCGCGATCGCGGCGAGCGCCTGCTCGAGCACGAGGTCGGTGAAGCCCTGGAAGCGCAGCAGTCCCTCCTCGGCACGGGCGATTGCGTCCGTCGGACGCCCGCATGCGCGCAGCGCCTTGACCAAGCGACTCATCAGGGCCGGCGCGAACTGGTAGCTGTCGCGATCGGGAAGGCTCTGCAGCAGCTTCCAGGCGCGCTCGAACTCGGCGAGCGCAGCCCGCGGTTCGTTCGCGGCGGCGTACTCTGAGCCGAGGTTGTAGTGCAGGAACGGCGTGGGCGGGCTTTCGGCCTGCTGCAACCGCAATAGCTCGATGTTGCGGCGCGACTTCTCGCGGCTGTCGCGCACGGCGCCGAGATAGCCGTAGTGCTCGATGCGCACGCCGCTCGCCTCGACGCGCTCGGGCAGGTAGCCGGGCAGGCAGTGGGCGATCTGCTCGTGCAGGCGTCCCTCGAAGCGGTACTCGGGCCGGTTGCGAAATACGCGCAGCGCATTGTGCGTAACGGCGGTGCCGTCCTCGAGATCGCCGGTGTAGTTGGTCTCCGAGAGGTAGAACGCCTCGCGCCAGGTACGCCCGGTGAGCGAGCGCAGCAGTGGTGCGTCCTCCTCCACGAGCACCTCGTCGGCGTCCAGGCACAGCAGCCAGTCGCCCTCGGCCGCGTCGAAGGAGACGTTGCGCGCCTGCGCGAAAGAACCGGTCCACTCGTGGAAGAGGACGCGCGCACCAAACGAGCGCGCGATCTCGACGGTGGCGTCGGTGGAGCCGGTGTCGACGATCACCATCTCGTCGACCGCGTCGGCCACGGAAGCCAAGCAGCGTGGCAGCATCTCCTGCTCGTCGCGCACGATCATGCACAGGCTGAGGCGCATGCCGGTGGCAGGTCGTGCACGCCTTGCGATCTCGAGCACCCGGCTTGCCAGCTCGACGAGCGCGGGGTGTTGGGGCGCTGCGCGGCCGGTGTTGCGCAGCATTCGTCGTCGCCCCGCGAGCGCGGCCAGGTTGCCGTCCACCTGCTCGGAGCGTGGGTCCAGGCGCTTGGCGGCCTTGAACAGGGCTCGGGCGGCGTCGAGGCTCCACAGCTCATAGAAGGCGACGCCTGCGTAGTTGAGCAGCTTGGGCTCGCTTGGCTTTCGGTCGAGCAGTTCGACGGCGCCGGTTGCAATTGCGAAAAACACGTCCCCCACGCGCGCAGGGGGGACGTCGCCGCTCGCGGCAAAGCCCAGCTCGATCAGGCCGACGCCGGCTTGGTAGCGGCGGTGGGGGTCGGCGATCGACTCGAGCTCGCCGAACAGCTCGCGGTAGTCGTCCAGCTGGCCGGCGGCGAGCAGCCGCTGGGCGCGCGCCGAGAGTTCGATCGCAGGTACGGCGCCACCGTCTGAGCGCGGCACTCGCGAGAGGGCTTGGTCCGCGGCCTTGGTGGCATCGTCGCCTGGAGGGATGGGGGCGGGAGAGCGAGCGGCCATCTTCACGCATGGTCATCGACCAGGTACGCCGATATCTGAGCGCCGGTAGCGCACGTCGTCGTTTCGAGTACGCACGAAATACCTCATTTAGCCAGTGGTAAATGTGGTGATTATGCGTAGATGTGCGCAGAGTTGGCTAACTGGCGCCGATCGAGCCACTCAAACGATTACGACCGGCGCGGCCGATACGGTCCGCGCCGAAATCTTCGCAAATAGCGCATCTCGGGCCGCGGGCAGGTTTGGGCGCACGCGGGGGCACCTGTTCGCAGTTCCCTCGAAATCGGAGTCGCAAAAATGGAAACGATCGCAAAAGGGGCCGTGAGGATCTCCGCGGCGGAGGCCCTCAGGACATGGCGCGAGTACCGCCAGAGCGGCGATCTGCGCTTGCGCGACCAGTTGATCTTCATCTTCACGCCGATGGTGCGCTACATCGTCTACCGCAAGGTGCGCGAGGTGCCAGCCCAGTGCGATGTCGAGGACTTCCTCTCCTGCGGGCTGGAGGCGCTGATCCGCTCGATCGAGCGCTATGACCCGGAGAAGGGCGCCACGCTCGAGCAGTACGCCTGGACGCGCATCCACGGCGCCGTGCTCGACGAGTTGCGCCGCCACGACTGGGCGCCCCGCTCGCTGCGTCGCGACGAGCGCGCTATCAACCATGCGCGCGAGGTGTTCCTCGCCAACCACGACCGCCAGCCGAGCCGCGAGGAGTTGGCGGCGATGGTCGACATGGATCCGCGAGAACTGGTGGGCCGCCTCGACGAGGTCGCGCTGGCGGAGGTCGGCTCGCTCAACCGCACGGTGCGCTCCGACGAGAACGCCACGATCGAGCGGATCGACACCCTGGAGAGCCCGGACGCCGACTGTGACCCAATCGTGTGCGCCGAGCGCCGCGAAGCCAAGGAACGCTTCCGCGCGGCGTTCGCGCTGCTGCCGCCCGTCGAGCGCGAAGTGGCCGTACTGCTCTACCTAGAGCACTGGACGCTGCGTGATATCGGCGCTCGGCTGGGCGTGTCTGAGAGTCGCGTCTCCCAGATCCATACCCAGTTGCGCCGCCGTCTCTACGACCAGCTCTCCGACGAGCTGTCGCTGTTCAGCGCCGTCGGCTGAAACCACACGTTCTCATCGTTGTTGTTCCTGCCGGCACATGTGCCGACCAGGGCCGCATGCGGCCCTGCTTCCGTCCCGCATGCGGCATGGCCTTCCTCTAAAGAATTGACCTCTGTGGTCGAACACCGGGAGGACATGGATCTTGGCCTGTATATCGCCGCCTCCGGGATGGTCGCCGAGCAGGTTCGCCAGGATCAGCTCTCAAACGACCTGGCGAACGCCTCGACGCCCGGCTACAAGCCCGACGAATCCTCGCAACACAGCTTCGGCGACGTGCTGCTTGCCAACAGCGAGGGCGCGCCGGCGATCGGATCGGTCGACGCCGGCGTTGCGCTCGGCAAGACCTACACCAACATGACACAGGGCTCGTTGCAGGAAACCGGCGAACCGCTCGACTTCGCCATCGAGGGCAGCGGTTTCTTCGCTGTCAAGACAGCTCAGGGCGTGCGCTACACCCGCGACGGCCAGTTCACGGCCTCCGCGCAGGGGGGACTCACGGATACAAATGGTGACCCCGTGCTCGACCAGAACGGCGCTCCAGTGAAGGTCGGCGCCGACGGCAGCGTCGCGCCGAGCGCGCTTGGCGTCTTTGAAGTCCCGGGGGCCGTCAAGCAAGGCGAAAACCTCTACACAGGCAGCCCTTCGGGCAAGCCGACCGGCACGGTGCGCCAGGGCTCATTGGAGGGTTCCGATGTAGACGCCGCGAAGATCATGGTCGAAATGATCACTTCGCTGCGCACTTTCCAGTCCGGCCAGCAGGCGATTCAATCGATCGGCCAGACCCTGCAGGAGTCGGCCTCGCAAGTCGGCTCGCTGAACGGCGGCGGCTAATGGACCACTGATGCTGGAAGGCCTCTACTCCGCGGCGGCCGGCATGTCCGCACAGCAGGAACAGCTCGACGCGGTCTCAAACGATCTCGCCAACATCTCCACCACCGGCTACCAATCCGAGCGCGTCGCCTTCAGCGATCTGCTCTACAACGCCGTGGACGAGGCCGGCACCGAATCGAGCATCGGCGCCGGCGCAAGTGCGCAAGTGATCGGGCGCAGCCATGCCCAGGGGCCGATCCAGGAAACCGGCGACCCCCTCGACCTGGCAATCGAAGGCGAGGGCTACTTCCAGGTCAAGGGTCCGGGCGGCCAGCCGGCGCTGACCCGCGACGGCAGCTTCGCCGTCGATGGAAGCGGCACGATCGTCGACGCCGAAGGCAACCAGCTCGAACCGCCGATCAAACTGCCGGCTGGGGTCTCCGCTGAGGAGCTGAAGATCGGCGTCGACGGCAGCGTGACCGCCGGCAAGCGCACGCTGGGCCAGATCAAGCTGGTCACCGTCGCCTCGCCGGACCACCTGCTCGCGGGCGGCGGCGGCACGCTGACACCGACCACGGCCAGTGGCGCGATCCAGCCGGTGGCGGCGAGTGCCGCGAAAATTCGCCAAGGCGCTTTGGAGGGCTCCAACGTAGACATGTCGAAGGAGATGGCGTTGATGGTGAGCACCCAACGCGCCTACCAGATGAGCAGCTCGGCGATCCAAACCGAGAGTCAGATGATGTCGATCGCCAACGAGCTGCGCCCGTCGTGAGCGTCCCGCTGTCTCCGGGCTCGCCGCTGTCCCCGAGCGGCCTACCCACCGTCAACCAGACGCTCGAGCCTGCCTGGGTGCGCAAAGGCTCCGCGGACACGCAAAAGGCCTACGAGACAGCGCTTGCCTTCGAACAGATGCTGGTCGAAGAGCTCTCGCAATCGCTGACGGCAAGTAGTGGCCTCGGCGGCGAAAGCGGCGCGGAAGGAGAATCCTCGGAAGGCTCTGCGGGCGGCGGCGGCGCAAGCGGTCCGCTGTCCTCGATGCTGCCGCAGGCTTTGACCAGCGGCGTGATGAGCGCCGGCGGGCTCGGCCTCGCAGCTCAGATGACCCGCCAGCTGGCAGGAGCAGCCGCGCACGGCGCCGGGGAAGGTGGGGCAACGACAGGTGGTACGAGCGTAAGTACAGGCGTGAGCACGCCAATCCCAACAAACAACAGTCCATCTGTCACCGCACCCGCCGGCCCCACCGGGGGCACGGGCGCATGAGCTCGACCGCGCTGGCCGCACCCGAGGAGCTCGCCCAGGATCGTGCGCTGGCCGTGGAAGTGCTCGCACACCTGGACGCGCAAATCGGCTCGGCGCGCAGCCTGCTCGGGGTTGTGCTGGAGCAGGGCAAGGCGATCCGTGCGCGCGATGTGGACACAGTCGTACGCCTGGCCGGGATCCTGCGCGGGGAGATGGGTCGTCGCCAGCTGCTGGAGGAGGAGCGCTCGCGTCTGCTTACCCGCAGCGGCGAGCGGCTTGGAATCGCGGCCGAGGCGGTGACGCTCGAGCGCCTGTGCACGTTGATGGACGAAGCGCTCGCCGAGCGTGCCTCGGCTCTGAGCGCGGAGTTGAGAGGGTTGTTGCGCGAGCTACAGCGCGAGCACTCCTGCAACCGTGCGCTGATGCAGATCGAACTGGGCTTTCTGGACCACCTGATGGGTGTTCTGGCGCTCGATGGAGTCACCGGCTACGACACACACGGCTCCTCCACGCCGATCACGCGGGCGCGCCCCAACGGCAACCTGCACGTCCTGGACCTGCGCGCCTAAGCCCATGTCGATTCCAACCCTGCAAGGACTGCAAACCGCGCTCAGCGGACTGGTCGCCGAGCAAGCGGCGCTCGACGTCACCGGCAACAACATCGCCAACTCGGATACCGAAGGCTATTCGCGCCAGAGGGCGGTATTGCAGACCAACGAACCGATCGTCATCCCGGCGATCTCGCCGCTGACCGGAGAAGGCGTACAGCTCGGCACCGGCGTCAGCGTCGCGACGATTACGCGTGTGCGCAACATCTACCTGGATGCGCAGTACCGCACGCAAAACAGTGCACTCAGCGAAGCAAGCACCCAGTCTGAAGAGCTGACCCAAGCCCAGGCGGCGTTCAACGAACCCTCAAGCTCTGGGCTTGCCAGTCAGATCTCGGCCTTCTGGAGCGCCTGGAGCGAAGTCGCAAACGCTCCCATAAGCGTTCCCGCCAAGCAAGAAGTGGTGGCCGCAGGGCAAGCCCTGGCAAACACTTTCCATGAACTCAGCAAGCAACTATCGACGATCTCAACCCAGGCCGGCGAGCAGTACGCGGCCCTCACCGGACCCTCTGGCGAAGTGCAAAACGACGCCAACCAGATCGCCCAGCTCAACGGGCAGATCAAGCTTGCCGAACAAGCCGGCCAGAAGCCAAACGAAATGCTCGACCGGCGCGATCTCTTGCTCGACAAGCTCTCCAGCTTCGCGCAGGTCACAGTCAGCGAGCAGCCAGACGGCACCGACACGGTCAGCTTCGGCGATGCTGCCAGGCCGCTGGTCGAAGGCACGACGGTCAACTGGCCGCAGGGGCTCACGCCGGCCGCCGGCGGAAAGCTCGGCGCGCTGCTCGGCCTGACGGCTCCGACAGGCGCGCTCAACGGCTACCAAACGGCCCTGGACAGCGTGGCAAACACCTTGGCGAGCACGGTCAACGCATTGCACACAAGCACGCCGTTCTTCTCCGGCGCAACCGCTGCCACCCTGCGGGTGGCGGTCACGCCCGCCCAGGTGCAAACCTCCTCGACCGGAGATTCTGGTGGCAACGACGTCGCACAGTCGATCGCGGCGCTGCGCGGGGGCGCTGCCGAACAGGGCTATGCGGCGCTTGTCGAGCAGGTCGGCACAGGTGTGCAGGAGGCCAAGGACGAGCAGGCCAATCTGCAGACGACGGTCACCGCGATCGACAATCAGCGCCAGAGCGTCTCCGGTGTCTCGCTCGACGAAGAAATGACCAACTTGATCAGCTTCCAGCGCGGCTACCAAGCATCCGCCCGCACGCTCACCGCGATGGACAGCATGCTCGAAACGTTGATCGAGCACACCGGAACGGTGGGGTTGTAGTGATTAGCGCCAACAACAACACTTGCTGCGCGGGGGCTCGTCCATGACCGAACGCATTACTCCGGCGATGGTCACGGCCACGACGCTTAACGACATCAACTCCTCGCTAGCGACCCTCGAGCGCACATCGGACGAACTGTCCTCTGGCAAGACGATCCTTGAGCCGTCAGACAATCCCTATGGCGCCAGTCAGGTAATCGACCTGCAGAGCCAACTCGATGGTTTGAGCTCCTATGCGACCAATGCTCAGGAAGGGATCTCCTGGGAGAACACAGCCGGTGGCGCGATGTCGAGCATCTCAAACGTGCTGCAAACCGTGCGTGAGCTACTGGTACAGAGCTCGACAGGCACGGACAACCAGAGCGACCGCGAAAGCATCGCCACCGAGGTAGACCAGCTGAGCGAAGCCGTCAAGCAGGACGCGAACACGCAGTACGCCGGGCAGTACGTGTTCTCAGGTACCGATACGACCACCGTGCCCTACCCCCAGGGAGCCGAAGACGCCTATCAGGGCAACACTGGCACGATCACACGCGCGATCGGTCCCGGCGTGTCGGTCGACATCAGCACGAATATCTCCTCGCTGCTCGGCAACGGGCAAGGCTCAGGCGACGGCAAGCTGCTCGACACGCTGCGTACGATCTCAGAACACCTGCGCGGCGGCAGCGCCGAAGACGTCAGCGCGCTCGGCTCGAGCGACCTGAAAAGCCTCGAATCGAGCATCGACACCCTGAGCCAGTTGCAAGCGACTGCCGGGAGCGTGACCGACCAGCTGCAGACGGCCACGAGTCGCATCGAATCGCTGCAAGGCTCGATCGCCGCGAGCCTGGCCAACACTGAGGATGCGAACATCGCCCAGACCTCGATCGCCTACTCCAACGAGCAGGCTGCATATGAGGCGGCGCTGCGTGCCGGCGCGAGCATCGTCCAAGAATCCCTACTCCAGTTCCTGCAGTAGCCCGCCGAGGAGAGAGCCAACGTGTCCGTGACATTCCAGAGCATCCGTTTCGGAAAGGTGCAGGTCGCCGATGAGGATGTGATCGAGTTTCCCTTCGGTTTGATCGGTCTCGGGGGGGCGCGCTACACGCTGCTTGACCGCAACCCCGGCACCGGCTTCTTGTGGCTGCATTCGGTCGACGAGCCGGCGCTTGCCTTGCCGGTCGTCCGCCCCGAGCCGTTCTTCTCGGAGTTCTCCTTGCACATGGCGCCCGAGGACGTCGAGCGGACCGGCATCGACGATGGGGCGCAGGACGTCAAGTTGTACGTGACAGTGCGCGCCACGCCCAACCCGCTCGACATCACCGCCAACCTGCGCGCCCCGCTCGTGATCCACGAGGGACGCGGCTATCAGGTGATCAACGCCAACCCGGAGGCCCAGTTGCAGGCCCCTTTGTTCGTGCTCTCAGACGAGACGGCGCGAATAGCTTCATAATCTGAAGCATGCTGATACTGGCGCGACGTCCGGGAGAGCGCGTCGTGATCGGCGAGGACATCCTCGTGACCGTGATGGAGGTCAGCGCCAGCACGGTGCGCCTTGGGATCGAGGCGCCGCGCGGGGTGTCGATCTTCCGCGAGGAGATATGGCTCGCGGTCAAGGAGGAGAACAGGGCGGCAGCGGAGGCGCAGGCTGACGCGCTGCCCTCGGCTCCGATCGACGAGGTCAGGGGGGAGGCCGCAGCGGCTTCCGGTGAGGACCAGGCCCAGGATGAGGATTCGCCGCCAGCCGAGCTGGGGACGACCTAGACTAGATTCGCTCAGTTCCCGTCGGAGAGGAGACTCCATGCATGCCGTGCTGATCCATGAAACAGGAGGCCCGGATGTCTTGCGCTACGAGGAGTCCGAGCGGCCTACTCCGGGCGAGGGAGAAGTTTTGATTGAGGTTCGTGCCGCGTCGGTGAACCCGATCGACTGGAAGATCCGCCGCGGTCTACGCAAGACGCAACTGCCTGCGGTGCTCGGCAACGATGTGTCTGGGGTGGTCGAGCTCTCTCGTATAGATGGGCTTGCCGTGGGAGATGAGGTGTTCGGCGTCGCCTCCAGCGGTGGCTACGCCGAGTTCGCGACTGTCCCGGCTACCCTGATCGCAAAGAAGCCCGCGGACATGAGCCACGAGCAGGCGGCGGCGTTGCCCGTCTCCGGCCTGACCGCTTGGCAGGCGCTGTTCGACAGCGGCGGCCTGCAGGCCGGGATGACTGCGCTGGTCGCAGGCGGCGCTGGCGGTGTCGGCCATCTCGCCGTCCAATTCGCAAAGCATGCAGGTGCGCGTGTGATAGCCACCGGCTCGTCTCGAAACCGCGACTTCGTGCTCGGCCTTGGGGCCGATGAGTACATCGACTACTCAAGCCAGGACGTTGGCGAGGCCGCGAGCGACGTGGACGTCGCATTCGACACAGTGGGCGGCGGGACGACCGAGTCGCTGGTGCCCACGTTGCGCGAAGGCGGCGTGCTTGTCACGATCGCCAATGCACCACCCGAGCAGGCCGCCGCCGCGCGCGGCGCCCGCGCCGAGCTGCTGGTGATGAGCTCGAACTCTGAGCAGCTTGCAAAGATAGCCGGGCTCGTTGCCGACGGGGCGGTGCGCGTGGAGATCGCGCAGACCTTCCCGCTCAGCGAGGCCAGCCAAGCACATGCGCTGAGCGAGGCCGGGCACACGCGCGGGAAGATCGTGCTCGAGGTGAGCTAGCTCTGTTCACATGGCCGGCGTAGTCGGGTGACGATGCCGGCCATGTTCTCTAGAACTTGACCAAGGTCGCCACCGACACATGCGGCCAGTTGATTTTCTCGAAGTTCAGCACGACGGTCTGTGAATATTGAAGCTGTAGGCGGGTCTGACCGCCCGGAAGCTGAATCGTCTCGATCCAGAAGATCGCACTCATCTTGATTGCGGTTGCGTTGGCGGTGAGGAAGGGGATGTTCTCGATCCCGCCGACCGGTTCGCTGGCCACAAGCAGCACGACTGTTTTCACGATCGACTGGCCCTTGATGGCTTCGGTGAGGACCAGGTTGGGGTTGGCAACAGCGCCTAAGGGGATGCCCGCGGGAGGTTGCGCGGTCAGGAACGGGTCCAGGTAGCCGAGGCCTTTTACCGGTTGGCCGGTCGCTTCTTCCACCGGGGTCGAGCTGGCCGGGGAGATCGTCGGTCCTCCCTGGACTTCAAAGCCCTTACCCTGTGCAAGCAGAGCGTTGCCGTGCGGGATGGTGGCCAGGCGCACGATGCTCGGGGGCGCTTTGGGCACTTCGGTTTCGGGCACGTTGATCCAGATCCCCGGCTCGATGTGTAGGCCGCCGCTTTCGTTTGCTTCGCTGATGCGCTGCAGATAGGTGAGGCCCAGGAAGAAGATGTCGTCCTGCTCGGTGCCGCGATTGGGAATCGGGCCGGAGATCGAGGTGAATTCGAGCGTCTCCTTTGTTGCGTTGAGCTCCAGGAAGAACGGCAGGCCGCCCTGCCTGTCGGGCCGTGCGATCAGGTTGAAGCCTTTGCCGATCCAGGAGCCTCGCAGGCCCGCGAGCACACCCAGTTCGCTGTCGGTGGCTTCGCCGCCGCTACGGGGCTCGCCCGGTGGAGGGCCCTTGACCGGGGCCGCGGCCACGGGAGCACCAAGGCCCTGGTTGGCAGCCTCGGTCTGGACGAACGTGGCCGGATTCATGAAGTGCGAAGCCTGTGTTGCTGCCTGCGTGAAGTCCTCTTCGGTGAGGGCGGTCGCTGTGCTGGATTCAGCGACATCGGTCGAGCTCGCCATGGCGAAACCTCCATTATCGGGGCCACCTCGACGCGCCTCGGACGGCCTCTTTTTTAGATCGCCATAATACTGGTTAGTGTACTTCGCCGCAATATTGGAACTTCAGGATCACAAGACGTCAACAAGTTCTTGCTGACGCGGCTCGAAAGCGTTGGCAGACCACAGCACGAACGCGAGCACTGCCAGTCCTGCCAGCGTGTCGGTGAAGAGGGTGGCGTAGAAGAATGGTGGGATATGAGGGTTGCCGTAAGCGAAGTGGCCCAATGTGGCAAGGCCGGTGAGCGAGTAGACGCACAGGCAGACCCTCGCCTCTTGATAGCGGTGTTCGCGGTAGCGGCGATAGCCGATCAAGCCGATCGCGGTGAGTAGCGGCCAGCCGATCACGATCGCGATGCGGACGACCGTGTAGAAGCTGCCTCCTGGGCCTGGGTAGCGGTTGACCTGTACGAAGTTGTCGGTGTAGTGGATGGCGGTGGACAGCATGCTGGCCGCCAGGATCGCCTTCAGTAGCGTCAGCGCTTGTCGCTCGTCTGTTTGCATGGGCACCTCCGACACTTAGTTGATAGATCGTTCTAGAGCGGATATTGTCAGAAGCCAGCGCGATCCACAACCAAAAGGACTTCACGGACTCGATGCCCAGCACCACGAAGGAGCGCATTCTCGACTCGACGGCCGAGCTGTTTCGCCGCCAGGGATATGTCGGCACGGGGATGAAGCAGATCGCGGCTGAAGCGTCGGCCCCGTTCGGCTCGGTCTACCACTTCTTCCCTGGTGGCAAGGAGCAGCTGGGCGCCGAGACGATTCGCACCTCGGGGCGCTTGTATTCGCAGCTGTTCGCCACGATCGCGATCGAGGCTCCCGACCTGTTGAGCGCCGTACACGACTCCTTTGCCGGCGCCGCCGAGACACTATGCGAGACAGACTATGCCGACGCCTGTCCGATAGCGACCGTCGCGCTCGAGGTCGCGAGCACCAACGAGACGCTGCGGCTTGCCACGGCCGATGTCTTCACTGAGTGGATCGACGGTGCGAGCGCGTATTTCGCCCATGCCGGCATCTCGCGCGTGCGCGCGCGTGAACTGGCCTTCGCGATGCTGTCCTTGCTCGAGGGCGCGTTCATCTTCTGTCGTGCGCTGCGCTCGACCGAGCCGATGGCGGTTGCCGGGGCGGCAGCGGTGCAGGCGGTCCGCAAGGCACTTGAAGAGCTCGAGAGCGATGCGCAGCCCAGCGCATAAGAGATTGATCCGCCTCACCGCGGTCCTCGCCGTCGTTGGAATCGGCGAGTGGTCGGTGCTCTTGGCTCATGCTTCGCAGACCCCGGCGTGGGTGCACTGGTTGTGCTCGCCCTCCGCTCTGCACTCCTCCGTCTTGCATGTCGGGCCAGGTCTCGGTGGGCTCCTCACGCGAGTGCTGGGCACCCTCGAGGTCCTGCTGCCCCACTGGCCGCACATCCTGCCGATCCTGCTCGCGCTGTGGACGCTGGTGTATCTGTGGCGGGCCAATGCCAGCCACCAAGCGGGCGAGGTTCAGGCGCATGCGCAGTCCTGAGTAAGACCCTCCGATAGTTGACCCATCCTGCGGCGAGCACATGTGCCGCTGTGGTCTGCGTCACAAAACTGAGGGCTTGGGCTAATAGGTGTGGATGATGGAGCGAGACACAGACGAAGAGGCTGCCCTTCTGGCTGTGGCGAGCAAGGACGGCGAGGCGTTCGCCGCCTTCTACCGGCACTTCGAGCGCCAGGTCCTTGGTTTCTTCATGCGTGCCACCGCTCGCCCTGAGCTGGCCGTGGATCTCACGGCCGAGACCTTTGCACGCGTGCTCGAGTCGCTGGCAGCCTACGATTCCGCCCGGGGGCGGGCCGACCAGTGGCTGTTCGGGATCGCTCGCAACGTGTTGGGCTCGAGCTATCGCCAGGGCCGGGTCGAGTCCGCTGCGCGCGAGCGGCTTGGCTTGCCGCGCCTTGTCCTCGATGACCATGCGATTGAGACGATTGCACGGCTGAGTGAGCGCGAGGAGCACGCGGCACTTGCGCTGGCCTGCCTTCCCGACGAGCAGCAGCACGCGATTGAAGCGCGCGTGGTGGAGGGCCGTGACTATGCGGAGATCGCTGGGGAACTGCGCTGCTCGGAGGCTGTGGTAAGGCAACGGGTCAGCCGTGGGCTGAGCACACTACGAGCGAGATTGGCTGGTGAGCGATGAGCGTCCTTGGGCAACTGGAGCACGATCTTCTCGAGGTGGCGAACCGTAGGAACGCGGCCAATGCAGCCGCTACCGAGAGCAGCGTCGATGCGTCGGTATCGCGGTTTGCTGCGCGCTTCCGGCTCCGCGGGCTGCGCCTGCCGTTGATCGCATTCGTCTGTCTGCTCGCGAGCGCGACGATCGCCTTGGCGGCAGACGGGGTGATCCTCAGCGGGGCGCCGGTTCGCCCCGAGGGGCGGTTGAATCCAGGTGTGGGCGAGGGCGTTCCCGCTCCTGGTGCGTCGCAGCTGCTTGTCCTACGTGTGGCCGACCCAGAAGGCGGGCTGCCCTGGGGTATGCGGATCGTGCGCACCACGCGCGGGGAGGTCTGCGTGCAGATCGGCCGGGTCCTGAACGGGCAGCTCGGTGAGCTCGGCATCGACGGGGTGTTTCACGACGACGGGCGCTTTCACGCGATGCCTGCCGACGTGTTGCCGGAAACCAGCAGAGTGGGGGTGAAGGTGAATGACGAAGACGCGACAGAGGCCGTCAGCTGCCATTTTGCCGGCCAGGTCGTCGCGGGCGAGCATATCGGTGTCGATCGCAGCGCCGGTGCGGCAAATGAAGGCGAACGGAAGCGTCCCCTCAACGAGTTGCGCAACATCTACTACGGAATGCTCGGAGCGCCCGCTGTCAGCGTCAGCTACAAGGCCGGCAAGATAGGCCGCACCCTCGCGGTGCTGCGGCCGCTTGGCGCCTACCTGATCGTGCGAAGGGCCGCCCCTAAGGAGCTCGAGGGATCGGGCGGAGAAAGTCTTGGCAGTGAAGGCGACCTGCCTGCGTCCGCGCCGCTTACCGCGATCGCTTATCGGCTGGATGGCAAGCTCTGTCAGCGCGGGCCGGTTCTTCCGCCGTGGGGCGTCGAGCACTTGGCCGATCCATGTCCTGAGCCGCGCTGGCCGGCTGCCCGCGATGTGGCGCCGCGCGATCTGCACCACCCGCTGCACGTACAGCTTCAGGTGGCCAATCGCCAAGTGACCGGAGCCCAGTTGAGCTTCACAGCGCCGTTTGCTGTCAGAAGCGCCAAGGAAGACTATGTCGTGCGCATACCCGCAATTTCGTGCAATCGCGACGTCGCGCCAGGTCAGAGTGGTGTGGCTCTTGGGTACAGCGGCTGGTCACTAGGACGCAACGTGACGCGCGGCTCGACCGTGGCACACAGATTCTCCAGCCTCGAACTGTTTAGCGGCCAGTGTGGAGGCCGCCGGCACCTGCGAGATGTCAGCAGACGCTCGGCTGTCATCGAAGTTGTTTACAGCAGGTACCAGGGAGCGGTTCCGATGGTGATCGGGAGTACCACCGTGCGACTGCCGGTTGGCACTCGGCTTGTGCGGAAACCGGTTATGCAGTCTGCCCGCCATTGAGAGGCATGTCCGTCGTTGCGTGCCATGAGCCAAGGGTTTCGCAATTGCAAGTGGTGTCGGTCGAGCTTGGGTGAAGGAGCAGGGCGCTCGGTCATTGCGCCTCTGGTAGCAGCGCGAAGCCCGCGCGGCTGGCGGCGCGCCGCAGCTCTGCATCGAAGCAGGCGAAGTGGCTGCAGCGCGGGTCGAGCTCGCGGACCGAGAGGGCGCTTGCGAGCTGTACCGCGTCATATGCGCGCAGCGCGTGGCGCGCTGCTTCTTGTGCGCTCGCGACGAGTACTGGCTCGGTCGGGGAGACGATCGTGAAACGTGAGCCCGAGTCAAGGTCGCCATGGAAGTCAAGCTCGAACGCACTGACCAAAGTGTTGGCGGCTGCATCATCCAGTTCGCCCGTTCGCGCCTTGCGCCACAGCGCGGAGGGCACCTCCACACGCGCAAGCGCCGAGATGACGAGCGCGTCGAGTGTACGGAGCGCCCGATGCCCGGCCTCGTCGGCATAGAGCTTCACGAGGGCCGAAGAATCGGCAAAGGTACTCAGCGACGACCCTCGGCGACGAAGTCCGACAGCGGCCTGCCACGCCCGGCGGCTGCACGGGCGCGACTCAGAGCGCGCTCTGACGGGCGCTGAGTCGGGAGGTGCTTGGGGTTCAGCAGAAGCCCGGCTCGCCCGAGGCGCTCCCTCAAGCCCGTGATCTCATCGCCCGCGAGGTCCGGGTCGACCGCGGCTGAGAGAACCTTGACAGCGTAGCCGTTGACGCTCTCCTCGCGATCGCGTGCTGCCCCCTTGAGCCGTTCGGCGAGCTCTTCGGGTACTCGCAATGTTAGCTGACGCATGATGTCATGGTAGCAGGCATAGGCCCAGGTGGGGAGGCATCATCCTCTCAGTTGGCCAGACTCCTCGTGGACCTGATCGATCGGCTCCAAGCGGTGATAGCGAGCATGAGGTCGCCCTTGACGCGATTGCCACCAAGATCGAAGAGTTGGCCAAGGTGGCGGTCAGTAAGGAGTTGCGTCTTCGTTGGAAGACTTGATGGCGTCGGTGGCCCATTCCCGCACGGCGACGACGGTCGTCAGCGCCTCGATTCGATCGAGTGGGGCCACGTCGTAAGGGTCGGCGTAACGAAACTCGACTGCCCACGGCGTTAGCGCGACGGCGGACTTCAGCTCTGGTGTCAGGGCCAGCCCGGCGCCCTCGATCAAGTCACATAGGTAGTCGATGTCGTGGCTGCGCTCAAACGGCACATTGCGCGCTGTGAGAACCGCCTTGAGCACCTTCTCGATCGCTTGCTGCGCAAGGAAGCCGGCGACATGGTCAGGCACGTCAGGGTTGTCTGCGAGTGCACGCAGTCCAGCCTCATCGCCACCTGCCTTGACCAGCAGAGCGTCGGCTACATCCCGTTCATCGCGCTTCGACAAGCACCCTGCCCTCAGAAAGCGCGGCGTGAAGTACGGAGCCTCGTGCCTCGCCCCACTCATATACCTGCGCCTCGCTGTAGACGAGTACGTCGATCGGTCTGCGCATGCCGTGCAGCGCGCTTCGCAGGCGCACCATCTCGGCGTGGCGGTCGGACACTTCGGGCTCGATTACGAGGAAGTCGAGATCGCTCCCGGCGCGCGCTTCTCCGCGCGCGTGCGAGCCAAAAAGGATCACCCGCACCGGCGACCCTGCGGTCTCTGCCAGCGTATGCGCGGCACGCTCGATGTCGTCATCCATGAGGATCACGCTAGCGGACGGAGCCGACGGGCGAGACGTCAAACGACGGCAAGTCCCCAAATGGTTTGATTAGGGCTGATTTCCTCCCCACGAATGGACGCGGCGGGTTTCGAACCTGCGACCTCTCGCGTGTGAAGCGAGCGCTCTCCCACTGAGCTACGCGTCCTAGGCCCCTGAGTCTATTGGGCTTTTTGGCGCCCGTGGTCCCCTAGTTCGGTCGACCTGCCGCGACCGGCGTGAGCACGATCACTGGGATAACCCGCCCGGCTGCTTTCTCCTCGTACTCGGCGAACTGCGGTACGCGTGCCTTCTGCGTGTCGAAGAGTCGGTCGCGTTCGGTCCCTGTGGCCTCGCTTGCCACGGCGTCTAGCGTGTCGCTGCCGACCTCGATCTTGACGTTCGGGTTGGCCTTGAGGTTGTGGTACCAGTCTGGGTTGGTGGGCGCCCCGGCCTTGGACGCGAAGATGACGTAGCGCCCGTTGTCGTCCTGGTAGGCGAGCGGGTTGATGCGACTCTGACCGGACCTGGCGCCGGTGTGGTGCAGGAGCAGCAGCGGCATGCCCTCGAACACGCCGCCGACGCGTCCTTCGTTGGCGTGGAATTCATCGATGATCTTGGCGTTGAAGTCTTGCGGCGAGGTGGACATTGGGCTCCTGAGGACGTGGGCGGGTGGCGGGATGAACACTGGCCAGTCTAGGCTGGTGCGGCGGTTGTTGGCTCTCGGAGTTGAGTCCCCCGGTTTCGGTGCGGAACAGAATGGACGCTCGTTCGATAGTCGGCCGCGTTGGTCAAGGCTCGATCGATGCCGGACGAGGTACGATTTGTACGCGCGCGCACGCGAAGGCGTCGCGTTCGGGCCACGTGTGGTCGAGTCAAGTGGCCTGGCGCTACGCCGGTGCGCCCCGCAAACGCGGAGGTTCGATGCTAGGCCGAATCAAGACATCCAATCGTCCATTGCAGGGTCCGGTCGCGTTTGGAATCTCGCAGACCGAGTTCGATGAGCGCGTGGGCGTGATCTCGATCGAAGGCGAGCTCGATCTCTTGACGGCTCCGCGCTTGAAGTGGATGCTTGTCGATTCGCTGACGGCCGGCCAAAACAGGCTCGTGGTCGACCTCTCGCTTGCCACATTCATGGACTCGACGGCGCTGGGAGTGCTTCTGGGTGTGGAGCGGACGCTTGGGGTCGACGCCTGTCTGGCGGTCGTCTGCACGTCGCCCAACGTGCTGAAGATCTTCGAAATCGCCGGACTCGATGGCGTGTTCGCGATCTTTCCCACGCTTGACGGCGCGCTCGCGTACGCGCAGGGACACGAACGGCTCGGCGATCGCGGAGCTAGTTGATGGTGAGCGACACGAGCAAGCTTCCGCCAGCCTCTGCGAGACGCAGATCGGTGGCGGTGGCCGTGCTCGTAGGCTGCACGGTCGCTTTCTCGTGCGCGTCGGCGGTCTCGGCCCGGCCGGATCACGCGGGGCCGACCGGTGTGGCCGACCACGGGACTGCCGGCCAAACACTGGGCGGAGAATCGACCGAACAGGGCCAGGTCGGCGCTCGCGCCGGAACGCCCGTGGAACAACATTCGGGCGACCACGAACCTCAGGTTTCCGCGGGCAGTGGCTCGCAGGGCTCCGTTGCCGGGGAACACCACGCCAAAAAACATGAACGGTCGGATCTCTCTGTGGGTCAGGGGCCGCCCGCCGAAAGCGGAGCGCCAGCCAATGACGGGAAGCCTGCTGACGGGGCGCCTGCCATTGCTGGGGTGCCCGCCATTGCTGGGGTGCCTGCCATAGCTGGGGTGCCTGCCAACGGCGGGAACAGTGAACGCGCCGATTCCGGCAAGCACAAAGGGCGCGAAGCGGCCGACCACAAGCGACACGCGGGAGGGCACCGTGAACAGGGAGGAGGTTCGAGCAACGAACGATCCGGCACCGTCGCCTCTCCCCAAACGGCAAAGTCACCGGCGGCGAGGTTGCAGGCGGCCGTCGGTGCATCTCAGCCGGTCTCGGATCCGACGGGCCTGCCGCCGGTCCCCATTGCGTCTGTCGCCGTACCCGCGACCGCTGCATCGCCGCCGCTCGAGCCGGCGCCTACAGTCACACCGGCGCCAGCATTCACACCGGCGCCAACAATCACACCGGTGCCGGCAGTCGCACCGACGCCCCCTGCCGCGTCGCGGCCGGTAGCCACCGGTGTGACGTCTCAGCCCAGCCGGCATGGTCGGCGCGCTTCTGTGCGCGCCGCCCGCGTCAGGGGCGCCCACGGTCGTGCGCCTGGGGTGGCCGCGCCCGTGGTGAGCACGGCAGCTGCGACTTCGGCGGCGGTCCGCCCGACGGCACGCCCACGCACACGCAGAGCACGAGATCGCGCTCGGGTAGCTGCTCGCCCGTCGGCGATCGTGACGACGATCACCAAGATCGTCGGAGTGGTCCCGACCGGTCTGTGGGTCCTCTTGGGTGCGCTGCTTGCGCTTGCTGGTGCGATGACGCTGCGCTCGCGCCTTGTCGGGCTGCGCGCCCGCCGGCTCGAGCGCCAGCGCGAGGAATTGGCCAAAGACGTCGGTCTGCTTCAGGCTGCGCTGCTTCCGCTTACGCCGGAGCGGCTGGGCCCCGTGGCCACGTCGACCGCATACCGGCCTGCCGACGGTCCCGCGGCTGGAGGGGACTTCTACGATCTGTTCGCGCTCGAGGACGGAACGCTCGCCGTGATCGTGGGCGACGTCTCAGGACATGGACGCCAGGCGTTGCCTCACACCGCGCTGATTCGCTTTACGCTGCGTGCCTATCTGGAGGCCGGCCTTTCCCCGCGCGAGGCATTGCAAACGACCGGAACTGTGCTGGATCGTCAGCTCGGCGGGTCGTTCGCGACGATCATTGCGGCCACCTATCACCCGCGCGATCGCCTGTTGGTCTACGCGTGCGCCGGGCATCCGCCGCCAATCGTTCAGGGGGCGAAGCCGATCGTCCCGCTCATCCTTCGCTGTGCCCCTCCGATCGGGGTCGGCTTGCGAACCGGCACTCGTCAGACGGTGGTCTCGCTGCTCGGATGCTCACAGGTCTGCATGTATACGGACGGTCTCACCGAGGCCAGGGTCGGCTCGGAGCTGTACGGCGCCGAGCGGCTCGCTCGCGCGCTGGTCGAGCTTGGACCTAATCCGACGGCGTCGGCCCTGCTGGAGCGCGTGAGCGGGCAGACCACCTCCCGTCCCGACGACATGGCGGCATGTCTGCTGTGCGTCGATGGAGATGCTCGAGCGCCGGCGGTGTTGCTCGAGGAGGCCGAGCTCGACCGTGAGGAGGCGGGGAGTGAGCAGACCGAACAGTTCCTGCTCGCGTGCGGCGTGGAGAGTGGTCGTGTCGGCGAATTGATGCGCTCGGCGCGGTCCATCGCGGGCAGCGCCGGCACCGTGCTGGTGGAATTGCGTTTCACCGAAGGGCCGCCGGAGGTCATCTTGCGCCGCGACAACGTCGCGTTTCTCCACGCGGCCGACGCCCGGCGGCGAGCGAGTCGAGCGGCCTCGCGATGAGGGCCACGGTGGCGCTTGCCTCCGACGCGGCGATCGTCCTCGGCATCGCCTCGACAGCGATGCCGTTTACGCGCACCCCAGAGGATGAGGCCGAGCGCTGGCTGCGGGTCCTGCGACTGAGCGGCGATGCCGGGGCCGCGCTGCAAACGCTCGGCGTCAGTGAGGGAAGGCCATTCCAGGACCCCCAGGAGGGCGGCGATCGCGCATACACGAACGCGAGCGGCGCCGCGACCCACGACGCCGTAGAGCAGGTCACCGAGCAGGCCGCTCGGATTGCTCGCGAACGCGACTCTGCGGAGATCGGGACGACGGACGTGCTGATGGCCGTGATGGGCGTATACGGCGCCGTGTTCGATCGCGTGCTCCGGGCGCATGGTGTCGACCGCGACGATCTGATCGAGCAAGTCGGCGCCGGCAGCCTTTGAACCTGTCTCAAACGGGCGGTGCGGTTGGTGTGTCGATGGGGCCACGATCGGCTGTGCGCCCGAACGAGAGGGCTAACCGTTCTTGGCGATCCCGTTCGGATGCGGTTCGAGTCGTACCGTCGGGATCGAATAGGCCCCGGCCAGGGCGTTGACCTGGGCCTGCGTCAGGGCTGCCCCGAACGCTTTGGGACCGCCGAGCTTTTCGTAGCCGCCCACCAGGCTCTTGCCGAGCAGGGACAGGTCGAAATGAGCGTCGTAGATGGCGTCGATGTAGAGCGACGAGTTGGCTCGCGCGAAGCTTGCCTGTGCGGCGGCGCCTGCTCCCGCGGCGGGGGTGTTCGTCCCGGTCGAGCCAGCGCTGGAGATCGTCTGGACCGCTGCTTCGGTCATGTTCCAGCCGCGCTGGGTGAGCTGTTCATAGTTCTCGTAGATCCCGGCAATGCCGGAAGCAGGCCCTGTCAGCTTGCGCGCATTGGCTAAGAACGACGGTTCGGGGAGTGCCTGGGCGCGCGTATTGGAGGCGCTCACCGCTGTGCGCAATCCGCTCCCCGGCGCTTGGGGCAAACCGCCTGCGATCGAGGGCCACGCCGCACGCGAGGCGGTCACCTCGCGCTTCACCGCCGCCTCCAGGCCGTTCAACTGGCTTGAGACCTGCTCGAACTGCGTGCGCTGGAGTGCCAGTTCACGGCTGCTCTGTGCGTGGGAGGCCGAGCCCGATCCGCAGCCGGTGAGTCCGCCGACGGCCAGCACGGCGAGTGCGGCGCGCAGCTTCAGGACCCTAGACGCCGAGCAGGTCCACCACGAACACGAGCGCCGAGTTCGGCGGAATCGTGGGCGGTGAGCCGGTCTTGCCATAGGCAAGTTCGGCGGGGATGATCAGCTCGCGCCGTCCGCCGACCTTCATGCCCGCAACACCCTGATCCCAACCTGGGATGACCTGACCCTTGCCGAGCGTGAACGTGAACGGTTCGTTGCGCTTCCACGAGGAGTCGAATTCTTTGCCGCCCTTGTAGAGCACGCCGACGTAGTTGACCGTGACCGAATCCCCAGCCTTGGCTTCCGGCCCGGTGCCGACGATGATTTCCTTGGTCACGAGCTTTGTCGGTGCGGCTCCGCTTGGCACCGTCACCGTGGGCTTTGTCGCAAGCGGGCCGCTGGTGGGCGTCTTGGCGGTCGATGTCGGAGTCGTGGGCGTCGTACTCGTACTGGCCGTTTTTTCGCCGGTCACGTGCGGAACGGAGTTGACGTCGGACTCATTGCCGACGGTGATCGAGCTCGATCCGCTGGAGCTGCCGCAGCCGGCGATCAGGGCGGCTGTGCCGAGCGTCGCCAATGTGAGACCGAGGCGCGCGCGTCCGGGGAGCTTGGGGGAGTGGAAGTAGTTGATGTTCATAACGGTTCGGCAGCGTAACGCATCGGCGGCGTTTGCGTTGCACACAACCGTGCGCGGCCGTATCTCGGCGGCCGGCTTCGCGCTAGGATCGCGGTGGACCGTGCTAGGCGGGGATGTAGCGGCGCCCTGAATCCGCAATCCGCTCTAGCGGGGCTGAACTCCCCTTCGAGGGGTTTCGCTCCGGTCGCTCCGCCGCTTTGGAGCGTCGATGGCTCGGGTCCCGCGCGGTGTCGGCTCGTGAACCAGGTCAGGTCCGGAAGGAAGCAGCCTTAAGCGAACCCCGGCAGGCGCAGCGGGAGCACCCGATCCGGAGTCCCGGGCGGCGGCAGGCGATTGGAGGCGGGAACTTCGACGAGGGGTGCACGGTCCATTTTTTGGATTTGGATTTGGCGTGCCCGCTGGTGACAGTGGGCGCGAAATACCAACCACGAGCGGTTTTGCGCGAGTTCCGGGCGAGGGTGGGGCGTGCCGTCTAGCGACAGTGCGCGAATACCAACCAAGAGTTGTTTGCCTTGGTCTCCAGGAAACCGGGAGGGATCGACACGGGCAGGTGCGGGTCCTTGGGATCGAGAATGTAGTCCTTTTCGATTTCGATGCTCGCGGGATCGGCATAGCTTCCGTATTCCTGCTGCTTGGCTTCGGCGCGAGTCGCTTCGGCGCTGACGATCAGGCCGGGGCGCGCTTTTAGGTAGAGCGCGAGCAAGGGGATGGGGGCATGGTTGGGCACGCCCACCGGACCGCACTTGAGCGCGATCGCCTTGTTGTGCACCATCGCAAGCAGGTCGTCTTGGATGCTTTCTTGACGGGCCAGGTTGCGCAGTTGGCGATGGGCTGAGTGGACTTGGCCAGGAAGCGTCGCGAGCAGTGCCAAGAGCACGACCCCGCCGGCCGCCATCCAAGGTAGGCGGCGTTTGTCGCCCTTGGGCAAGGCGCTCCAGCCGAACACGCCGGCGCCGCAGAACAGGCACAGGATCGCCGAGGCCAGGAACGCATAGCGTTCATCGATCGGGAGGCCGAAAGCTGCCATCAGGGCAAACACGACCACGGCGAGCAGACCGGCCGCGGCGGCCAGTCGGGCGCGCTTGCCCAGCCAGGCGAGTGACAGCACCGCGCCCAGCGCGGCGCCGAGCAGCGGGACGGGTCGCAGGACCGCGCCGATGCGCCTTGGGATGTACTCGGGCACCTTGGCGATGCCGGTCTCGCGTCCGAGGATCTCCGCGGTGTGTTTGGTGTTCGTCAGGGACCACATCGCGTTGCCGGTGATGAGCAGGTCGCTCAACACCCAGATCAAAGGTGCGGCTATGGCAAGCAGCGCGAGTTGGGCGAGTTGCAGGCGCGTGCGCTCGGGCGTGGAGCGGGTCGAGTAGACGACCAGCACGACCCAATAAATCCCAGAAAAAGCCCATGCTTCTGGGCGTAGCAAGCCTGCCAGCCCCAACAGCACGAGTACGGGCGCTCCCGCGCGAGGCCTGCGTGTCTCCACGAGCAGGGCCGAGAGCACGAGCAGCATGTAGGGGACGTCTACGTAAGCTCGGACCCCATAGGAGAGCACCGGCACGCGGGTCAGCAGGATCAGAGCTGCCACGATTCCGGCGCCGCGCCCGAACCACTCGCTGCCCAGTCGGTAGACGATCCAGCCGCACGCCGCCAGCGCGAGAAAGGCGAGCGCCACCGTGATCGCGGTGGCGGCACTTGCGCCGAGCGGAGCCAGCGGTATGCCGAGCAACTCGACCAGCGGGTGCGGAGTCGGGGCGATCGGCAGGCCATATTCGGGTGTTTCCCCGCGTGCGAGCTGCTGGCCCCAGACGAGCCCGTACAGCGTGTCGTAGTTGACGAAGCCGACGCCCGCGATCAGCCACAGCGCCACTGCTCCGAGGACGATCGCCAGCGTCGCAGGCACCCAGCGGGGGAGTCGTCTCTGGATGTCTGCGAAAACGCGATGCCCCCCCCGCGCGCGCGGGGCATCGGCCTTTGCGACGCTGTTCCCCGCCATGTTCGCCAGCGTCGCCGCAACCCTTCGGGGAAGGTCTCGGAATTCGCGATGCCCCGCCCGCGCGCGCGGGAAAGCCGTTTTGAGGGTGCTTGCCACAGCGGCGCACGCTATCTGAGCGGGCCGCGGGCGGGGGTAGACTGGCCTCGATGGCCGCCGCAGCTCAATCCCTGTATCGCAAACACCGCCCACGCTCGTTTGCCGACGTCGTCGGCCAGGAGCCGGTGGTGCGCACCTTGCGCCACGCCGTCGAACGCGGCAACGTCCATCACGCCTATCTGTTCGTCGGCTCGCGCGGCACAGGCAAGACCTCGATGGCGAAGATCCTTGCCTCCTGCCTGAACTGCGAGCAGGGGCCGACGGTCGAGCCGTGCGGCCAGTGCGACTCGTGCCGCTCGATCGCTTCGGCCACCTCACTCGACGTGATCGAGATGGACGCGGCCTCCAACAACTCGGTCGACGACATCCGCGAACTGCGCGAGTCGGTCGTGTTCGCGCCGGTCTCCGGTCGTCATAAGGTCTACATCCTTGACGAGGCGCACATGCTCTCCCAGGCTGCTTGGAACGCGTTCCTGAAGACACTGGAGGAGCCGCCGCCGCACACGGTCTTCGTACTCGCCACGACCGAGGCCGCCAAGGTGCCGGCCACCGTCGTCGATCGTTGCCACCGCTTCGATTTTCATCGTCCAACGGTTGAGCAGATCGCAAGCGTGCTTTCCCGCGCTGCCGGTTCCGAGTCGATCGAGATTCCTCCAGAGGCGATAGCCGCGATCGCGCGCTCGGCGACCGGCAGCTTCCGCGATGCGCTCGGAACGCTCGAGCAGCTCGTCACCTATAGCGGCAGCACAATCGAGTTGGCCGACGTGTTGGCGGTGCTCGGTGTCGCCGATGAGCAGCTGCTCTCCGACGCTTTCGACGCGGTCCAGTCTGGCGACGCGCGCGCAGCGCTGTATGCGGTCGCACGCTGTGCCGAGGGCGGCCGCGACGCCGCTTCGTTCACGCGTGACCTCGAGGCCCGCGCTCGCGATCTGTTGGTCGTGCAAACGCTTGGCGAGGTGCCGGTGGAGCTGTCGCTCACTCCCGAGATCGACGAGCGACTGCACGATCAAGCGCAGCGCATCGGACCTGCCGAGGTGGTGCGGATGCTCGACCTCCTGGGCGCGGCGCTTGAGGCCACACGCGCCGGCGCCGACCCGCGCACGCAGTTGGAGCTGGCGCTGGTCAAGGCCGCCACCCCACAGGTGGACGGCTCCGCGCGCGCGCTGCTGGCGCGTATCGAGCGGCTCGAACAGACCTCGGCGGGGGCTTCAAGCGGCCAGGGGCCGGCTGCGCCGGTGTCGTCCGCGTCCGCGCCGTCGGTCGCACCTGTGGCGTCCACGCCGTCGGTCTCGCCTGAGCAGACTGCGCCGGCGTCGTCGAGTGCGGCTGCGCCGTCAGTCACGCCTGAACAGGCTGTGCCGGCGCCGTCGAGTGCGGCTGCGTCTGCGAGTCAACCGGCCCCAGAGCCCGCACCCGCGCCAATATCCGAGCCGCCCTCGGTCCCAATCCCGCCGGCCTCGCCTGTCGTCGTGTCCCCCGTCTCGGCGCCGTCTGAGCAGGCGCACAACGGAGGGCAGCCTGTGGCTGCGCCCGCGGCGGTTGCCACGCTCCCGCCAAGCGACCTCGACTCGCTGTGGGTCACCGCGCACGAGTCGGTTCGCGCCGAGCATGGCCTGCTTGGCGCCGTTCTCAGCGAGGCCACGCCCGTGATCCTGACCGAACAGGAGCTCACGCTTGCCTTCCCGACCACCGCGGCTTTTCACAAGCGCAAGGCCGAGGATTCTGCCAATCGTTCGATCTTGATCGAGACGCTGCGCCGCCTCACCGGCCGCCACTATCGTCTCGAGTTCGAGTTGCGCGAGGACCTCCCAGGGGATGTGGACGGCAATGGCGCACCCCCCAGCGAGGAGGAGGTCATGTCGCGCCTGATGGCAGAGCTCGACGCCGAGGAGCTCCCAGCAGATTGGCTTCAACAGCAGAAAGGCGGCGACTAGTGCCCCCAAAGCAGCAGCGTCCAAACATGCAGCAGATGCTCAAGCAGGTCCAGAAGATGCAGCAGGACATGGAGCTGGCCCAACAGGAGCTGGCCAAGGAGACGGTCGAAGCCTCCGCCGGCGGCGGCATGGTGACGGTCGTCGTCTCCGGCGAGCTCGAGCTGCGCTCGGTGAAGATCGACCCGGCAGCTGTGGACCCAGAGGACGTGGACATGCTCTGCGACCTCGTGCTCGCCGCCACGAACGAGGCGTTGCGCTCAGCCCAGGAGCTGGCGGCAGGCAAGATGGGTGCTGTCACCGGCGGCTTGGATCCCGGTGCGCTTGGCGGGCTCGGTCTACCCGGGCTCTAGCGACGGCATGTCCAGTTGAACTCGTTCGCACCTCCCATCCAGAGACTCGTCACAGAGCTCTCCAAGCTTCCTGGCGTCGGCAACCGCACAGCCCAGCGGCTGGCCTTCCACATCCTGCGCGCCTCCGAGCAGGACGCGCTTGGCCTTGCCGAGGCGATCAAGGAAGTCAAGGAGAAGGTAGGTCTGTGTGAGGTCTGCTTCAACCTCGCCGACGAACCTCGCTGTCGCATCTGTCAGGACACGCGTCGCGACGCAGCCGTCATCTGTGTCGTGGAGGAGCCAAGCGACGTGATCCCGATGGAGCGCACGCACGAATTCCAAGGCCTCTACCACGTGCTCGGGGGCGCTTTGTCTCCTATTGACGGTGTGGAGCCCGAGGACCTGAAGATCGACGAGCTCTACGCGCGCGTCGTGGACGGCGAGCCCGCTGTACGCGAGGTTGTGTTCGCGACGAATCCGACGACCACCGGTGAGGCGACAGCGCTGCACATCGCCGAGGAGCTTCGCCATCGCGCGCCGCGGTTGACGATCACACGGCTTGCCTCCGGGCTGCCCGTCGGCTCGGACTTGGAGTATGCCGACGAGGTAACGCTGGGCAAGGCTCTTTCCGGACGCCGCGCTCTGTAGCCTCAAAACATGCCCGGGATCGTGGTCATGAAGTTCGGCGGCACCTCAGTGGCCGACGCCGAGCGCATCAAGCGCGCCGCCGCGCGAATCGTGGCGAAGCGCGAGGCCGGCTACAGCGTCGTAGTGGTTCTGTCCGCGCGCGGCAAGACGACCGACGAGCTGATCTCGATGGCCGAGGAGGTCTCACAGAACCCCGATCCGCGCGAGATGGACATGCTGCTCTCCACCGGCGAGCGCATCTCCTGCGCGCTGTGCGCGATGGCGATCGACGATCTGGGCCACAGTGCTATCTCATTGACGGGCTCCCAGGCCGGGATCGTCACCGACGAGTCACACACCAAGGCACGCATCATCGACGTACGCGCCGAGCGCATCCTCTCGGCTCTAGCCGAGGATCGGATCGTGCTCGTCGCCGGCTTCCAAGGTGTCTCGACCTCATCGAGCGATGTCACCACGCTCGGCCGTGGCGGCTCTGACACGACTGCGGTGGCGCTCGCGGCCGCCGTCGGCGCCGAGGTGTGCGAAATCTACACAGATGTTCCGGGTGTGTTCAGTGCCGATCCGCGCATAGTCCCGGACGCGCGCAAGCTGGCTAGCGTCTCCTTCGAGGAGATGCTCGAGATGGCCGCCTCCGGGGCCGGGGTCTTGCAGTTGCGCTCAGTCGAGTACGCACGTAACTATGGGGTGCGCATCCACTGCCGCTCATCATTCGAGAACTGTCCCGGTACCGTCGTGGTATCGGAAGGAGAGAACATGGAGAAGGCCCTCATTACCGCAGTCACCCACTCGACCTCGGATTCGATGGTCACCTTGATCGGTGTACGTCACGAGCCGGGCGTGGCCGCCCGCATCTTCGAGGCGTTGGCCGAGGCCAATGTGAACGTGGACATGATCGACCAGAACGTGCCCACCTCCGCCGGCGGCAACGCCGAGATCTCCTTCACCGTCCCCCACGAGGATCTCAGGGTGGCCACCGGGGCGCTTGAGCCTATGGCGGGTGACGTCTTTGCGAGCATGTCAACCCGACGCGAGATGGGCAAGGTCTCGATCGTCGGCGCCGGCATGCGCTCGCACCCCGGCGTGGCCGCCAAGGTCTTCAGAGTGCTCAACGACGAGGGCATCAACATCGAGATGATCTCGACCTCGCCGATCAAGATCTCCTGCGTGATCGCCCGCGAGCACGTCGAGCAGGCTGTGCAGGCTCTGCATAGTGCGTTCGAGCTCTCCGGTGAGGGTACGATCAGCGAAGAGGAGCCTTTCAAGGCGGGCACTGCCTGAGGTCCCCTGAGCCCGGGGTCCCCGTTACAAACCAGCTCATTCTGATACAACTTTTCTCATCCGCGATAGGCCGCATCCAGATGGGATCGCCGCCGCCTCGGTGAGCGGCTTTTAACTCCGCTCATCCGAGCACAAACCTCCTCATCTAAATAGTGAAATTGCCTTGACATTCGTGCTGGGCACGGCTAGCGTGCGGCCCGTCGGCACAGATAAAGACGGAAACTGGGAAAAATTACGACGAGCACACTTGGTGAAGGCGAAGACGCTGGCACGTATCGCTTGTGACTGGAGGGATCCGGTCATTGTGCTGGCTCATATTTTCAACACGCGTCAAGGGAGACAACGTTGGAGTCGGTCGGCAGTCAGGTGGAGCATGCGCCCGCAGCTCAGGTGGAATTCGACGGGTCGCTCTCCACGGGTCCCTGGGGACTGGGACGGCGCATCGGCGGGCTGCCGATTCTCGAGACCCGCGGGCCCGCTGCAAGCACGCTGCGGGACTCGCTCTTTCGCAGGCTTCTGTTCGCTGGAGACGTGCTCGCGATCCTCGGCGCGTTCGCGCTCGCGATCGAGCTTTCCGGGGGACGACTTCACCTGATTGGGGTGTGCCTCGCCGGTTTGCCGCTGATCGTGCTCGGCGCGAAGCTGTTCGGTCTGTACGACCGCGACGACGCGGTCATCCGCAAGACCACGCTCGACGAGGCGCCCAAGCTCTTTCAGTTGGCCACCCTGTGCGCGCTTGGGGCCTGGCTGGCGGGGGGGCGGCTCGGCTATGGGGTTTTCACTCGCGACGACGTTCTCTTCCTGTGGGTTGCGCTTGTAGTTCTCTTGGTGGTGGCGCGCTGTGGAGCGCGTGCGCTCGCCTTGCGCGTCGCGCCGGTCGAGCGATGCCTGTTCATCGGCAGCGCAGCCTCGGAAAAGACGATCCGCTCGAGGATGGCGGCTCACGGTGGTGTCAGAGCAGAGGTCGTGGCCCACGTCGATCTGCACGAGATAGCCCCGTGGTCGACGGACGCCTTCTCGCGTGACAAGCTCGAGCAGATACGCGATCTCGCCCGAGGGCTCGACGTGCACCGTGCGATCGTCGCGCCCTCCAGTGGGGAAGCGGGCGAGATGCTCGATCTCGTCAGGACCCTGAAAGCCGTCGGCATTCGTGTGAGTGTCGTGCCAATGCTCCTGCAGGTGATCGGCTCCTCGGTCGAGTTCGACGACCTGCATGGCGTGACGCTCATGGGTGTGCGTCGCTTCGACCTCACGCGCTCCTCGGAGATGGTCAAGCGCGCCTTCGATCTCGCGGGCGCCTCACTTGGTTTGCTGGCCGTCTCTCCACTTATGATCGCGATTGCGATTGCGATCAAGCTCGACAGCAAAGGGCCGGTGTTCTTCCGCCAACTGCGCGTCGGGCGCGACGAGCAACGCTTCGGCTTGTTCAAGTTTCGCACGATGGTGCCCGACGCCGAGCAGCTCAAGCACACCCTTGCCGATCGCAACGAGGCCCAGGAGGGGCTCTTCAAGATCGCCCAGGACCCTCGCGTGACGCGGGTTGGGAGTTTTCTGCGAAGAACCTCGCTTGACGAGCTGCCGCAACTATTCAACGTGCTTCGCGGCGAGATGAGCCTCGTCGGCCCGCGTCCCTTGATCGACGACGAGGATCGGCGCATAGAAGGCTGGTCGCGCCGTCGCCTGGCCCTGCATCCGGGCATCACCGGCCACTGGCAGATCCTCGGTCCGGCCAGGGTGTCCTTGCGGGAAATGGTCGCGATCGATTATCTCTACGTCGCCAACTGGTCGCTATGGACCGACGTAAAGATCCTCTTGCGCACCGTCCCGCACGTGCTCTGTCGCCGAGGGCTTTGAGCTCGATGCCACCGGCGTCGCCTCCATCGCCTCGTTGACCGCCCGCTGCAAGGAGTCGCGCTCAGCGTCGAGCAAGTGAGGAGACCTCTCTCGGGACTCCGATCCAGTGCGCTCGCGGCGCACGATCGCCATGTGCGCCACAAGCGCTGCCAGCGCGGCAAACCAGATGGTCATGAGGATGATGAGGATCATGAGCTTTTGAGAGTCCTATTCACGCGCTCTGTGGCGATTCCTTGGAATTGCCCTTTCAGCACGACACGATACTGCCCTTTTCTCCCTACATGCAACTGCCCTTTAAGTCGGACATTCGCGCTGTATATGTGACCGTAGGCGGGGGATACCGACAAATGTCCAGTCTCTCTACAACGCATGTCCAATTTGTCGACGATAGCGTGTGAAAAGCTGCCAATTACTCACAGAAGCTCTCACTTAAACAAAATCGTCAAGTGAAGAGCGCAAAAACAGGCAGTAGAGTCCGCGAAGATGATCCTGCGTCTCGACCGTTTCGGAGTGCTTGTCGGAACGCTCACGATCGTGACGGCTGTGCTGTTGGGTGCACTGGCCGCCAGCTCGCCCGCGGCGGCGGTCCTACCGGTGGGTGCCGCTGTGGCGCTCGCCGCACTTGTCCTCCTCGCACAACGCTCCTCACCATTGATCGCGCTTGGGCTCTCGCTGTTGATCGCGGGCCTCGTGCTACCGACGTCGGCGGGCATCGTGGCGGCAGTTGCCCTGGTCCTCTTCGTTGCTTGGCGTACAGCCACTGTCAGGGACTCTCGGGCGGTCGTCGGCGCCTGCTGTCTGATCGTGATGGCGACCTGGCTGCTACTGGGGGCAAACCCAAATATTCAAGATTTCCATACAGCGCTGCTTGGCACGCGCAAGACGACGCTCGTATTCATCGGCATCGGTGTCGGTGCGTTGTGGCCGGCCGATACTTGGCGCGATGCCGAGCAGCTAATCGTGGGCCTGCTGATTGGCGCCGCTGTCCTGTGTCTGCTCGTTCACTTCGGCGATCCGAGCTACGAAAACAGCCTGCCTCGTGGCGCCAACGTCTATACGAGCCTCTTCCAGGGCAAATTGCGCCTGCAGGGGATCTACGCCGGGCCGTTCCACATCGCTGTGCTGGGCACCTTCCTTTGTCTACGCGGCTGGCACCTGCTGCTGATACGACGATCCAGGTGGCAAGCACTCTGTCTGATGGCGCTCGGGGGGATCGTCGTCGTGGAGGCGGACGTTCGCACCGCGTTTGTCACGATCGCACTTGGCGTGGCACTGACACTGGTGCTTCGTCCTCCGAAGCGAATCCCGCGGGCGGGCAATTTCTGGAAGACGCTTGCGGCCGGGGGCGTCGTCCTACTGCTGGCCGCCAGTGGTGCGCTCGGGCAGAATGCTGCGCTCAGTTCGCTCTCTGAGTTTTCCTCGACCTCGGGTATCGGCGAAGAACAGCGCGCGGACACACGGCTTGTGAGCTGGAGCACAGCCGTCAGCTATTTTCGCGAATCGCCGGTCGTCGGGCTCGGCCCCGGCTCCGCCGGAGCTGCGCTAGGGGGAAGCGAATACCACCTCGACAAGCACGTCACCTCCGACAACGAGTATCTGGCCGTCCTCGTCGAGGGCGGAGTGATCGGTGTGGTTGTGGTGTTGCTGGCGTTGTGGGCGTTGGGCCGATACTCCACTGGGCTATTGGACATCTCCAACCCCTCGTGTGCCGCGGCCTTGGCTTTGTTCGGGTTTGCCTTCACCGGAAACGTTTTCGAGACCTTGCCGATAAGCCTGTTCCTGTGTGTGCTGCTCGGCCTGAGAGTGCCCGCGAGGCTCCCGGCATGAATTGCTTGACCAACGCTTCACGTGCTCCGGGCCCCGGGATGCGATGACCTCGGGCCAGCTCTCATACGTGACAGAGAAGCGTGCCGTGGTGATATCCCCAAGCGGCAAGACGAATGCGCTCGGGCGGGCGATGTGTCTTGCTGAGCTTGCCTCGGAGGTGTTCCATTCGGTGTACCTGTATGCCCCGGAGGACGGTCAACTCTGGTCGGGGGCCAAGCGTTCGACTCAGCCGGTGCGGCGCTTTGGCTCGCCGTCTGAGCTTGTGGCCGAGTTGAGGCTTGAGGGTCAAGCGCAAGTTGGGCTCGACGGTGGAGCCCAATTGGAGTGCGATGACGGATCTCTTTTCGTGTGGGCGGTCAAGCCCTTGTCCAGCTCGTGGGGTGCAGCTCAGGCGATCGGGCGTGCGCTGCCGATGAGCCTCACGGTCTTGGATCTCGACGACGCCGACGAGGCGCTCTCCAGTCAATTCAGGGCCGCATCCCTCGCCAATCGCCTTCGATTGCACCCCTGGAGCCCATTGAACCCGCGCAGAATCCGCAACACGCTCGCGAGCGCGCTTGGCGAAGTAGAGGCAGTTACTTACGCGAGCGAGGCCCTCAGAAGTGCACTCGGGGTCGACTTCGACGGTCCCGCGCTGTGTGTCCCGCACCCACGCCGGCAAGCCACTTCGAGGTCGAGCCCGCCGCGCGCGCCGTCTGAGCAGATTCATCTCGGCTTTCTCGGGACCGTTCGTCGGCACAAGGGTTTGGGCGACATCGAAGCCCTCGTCTTGGATGACTCTCGCTATGTGTTGCACGTCTTCCGCGGAGCCTTGCCGGGGCCGGCCAGAGAACGCTTGAACACGCGCTTGGTCGAACACGAGGTCGACGCGCCGATGGCCGATCTCTACAGCGAGATCGACGTTGTCGTTCTCCCGCAGGATCGCTCAGCCGGCGCCCAGGTACAGCTGCCGGCAAAGCTGCTCGATGCCATGCGCTTCGGCAAGCCGATAGTCGCGAGCCCTACGGCGGCGATCGTCGAGGCTGCCGCCGATACGGTCCTCTATGTCGCAGACTGGGGGTCGCTGAATGAGGTGCGGTCCAAGGTCTTGCAGGCTCATGCTGGCGGATCGGCTTTCGGCGAAGCCGCGCTGGCGCGTTTCGAGCAGCAATTGGCATTCGAGACCCAGGTTGGGGGGCTACGCGAATTCGTCCGTGCTATCGAGGCTCCCCGTGAGGCACGGAAGATGGCGCAGGTGGGCCCAGCTTGACGGGACGAGCGCTCATCGCCGACGGTATGCATCCAGTCAAATCGGTCCGGTTTCTTCTCGCGCGGCCGACGTGGATCGCACAAGGTGTCAACGCATTGTCTTCGTTGCTGCTGGTGTCGGTGCTCACGCGATCGCTGCAGGTCGACGCCTTCGCCACGTATGCGGCCGTGCTGGCCGCATACGCGTTTGCCAATGCGCTGGTGGGCACGACGATCGGCACGCGCGCGATTCAGGGACTCAGTGCTGGAGGACAGCGACACATCGTCTTCGATCTGCGCAGAGACCTCCCGCCGGTGGTGGGGTGCCTGTTCGTGGCGGCGGCCACGACCTTGATCGTGAAAGTGGATCCCGTGGTTGCTTTGGCGGCCGCCACTGGCATGCTGGGAATCCTTGTCGCCGAGTTGGGCGGAGCCTACCCGCTGGGGCTACGTAGCTACTGGACCTATGCGCAACTGACGTTTGCGCAGATGGTGCTCTGGGTTGGGACAGTCGTTGCCGCCGCGACGCTGCTGCCGGGCTCCGAGCGACTGGCGGTCTGCTTGGCGGCTGCGGCTGTAGGTGCCCTTCCCTATGTCGTCTATCTCGTTGCCGTGCGCGGTGTGGTGTTCAGAACTGGCGCGCAGCGGCACGGACCGCGCGCACCCATCTCCGGCGTGGGAACAGCCAACTTCGCGCTGTGGGTCTTGGCCTCGGGCGATCGGCTGATCCTTGCGCATTACGCGCTTGCGGCGCTTGCCACCTATGCGGCCCTCTATGGGTTGCTCGAACGGATATTTCGCACGGTCGCAAATGCCGAGATACAACAGCGACTTCCGCGAGCGTTCATCAGCCATGCGCAGAAAGGAGAGTCGCCCGACCTCTTCACCGTGCGCGCTTGGCTATTTTTGGTGGTGCTCGGAGTGGCGTGCTCGGCGGCTGGTCCGACCGCAATATCCATAATTTCCGGCGGTCACTATCACCCGAGCCTCGCGATGTCTGCCGTGCTGGCGTTTGCGATGATGACGATGCTCGCCGCGGTGCCGGCATATGTGTCGCTGATCGCTCGTGGACGTAGCAGGGCTGTGGCGACCGTCTCCCTGGCGGCAGCAGCCGTCAACATCGCCGGAAACTTGGCCCTGGCCCCCTATTACGGGACCTCATCGGCGGCCGTGCTGACGCTTCTGGGCTACTCGATCTGGCTTGGCGGCGTGATGTTCGTGGAGCACAACGCACGTCGTTTGCCGGTCCGCGAGGCACTTGCATATCAAGCGCAGGGATCCCCGATGGCCTATGGCGACTAGCGCGGTCATCGATACAGCGAACATCGCGGCCGCGCCAATGCACGGCGAGGTCAAGCTGCGCGCGGAGGGTTTGCGGACCCGCGACGGACATTTGCTGGAATGGTTCGCCAAGCTGTGCCCGGCTTCGCGCGTCGCTGTGTACAGCAGGCCCGAGCCATGGCCGCGCGTTACGCTCGCGCGCGTCGGGGGCGCGTCGATGCCAGAGCAGCTGACCTTCATCTCGCCTCAGCCGAAGACGATCCCCAACGTCCGCCATCGGCGCGACTGGTGGATCCAAAGCATGCGCTTCATGCCCAACTGGTCGGGTGAGTTGCCGGCCGTCATTTGGAATCCGATCGCGGGCGCGGCAATGCTGGAGCAGAGGGTGCAAGATGTCCCCGTAGTCTTCGATCTGCTTGACGATTGGCTGGTCCACCCTGCCTTTGTGCGTATCGAAGAGCAGGTCGAGCAGGCGTACAGGTCGCTGTTCGATCGCGTATCTGTCGTGACCGCCAACAGCGAGGCTACTTTGGCTCTAGCCCGCAGGTTTGGACGCGACGACGCTTTTTTGCTGCGCAATGGAGTCGATCCCGAGCGCTTCGCGCTGTCGCCGTGCGCGCACAAGCAGGTGACGGTTGGCTACGGGGGTAAGCTCGGCTTCCGTGTCGACGTGGAGCTGGTCGGCTCAGTCGCGGAGGCTCTACCGCATGTGCGCTTCGAGTTCGCCGGGCCCGTGCTCTCCAAGGAGCAGGCTCGTGCTCTGCGCCGAATTCCCAATGTTGTGCTGCTGGGAGATGTGCGTTATGACCGTTACCCAAACATCATGCGCAAGTGGGATGTGGCTTGGGCGCCACACCGGCTCGGAGAGTTCGAGGTCGGCGGAGACCTGATCAAGCTGTACGAGTACCGCGCGGCCGGTCTGCCGACGGTCTCCACGCGCGTGATCGGGTGGGAGCGTGCGCTGGAGGGCGTTCGTGCCGTGCCCAGGGAAGAGGTTTTGCAGGCTCTCACGGACCTCCTCGGTGGGCGGGGTGCCGGAGAGATCCCGCGTGAGCCGGTTGCATTGCCGGCGGAGACCTCCTGGCAGGCCAAGGCGGAGTTTCTGCTCGATCGACTTGGTATGGCAAACGATTCCGCGCAGCGCGAGTTGGGGGAGGCGGTCAGGCAATGAAGCTGGCAATCATCGGAAGTCGCGGATTCCCGAGTACCTATGGTGGATATGAGACGCTGGTGCGGCAGCTCGCGCCGGAGTGGGTCAGTCAGGGTCACGAGGTGACTGTTTACTGTCGCCAGCGCGCTGGGCGCAGCCGATCGACCTCTGTCGAAGGCGTGCGCTGCATTTGGACGCCGGGGCTCGACTCGAAGAGCTTGTCGACTTTGAGCTTCGGGGCGAGCTCCAACGTCGATGCGGCTCTGCGTGGGTACGACGCTGCCCTGGTGTTGAACGTCGCGAATGGCTTCTACCTGCCGCTGCTGAAGGCGCGGCGCATCCCGACGGTGGTGAACACCGATGGGATCGAGTGGGAACGAGGCAAGTGGAGCAAAGCGGCGCAGAAAGTGTTCTATCGCGGAGCTGCGATGACGGCACGCCACGCCGATGTACTGGTCGCCGACTCGCAGGCGATCGCGCGGATCTGGCAGCGACTGTTCGACGTGTCGGCGAGATTCATCCCATACGGGGCGCCCGTGCTCGACAGAGCACAAGACGATCGAGTCTGTTCGCTCGGGCTCACGCCGCGCACATATGCACTGGTCGTCGCGCGGCTGATCCCAGAGAACAACGTGGAGCTGACCCTGGATGCTTTGGAGCTCCTGAATGGCACCCGACCACAGGCGGTGATCGTGGGCTCGGCCAACTATCCCTCGCCGCTCGAGGCTCGCTTGCGCGAGTTGGACGACCGTGGGCAGATCAAGTGGCTCGGACACGTGCACGATCAGGAGCTGCTCACGCAGCTATGGGCCAATTGCGGTGTGTATGTGCACGGGCACTCGGTTGGGGGAACCAATCCAGCCTTGCTACAAGCGCTTGGGGCAGGGGCGCCCACTCTCGCCCTCGACACGGAATTCAACCAAGAGGTGGTCGAGCGTGGCGAGCAGCTGTTCCCGCTCGACGCGCCGACGCTTGCCTCGAAACTTGTAACTACCTTGGGTGATCCCACTGTTCAAAACCGTTTTGCCCGGCACGGTCGTGCGGTTGTGGGTGAACGGTACGCCTGGGCTGACGTGTCGAGGGCCTACTTGACGGCTCTCGAAGATGCTCGCGAGATGGCCCGTAGGGCCGACGATTGGGCTGGATCTACTGTAAAGGAGCTGTGATGGACGCTGAGCAGACAAATCAAAGCCTGGAGCTCGCTCTGGGTGGCCTGCGTCGGAGGGCACCGTGGATCTTGCTTTGCCTGGTGCTTGTCACGGGCGCCGCCTACGGATTTTCCAAGCGCGAGCAGAAGAAGTACACGGCCACAGCCTCACTGGTCTTCAACGACAGTCAGGCAAACCAGCAGGCGGCCGGCCTGCAGGCGGTAAGCGTCAACAACCAACAAGCGCAGGAGAACACAAACCTAAAGCTTGTACAGCTCGGCGACATGGCCGAAAAGACGGCGAGTCATTTGGGTCAAGGACAGACCAAGGAAAAGATCAAAGAAGCCTTGAGCATCAGCGCTCTGGGCGAATCCAACGTTGTGAACGTGGCGGCTACCGCTGCCTCGCCCACGCTGGCGGCGGCCATTGCCAATACCTACGCAAAGCGGTTCGTCTTCGAGCAACAGGAAAGCAATCACAGGTACTACGCGTCTGCGCTTGCCCTCGTCAGCAAGCAACTCGGGGCCCTAACGCCTGCGGAAAGAGCTGGCACCTCAGGTCTGGCGCTCGAGAGTCGCGCACAATCGCTCGGGGTTCTCGCCGAACTACGCAACGGCAATGTGCAGATCGCACAGGCTGCATCTGTCCCGACATCTCCGTCCTCGCCCAAGACAGCGAGAAACACGGCCTTGGGGGCAGTGCTTGGCCTGTTGCTTGGCCTGGGCATCGCCTTCTTGCTCGAGCGTTTCGACCGACGGATCCGTGAGCCCAAGGATCTGGAGGCGGTCTACGGCTTGCCGTTGCTTGGAGTGGTGCCGGAGAGCGGTGCCCTATCGCGCTCTAAGCGAGGATCCGCGTCGGGCGGAGCCTTGATGGGCAGCGAGGCGGAGGCATTCCATCTGATTCGCGCGCACCTGCGCTACTTCAATGTCGACAAGGAGCTGCGGACGCTGCTTGTGGCCTCAGCAGTCCCCGGGGACGGAAAGACGACAGTGGCTCGGCATCTGGCCGGCGCCGCGGCGAGAATGGGCGCGCGTACGTTGCTCGTCGAGGCCGACCTGCGTCGGCCGACGATGGCGCAGCAGCTTGAAATCCATGCTGGAGCAGGTCTCTCGGACGTATTGATCGGTGCGGTCCCTATCAACGACGCGATTCAATCGATCTCCCTCGATCGGCCAGGCAACGATGCTTCCAGGACACGCACGCTCGATGTCCTTCTCGCGGGACCCGTGCTACCGCCGAATCCTGGAGAGCTGATTGAGAGTAGAGCTATGGAAAATCTTCTGGACGGAGCGCGATCTACATATGACCTGGTCGTAGTCGACACGCCTCCGCTGACTGTCGTGTCTGATGCGTTTCCGCTGCTGGGTAAGGTCGACGGCGTGATCATCGTCGGTCGGGTAGGACGTAATCGGCGCGATGTCGCCATGCGCCTGCATGAGACTCTGGTAGCTGCCGGAGCCCCCCTGCTTGGCGTCGTCGCAAACGGCTTCAAGGCTGGTCGGCTCGGCTCCTACGGCTATGGCTATAGCTATGACTACGCGCCCGCCAAGCCCGAGCAACCGTCTGGCATCCGCGTCTCGCCCAACGGTGTCGCCTCGCCGGAGGCGCAGGTGCCGACAGTCAAGGGCTAAAGCTGGCGGCTAGGAGGCGCCTAAGCGCGCGCACGCGCAAGTACGTGCGCGAAAGGAATATCTACTGGTGCACGTTGTCTGGGTGACTGGCACATCAAGTGCAGCAAACCCAAGGCGACACGGAGGTCATTTGATGAGGACGGCCAAGGCAATCGTGGGACTCGCGGCGGCGATTCTCTTGACGGCGGCAGCACCCGCAGGGGCGGATATCCTGCCGGTCGGCGCATGGTCCTTCAACGAAGGCAAGGGCACGGTTGCGCGCGATTCCTCGGGGCATCGCAACGAAGGCCATCTCGAAGGACTCGCTCAGTGGGCTCCGGGCCGCTTTCAGGGTTCGGTCAGCTTCAACGGCAACGCCTCGGCGGTTGAGGTACCTGACAACTCCTCACTGGAGCCCGGAGCCATAAGCGTCAGCGCCTGGGTAAAGGCCGGTAGCGGTCCGGGCGACTACAAGTACATCGTTGCCAAGGGTGCGGAGGGCTGTCTGGCAGCTTCCTACGGCCTCTACACGGGCGCCAACGGCGGACTCGAGTTCTATGTCGCCAGCAACACGGGCTTGTCGTGGACGATCTCGCCCGACGCCGGAGCGGGTGTCTGGAATGGACAGTGGCACGACGTGGTGGGAACCTACAACGGCTCAAGCGTAAAACTCTATGTCGACGGGCGGGAAGTGGGCTCGGGAACGCCGGATACGGCCCCGATCGCTTATGGGCTGTACACGTCGAACAATCTTCTGATTGGCGACTACGCCGGATGCTCGGGGACCGATTTCAGCGGCAGTATCGACGAAGTCAAGGTCTTCGATCGCGCACTCAGCCCATTTGAGATCGGGACGGGTTATGGGCTTTCGCGCTTGTTGCCGTCAGCTTTCCCCTTTGACCTGATCCTCTAGGAGTTCAAACAGGGAGGCTCGGGGCGCGACTCTGGCACGAGTTTGGGGTTACCAAGAGGCATGAGGGGTAACTCAGCAGGCATGCAGAGGAGTCTGGCAGCGAATTCAAGGCATCGCGTGGGCCGTCGTGCAGTCGTTGGACTGCTGGCGGCCCTCGTGTCGAGCGCGTTTGTGACTTCCACTCTCGCCGCCTCCGGGCCGTTGCCCGCCGCCTCGACGGGCGGTGTGTCCAGCGTGACCCCTTCTTCTGCCGTGCTACACGGGTCCCTCGACGCGAAGGCTCACCCGACGAACTACGTCTTCCAATACGGAACGACCAAGTTCTACGGTGGCCAAACCTCTCTGGCCCCCGGAGGTCAGGCACGGTCCACGATCCAGGTCAGTCAGGCGATTGGCGGTCTGCAAGCGAACACCACCTATCACTACCGGATTCTCGCGACCAGCGCGAACGGCGCAACCCCCGGCGTGGACCGCATATTCAAAACACCCAAGGTCCCGCTATCGCTTCAGATCGCCGGCACCCCCAACCCTGTTCCTCTTGGGGATCCCTTCGCCGTGCAAGGCACACTGACGGGCACCGGCAACGCGGGTCGCGTGGTGGCCTTGCAAACCAACCCTTTTCCATATGTGGCGGGCTTTACAACGCTCGGTAATTTCGAGGTCACGAGCTCGACAGGTAGCTTTTCCTTCCCCGTCGTCGGCCTCCTGACCAACACGCAGTTGCGTGTCGTGACGACCAGTGCGCCCTACATCACGAGTCCTGTCGTGGTCGAGGGCGTCGCGGTGCGGGTCACGTTGCACGTGCGTCGCGTGCACCGTCCACATCGTGGCGAGTTCGTGCGCTTCTCCGGAACGATCACTCCGGCTGAGTTGGGGGCCCATGTCGGCTTCCAACTACTGCGCCGCGGGGCTCCCTCGATCAATCAGGGCGGGACTATCGTCAAGTCCAGTACGCCGACAGTCTCAAGCTTCAGCGCCGTCGTGCGCATCCGCCATCGCGGCGTGTACCAAGCACTCGTGCAGGTATTCGACGGCTCACATGTCTCTGCATACAGCGCAGCGATACGGATCGGCTGAGGCCGCCACACGTCGAAGTCGGCTAACCACAAGGCACGCGCCGGCGCTGAGAGTGTCGGCTAGGTCTTGCTGGGCGGTGCCTTGTTCGCTGTCTTCGTTTTGCTTGCTGTGCATCCGCCCACTTCGATCTTCGTGCTCTGATGGATGACGGCGCCATTCTGGGCGACGAGTTCGGTGGGCATGAGCAGGTTCGCACGAACGCGTTTACGCACATCAATGACGCGGCGAACAGCACGTCCGCCTACACGCTCGAGCGCGCTGCGCCTGACCATCAATGTCCTGGTAAGCGCGCAGAGGTCCGTATTGGCGCTCAGAACCGAGTGCGGTCCCTGCGGTAGATACAGCTCCAGGCTATTGATGGGCATGTCTGGGAGTGCGTCGAAGTCGATGCGCGCAAGCCCCGACTTCTCGACTGTAGTGGAGCCGCGCAAAACGATGCTTACCCCGTCGCCCTGCAACACGACAACCGGCGAAGGGAACGCGTCGCGCCCGTGGGAGACGAAGTAGACGGGCCCCGTCAACACGCCTGCCAGCGCAGGAGTGCGCGCTCTGGCGATGCCGACGACCGAGGCTTTTGGGCACGCTGCAGGATTGGCCCCGAAAATTGTCTCCGGGCAAGCGCTCTGCAAGGTGGTGAGCCTCGACGGCAACTGTTTGGGCAGCGCGACCTTGAGTTGCGCGAGGTTTGCTTCAGTGCCCTGCTTTGTATCTGGGAATGCAAGCTTGACGTCGAGACTTGCCCCGCTTGTATAGCTCGTGCGTCCACTGGTAGAGGCGCCGAGTTTGGGTTTGAAAGCAAGGCTTCTGCAATCGGCGACGGCAAACTGGTTGGAGACCTCAGCGCTCGCGTCTTGGGTTGCCGTGACTGCAGCGGCTACTACCAGAGGGTTGCAGTTCGTGGGGTTGAACATGAACCCGGGCCTGTCGATGTCGAGTGCCACCTTCTGTACACGCAGCGGTACGCCGAGCACGATCTGTGGCAGCGGATCGCTTGTGATCTCAATAGCCGCGGTTTGCGGATTGACATCCACCCGCGCGCGGATCACCATCAGTCCGAGGTCCAGTGGTCCAGCGATCGCGTCGGTGACGATGCTCAAGCCAAACGGTGCGCCGTGGTATCCGGTCGTGAGATATATGCGCCCTGGCAATTCAAAGGGCAGCGACCCGGCGCCGGAGGAGATCAGTGTGCTGCCTATGAATGAGGCTTCGGGACACCGTCCAGCGTTGGCGAGCGCTTCCCCACAGGGAGGCACGCTCGATAGCATTGCGGAGAGTCCAGTCGGAGCCTGGACCTGTATTTGGGATAGGTATGGTTCGCGGTCGCTGCGCGTGACCTCGAACGTAAAGGCGCTGAACATTCCGGCCCGGGGTGTGACCGTTCCGGCGAGAAACCCAGGATGGAAAGGACCATCGAAGCAGCCCGTCACTTCGTAGAAGGAAGAGGGGTCGGCGTCGGGTGTACCCGGCACGAGTAGATTTTCAGGTGCTGGGGTCGTGCCCGGTGCGCTCCACGCTTGCAGATCCGATGTGGTCCTTGACGGTCCACAGGTGGCGGGATTGTCGAGTAGTGCACGGGGGCCGCCGGTCAGGTTGATGCTCAACCTGCTGATAGGCAATTGCGGACTTTCAATCAGCGTCAGTGTGAGTTGGCCGGTCGCCAGGTTGGCTTGCACCTTTGCTTCGACCTTGATGTCGAGACCTTCCCCGCCTGGTTTGCCACCGAGTTCGACGTACATGCGGTAGAGGTTTCCGTCAACCGCGTCTGCTTCGGTGCAAGGCGCTTGGTCAGGCCCGCCGCAATCGGGCGCTGCGAGATATACGCGTCCCTTGATCGGACTCGCCAGCAGTGGCGTGACTGCTTCGGCGCTGCCCACGATCGACGCTTGCGGGCAATGGCCAGGCGCGAGTCGCGCTTCGCCGCCCGGGCCAGGTTCTTCACCTTCACCCACTTCGTCAGGAGCGAGTGGTTCGCTCTCGGCGTTCAGGCCTGTTGGGATGTCGATTCCTTGGGTGCCGCCGTGTCCGCACGCCTGCAGGCCGTCGGCCACCCCCGGACTGATCGACAAACCTTGCGCCAAGGTCATGCGTGTGGTGCGCAACTGCGGCGCAGCGACCTCCTGGGCGCTTTCGCTCTGCGGAGTTGCGACGTTCACGGTCAAGCCCACAGGCGCATCTGCGAGCAACGTATCCGGCCTCACTTCAATTTCAGGCGCAAAAGGCAGGCGACTGCAGTCTGTGGTTGTCGGAAAGGTCGATTTTGCCTGTACGTAGCGGCCCGCTTCTTCCCAGGAGTCGGCCCACACCGTCCCGCTCAGGGGGCCCCCCGCGCAGTCGCTTGGCATCGTCAGGAAGGGCACGGAGGCTTCGTCGCTTTTAGTGCCGCCGCCTTCGCAAGTCCACTGTTGCTGTACCGACTCCGCTGTACAGTTGAGTCCACGCAGGGGATCGTGGACAGCTTCCGCCGGCACACCCCACAGCGTGGTTTCCATGCCCGTGATTTCGAGCGTGGGGAGGCCGTTGGCGACAAGGGCAAACGCGTATCCTGCCGATGTGCGCACAATATGTCCGGGCAAGGGAACCGTGATTTTCAATGGCGTCACGAGGCCGAGTTCGGCAGTTTGACCGGCTTCCGGGGTCAAATCTACGATTGGCCCAAGTATCGTTTTGTCGCCTGCGAAGTGCAGCACGAACACACCCACCTGTGAGTCGACGGGACAAATCCCGTCGTCGATGGCGTGGGTGCGCGGGCATCGGGCGACGGCCAGTGGGTTGGCCACCAATCCTGGCGGAAGGTCGATTACCAAGTCCTTCAGGTTGTGTGTCGGGATCGATCGGCCTTCGTTGACTTCTTCGGAGGCGAACTCGATCATGCTTGTCAGCGAATCTGGATGGCCACCCGCTTGAGTAAAGGAATACGGTTCGTTGACGAACCCGTATCCGGGCAGGCCAGGGCCATATGGCACTGGGGTGGCGCGGGTGGTACGCATGGAGAAGGCGGTGATCGCAAACGGTTTGGCTTGCGCGCCGATAGCGCGCGCGGGTGCGATGGAGATGCCCATTAGGCTTGTGCCTAGGACTGCGACCCTCAGGGCGATCAGCGCCCTCCGTCTCATGATGCCGAAGTGCAGGGGACGCGATACGCGGCGCTGGTATGAGTGCCGTCCTGGAAGTTGAGCAGCGCTGAAAAAGGGTAACCGCCCGGGGGGCATATGCGCGGAATCCTGATGCCGTGCGGGTGGTAGGGGACGGTCTTGCCGTCAAGCTCTCGAAAATAGGTGAGATGCAGTGGCCCGATCGTCGAAGAGAAGGTTTCCAGCGCGAGGTCAGGGCCTTCGGGCCATGTCTGAATCAGAGGGACGGAGGTGTCGAGTTGTTCGCCGTATGGATGCACGTCTTCCTGCACCGTGCCGGGGAGAACCAAGCGCGCCGAGACGGGTTCCAGCGCTTCGACGTAGAACAGCACTTCAAGATGGTCTTCGACCGCCGGTCCCATGAGTGCGTTGAGCGATGCCCTCTCGTGGATGCTCTGGGAGCCGACCGGCACCACAGCGGTGGCGTTTCCGAAGCCGATGCGAGCATTGGCCGAGCAGCCGTTCAGTCCCGCGTCGAGCAGACGTGTGGGCTGGCAGTTGGCTTGTCCAAGCGTTGTGGTCGCGATCCCCATATCGGCGGGGAGGCGAAGGTCGAAGCTGCTCATCGGGGCGGGGAGAGAACCGCCCGGGCCCTTCATACGCAGCGAGATCTCGATTGTCGTGCGCTGACCTGCCACGTCGGGGTCGAGCGAGACCTGCAGCTTGGCGGTCTGTGCGGCGCCGGCAGAGCTAGCGATGCATGCACAGGCAGCGAGCGTGAGCGCGAACGCTCCGATGAATCTCATTGCACTACCCCGAGCTACAGGTTGGCCTCGCCGTGGGCTCTTACGGTTATGGCAAAGTTGTAGCGGTCGATGGTTCCACTAATGCCGAGGGCTTTGCCCGAAGCATGCGCGAAGCTGCCCGTACCATGTGTGATCGTGAGTGTTCCGCCGAAGTAGCCGGTGCTGTTCTGTACGACGTAGTTGGCCTGGGCAACGCCGGTTATCGAGCCCCCATGAGGGTAGACCGTGACGGTCGCCGTCACCGCTTTCGGATGGATCGTAAAGGTGGCGGTCACGGGCGCCTTATACGTGCCGGTGGCCTGGCCATGCTCGACAAGGGCCGCTCCCTCTTCGCTGATGAGCTTGAGGTTGGCGTTCTCCACGAGATCCACCGTCTTTGCCTGAATGCCTACGGGACCTTTGATGCCGCCCGAGGCCCTCGACGTAGGCCCGGCGATGCTCGCGAGAAGCGCCAGCACGCAAATCGAGATCGTCAATACGGCCGGAATCGTCCCCATGCTACGTCTCATCGATCCTCCTCCTCACGAGAACTCGCGTGGTCGCAAAACGGACCGGTCTGGCCCATGTCTTGCGATCCGCAAGGATGCCCATTCAAACTCGTCTTAGTAAGGCGCGAAGCCCCTAGACCTCCGCGCCTGCCCCAACAAAGGCTACAGCATATGGTCCATCTGCGGCTACACTTCGACTCTTTCGTTGGTCGGAATGACTCTGTTCGCTGGGAGGGTAAGGTGGTTCGGCCCACGGACAAGGCATGGAGCGCCGCCAAACAGCTATTTCCAACGCATTGGACCGTCCTCGGGTTGGTCGCGCATTTGCTGTGTATGTGGAGGTGCCGTAGGGCTGATCGATTGCTCGAACACTCGTCCAGCGCCCCTGGAGCCGCGACTACGATGCGCCGGTGGCCAATGGCATAGCGATCGGAGCTGACGCGCGCAGTGCGCAGGATACGTCCGTCGTTTCTCTGAGCGAGCTTGGGCTCATCGGCCTGATGCTGTTGCCTGGGGCGCTGATCGTCTTCCTGGGGTTCAATGCCGGTGGGTACTTTCCCGGAACCCCTGCGGTAGCGGCGCTCGTGCTGACGCAGATCTTGCTCGTGCGAATCGTGCAGGCACGCCATCCCTTCGAAGGTCTCGCGCCGATGACGCTTGTGGCGATAATGGCACTCGCCTGCTACGCGGCGCTGACGCTGGCTTCGGGGATCTGGTCGCACTCGATGAGCCGAGCCCTGATCGAGTTCGACCGCGCCTGGCTGTACCTGCTCGTGCTCGTCTTGTTCGGGACAGTGCGAGCAAGTACGGACAACCTGCGCTGGCTGGTAAGGGGTCTGGTGCTCGGTGTGTCGATTGTGTGTGTCTCGGGCCTGGTGACCCGATTGCTCCCTGGCGTGTGGCACACCGCTCCAGGCGTTTCCAACGAGCGCCTGAGCTACCCGGTGACCTACTGGAACACACTGGGTCTGCTCACCGCGCTCGGGATCGTGCTCGCCTTCCATCTCAGCTGCAGCCTTGGCGAACGGCGCGTCGCACGCGTGCTTGCCGCCGGCGTGCTGCCGCTGTTGGCGCTCACCCTGTTCTTCACGTTCTCTCGTGGAGCGATGCTTGCCTGTGGGATAGGCCTGGTGGTGTACGTGCTCGTGGCGCGTCCCCGGGGTCTGCCAAGCGCAGTGCTTGCGGTCATTCCAACGACAGCAGTGTTGATCCTCTTCGCCTATCGGGCCAACCTGCTGGACACGCTCGATCCGACGACCCCCCGGGCTGTCGCTCAGGGCCACCATGTGGCACTTGTGGCAGGCGTGTGCGTGCTTGTGAGTATGGCCGCACGGTTGCTGCTCGCTACAGTGCTCGATCCGCGATTGAGGCGCTGGACACGCACGCCACGACTCGACGCGATGCTCAAACGTGGCGCGATGCCCGTCGCGGTTGCGGCGGCTGTGCTTGCGTTCTTCGCGCTTGGAGCGCCCCACGCTCTCGCTCACGACTGGGATCGCTTCATCGGCGGTGCTTCCACCACCGTCAGGGGCGGCGATCTGCGCCAGCGCTTGACAGATCCCTCCAATGACGGGCGCACGCCGCTGTGGCAAGTTGCTCTGCGTGGCTTCAGGGACTCGCCGCTTCACGGCGCCGGCGCCGGCATGTACCAGACGCTTTGGGATCGGGAGCGCTCTCAATTCGCCTATGTGATCAATGCGCACAGTCTCTACCTGCAGGCGATGGCCGAGCTTGGCGTTCCAGGTCTGCTCCTGCTGCTGGTGCTCGTGGGCGCGACGATCCTCGGTCTGGGGTTGAGGGCGAGCGGACGGCGACGCTCCCTCTATGGGGCCTTGCTGGCGGCTGCCACCGTATGGGCATTGCATGCCGGCGTCGACTGGGACTGGGAGATGCCGGTCGTGACGATCGGCTTTTTCGCGATCGCCGGTCTTGCGCTGAGTGCGGGCGGGCAGGCGGACAGCGGCTGGATACCGAGCCACAACATGCGCCTGGTGCTCGCTCTGCTCTGCCTTGCCACAGTCGCCCTGCCGGTGTCGATCATCGGCTCGCAGACGCGGCTCGGCCAGGCAGAGCACGCGCTGTACGCGTCTGATTGTGCTGCCGCGACACCGGCAGCGCTGTCCTCGATCGGTTGGCTCGACGTGCGCCCGGAACCGTATGAGATCGTCGGCTTCTGTGACATCCAACGTGGCCGGCCTCGTCAGGCCATCACAGCCATGCGTGAGGCTCGCAGCCACGACCCCGGAAGCTGGGAGACCTACTATGCGCTTGCGATCGCGCAGGCTTCGGCTGGCATCGATCCGCACGCGAACGTCGAGCAGGCCCTACGCATGAATCCGCGGGAGCCGCTCACTCGCGAGGCGGCCAAGCAGCTCGGTGGCTCCAGCCCCACGGGATGGGTGAAGCATGCCGGTGTCGTGCGAGCAGTTGCATTGAAGAGCAACGATCTCTCGATCGTCCCGTCTTCCTACTAGCTCATCGTGTCGCGCAGCTTTTCGAGCGCGCGGTAGACACGGCTCTCGACGGTGGCGAGCCGCTCGCCGGTGAGCTTTGCGATCTCAGGCACAGTGAGATCGGCGCCGAAGCGCAGCGATATCGCCTCGCGCTCCACGCCGCTCAGCCTCGCAAGACCGCGCTCGAGTCGCTCGCGATCGGCCAGGCCGTCGAGCTCGTCATCGGCCAACTCGTCGATCTCCAGTTCCTCGCTGGAGACGAAACCAGGGCCGGTGGCGAGGAGCTCGAGCGCTCTGCCCTCGCCGGCTTTTCTGCGTACGTGGTCTGAGAGGCAGTTGAGCGCGATCGCATACAGCCAAGTCTTGGTGCTCCCCTTGCGCGGATCGAAGCGCCTGCGGGCTCGTAGCGCACGCTCGCACGTATCGCCCAGCAGTTCCTCGGCCAGCGCCGTATCGCCCGTCCGATATCTGAGGAAGGCGAACAGGCCCTGAGCGTGCTCCTCGTAGAGCCGCTCGAATCCATCGTCGCGTATGCCTCGCACCAGCTCTCCTATCGTCCTTGTGTCCAGGCGAGCAAGCTTCAGCCAGGAATCCGGACGCTCGTTCGTATGAGGTCGCATGAGCCACTCACATGACGACGAACATCTCCCCGACGACCTCCGGCACATCGCAGACGCGCTCCGTGATGAGCGCCCAACGCTCGATCCGCTCGCACTGGATCGAGTGAAGCTCAGGGCGATGAGCGCGGTCCGGCGATCCACATCCTCACGACACAAGGGATCTTTCATGAAGCGACACCTGACGACACTTTTCACGGTTGGATTTCTCGTGCTCGGAACCGGCGGCACGATGGCGCTGGCGGGCGGCGGCAACGGCAAAGACGGCGGTGGCAGCGCCAGCTTCAGCCAGTACCGTCCCGAATGCCCGAGCGGCTACGTGCTGCAAGGTCGCCACTGCATTCCGATCCCGCCCCCGCGCTGCCCCCATGGCTATGAAGTGAGTGGCGGCAAGTGCGTTCCCACGCCTCCTCCGACATGTCCGTCCGGTTATGAACTCAAGGGCCGCAACTGCATTCCGATCCCAGTCCCCCATTGCCCGCATGGCTTCGTTCTCGAAGAAGGCAGCTGCCATCCGGTGGGTGGCCAAGGCGGCGGTGGTCAAGGCGGCCAGGGCGGCGGTAAAGGCGGCGGCGACAAAGGTGGCCAAGGCGGCGACAAAGGCGGCCAGGGTGGCGACAAAGGCGGCCAGGGCGGTAAAGGCGGCGACAAAGGTGGCCAAGGCGGCCAAGGCGGTGGCTATCAAGGCGGCGGCCAGGGCGGCGATAAAGGTGGCCAGGGCGGCGGATACCAAGGCGGTCAAGGAAGTGGCTACCAAGGTGGCGGTCAAGGCGACCGTGGCGACAAAGGTGGCCATGGTGGCAAAGACAGTCAGGGCTACGGCGACAAAGGCAGTCGCGATCATCGCTAGATGGGCCTGATGGGCAAGCGTACGACGGCGGCTGTCATGTGGCTGGCGATCCTCGTGGGGATCGCCGCGACAGCCGTCGTCCTACGCAATCGCGGCGGCGAGGACCTGTTCCGTGTCGAACAGGCTCGCTCGCTCGGCACGCCGAGCGCAACGGTGTTGAGCGCAGCGCGCGTGGAGGCGGTCGTGGGCCAAGCTCCCGAGCCCGTGGCGGCGGATAGGCGTACGCCACCCACCCGAGTGAGCTGCATGCCGGGTGGCTCCGGGCCGTTGGGCGACCCGTGGTCGTGCACGATCGAGTATCGCTCCGGCACTCGCGCTCACTACCGCGTGCAGGTGCAGCCAGACGGCTACTACAGCGGCACTGGCACTGGGATCATCGACGGCTGCTGCGTGAAGACGCCGACACAGGCTTGATCTCGTCGCCGGTCTGGCTGTCACGGCCGAAAGCCGTGCGCGTACGGATTGTCCAGACACGGCCCGTACGCCATCTATCATCCCCGAAGGACTCGCATTTTTGGGCCAGAAATCGTCCTCAAGAAGTCCTATAAATTGAACTCTATGCGGGATTTGCGCAGTTTTGCAAGAAACTACCCGCAAAATGCGCGTTCAAACGAAAAATCTGTATCATTTGGCTAACTTCGGACGATTCGGGGCAAGCCATTCGAACCTATCGAATCGGGTGTCCTTAGGAGTTCGGGCCTAATGAATAGTCGGTAGATGGCCGACACCATTAGAGTCGCTCATCATCGGGACGGAGCCCAAAGGAAAAGGACATACACGGAATGATCGTCGCGAGCAGGGACCAAGGGCGAGTTCGTGCTGCGTCAGCTTGGGCTAAGTTTGGCCGGGGCGCCGCCGCACGGACGGTAGGAAAGCCCACAATCGGGACTGTTGACCGGACCGCGTTTCGTGGTGCTCTTGGATCTCTAGGGCGGCCGTCGTGAGCGGCGTAGAACCGACGATCGTGATCGCCGACCACCAACAGGTGAGTCGGCTCGGTGTCCGTATGGCGCTCATGCGCGGTGGCTTCCAGATCGTCGGCGAAGCAGCCGAGTGCAATAGCGCCGTCAGTGCCGTCATACGCGAGCGCCCCGACGTCTGCCTGCTCGACGTCTCCATCCCTGGAGGAGGCATAGAGACAGCGCGTCGAGTTGCCGAAGCAGCGCCGGCAACCTCTGTGGTCATGCTGACTGTCTCCACCAATACCGAGGATCTGCTCGCCGCGCTGCGGGCGGGAGCTATGGGTTACCTGCCCAAGGACACCAGCCCCGACCGTCTTCCGGCGGCGCTCAGCGGCGTGCTCAAGGGGGAGGCAGCCTTGCCGCGCACGCTTGTCGGACGTGTGTTGCAGGAGTTTCGCGCCTTCACCGTCGCTGCGGGCCCAAGCCCGGTGCGCGTGGGCAACGTGCAGCTGACGCCAAGGGAGTCGGAGATCCTGCGGATGCTCGGCTCGGGTTTGACGACCATCGAGGTCGCCGACATGCTCTCGCTCTCGCCGGTCACCGTTCGCCGCCACATATCGGCTGGAGTGACCAAGCTCGGTGTCGCTGACCGAGACGCGGCGATCCGCGCGATCGAGCCTCTCGCCGCCGCCGGTTGAGCTCCGCGGCATTCGCCTTGTCGAGGCGGAGGCGCCAGTCGTCAGACGAGATCTGCCCGTACGGCAAACACGGCGGCCTCGACGCGACTGTGGACACCGAGCTTCTCGAAGATGTTCGTCACATGTTGCTTGACGGTGTGTCGGCTGATGGACAACTCCAGCCCGATCGCGGCGTTATCGGCCCCCTCTACCAATAGCCGCAGCACGTCCTTCTCGCGCGTGGTCAGCTCCAATCCGTCGGTGCTAGGCCGTATCTGCCTGGCGGCGTGGTCATTGGGACTTGCATGTCTCGTGAGTGCGTATACGACCTCTCGAGAGAGCACAACATGACTGCTGGCCGTTTGACGGATGCTGTCGATCAGCTCATCCGCGGGCGTGCTCTTGAGGATGTAGCCGCAGGCGCCCGCGTCCAGCACCTCGAGCACATCGGCCTCCTCGAGCGTTGTGGTCAGAACGACCATACGGACCTGGGGGCTTATTGTTGCGATCTGGCGCAGCGCCTCAGCGCCGGGAGTGTCGGACATGTCGAGATCGAGCACGATCAAGTCCGGTCCGAGCTCGCCTGCCAGCGCTACCGCTTCGGCTCCGTCCTTGGCCTCGCCCACGACGTCAACGCCGGCGCTCTCCAGCATGTCGCGCAGACCTTCGCGAAAGAAGTGGTGGTCGTCCGCGAGGACGACGCGTAGGGCATTGCCTGAACTGCTCACAGGCCGAACATAGTCGAATCGAGCCTGGCATGGCTGATTGGGGGTTTCGGCGGACATGTACGTGGGCAGTTGACCGATGCTGCCCTACGGCGATTTACCCTAATTGAGGGAAAGGCGTCCGGAATGTGGCCCTAGGAGTAAAGAGGAGATGGGGTCGCGCCGAAGGGTGAGCACATGCCCATCCATGCTCGGAGGCGGTTGATGCTCAAGCTTCTAATACGTTCTTTTTCGGTAGTCGCACTACTGGCTGCCTTCGCTGCACCATCGGCGTTGGCGGGTCAATCCTCCCACCATGCAACATCTCGTGCATCACACTCCCGCGCGGTCCGCCGCGGAGCGAAACACAAGCACAAGCCTCGCCACAAAAGCATCGCCCCAACCGTTGCTTCGCGCGCGGCGGCGACCATCTCTACGACAACGCTACTCGGAGACAGCGCGGTGGAGACGCATATAGACTCCCTCAAGGCAGGCCATGCCAAGGCATTCAGTTTCCAGGCTTCTGTCTCTGGGAGCAGCGAACTGGCGCACGTCTATGTCGACTCTCACAACGCGGCACGTACTCTGACCGTCGGTTTGTATAGCAATGTTTCCGGTAACCCCGGCTCGTTGTTGAGTACGGGAACCATCTTGAACGCCCAAGCCGGCGCCTGGAACACGGTGTCGCTTGCGCCAACCGCTCTGCTCGGCGGTGAAACCTATTGGCTTGCGGTACTGGGTGGGAATGGGACGCTCCGGATCCGCGATCGTAGCGCTGGCTCTTGCGCAAGTCAGACCGACGCGCAGCCCGGCCTAAAGGCGCTGGCTTCGTCTTGGAGCGTAGGTGCGACATCCTCGACCTGCCCGATCTCCGACTATGTCAGCGGAGCGAGCTTGATCGTCGATTCGCCGCCTCCGATTGAACCGGTCGAAAAAACGCCTCCGGTCGAAAAAACGTCTCCGGTCGGAAAAACTCCTCCGGTCGAAACGCTCCCGGCTGCCCCCACGGCGGCATTCCTATACACACCTACTGCTCCTACCGTCGGGCAGCCGGTTGACTTCAACGCGACCAGTTCCACTTGCGCGGATGGGCCGTGCACGTATGAATGGTCCGACGATGGGTCAAACGTTCGGCCGAGCACGGTTCTGTGGCCGCTGAGCAGCGGACAGACGACATCATTCACCTTCCACGAAGTAGGCACAAAGTATGTGCGCCTCGTAGTCACCGATGCGGCAGGTAGGAGCGCGACGGTCGAGCACAACGTTGCGCTTGCGGCGGAATCGCAGCCGTCGCCGCCGGCGTCGACGATGCCGAGCGACACGACGTCCCCGACCGTAAGCGGTACGGCCCAGGTTGGAAAGACGCTCAGTGCGAACAAGGGCACATGGGCCGGAAGCACCCCGATGACCTACACCTACCAGTGGCAGCGCGAAGGAACCACGAACATAGCTGGCGCCACCGGCTCTAACTACGCGCCCGCAGCGACGGATGTCGGCCACAAACTCGACGTCGTCGTGAGCGCCGGCAACAGTGCCGGCGCTGCATCCGCTTCAAGTGCCGAGACGACGGCCGTCATTAAAGAAGCCGTCAAAGAAGAACCAAAAGAAGTAGTCAAAGAACAGCCAAAAGAAGAACCGAAAGAAGTTGTCAAAGAAGAACCCAAAGAAGTCAAGAAAGAAGAATCAAGCAGCGGGCAGACCAACTGCATAAAAGTGCCGTCCTCCTGTGGCTACCCGGACTCGACCAACACGGGAGTACCAGCCGGCACGACCTTGAAATCCCAAACAAACGACATCACAGTGACCACTCCTGGAACGACGATCAAGGACGTCGCTCTGGAAGGCTCGATCAGTGTTGAAGCAAACAATACGACGATCGAAGACACCGATGTCACGGTAAACGGGACCCAGACATGCGGTGAATCCTGTGGTGGGCGGGGAATCTGGATAAAGCCCGGCGTCACCGGTACGTTGATCCAGAACGTCGCCTGTCACGGCGGCGCTCTGTCTGGGGTCAACGTCACCCAGTACTGCATCATGAGCAACGACTCGGCTACGACCATCAAGCAGTTGTATGCCTACAATTGCACGGAGTGCCTTGCGGGGCCGATGAACCTCTCGAATTCCTTCATCAACGAGAGCGACGCGACGATTCCCCAAGAACACTATGAGGACATCTATTACGGTGGTGGTGGCGGTCCGCTGATCGTCAACCACAACACGATGCTCAACCAGCAGGGCCAGACGGCGGTTGTATTCGCCAGCGTAGATTTCGGTAACCAGACGACCCTCACCATCACCAACAATCTGATGGCGGGCGGCGGCTACATGATCTACGGCGGCGGAAGTGGCAGTGGCGGCAAAGTGGTAGGCCCCGTCACGATCACCGGCAACCGTTTCAGTCGTGAGTTCTATCCAAACGGCGGCTACTACGGCGTTGCTTCGTACATGAACGAAGCGGTCACCACCTGGTCAGGCAACATGTGGGACGAAACGTTGAAGAGCGTCGAACGCTGAGCCGATTCGAAAGCTAGGCAGCAGTCGGGGGCGGCTCGAAGTCAACAGTCGCCCCCGTTGACGCTCTACAGCTTCTGCCTACGCCCGATTGACGAAGTCTGCATGAGTCTCCTAGGGGGCTGCCTCAACAGAGGGCGACCTTGTCCCCATCGCCGACCTGAAGGCGCATCGCCCGCGGTACCGAGAAGTCCCGGAAGACCCGGGCCTCGCGACCGACGATGCTCCCCACCAGGCGCCCACCCACGTGGATCACGCTTGCCCCAGCAAACAGAATCGAGCGCTCGATCTCAGCGCCCTCGACATGCACGCGCTCGCCGATCGAGGTATGCGGTCCGATATAAGAGTCGATCACGCGGGCGCCGGCGCCGATGATGATCGGCCCACAGAGCACGCTCGTGCTCACCGATGCGGTCGGGTCGATGAACACGCGCCCTTCAAAGCGGTTGCCGTCGCGCTGAGGAAGGGAGGCTTGCGGCTCGAGCCCGTCCAAGACCGCGCGGTTCATGTCGAGCAGGTCGATCGGGTCGCCAAGAAAAGTACGCCACTCGCGCACGACGCGCACCTGCATGCGCGCGTTCTCGCGAGCGATCAAGCACTCGGCGAGGGTTCTCAGCTCGACCTCAGGGCTTGCCGAGGGGTAATGCAAATCTTCGAGTGCGCCCGCTCCCAGGATGCAAACACCCGCCATCCCAAGCGCTGAGTTGCTGGGATCGAGCTCGGCCACCCGAAGCACCTGCTGTGTGGAAGGTCCCAGGGGTTCTGAGTTGCGAGCGCCTTGCGCGACGAGCAGCACCACATCCGAACCCTCTTCGCTCAACACGTCGAGAAAAGGCCGCAGCGGCTGACCCAAGAGGCCATCGGAGCGGTGCACGATCATGGCGGCGCCATCCGCGAACTGCGCGATCGAGCGCAGCGAATCCGCCGGGTCGGTTTGCGTTTGATGGGTCAGATAGCGCACGGATGGGCGCGGCTGGCTGTCGCTCTCGATGCAGATCGAGATCTCCTCGATCAGGTCCGCGGGCGCGAGAACGGCGGCCTCATCGACACCGGCCGCACTCAGAGCGTCGAGCACATGGCAGACAATCGGCCGATTTGCGATCCGTTGCAGCGAGGTTGTGCGGGTAGCGTCCAGCCACGGTCCCGTTGAGCGGGCCGCTGGAGGGATCAGGATGACACCCCTGACTTGCACCCATACAAAACGTTCGCAATAGCCCAGTGCTCGCACGCGGATTTGAGATCCGCCAAAAACATCCGTCCTATGCAGTAGCATCTGGAACAGTGCCCGAGTGCCACCCACCTGCTGCCGTGGCGGTAAGGATGCGCGTGCTGTTGGCGATCACGGCGATCTTTGTCGTCACAATCGCCTCATTTGTGCTGCTCGCACGGCCCGGCGGCGCTTCGGCAAGCACAACGGCCACGCAAGCGCACGCAAAGAAGAAGAAGGCGTCCCGTAGGCAGACGAAGCTCACCCGCTGTGTCGTAGTCAAGCCCAAGCACACCGCGGGCAAGTCCTCCAGTCGTCGTTCGGCGGCTAGAGGCAAGTCTGTGGTCTGCACGGTCTTTCATCTTCGCCCCAGGGCGCCGCAGCCGTCCGGTGGCGCTGCCGCAACACTCGGCACTGGGGCAAGTCCGGCAGCGACAGGGACCAAGCCGCCGGTGCTTCAGCTGGTTCCGCCAAGCGAAGAACCGATTCCGCCGAGCAAAGAAGTCCCGCCCGGCAAAGAACCAACAAAAGAACCGCCGGGCAAAAAAACGACTCCGCCGGTTGAAATCGACGGAACTCTGGTCGGCAGCACGACGGTGCAGCCTCACGTCGACACCGATACTGCCGGTTCCGCCGAAGCCTTTCAATACGAAGCCGAGGCCGGTGGAACCGTAAACAGCCTCGTCCTCTATGTGCCCAAGGCGAGTACAGCCTCTTCGATTGTGGTCGGGCTCTACAGCAACGCTTCAGGACACCCGGCGACGCTGTTGACCAGCGCCACGATCGAAGAGCCGACGGCGAACGCTTGGAACAGCGTCGAAGTTCCGCCGGCCATCGTGAGCGCCGGCTCGGAATATTGGCTGGCGGCCCTGGCGCCAAGTGGCAAGCTCGCGGTTGCCGATGTGGAACGGGGCGGGGAACCAACGCAGGAAAGTAGATCCCACTCGCTTGAAGAACTGCCTTCCTCATGGGGCACTGGAGTCTCTTATTTCAATTCCCCCGCCTCGTTCTACGCCTCCGGAGCCACCGTGAGCAAAGCGCCGGAAGAACCCAAAGCCCCGGAAGAACCCAAAACACCAGAAGAACCCAAAGAACCCAAAGCACCGGAAGAACCGGTGGCGAGCTTCAGCTACAGCCCCAGTTCGCCCACGGTCGGCCAGTCGGTCACATTCAATGCCTCCAGCTCGACATGCCCGGGCGGTCCCTGCACGTACGAATGGTCGAACGACGACGGCCCGAATCAGCCGATCCCGCCGCAGACACGGCTCGGCAGCGGCCAGAGCATCTCATTGACGTTCTCGACCGCCGGCATCCAGTACATACGCCTGCTGGTCACCAACGTGGTCGGTCAGTCGGCCACCGTCGAGCACAATGTCACCGTGGCCCCCGAACCGCCGCCGCCCCCACCGCCGACCGCGCCAAGCAACACCGCGGCGCCGAAGATCAACGGCACCGCTGAAGTTGGCCAAACGCTGAGCGCGACCACCGGCAGCTGGGCCGGGAGCACCCCGATCAGCTACAGCTACCAGTGGCAGCAGGACGGCGCCACGAACATCGCAGGTGCGACTAGCTCGAGCTATGAACCGGTGGCAGGCGACGTCGGCCACACGCTCGACGTGGTCGTCACCGCCGGCAACAGCGTTGGCAAAGCTTCCGCCACGAGCGCGCAGACCGCGGCCGTCGCCAAAGAAACAAGCGTGGGTGGACAGCAGACCAACTGCATCAAAGTCCCCTCAGCCTGTGGGTACCCAGACGCCACAAACACCGGCGTGCCGGCTGGCACCGCGTTGAAAAGCGAATCGCAGAACATCGCGGTCAACAAAGCCGGAACCACGATCAAGGACATCGCGCTCGACGCCGAAATCAGCGTCGAAGCCAACAACACCACGATCGAAGACTCCGAAATCACGGTCGAAGGAACCCAGACGTGCGGCAAATCATGCGGTGGCCGCGGAATCTGGATCAAGCCGGGTGTCACCGGCACGATCATCAAGAACGTCACCTGCCATGGTGCCGCCGTCACCGGCGTAAACGTCACGCAGTACTGCATCATGAGCAACGACTCCGACACCACGATCGAACACCTGCACGCCTACTACTGCACGGAGTGCCTGGCCGGAGCGATGGACCTCTCGGAATCGTTCATCGACGAGACGGGCGCCACGATCCCCGAAGAACACTATGAGGACATCTATTACGGAGGCGGCGCGGGCCCGCTGATCGTCAACCACAACACGATGCTCAACCCCAACGGACAGACAGCGGTCGTTTTCGCGAGCGTCGACTTCGGCGATCAGACGACGCTCACCATCACAAACAACCTGATGGCGGGCGGCGGCTACACGATCTACGGCGGCGGCAGCGGTAGCGGTGGCAAAGTCGTCGGTCCGGTCACGATCACCGGCAATCGCTTCAGTCGCAAGTACTACCCCGAAGATGGCTCATACGGAGTCGCCTCCTATCTCGAAAACTCGGTCACCAGTTGGTCGGGCAACGTCTGGGACGAAACGCTCAAGACCGTCCCGATGCCTGGAGGTTGAGCTGAGAGCGACCGGTCCGGGTCGCTCCGAAGGGTTGCTGCGAAGGTAGGTCGAGAGGTGAGAGGGACCGCGTGCGCCCGAAGGGTTGGTCGAGGGTTAGAGGCCCGGCGCGTCTATTGAGCCGGGCGTTTGCTCGGGCGGAGCGCACCCAGCATCCGCGCGCGCAGCTCGCCATGCACAAAACGCCGGAACTCAGCATCTTCCACGCGCGGAACGCGTCGTACTGCTGAGCGCAAATAGCCGTATAGAAATGCGATGCCAGAGAGCCCCCGCGGGCGCAAAAGCGCCAACTTGAAAGCTCGCAAGGTCACCCATGGAAGCGTGAAGTGCACGACGTAGGCGCACTCGCCATGGCGCGCCCGACCTCTGAGCGTGCCGTCGGCACTGCCCCATGGACGGTGGTGGTGGGCAATCAGGTCAGGGTATGCGCGAGTTCGGTAGTCGCGCAGGCGCGCATAGGTCTCGTCGATCGTGTCCCAGCCAAGCCGCTCCTGCATGCCCCCGATCGCCTGCAGGCAGCTGCGCGAATAGCACTTCAGCGTGCCGGGCACGTGGTGCTCGGAGGGAATGCCGACCACCTTCCAACCGGTCCCATCCGGGTTGGGATCGGGATCGGCGTACACGCCTCCGGCAAGGCCCAGTTTCGGGTCGCGCTCGAACTCGCCCAGCACTCGCTCGAAGTAGTCGGGCGGCAGCTCGGTATCGCCATCGAGCTTGGCTATGTGCGTGAAGTCCTCCCAGGCGACGCTGTTCAGGCCGAGGTTGAACGCCCGCGCCTCCGCGGCAGTGGCAAGACGGTCGGGCACGGCACCGATCTTGGGCAGCTTGGAGGTATCGAGCACGCGCAGGAAATCGATGCGTGGGATCAGCTCCTCGAGGATCTGCGGCGTGCGGTCGGTGGAGCCGTCGTCCACGACAATCCACAGATCGGGAGGACGAGTCTGAGCCGCGACCGCGTTTGCGATCAGCTCCAGGTATGCCTCCTCGTTACGCACGGGAGAGATCAAGAGCAGCCGCTGGCTTGCCCGCTCAGAGGAAGTCGGCGAGCCGGCCACGATTGCAGGCGTATCGAGCGTCTCGGGCATCGTCAAAGCAACGCTTCGGCAGATCACACGCTTGCGGGCGATCCCGTATGGCCGGCGGTATGCACCGCGTCGCGGATCACGCGCTCGATTGTCGCCCCAGCGTCCTGCCAAGATGCGCTGGCGACGCTCGCGGCAGCCGTCTGAGCAGCAGCAGCACGCTCGGCGGCTCCTCGCTCCACCAGCGCCGAGAGCGCGTTGGCCAGGTCGAAGGGCGTTGCCGGCGCATAGACAACCTCGGGGTTGTCGAGCACCATCCGGTTCTGCTCGGCGTCGTTGACCACGGGAATGCACCCTGCCGCAAGCATCTCGTGGGGAGCGAGCGAGACATTGGTCGCAGAGAGAACGAGGCCGGCGACGCAGCGGTTGTAGAGGGCGTTCAGCTCGTCCGGAGCAAGTAGCCCATGGTCGGTAGCGGCAAACGGCAGTCCGCCCGCCGACTCGCCATACAGGTGGATGTCGACCTCGGGATGGCGCTCGGCGAACAGGTCCAGAGCAGCGGAGGCGAGCTCGAACGCACGGCGGGGAGTGGAGGGCCGCGAATACAGGCAAACCCCGGTGCGTTGAGCGTGCGGGTCCAGTCGATAGCGCTCCAGGTCGCAGCCGAAGTCGAACCAGTCGGTGCTCATCCCGTACTCGCGCTCGAGCATCCCGGCCAGCCAGCGCCCGGCTGTCAGCCCATGGAAGCCGAAGCGGTAGGTTGCCTGGGCAAGCAGGGCATTGCTTCCGGCCGCGTAGAACAGCGGCTCATAATCCTGCACCAGATACATGCGCGCCCCCTTGGCGGGCGAGGTCAGGACCGGATAGGCGGTTTCCCAGGAGGTGGCGAAGATCGCGTGCGAGTCGGCGATGCCGTCGGCGGCGTCGCGAATCTCGGCTTTCAGCGAAGGCCACCACGCGCGCATCGTGCGGCGATGCTGCTCGATAGACCAGCCATGACGATCCTGCAGATAGATCGTGCAGCGGTGTCCAGCGCTCTCGAGGGCACAGGCGAGTCGACTGATCGTGGTGAAGCCACCGGCTCCAGCACTCTGGGGCACACAAACCCAAGCAACCTCCAGCGGCTCTCCGTCTCGCAGCGGTAGCGGCTCGGGCAGAGCCCATCCGGAGCCGGCGATCTCCGCGGCGCGCACGAGATCCTGGCGGGCGACCGGCAAGGGCACGCTGCCGGCGGGAGAGATCCAATCAGCGGCGCGGGCACGTAGCCGTGTTGCGATACCCGCATACCCTTCTGCTTGAAGCAGCCGACGTGTCTGCAGCATGCGCTCGCGCACCGTGGGACGGCTCATGCAGATTAAACGCCGACCGCTGGATCGAACTTGTATTGGTGCGCCCACCTGAGACAAGCCGGCACGTCGGTTGGGACAGTCTCTGCAGAGGGCTCGGCCAACCGACTACAGCAACGGTTGCAGGCGGTCGCGTCCCTCGACCAGCAGCCGTCTGGCCAGCGGCCAGGCTTTGCGCCGTGGCGCGGTGACCTGCAGGGGATCGAGCGGGCACTCGGCCACCAACTCCAGGTCGGACGTACCGCCGGCACCAACGGCAAACGTCTCAGATACGCCAATCCCCTCCTCGAAGCTCATTTGCGCAATCTCCTCGCCGTAGCGCACCTCGTGCCAGCCGGCCCCGCCAAGCGGCTCCTGGGCAAGCACGCGCAATGTGTCGATGCCCTCCGGAATATCGATCGAAACGCGGCGGCCGTACATCTGGACGAGCAACATGCCGTCAATCCGGCGCGTAGCGTAGGCCCCCCCGGCCACGCCATCCAGAGGCCCCCACTGCACCTTGCCCAGTTCGTTTATATCCGCGGCGGCCTGCTCCAACAGCTCGAGCCCGTCGGCGAAGTCGCCATGGTGGCCGTGGAGGATCAGCGGCTGGCCAAGCAGCGCACGGAAGACAAGATCCTCGCGGGACGTAGTCAGCGTTTGGCGCGGCGCCACCGGGATTCCGCCGGCGACCAGCTCGGCGGGATGCCAGCCGGCCAGTGGCGAGGGCGCCGGCAGCCCGTCGCGCCAGGGATAGGGCCGACTGATGCAGGCGGCCTCGAAGCCAAGCCTGAACATCGCGCGTAGCGCCGCCTCAGAGCAGACGCCGTGCGGCGGCGCCATCACGCGAGCGACGCTCAGCCCGGAGGCACGCTCGAGCGCCGTGATTCGCCGCAGCGCCTGTGCCATCGCCGCCTCGGCCCGGCGGTCGCTGCTCAGCCCGGCGAGCTCGCGCGCAACGTGGTCGTTGCCGTGGATCAACAGCGAGAGCGCCGCGGGATGCTCGCGCACGGTCGCCACCGCGCGAGCATCCACCCGCCAGCCGTCGAGCGGTACGGTCGCAAAGGCAAGGTGATAGCCGTGGCGCGAGGCGTGCTCTGCCAGTTGGGGATACTTCAAGAACCCGTAGGAGGGCCAGTGCAGGTTGGGATCGTCGATCACGAACGCCGCGCGTGGCGCAGGCAGCTTCCAACCTTCGTCGGCAAGCAATTGCTGGAGGAAGTGCAACAACGGCAACACCCCCATGAAGGAGCCTGGGCACAGATGGTCGCGCAAGGTCTGTCCTTCCCCCAGCTCGCCAAGGGGGTAGAGGCTGCAGTGCAGCCTGCCATCGCCGGATTGCCACCAGACCGCCCGCTCCTCGACGCGAGCAAGCACGTCCCGGTCGCTGTGCGGAGTAAGCGTCAGCTCGCCGACGCGTGCGTGCTCGGCAATCTTGCGTTTGCGCAAGGGCCTCGCCAAGCGCCCGTCATCGGCCAGTGCCACAGTGGATGAGGGCGAGCTGTTTTGGGGGGGAATGGCGTGCCGGTCCTGCACCGCGGCGGAGCGCGAACCATCGTGCTCGACCTTTGAACGCGCATCGTGCCCGGCGATTGAGTGTGCGTCGTCCACGGCCGCGGACGGCGAGCGCGTGGCCTGATCGCTGCGTCGCTTATCCGCTGCCAGGATAAGCCGCGGCAGGTGCTCGGGCGCCTCGTCCAAGCGCGCGCCCTCGAGCACGAGCACGCCGTCGACCGTGCGAGCATCGCTGCTTCCCTCGAACTCGAAGCGCACCGGATAGACGCGCTCCAGCCAGTCCAGCACCGCCGGACGCGCGGTCCCCCGCGAGGCGAGCACGCTCACCCGCTTGCGCGGCTGTTCGAACTCGAGCGCCGTGTCGCTATGAAAGCCGGTCAAGCGGCCCCTCGTTCATATCTAGTGGTCGGTCAACAATCATTCGCTGCCAGCAACGGTAGGCGCTCAGTATCTCAACGCGTCGTGATCCTGCTGGAGAACTTCACGTATCCGCAGGACACGCGCGTGCGCAACGAGGCCGAGTCGCTTGTGGCGGCAGGCCATCAGGTCACCGTGCTTGCACCGCGCGGCCCAGGTCAAAGCGCCCGCGAGCGGATCGAGGGCGTCGAGGTGCGGCGCTATCGCATCGTGTGGGCCGAGAGCTCGCCGTGGTCATATCTCCTGGAGTACGGAATCGCCCACGCCCAGCTACTGGCACGCTCGCTCCTAGCGCTTGTACGTGGGGCGGACGTCCTGCATTTCAACGGACCTCCGGACACGCTGGCCATCGCCGGCCTGCTTGCACGGCTGGCAGGCCGCAAGGTCGTCTATGACATGCACGACTCCGCACCGGAGCTGTTCGACGCCAAGTTTGGCTCCTCAACTTTGCTGCGGGCGCTGCGTCTGGCGCAAAAGGCGGCGATCCGCTGCGCCGATCAGGTGATCGTCACCAACGAGACCCAGCGTCAGCTGGCGATAGCGCGCGGTCCACGATCCCCGGAGGATGTAACGGTCGTGCGCAACGGTCCGCGCATCAGCGAGTTCCCCGATCCGCCACAGGGGCTTGCGGGCTCGCTGACGGCACCGAAGCTCGTCTACGTCGGCACGCTGGACGTGCAGGACGGGGTGCTCGAGCTACCCGAGATCCTGAGTGCGGCTGGGCTGCAGGCAGCACACCTGATGATCGTCGGCAAAGGCACCGCTTTGGAGGAGTTGCAGGTGCGCTGTCGTCGAGCCGGAGTCGAGGACCGCGTCACCTTCACAGGCCACGTGCCCCACGAGCAGGTGGCTGCACTGATCGCTGAGGCCGACATCGGCATCGATCCAGCCCCAGGCACCGAGCTGAATCACGGCTCGACGATGATCAAGGTGGCCGAGTACATGGGCTGCGGACGGCCGGTGGTGGCCTACGACCTGCGCGAGACGCGCCGCACCGCAGGCGACGCGGCGCTGTACGCCCCTTGCGGCGAGCCAAAGGCGTTCGTAGATCTGATCGGCGAGCTTGCAAGTGATGGCGAGCGCAGGCTGCGCCTCGGGCGCCTCGCGCGCGAGCGGGCAATGGAGCTGACATGGGACCGCTCAGAGCTCGCTCTGCGCGAGGTCTATCAGCGCCTCGCTCGCCGAGACTGAGCGCGAAAGGGCGCTTGTAGTGCGGGCTTTGCGCGAAAGGTCGTCTGTTCGTGCGGGCTTGCGCGGGGGATGCCGTTGGTGTGCGTTCTGCACGAAGGGGAAACCCCAATCCAGGCATACAACCTTCAGGTTGTAATCGGGATCGGAGTCACCTGGCATAACAAATGTTCGTATCTAGGTTTTGCGCGCGAACGGAGGCTCGCTCGTGCCCAACACGACCCCGAGCGCACGTCGCTCGACGACCGCCCGCGAGGCCCATCGCGGTCGCAGCTTGCCGGCGGCGGCGGCAAAGCTAGCACGCAGCCCATGGCGCAAGGCAAGCGCAGCCTTGATCCCGGTCGCACGGGCTCGTCCATAGTGCTTACGCGCAAACAGGATCTTCGCGTAGCTGAGTTGGGCGGAGAGGTCGGCTCCAGGAGCGTGCCCGGTGTGGTGGGTAACGCTCATCGTCGGTAGGTGCACCACCTTCCAACCAGCCTGGTGGAAGCGGTAGCACCAGTCGGTCTCCTCCGAGTAGAGAAAGAAGCGCTCGTCGAGCCCGCCAACCTGAGCGGCAGCCTCGGCGCGAGCGATCAGGAAGGCGCCGACCAGCCAATCCACCGAGGACTCTCGGTTGTAGCGCGCGGTGTCGGTCTCCTCCTCGCGCCAGCGGCGCAGCAGCCGCCAGCGCGCTGCGCCCAGCGCCTCGCCGAGCGACAGCCAGGCCGAGGGAAAGCGTCGGATCGAGTACTGCAGCGACCCGTCGGGAGCCCTCTGCACGACACTCGCCACACCGATCTCCGGCTGTGCGTCCAGTGTGGCCACGAGCTCGTCATAGCTGCCGGCGGCCGTCTCAGCGTCAGGGTTGAGCAGCAGCAGATAGCGCCCGCGTGCGCGCGCAAGGCCAACGTTGTTGGCCGCGGCAAAGCCGATATTGGGCTCACGCTGCACGCGCATGTCGGGATAGGCGTCTTCGATCGCCTGGGGTGTGCCGTCGCTGGAGCCGCTGTCGATCAGTATCCACTCGACCGTAAGCTCTCCGATCGCGGCCAGGGCGGAGCGCAACGTCATCAGCGCCAGCTCAGGACGGTTGTGCGTTACCACGATCACGCTGAGGTCGGGACGATCGGTGGCGTCGCTCGGGCTCATTCACCAAAAGCAACGAACCCGCCCGACGTTTCTCGCGTCGGGCGATCTGTCGAGCGAGCGTGGCAGCTGCGGCACGCGAGTTCCGCTCCACCCCGGCGCCCGCCCAGAGGAGGAAGTTCTCGTGCCGCAAAAAACAGCGGGGTGTGATCGTTGCTTGCAGTGAGGACCACAGGCGACCGGTCGAGCGATGCGGCTTCATACGGTCACCGCGGCCATCAAACGAGGCAGATCTTGCCATGGCCCTCTGAGTTGCCCACGGTGGGCTGTAGAGGCATGTAACCAATGCAGGAAGGACAGGCCAGATGGAGTTTGCGCTGATATTGCGAGAGCTGTCCCGACGCCGAGTGGCGCTCGGCATCGGCGTCGTCGTAGCCTTGATCGCCGCGATTCTCAGCGTCTACCGCCTGACGTCCACGGGACTCGCACCACGCTCGCTGCAGTATTCGAGCGCCAGCACGCAGGTGTTCGTGGACACCCCTTCCTCGGTCCTTGGCGATCTGCAGCCATCTTTCGAACCGCTGCAAGCACGCGCGACGGTCTACGCGAACTTCATGGCGAGCCCGACATTCCTCGCCCTGGTCGGCGAAAAGTCCGGTATCCCCGGTAGCCAGATCTACGCCGCCGGCCCAGTCGATCCGTCTGTGCCGCGCGTGGTCGAGGAGCCGACGGCCGTGCAGCGCAACGTGGAGATAACCGGAGAATCCACCCCATACAGATTGAACTTCAACGACGATCCCAACCTTCCGACGATCGGCATCTATGCGCAAGCGCCCAACACCCGCCAGGCAGTAGCTCTCGCCAATGCGTCGGCCGCCGCTCTCGCGCAGTATGTGGCGACGCTCGCCAAAACGGGCAATACGCCGCCAGCGCAGCGAGTTGTGATCCGTCAGCTGGGTAGTGCCAGCGGGGGAGTCGTCGACGGCGGCATCAGCAAGGCGATCGCGTTCCTGACGTTCGTCGTCGTCTTCTTCCTGTGGTGCGTGCTGGTGCTCCTCGGTGGGCGCTTCGCCGAGAGCTGGCGCGCGACCGCGGCTATCTATGACGCCCCAAGCGACGCTGCCGGGGGCGAGCACCCCAGGGCGAGCTCGAATGGCGCATCCCACGACGAGGACGAGCGTGCTGCCACGGAGGCAAGGGTCGCGGCGCTGAGCGCGCGGACTCACACGAGCGAACCGTGAACGGTGGAGGTCTCGGGCGGATGATCGGTGGTGACGTCGATCATCGTGCTCCGAAGGCCACGGCTTCGGAGTCGGGGCCGGCGCCTGAGTCGACCGGAGTGCTCGACTACGAGGTGCTCGAACGCCAGCCCCTTCCTGGCGAGCGGCCCATGACCGCAGATCGCGAGGATGGCCCTTTCCGGAACTCCCTCGCGGCCGACGCGGCGGTACTCACCGACGAGTCCGTCCCGGTGGCTCCCGTCGCGCCGGTCGGCAAGTCCCCACGCCGGCCGGCCAGCAAGCGCGCGATCGCGCGCAGGCGTTCGGTGGCCGACTCGAAGGCTGAGCCGCGCGACGCCTTCCCGCACACACGGCGCCCATTGCCGTGGGTGCTGGCAGCGTTCCTGGCGATGCTGTTCCTGGTGCCGGTGGACTCCACTGAACTGAAGCTCAGCCTCCCAGTCGGATCGGACATCGACCGCTTCGCGATCGTGGGAATGGTCCTGGCCTGGATCGTCTTCGGCGGCGACCAGCGCGCCTTCCTGCGCACTCGACGCTCAAAGCTGTATGTCGGCGCGGTGTGCGTATTCCTGGGACTGGCCATCGCCAGTGTCCTGCTCGGTGTCGGTCGAATCCTCAACGTCGGCGAGCTCAGCCTGGCCGAGAAGCGCTTCGGCCTGCTCGGCTCGTTCCTGGTCCTGTCGTGGTTCACGCTCACCGCATTGCGCTTCGAGGACTTGCGTGGCTTCTCGACTTACCTGATCGGCTTGGCCAGTTTCATGGCCATGGGCATGATCGTCGAGCGCCACACCGGCTACAACATCTTCTACAACTGGAGCGCCAAGGTCCTCGACCCGATCGCCAAAGTCGCGCCGTCCCCGACCGTCATCCATCCGGCATTTGGCAGTGACGGCCGTGTGACGGTCGTCGGGCCGACGATTCACGGCCTTGCGGCAACGACGATGCTCGTGCTGGTAATGCCGTTCGCGCTGATACGAATGTTCGACGCCAAATCGCGTAGGTCGTGGTTGCTGAACGGGCTCGCGTTCACACTGATGCTTGCAGCAGCGGCCGCCACCGATCGCAAGACAGCTTTGCTGGTGCCGGTCGCGCTGGTGCTCTACATCGCCTGCTATCGCCCGCGCCAGGTGCTGAAGCTCGCGCCGATCGGCCTCGTCTTGCTCGTCGGTCTGGTGCACGTCGCATCCCCGGGCGCGCTGGGCACTATCTTCACGCCGACGGCAGGCTTGCAAAGCAGCTCCACCGAACATCGCCTGGGAGACTTCAGCGACGTCGCACCGGACATATACGCCCATCCGCTGTTCGGGCGCGGCTTCGGCACGCTGGACTCCGACTTGGAGACCCAGTTCCGCATCAACGACGACGAGTACATCGACGAGATATGGGAGGTCGGCATCTTCGGCCTGTTCGCCTACATCTTCATGATCCTCGCGCCAGTATTCACAGCACGAAGAGCGATTCGTGGTCGAGATCCGAATGTAGCGTCGCTTGCGCTTGCAACCTCGGCTGGCTGTATCGCCTACCTGGTCGTCAGCGCGCTATTCGACGCTTTCTCGTTCCCGCAGGCTCCATACATGTTCTTCTTCATAGCCGCGCTGACGGTCATAGCTTCGGCCGGCCCGGAGGGCAACGTGCAACCGCTGCGCGAGCGCGTGCGGGGAATCGTGGTGCGGCCGCGTGGAGGCGCCAAGCTTGGCATCCGACGCATTCCACTTGTGAGCGGTTGGCTGCTGGTTCGCGACCCGCGCTGGGCTTCTACTGAGTCGGTGGATGCGCAGACGGGCGCCGACTGACTCACGCCGCGGTGATCTGAGCTCTCGGCGGGTACTAGCCCAGGGTCTCGATCGCAGGGGCGGATCCTGCGCCCATTTTCTCCGGCAGCACGCGGCAGCCGCCGGCCGGGCTGTTCCCGCCTCCCCCGGCCAGCACGCGGCAACCCGTCGGCTGGGCTGTTCTCGTGCGCCTGTGAAGAGGGGCCGTCCGCGTATTTGCCGCGATTAGTTCGGCAAAGGCCACCTCTGAATGAGGGGCCGAGCTGGGAGAGGTCTTCAAATGGAGGGTGCGCGGAACACCAGAAAAAACGAGACCTGTGGAGGATGCTTTGGTACCTAATCCTTCGGTACCTAATCTTTAGGTTACCTCCCAAATCTCCTAGGCTTTTCTGGAAGGTCGATTCGAGATGATCGGCGCGCTAGCGCGCGCGCACATCCCTCACATCCCTGGAGGCCGCCGCGCTGACCTCGAGGACGGATGGATCGCGGCCCAAGCTGGCGATGCCCCGTCGCCGCTCCAGCCGGTTGCGCAAACGAAGCCGTCTCGGCCAGTACAGCCCCGTTTTCGGGTGGTTGCGAAGGAGCCGGCTCAGCCAATTCGCCCGAGTGCCTTGGTGGCAAACGAGGCGGCGATCGGGCAGGGCGCCACGACGCTGAGGAAGCGCCCGGCGCTCAACGGAACGATCAATGTCGGCGTGCCAGCCACGCCGCAGTATGCGCTGTGGCCGGCGATGCTCAACGTGATCCGGTCATGCAGCTGCGATTGCGGCTTGACCGTCGAGAAGTGAAGTGCCTGCACCGCAAGCGTGACGGGAGCCTTGGCGCCCTGGACGCTGTAGATGCAGGTGGGCCCTTGGGGTGCGTCCACAGGATTGCCGACGGGCTTGCCAACGATCGTCTGGGCCTCTTCGCGTGTCACAAGCGTGCAGGGATCAAGCGTCTTTGCGCCCGATGCATTTACCTCGTCATCGACGTTGCCCGAAGGTTGGCGTGCCTTGACGGGACTGCTCTGACTGGGGATGATCTTGCCGGCCCCCAGTGCCTGGGGCGCAGGGCGAACGTCGCGCGCGGTCTGTACCGGCGCATGCCCGTTATCGGCCGATGCCGAGCCAGTCGCGGTCGAGGAGCTATTGCTCGAAGAGCCGCCGCACGCGCTCAGCAGCAGTGCAGCGACTGCGGCGAGCAGCGCGCCCGTTCCTGCACGGGCAAGGCCGCTGGCATGCGGCCCAAGACCTGCAACTTCGGAATGGGCCCGAGGAGTCGTGTGGACCTGCGTCCTTGCCCGCGGGCAAGGACGCTTCGCGCCTGAGCTCATGTTCACGAACCCGGCGCGAACAGCACATCGACCCAGTAGTTAGCAGCGTTGTAGCTGCTGCCAGGGAAGGTGGGACTTGTAGCGTATTCGTAGACCCCGTTCGGGCTGATGCCGTTCGCGAGTGCCTGCAGTGGCGGATTGCTCAGCCCTGCGGAGCTGAATGCGGCAGAGGTCGCCGAGTAGTGACCGCTGGGAGCGAGGTAACCGGCGACATAGGTGGTTCCGGCCGTGATCGGCACAGGTTCGGAGAACGTGACCTGCTGCCAGCCGGAGCCGGTTTCGTTTGTGAAGGTGGCGGAGGCGAGCAGTGTTCCGGTCGAACTCCAGAGGCTGCCGATGTGTGTACCGGTGTTGGCAGCAGCCTTGTAGAAGCGGACTCCGGTCACAGACCCGTTCACTTCCGAGCTGAACTTGACGCCGACCTCGATCGAGTTGGGATCGCCCGCGTCGAGGGTTTCCGGCGTGGCGAAGTCGAAGATCGTGTTACGCGGTGTAACCGCACTCGAGGCTTCCGACTGCGGCCCGGTGCCGAGCGCGTTGCCCGCTGCGACCTTGAAGGTGTAGCTCGTGCCGTTTGTGAGCCCGGTAACCACCACATTCTGTGCCGAGGCGCCCACGCTCACAGGGGTTTGCGCGGTCGAGCCGATGTAGGGGGTGACCGTATAGCCGGTGATCGGGCTGCCGTCGTTGTTCGGAGCCGTCCAGCTCACCAGGGCCTGTCCCGTTGCCGGACTTGTCGTCACGCCTTCGGGTGCTTCAGGTGCGCTGGCCGCCGAAGGCGCAAACAGCACATCGACCCAGTAGTTGGTCGCATTGAAGCTGCTGTTGGGGAAAGTGGGCGTCGCGCTGTAGGCATATACGCCGTTGGCGCTCGTTTCGTTTGCAAGCGCCTGCAGCGGCGGGTTGCTGGTGCCCACTGGCGAGAACGCGGCAGAGGTTGCCGAGTAGTGCCCGTTGGGAGCGAGATAGCTGGCGACATAAGTCGTGCCCGCCTTGACGGTGACTGGGGTGGAGAAGGCCACCTGCTGCCAGCCGGAGCCGGTTTCGTTTGTGAAGGTGGCGGAGGCGAGCAGTGTTCCGGTCGAACTCCAGATGCTGCCGATGTGCGTGCCGGTGTTGGCAGCAGCCTTGTAGAAGCGGATGCCGGTGACCGTGCCTTTTTCCTTGGCGGTGAACTTGACACCAAGCTCCACGGCACTCGTGTCGCCGGAATCGACGATCGCGGGTGTGCCAAGTTCGAAGATCGTGTCCTGGGGTGTAGCGGCAGGGGACGCGGCAGATGCAGCGCTGGTCCCAGCCGAGTTGGTGGCGCTCACCTTGAAGGTGTAAGCGGTCCCATTCGTCAAGCCAGTCAGTGTGACCGAGTTGGCGGGCGCCGTCACGATGACCGGCGTCTGCGCGGTTGTGCCGATGTACGGCGTCACGGTGTACTTGGTGATCGGACCGCCGCCTTCTTCGGCAGGAGTGGTCCAGCTCACCGAGGCCTGGCCCGAGGCCACGGCGGCGAACACGCCGGTGGGTGAGGTGGGCGGGCCGGAAGGCGGCGTCGGCGCGAAGGTCACGTCGACGTAGTAGTTGGTCGAGTTGAAGCTGTTGGAGGGGAAGGCACTGGCCGATCCGTATGCGTAGACGCCGTTGGCGCTGGTCGTGTTGGCAAGTGCCTTCAGCGGCGGATTGCTCACGCCCGCGGAGGCGAACGCGGCAGGGGTCGCCGAGTAATGCCCGCTGGGAGCGAAATAGCCCGCCACGTAGGTGGTCCCGGCGGTGATGCTCACCGCTTTGGAGAACGTGACCTGTTGCCAGCCGGAGGCGGTTTCGTTTGTGAAGGTCGCGGAGGCGAGCAGTGAGCCGGTCGAGCTCCAGAGGCTGCCGATGTGTGTGCCGGTGTTGGCGGCCGCCTTGTAGAAGCGGATTCCGGTGATCGACCCGCCCTTTTCGGCGGTGAACTTGACTCCGAGCTCGACCGAGTTGCCGTCGCCGGAATCGATCATGTTCGGCGTGGCGAAGTCGAAGATCGTGTCCTGCGGCGTCACCGCGCTCGAAGGCTGCGAGGCTTCGCCGGCGCCCACGGCGTTGCTCGCCGTGACCTTGAACGTGTAGGTGGTTCCGTTAGAGAGCCCCGTGATCTTGGTCGAGGTGGTGGAAGCGCTGACGCTGGTCGCCGGCTGAGCCGCCGAGCCGATGTAGGGGGTCACGGTGTATCCGGTGAGCGGCGTGCCGCCTTCTTCGGTTGGCGCCGTCCAGCTCACAAGTGCCTGCGCGGTTGCCGGGCTTGCCGAGACGCTGCTCGGCGCTTCGGGCGCCACGAAGGTCTGCGGTGTCACCTGGTTTGAGGCCGCGGACACAGGTCCTGACCCGTTGGGGTTGGAGGCCTGCACCTTGAAGGTGTATGTCGTGCCGGGAGTCAGACCGGTGATGCGGGTGTTGAGCGCCGGTGGCGATCCGTTGACGATCGTGGCCGTCTGTGCGGCGCTACCGATGTAGGGCGTAACCGTGTAGCTGGTGACGACGCCGCCGGTAGTGGGGGCCGACCAGGAGATGCGCGCCGAGCCTGCGCCGGCGACAGCGCTGACGCCGGTGACCTGTCCGGGAGGAGCGGCAGGCGAGAAGACCGGGTCCACCCAGTAGTTGGTGCCGTTGTAGGTGCTCGTCGGGAACGTTGACGTCGTGGTGTAGGAGTAGAGCCCGTTGCTCGTCGTGGCGCTGGCCGGGACCGCATGCAGCGGCGGGCTGTTCAGCGTTTTAGGCCCGGTAGGCGAGGGCGAGTAGAAGTAGTAGGAGTCGGCGGAATAGTGGCCCTTGGGAGCAAGGTAGCCGACAACGTAGGTGGTGTTCGGGGAGATCTGGACCGGTGAGGAGAAGTTGACCTGCTGCCAGCCCGAGGCCGTTTCGGAGGTGAAGGTCGCCGAGGCAAGCAACGTGCCGTTTTCGCTCCACAGGCTGCCGACGTGCGTGCCGGTGTTGGCGGTGGCCTTGTAGAAGCGCACGCCGGTGACGCTGCCGAACACTTCGGATGTGAACTTGAGCCCGACCTCGACCGAGGAGGCATCGCCAGAGTCCGGTGTGCCCGGCGTGACGGCCGAGCCCCAGATCGAGCATGGGCAAGACACGCTGACGGTGATGCCAGCGGATGGTTTCTCGAGGTTGGCGCTGTCATCGACCGCGCGCGAGCGGATCGTCGTTGTGGGATTGCCGTGCGCAGCCCACACGTATGACCATTTGACGGTCTGTTCGGAAGGCGTGGTGAGCGTTGCCGGATGCCAGGTTGCGCCGCCGTCGGTGGAGACTTCAACGCCCGCGACCACACCGCCACCGGTATCGGTCGCGCTGCCCGTGATCGTCACGGCGCTGCCGTCCTGAAGCGTCGCGTTCTGCGTCGGCGAGGTGATCGTGGAAGTCGGCGGAGTGGTGTCGGTCGACTTGGTTCCCGCCACGAGGCCGGTGGTCAGCGACCCGGGCTGGACACCCATTTCGGCGAACAGGTTGACGGTCGCCTGCTCCAAGTTGGGGTCTGGCGCCGTTTTGCCGGGCTCGGTGCTCGGCGATTCCCAAGCATTGAAGTCGGCAAGGCCCCAGGACCACTGAACGGTGCCGGCACCGAATACGAGCGCGCCACTAGGTGCCTTGTAGAGCGTCAGGTGATGTGTCGCGGTCGTGCCTTCGGAGAGTCTGCTGCCGTAGTCGTTGAACGTCTGCAGCCCGCTCACCGTCGTGGAGGAGAGGTCGAACTCGCCCGCTGGACGGAAGCCGTTGTCGACATCCTCGTCCCACTCGTAGCCGAGCGTGCCGGCGCCGGGTGCGAGCGTCAGCGACTGTCCGGATTTCAGCGTCGATGCAGCCGTGTTCTTCCACAGTCGGTCCTTGGCGTACTGGGAAGGCACCGTGATGTCGGAGGTGCCGGCGTTGACCAGGAAGAACTGGCCTGTCAGAGCATTCTCGGGCTTGCCCCCGTTGGCGGGGGGACTGAAGCGCGGGTCTCGCCAGCTACCTGTCCAGGTCGGCGGATCCTGTGGGTCCACGGGCGCGTTGAAGTGGGTCTCCTTGTAGGAGGTGAGCGTGCGATAGGGCGTGTTGGTGCCTTCGGTGCTCGGCCCCCAGCGCGTCTTCCAGAACATCTCGTTGCCGCTGAAGAAGGCAAGGTTGACGCCTGCGGAGAGGGCAGATTCGACGTTTGCGCGCTGGCCTTCAGACCAATACTCGTCGTGGCCGCTTGAAATGAACAGCTTGTGGTTCTTCAGCAACGCACCGTTCTGGTCGACGTTGGCCTCGCTGGTGTAGCTGACGTTGTAGCCGTTCTTTTCGAGCCAGTAGATCATCTGGTACTCGGCGTACCAAAGGTAGGAGGCGCCGCCGTCAACGGCGAAGGAGCCCTCCCACGGCCGGTTGTAGGAGACCGCGTAGGCGGCCTTATAGGCTTCCGGTTCGCCGGGCGGACAAGCGACCGTGCACGTGTAGAGGCTGTTGCCGCCGTAGTCGTTGTAGGCCTCCCAGGTGGCATCGGAGGTCTGCAATAGGACTTCGGAGTGGCTGGAGTCGTTGCGAACGACAAACGGAATCTGGCTTTCGCCGCTGCCGTCTTCGCGAACGAGGTGCGCGATATAGACGCCTGAGACGGCGTTACTGGGAACTGTCCACGATGCCGAGACGCCCCAGTTGCCACAGTCGATCAGACCGGTGGCGGAGTTCGTAAGGCAGGCAGGTTGTTTCTGGGGAAGTGCCGCGGTCGGTTTGATACCGGCCTGCACCAAGCGCGCTCCGTCGCCGCCGTAGTAGCCGAGGCGCAGGATGTCGATGTGGTACTTGGTCGAGGGCGTGCTGATCTTGAACGACTCGGTTTCGCCGACGTTGACGCTCATCGAGGTGCCGTAGCCTTGGATCGTGCTGGAGCCGACGCCTTCCACCCCCCAGTCGCTTTGAGGATCGCCGGGCAGCGCGTTCTCGCAGACATTCGGGTTGGGCGCCGAGGCGCATTCGTCGGTTACAGCCAGCGCCGGGGAGCTCGTGGCGAGCATGCCAAGGCAGGCGATCAGGGTGGTGGCGGCAGCCAACAGCAGCCCCGTCAGAGATAGTCGACCTGTCTTCATGATGCTCCTCTTCCGCTCAGGACTGCCGGCACAGTACGCACCAAAATCGCAATGTTCAGCCACACCGAACGTCGACGCGCGTATTCGACGTCCAAGCGCACCATCTCCTCGAGCGTCACCGTGGAGCGGCCGTTGACCTGCCACAGGCCGGTGACGCCGGGCTTGACGGCAAAGCGCGCAAACCAGTGCGGGGGATAGTGCTCAACCTCGTAGGGGATCGCCGGGCGCGGTCCCACCAGCGACATCTCGCCGCGCAGCACGTTCCACAACTGGGGCAGCTCGTCGAGGCTCGAGCGCCGCAGGGCACGGCCGAAGCGGGTCACGCGCGCATCGCCGGTCATCTTGAATTGCGGCCCAGGCGTGGTGTGCTCGCGATGCTCGCCGGCGATCAGCCCGAGCACGTAGTCGCGATGGCGATCGTGCGGGACGCCGTCGTGCATCGTGCGGAACTTGTTGACCGTGAACGGCACGGTGTCACGGCCGACGCGGCGCTGGCGAAAGATCGGCGAGCCGGGTGAGTCCAGGCGCACGAGAATCGCAATCAGAGCGAGCAGGGGAGAGAGCAGGATCAGCAGGATCGCCGAGCCGAAGATGTCCAGAGCCCTGCAGCTGAAGTCCACCAGCCGGCCTTTGGCCGGGCGCTCGGAAGCTGCGTCAAGCGCGCTGCGCGGGACGACGCTCGAGCCGAGGGGTACGGTCTGTCGATCGATAGCGCTACTTGCCACAACAAAGAAACGCGCTGAACGTCGCCAACTTTCGTTCTTCTGAACCGCAATTTGGGGGCCCATCTGGGTGGGCGCCGACGGGCGCATGGCCTCAGGCGGCCAGCGCGGGCATGCAGGCCTCGAGCCGCTCGAGGATGTAGTCCTGCTGATCCTCGGTGAGGTCGGGGAAAAGCGGCAGCATCAGTGTCTCTCGGGTCGCTGCCTCGGTGTGCGGAAGATAGAGCTGAGGGCCGTCGGTCGGTCGATCCGCATAGGAGGCCTCTTCGTGGATCGCCATCACACCGCGGCGCGTGGCGATGCCGTCCTGCAAGAGGCTACGCATCAGCTCGGTGCGCTGCAGCGGAGCATCGGGCGCGACACGCACGCAATAGGACTGCCAGGTACGTGTCGCGTACGGCGGTTCGTAAGGAGCTTCGAGGTGTTGCATCTGCTCGAGCGCCGCCGTATAGCGCTCGGCAAGCAGGCGGCGGCGCTCCAAGATCTCATCGAGCACCCGCAGTTGGCAGAGACCGAGCGCGGCCTGCATGTCGGTCATGCGGCTGTTCCAACCACGCTCCGGATAGGCCTCGACGACGATGTCGCGTGCGGAGTGGCGGGCAAGGTCGGAGGTATCCATGCCGTGCGCGCGCAGGCGCCGCAGCCGTTCCGCGACCTCGGCATCTGCCACGGCGATCATTCCGCCCTCACCGGTGGTGATCACCTTGCGCGGGTGCAGCGAGAAGCAGGCGAGCGGCCCAAGCGAGCCGATCGGACGACCCTTGTAGCTCGCGCCGATCGCGCAGGCGGCGTCCTCGACGATCGCCACGCCGTGGCGCCGGCCAAGCTCCAGGAACGCGTCCATGTCAGCCGGGAGGCCCACCTGATGCACGGGCATGATCGCCTTCGTACGGGGGGTGATCGCGCACTCGGCGGCGACTGGGTCGAGGTTGTAGGTGCGCGGGTCGATGTCCGCGAAGACCGGCTGGGCACCACAGTGCCAGACCGCATTGGCAGTCGCGATGAAGGAAAGCGAAGGCACGATCACCTCGTCACCGGGGCCTACGCCCGAGACGTGGAGTGCCAGCGAAAGCGCGGTGGTGCAACTTGTGGTGGCAATCGCGTCGACGGCGCCGACGCGGGCGGCAAAAGCCTCCTCGAAGGCTCGCACTCGCGGACCTTGGGAAATCCAGCCAGAGGCGATCACCTCCGCGACGGCCGCCTGCTCATCGCCCGCGAGGTGCGGGCGCGTGATCGGGATCTCCATCACGGTGTGGCGCTGAGCGTGGGCGAAGCGACCGAAGCGCGCTCAGCACGCCACCAATCCACCAACAGACGCAGGCCTTCTTCGAGGCCGACCTCGGCCTCGAAGCCCAGTCGCTCACGAGCCGCGCGCGTATCGGCCAGACGCCGTGGAACCTTGTTGACCGAGCGCTCTGGGCCGTGTTCGACCTCGACGCCCGCGCCCATCACCTCGATCAGCATCTGGGCGAGCTCGAGCAGGCTCGTCTCGCTGCCGCTGGCGACGTTGAACACTTCGTCGCTGACGTCCGCCGAGGCGGCAAGCACGTTCGAGCGGGCGACGTCGCCGATGTAGATGAAATCCATCGTCTGTGAGCCGTCGCCGAGGATCAAGGGTGGTTCCCCGGCTTCGATGCGCTCCATCCAGCGCACCAGCACCTCGGTGTAGACCCCGTGGATGTCCATGCGCGGTCCATACACGTTGAAATAGCGAAGCGCCACGTAATCGAGTCCCTGCATCGAGTTGAAGCTGCGCAGCAGGCCCTCGTTGAAAGTCTTGGCGGCGCCGTAGAGCGTGTCGTTGGCGTAAGGGTGGTGGGACTCCTCCGTCGGGAACTGCTCGGCCAGTCCGTAGATCGAGGCCGAGGACGCGGCGACGATCCTGCGCACTTTCTCGGCCAGGGCGGCCTCGATCACGTTGTAGGTGCCATCCACCATCACTTCGAGTGCAAGCCGCGGTTCCGCCGCGCACTGGGTGATGCGCAGCGCGGCCTGATGGAAGACGACGTCGATGCCGCGTGTCAGCTCGGCGACAAGCTCACGGTCGCGGATGTCGCCTTCGACAAGTCGCACCGGCCCGTTCTCGATGGCCCATGCGAGATTGTCGCGACGACCGCGTACGAAGTTGTCGAGCACGACGATCTCCTGTGCGCCGGCCTGAACCAGCTGGTCGGCGATGTTGGAGCCGACCGCCCCGCCACCGCCTGTGATCAGTACGCGTTCACCGAGCATCTTGCGAGCACCTCATGATCACTCAACGGCCAATGACGCGGGATTTTCCGCGCGCAACTGAATTTGCCAGCGCTCGGCGCCAGGTAGCGGGGATTGGCCCTGGCTGTGATCGAGCGGAACATCGCCGATCACGCGCGCCGGGTTGCCCGCCGCGATCACTCCGGAAGGGATCGATTTGGTGACGACGCTGCCTGCCCCGATCACCGAGTGAGCGCCGATGCTCACCCCCTTGAGGATCTTGGCGCCGTCACCGACGAACACGTTCTCTTCCAGTTCCACGGCCCCCATCTGTGGTTTGCCGCCGCGGCGGCGTTCGGGATGCAGCTCGTGGAAGTCACTGTCGAGGATCTCCACGCAAGAGCCGATCAGAGCTTTCGCTCCGATGCGGATGCCGGGCCCCTCGCTCTTGATGAAGGCGTTGTTGTTGACCTGAACGCCGTCGCCGAACTCGATCTTCGACTCTGCGGTTGAGGCCTCGACGTGGCAGTAGCCGCTGTAGAACCGCATCGAGGTCGGCCAGCCGAGCTCGACTTCACGCCCGAAGGAGATCGTGCCCTTGCCAAGCAGGAGGGCCGGTTGCAGCACGACCGGGCTACCACTCACGTGTGTGCAATCCGACAGCGCGCGGTACTTCCAGATCCGAGCTTGGCGAATCGCGGATGAGAGGCGCCCCGAGCCCCTCATCGCGACTCGCCCTGCTCGGCGGACCCCTGCCATTGCCGGTCGCTCGTCCTCATGTACACAACAACGTGGCGAGGCTCGGCGACCTTGCACGCAGGGAACGCTCTGCACACTTGTATGCGGTGTCTCCGCGCGCGGGCATGCGATGTTTCCGCACGCCCGCATGCGATGCGAGAATCGCGCGCCGCTGCACGTTCATACAGCGATATGACGAACACTCACAAGCCATCCATCTCAGTCGTAGTAGCGGCCTACCAGGCGGAGCGCTTCATCGCCGAGGCACTCGAATCGATCCTCAACCAGACCCATCCTCCCGATGAGGTGATCGTCGTCAACGACGGCTCGACCGATGGCACGGCACGCGAGCTCGAGCGCTTTGCGGGACGCATCCGTGTCGTTCATCGGGAGAATGGCGGCTGTCCAGCCGCGTTCAACACAGCTTTCGCGGAGGCCGGTGGCGACTTCGTCGCGTTGTGTGGAGCCGACGACATCTGGGAGCCGCGCAAGCTCGAGTGGCAGCTCGAGGCGATTCGCGCGCACCCGCAGGTGGACCTGCTCTGTGGCCACGCCGTGCTGTTTGGGCGCAGCGAGGGGGAGTACTCGAGTCCGCCGGGCGTCGGCGTGCTCGACAGCAGCGCTTTGAAGGACGCCCTCTACCGCCAGTGCTGCATCTGCGCCCCCTCGGTGGTTATCCGCCGCTCGCTGTTCGAGCGTCTGGGCCCGTTTATCGAGGACTTCGGCGCCGACGACCACGAGTACTGGTTTCGCTGCCTGCGAGCCGGCGCAAGCTTCTACTACGACCCGCGCCCACTGCTCAGCTGGCGCCAGCACGAGAACAACCTCACTGGGCGCACGGCTTGGATGGACGAGTGCGGTGATCAGGTGCGGCGCATGTACGAAGCCGACGTGAGCGACCGCGCGATCGCCGACGATCTCTTCAGGATCGGTAGGCGCCTGGTGGACGCAGATCGCCCGCGCGAGGCGCGCAAGGCGTTTCGCCAGTCGCTGAGGCGCGGCCGGCACAGCGCCTCGCCGGCAAATATCAGGGCGTTGGCGTGGGTTGTGATCCTTGGCCTGCCAAGCGGCGTACGCGAAGGCGCGGGACGCGCGGTGACGTACTTCAGTCGCGCGATCGACGTATTGCGCGGCGGGCGCGACCCGGTGCTGCCATGAAGACGCCGACGATCAGCGCGGTGATGCCGGTCTACAACACCGAGCGCTATGTCGCAGAGGCGCTGACGGCGATCCTCTCCCAGACGCATCCTCCAGAGGAGGTGATCGTCGTCGACGACGGCTCGACCGACGGGACTCTGGGAGAGCTGGAGCGCTTCCGCGGCGAGATTCGCGTCGTCCGGCAGGGCAATCTGGGTGTGGCGGGGGCGATGAACCGCTGTTTTGAGGAGGCGCGCTGCGACTACATGGCCAAGTGTGACGCCGATGACGTCTGGGAGCTCGACAAGCTCGAGCGCCAGTTCGAGACGATCCTCGCCCACCCCGAGGTCGACATCGCCTTCGGCGGCGCCCGCTTCTTCGGCGGCAGCGAAGGTCCGCGCGCCCCCTACAAGGGTGCCGGCATCCTCGATCGGCAGAAGTTCGCCAAGCATCTGTATCGAGCGAACTTCGTCTGCTCGGGTACGACCATGGTCAGACGCAGCCTGCACCAGCGCCTCGGGCCGTTCGTGGAAGGGCTCGACTGCGAGGACTACGACTACTGGCTGCGTGCCGTCTCGGCCCGCGCCGTCTTCTTCTACGACCCGCGTGTGCTCATCAACTACCGCACCCACGAGAACCAGGTCTCCGGCAACCTGCTGCGTATGCACCGAGCCGAGTACGTGGCTCACGACTGGCATGCCGATCTCGTCGGCGACGCACGACTGGTACGCAAGGTGAAGGCACGTGACCTGTCGAACATCGCGCGGCAGCTGAGCGACGAAGACCGCCCGCAAGAGGCAAGGGCGACTTTTGTGGCCGCCCTGCGCCAGCGGCTCTCGCCCCGTCTGCTCGCCTGGGCGCTGGTCCTCTCGATGCCAGATCGCTACCGTCGCCCGCTCGCCGAGAGGCTGGTATCGATCAGGCGCACTCTGGTCTCGCCGGCCTCGCGGTGAGACCATGACGGCCGAGGTGCTCGTGACGGCCGAGGAGTCCACGCAGGAGGAGCAGTCCATGCCGGCTGAGCCGCCGGTCTCGGCGGAGCAGCAGGCCGCGGCCGACGAACAAGCTGCCAACGAGCTGCGCGACGCCGCCGCGCACGGCGTGCGCTGGTCGGCGATCGCCCGTCCCACCGTCGAGATCCTCCAGCTCGGCTCGATCGTGATTCTCGCGCGCCTGATCGTGCCAGCGGAATTCGGCCGCTACGCGATCGCTCTGATCGCTCAGGAAGTGGCCTACCTGATGGTGGCCGGCGGCTTGAGCAGCGCCCTCGTGCAACGCAAAACGATCGACCGCGAACACCAACAGACCGGGATGGCGCTCGGCTTGCTCGCGGGCCTCGCACTTGCTGTGATCACATTGATCGCTGCCAGCGTGATCGTGGCTCCGATCTTCGGCGAGCGCACCGCCTTCTTCGTGCGTTTGATGGCGCCGCTGTGTCTGGTCTCGGCGCTCAGCACCGTGCCCACCGCCACCTTGCGTCGAAACATGGCGTTCAGGCGATTGAGCGAGATCGAAGTGCTCAGCACGCTCGCGCGCGTCGTCGTTTGCATTGGCCTGGCGCTGGCGGGCATGAGCGGCGAGGCGCTGGTGCTCGGCGTGCTGGCCGGCTCGCTGGCAACGGGCATCATTGCCTGGGTCAGCGCGCCACCGCCGGCGCCGCGCCTGTATCGCAAGGCTGCACGCGAGCTGTTGAGCTACGGCCTGCCGGTATCGCTGGCCTCGGTCAGCTGGATCGGCTTCAGCAACGTCGACTACGCGATCATCGGCGCACGCCTTGGCGCACTGCAGACCGGCTTCTACTTCCGTGCCTACACGCTCTCGGTCGAATATCAGAGCAAGATCAGCGTCGTGATGAGCCAGGTCGGCTTCCCCGTCCTGGCGCGCACACGCAGCGCCGCCGAGCTCAGCCAGCTGTATCGCCAGATGGTGCGAACCCTGACGATCCTGCTGTTCCCGCTGCTCGTGCTGCTGACGATCACAGCTCCCGTACTCGTCCCTTTCCTGTTCGGCGCGCGCTGGGCCTCGGCTGTCGTGCCGGTCCAGATTCTCGCGCTGGGCGGGGCCTCGACGCTCGTCGTCGACGCCGTCGGCACGGTGTTCATGGCGACCGGCCGCGCGCGCGCGCTGCTCGTCTACGGCATAGCTCACTTCCTCGTCTACGGCCTCACGGTGCTGGTGGTCGTGCGCTACGGAATCGTGGCTGTCGCGATCGATGCGGCGGTGGTGCACACGCTCTTCCTGGTGGTGGCGTACGTGATGATGCTGAGTGGTTCACAAGAACGCCCGATACCAAGGCTGTTGAGTGACATAGCCCCCGCCACGCTCTCCTGCGTAGGCTTGGTTGTAGTCGCCTTGCCGGTGAGCATCGGGCTGAGCGCGATCGACACGCCGGCCTTCCTGTGGCTGGCTGCGGTCGGGCTCGTCGCAATACCGCCGTATCTGCTGACGCTGCGCCTCGGCTTTCCGGAGAGTTGGCGCAGTCAGCGCTCGATCCTCGAGCGCATCGTGCCGGCCAGCAAGGGCCTCAGTCGGGTCGGGCGGCGGCTCGCGGCAGTGCGTGTGCGCTTCTCCGGTTAGGTACTCGGCTCTTCTTGGGCTAGACCCTTGTGTGGCTCGACCCTTGGGCATCTCGGGCAGATCTTGCGCCTCAGCTTAAGGCCAATAGACAGTTCTGAGCAAGGGGGTGGCTTTTGGAACAGGGGAATGGAGTGTGACGGTGGCGTCTGCTCGTGGTGGTGCCATGAGAGGATCTCCGGATGAGCCCAGGCAGGGAGCCGAGCAACGCGGCGGATCGCGTAGGGGAGGCGCGCGAGGGCACGCGCATCGGGGTTGTGATCGGCAGCACCCGACCAACGCGGATCTGCCCAGGTATCGCCAATTGGATCAGGGACGCAGCGCAGGAGCAGAGTCCTCTGCGCTATGAGTTGGTCGATCTGGTCGAGGTCAACCTCCCGTTCCTGGACGAGCCGTTGAAGGCTGCCCTCCGCGAATATGAGCATGAGCACACGCGCGCTTGGAGCCGGCTCATCAACAGCTACAACGGCTTCGTGTTCGTCTTTCCTCAGTACAACTGGGGGTATCCCGCCCCGCTAAAGAACGCGCTCGATTTCCTCTACTACGAGTGGCACGACAAGCCGGCTGCGTCCGTCACCTACGGAACTCGCGGTGGCAACAAGGGCGCCGCGCAATTTCACGGTGTCCTCGAAGGTGTCCACATGCGTCCGCTGGAAGACCGCCTCGAGATCACCATCACCGACGAGGACGTTAACGAGGACTGGCAGCTGCGAGATCCAAGCGCCACACTTCGCCCATACCTACAGCAGGTCAGGCAGCTCGACGCTCAGCTGGTCGAGGCTCTAACGGACACGCAATGAGGTCCGGCACGGTGGCGCGCCGGACCTCAAATGCGTTTGACCTGACCGAATCAGGCGGCGGCAGCGGCGCGCTCAAGGCGCGGGGCCATCGCGAGCGGCATGCCGTTCGCGCGCATCGACTCGCCGGCGAGCTCCACCAGCGCGACGATGTCCAAGCCCAGCCCCACGTTCGAGCGTGGTTCAGAGCCTGTGCGGATCGCCCGCGCGAAGTCCTGCAGCTCCAGGCTCAGAGGCTCCTGAGGCTGTACGCGTGGACTGACCACGTCACCGGTGCGGTAGATGAGCTGGTGCTCGCCGAAGTTTGCCGGGGGCGGGCCCTCGTCGATGCCGCGGTCATACACGCGGATCGGCTCGTCGGATGCAGTGTCGTCGTACTGGATCATGCGCTTGCTGCCCGCGACGATCATCTGGCGCACCTTGCACGGCGCCAACCAGGAGATCTGCACGTTGGCGGTTGAGCCGCCCGCGAATGTGAGTGTCAAGAACGCTGTCTCCGGCACGTCCTGTTTAAAGACACTGCTGCCCGACGCGGCAATCCCGACAACAGGCTGGTCCAGCCAATAGAGCAGGATCGAGAGATCGTGAGGGGCGAGGTCACATACGACACCATCGCTCTGATACTTGCCGAGGTTCATGCGCGCGGAAGTGACAAAGTGAATGTCGCCGACCGTGCCGTCTTGAATCAAATCGCGCACCGCGTTGACCGCGGGGCTGTAAATAAAAGTGTGACCAGGCATCAGCACGAGCTCTGAGTCCTCGGCAATATCCGCGAGCTCTTGGGCGTCGGACAGTCGCGTGGCGAGCGGCTTCTCCACAAGCACGTGCTTGCCTGCTTCCAGCACCTGCTTGACGATCGCATGATGGGTCTTTGGAGGAGTGGCGACAACGACGGCCTCGATTGAGTCGTCGCAGAGCACTTCCTCCAGATCTCCAAGGGCGAGCGTATCGGGATAACGGCTGGCCAGCGGTCCGAGGCGCGCCGGATCGCGGTCGCACAGTGCCTGCAGCTGGAACTCCGAACGCTCGGCCAAGTTGCGCGCGAGGTTCGGACCCCAGTAGCCGCACCCCACGACCGCGGTGCCGATCGGCATCTCACGGGGCACGATACGACGGTTACGTCGTAGTCCATCTACGGTTGTGTTCCACGAATCAAACATCGTTTATAGCCCCTGAGGTGTGGAAGTCGAATTCATATATTCGTTTAACGCTGCGCGACTGCGCCGTCTTTTGCGAAGCTGAGCATTGCGTCGGAAACTTGACTCAACTCCTCGTCGCTCATCGTTGGGAACAGCGGCAGCGAGCAGATCTGCTCGGACAGGCGCTCGCTCACGGGCAGACTGCCCGGCCCTAGGCCTAGGTGCGCGTACGCTTCGGTGCGGTGAATCGGCGTTGGATAGTGGATTGCCGAGGCGACACCGTGCTGCTCGAGATGAGCACGCAGAGCGTCGCGGCTTGAGCTACGCACCACGAACAGGTGATAGACGTGATCGGCCTCGGCAAACGGCAACTCGACGAGCTCGATCGACTCACCCGCTCCCGTATCGGTCAAGCCGCTCAGGCGCCCACGCAGTTCCGAGCCCAAACGGCGGCGGGCATCGTTCCAGCCGTCCAAGCGTGTGAGCTTGCGACGCAGCACTGCTGCCTGTAGCGCGTCCAGCCGTGCCGTGGTGCCCACGACACGGTGGTGGTAGCGCGGACGCTCGCCGTGCGCGCGCAAAAGCCGGATGCGTTCGTCCAACTCGGGAACGGCCGTGACAATTGCCCCGCCGTCGCCCCAGGCGCCGAGGTTCTTGGTCGGATAGAAGCTGAAGCAACCAAGTACTCCGATGGTTCCGGTACGGCGACCGTTGTAGCGGGCACCGTGGGCTTGACAGGCGTCCTCGATCACGTGAATGCCGGCCTCGCGTGTGATCTCCAGGATCGGATCGAGGTCGACCGTCGCGCCGAACAGGTGCACGGGAATCACACAGCGCACCTTCGGCGTGAGGCTGGCCGCGACTATCTCCGCGGTGATCAGATGCGAGTCGGGGTCGACGTCGACCAGGATCGGGGTGGCGCCGACCGTGCTCACCGCCTCGGCTGTGGCGATGAACGAGTTGGTCGGCACGATCACCTCGTCGCCCGGTCCGATCTCAAGCGCTCGCAAGGCGAGCACAAGCGCCTCGGTACCGGAGGAGACGCCGATCGCGAAGTCAGTCTCGCAATAGGCGGCGAACTCGCGCTCGAAGCCCTCGACTGGCTCGCCCAGCGTGAAAGCGCCTCGCGAGGCGATGTCGCGCACCTCACTCATGAGCTCCTCGAGCAGCTGTGGGTCGGCGTTGTCCAGGCGCGCAAACGGCACAGTTGGGCGCCCGGCGGTCGTGTCTGTCTGCCCCGCGCTCAACATGCCGCGCTCAACTGGCCGTAGGCGACCGACGGCGAGGAGCCAAGGCGACGCAGCTCTTCCTGAAGCGCCCGGCGGCCGCGATGGTGCAGGCCGTGGACGGAGCTCTCGGTGCGACCCATCTGCTCGGCAATCTCTGGTGGCGAGAGCCCGACGACATGGCGCATGACCATCACGTCACGCTGCTCGTCGGGCAGCGAGGCAAGCGCGCTGTGCAGGTCCCGCGCGCGGTCCCTGGATTCGTCGTCCACGAGCTCGTGTGCACCGAAGACCTCTTCGGTCGGTGTTGGGCGTCGCCGGCGCAGGTGATCCAGTGCGACGTTGCGCGACAGGCGCAACAGCCAACCGGAGAAAGGGATGCCGTGATCCTGGTACTGCACGATCACGGTGATCAGCTTCATAAAGACGTGCTGGGTGAGATCCTCGGCCTCCTGCTCGTCTCGCACGATGCTGCAGATGTAGCCGTATACGTTGTCCGAGTAGCGCATGTAGAGAAACCGCAGTGCGTCTCGGTCTCCCTCCTTGGTGCGCGCAATAGCTAGGCGTGTTTCGCGTGCTGTCTCGGGCGAATCGTCCAGAGTCGCACGGCGACGGAAGCCTACGTGTCCATCCTTGACATTGAGGCGGCGATGCATATGTGTTCCCCGTGGTTGGCGGTGAATATTTTCCCCTGCGAATCCGTGTGGCGGGGGTTTGTGTGCATCGATGATGGGTAATGCAATCTCTTCCCACAATGGCCCGTTCGTCGCTATCTCCGTTCAGGCGATGAACGCTGATCCCCACCATGTGACGGGTGGTGTCGTATGATCGCCGCCCCGAGCTTTGGTTCACAAATTCCGCATGAATGCTGGGCTTTTGTGCGTCGGGTGAGCGTTCATACACGACGTCGATGCTTGTTGTCGACGGGTAAAGATGTTTGTGTAAATCGCCGGACTACTGCCTACAAATCCCCGACTAGGACAGTCGGGGGAGGTAGTCGAGACGCCGTCCGGACCAGTTTGGAGCTCAGAAGAGGCGCTGCGCGCGATCTGCTATCTCGCGCGCAATGGCAAGCGATGCCGTCGCCGCGGGCGACGGCGCGTTGCGGACATGCAAGGCCCGCTCGGTGGCCGAGAAGACAAAATCGTCCACCAGATCGCCGTTGCGCGCGACGGCCTGTGCACGCACGCCCGTGAACGAGGGTTTCACATCTTTTGAGGTGATCTCCGTTACGTAGCGGGCCGCATCGCGGACGAGCGCCGGGCGCGATGCCGCGTGGTGCAACTCGGTGAGTCCTGTGCGCCACCAGCGGGCGAACATGCGCCACGATCCTGGCCAGCTGAGGGTTTCGCCGAGGTCCCTGCGACGCAGCTGAGCGGGATGTTTGGCGTCGCGGGCGCCGGCTAGCAGGGCGGTTGGCCCGATCAGGATCTCGCCGTCGATGCGCCGCGTGAAGTGGACGCCGAGGAAGGGGAGCGAAGGGTCGGGAACTGGATAAATAAGCGATTTCACGAGACTTCGACGCTCTGGGGCCAAGCACAGGTAGCTGCCGAGAAAGGGGACGATACGGGGGTCTGTGGCAGCTCCGGCCGCTGTTGCGAGGCGGTCCGACCACGCTCCGCCGCAGAAGATCGCGTGCGTGGTGTCCGTGAACCCGTGCGCGTGCAACAGGCGCAGACCTCGACCGCGAGGCTCGACGGCGCGAACCTCGCAACCGGTCACGAGAGTTCCGTCGGCTTCCAGCAGGTCATGGGCGTAGGCGAGGGCGACGGCATGAAAGTCGACGATCCCGGTCGGCGGACAGTAAAGGCCCGCTACGCCCTGCGCGTGTGGCTCGAACTGGTGTATGCCCTCAGCGTCGAGGCGGCGCAGCCCGCTGACGCCGTTGAGCGTGCCCCGTCGCTGGAGCTCCTCCAGTCGCGGGATCTCCTCGTCGCTCGCGGCGACGATCAGCTTGCCGCAGCGCTCGTGCGGGATCTCGTGCTCTTCGCAGTAGTCGTAGAGATCCGCCGCTCCCTGCACGCACAGGCGTGCCTTGGAGGAGCCGGGCTTGTAGTAGACACCCGCGTGTATGACGCCGGAGTTGTGGCCGGTTTGGTGTCGGCCCAGCTCGGTCTCACGCTCCAGGACGCATATTGATGACGATGGAAAGCGTCGTGCCAGCTCGCGAGCCACGGCGAGGCCCACGATCCCCCCGCCGACGATCGTCAGATCGCTGCGAGCCGGCGCCGAGAGTGCAACCGGTAGATCGGGGCTGGGCAAGCGGCCTAACATACGGCAACGAGTGTTGTCGAGGCTTGAATGAGACGGCGTCCTGCGGGGCGCTCACGCAGCGAACAGGCCTGAGCCGACCCAATCGCTTTCACCGCGTGCGCCCGGTGGTGCGAAGAAGTAGCCGCCACCGACCGGCGTGATGTAGTCGATCATCGGCTCCGCCGACAAACGCTGTTGGATCGTGGCGAACTGGCGTTCAGGGCTTTGGTTGAAGGCGACGAACATCAGTCCCTGGTCGAGCTGTCCGGCGGCGTCGAAGCCACGCGTGTAGTTGAAGCCGCGGCGCAGGATGCGTTGATCTTCGGTCGCTGGGGTGCGCGGATTGGCAAGGCGTATATGTGCATCGAGGGGGATCCGCTTGCCGTGCGGGTCGAGGTCGTAGCGAGGTTCCTCGAACTCGCTGGTACCGCCCAGCGGCGCTCCGCTGGTGCGCACGCGTCCAATCATGTTTTCCTGCTCATTCAAGCCGACGCGGTCCCAGAACTCGACATGCTGGCGGATGATGCGAGCGACCTGGTAGGTGCCACCGGCTGCCCAGGCCGGCTCGCCGCCTGAGACCCACACCAATTTGTTCATGAGCGCCGCGTCGCTGGTCGGAGGGTTGGCGGTTCCATCGCGGAAGGCGAACAGGTTGCGAGGACTGTTGTGCGGGGAGGGGCCGCGGGCGGCGCCGGAGAAGCCGTCGATGCTCCAGCGCAGCTGGAACGAGCCGCGGACGGTGCGCAACAACTCGCGCAGGGTGTGCACGACGGTGTCACGCTGATGGGCGCAGATCTGTAGCAGCAGATCACCGTGGCTCTGAGCCGGATCGAGATCGTCGACCGAGAACGTCGGCATCTCGATCAGCTCGCGCGGGCGCTGCGAGGCGAAGCCGTAGCGTTGGTCGAACAGCGATGCTCCAAAAGCGATCGTCACGGTCAGCACGTCGGGGTCGTTGAGCGGCCCGAGGATTCCCGAGTCGGCGGGTGGGTCGTCGACCTCGAACAGCGGCGTCGGGGTGCCGTCGGTCAGTTCGCGCGCGCGCAGGCTCAGTGCTCTGAGGGCTTCCTCGAGGGTCTTTCGATCGGGCGCGAGCGAATCGAGTGCCGCGAACGTCGCCTGCGCCGGTGCGGGCGTGAGGATGCCCGCTTGGTGGGGCCCGTCGAAGGACTCACGCTGGGCGAGTTGCGCCTGGGAGACACTCCATTCCTGTGCCGCCGAGGGCTCCGTGGGGACTGCCGCGGCCGCTTCGGTCTTTGTGGCAGCGCGTACGATCGCGCCTGCTCCGCCCACCCCACCGGCCCCCAACAATACGGCCGAGCGAGTTAGAAATGTGCGACGGTCGAGCTCGCTCATGGTGCGATCCGCGCGTCGTGCTTCGGGATCTGGGGAATCTGCTGCGGGAGTTCGGTCTCGAGCGAACCGGGCACCTGGGACAGCGCCTCGAGTGTCCCGCCGAGCGTGCCGTCGAGTAGCTCGGCTTGAGCCTGGGTGAGCTGCGTGTTGCTCGGCAGGCTCCCACCGTGGGCGGCGGCAAGCGAGGCGATCACTGAGCGCAGGGCGGCGAGTTCGGTCTTGACGATCGGGATCGTGTTCTCGCGTCCCATCAGCAATGGGCGCAGCGTCGCGATCACCTCTTCGGTCGCTTGCAGCCCGGCGTTGGTCGCCAACACCCCTTCCTGGCTCCACGGGACGTCAGCGCCGCTGAGCAGATCGCGCGCCGCGTCCTCGAGGATCTCGTGAGCGCGCGTCGCGTATTCAAGTGGTTCGATCGAGACTTTCCCAAGCACCCCGCGCAGCCGGCGCACGTTGAGGTTGAGCTGGCGTGCCTGGCTGAGCAGCGTGCGCGGCTGCGCCGAAGTCCAGAGCCCGTATTCGATCCTGTGCAGGCCTGCGAATTGCGGGCTTGCCGTACCGCCGGGCAGGCCGCCTGCATTGCCGTCGATCGCCTGGTTGAGGGTCGCGAGAGGTCCCACCAGGTAGACCGCGCCGAGCCGCAGATAGCGGACGTACACTGCGCGCCAGGCTTCCTGGGCGCCCGTGCGATCGTTGGCGGCGAGCGCGCTTTCCAAGTGCTTCACCTGGCTTTCCATCAGGCCGAGTTGGCCGACGGCGTAAGCCCGATATTGCGCGGTTGGCCCGTTGAAGGCGGATGCCGGCAGCGGAGGTAGGACGGATGGTGGTGTCGCCCCCGCTCCCTGGACCGCGCCCTGAGCGGAATTGACCACGGTCGTGCTCAGTACGTGGGGGGCACGCGCCTCATAGGTTGCAAACGGCGTCAGCGTGTACGGCGCACTGGCAACCGGTTGTGCGTGATGGCGGCCGACCCCGAGTGCGGTAACCGTGAGGAAAGCTCCGAGCGCTACGAAGACTGCGGCAATGGCTGTCGTCGCCCACCGGCTGGTGATCGAGCTGAGCATCTCTACAAACAAACGACGCCTATTGCGTTTGTCTTGCGCTTGGGCCGGTTCCTTGCATCAGACGCCCAGCATGCCAGGGAATATCGTACGTCGCGCCAATCACTGCCAAACGCGCACCCAGTCGACCAGCATGTGCGCCGGGAACTGAGTCGAGGCGTTCGGTGCGCCCGGCCAATCTCCGCCTACCGCCAGGTTCAGCAGGAGGAAGAAGGGATGGTCGAAGGGCCAGGCTGCGCCGGACGGCAGCTCGGCCGGCGTGATCGTCTGGTAGACGGCGCCGTCGAGCAGGAAGCTGATCCGCTCAGGCGCCCATTCGACGCCGTAGACGTGGAAGCCGGCCGATAGGGGCTTGGGTGATTCCGCTCTGCCGCCCACGCCGTCTTTCGCTGCCCAAGGCCAAGCTGCATGCAGCGTTCCGTGGACAACGTTGGGTTCCGATCCCAACACCTCCATTGCATCGATCTCGCCACAATCGGGCCATGCGTGTTCGCTCGCGTAGCCTTCGTCGCCGAGCAGCCAGAACGCGGGCCACATCCCCTTACCGGCCGGCACCTGTATGCGCGCCTCCACCAATCCGTACTGGAACTGAAACTTGTGCAGCGTCTGAAGGCGGGCAGACGTGTACTGCCTGAGTATGCCGTCGGAGCCCGTGTAGCTTTCGGCACGAGCCGTAATCGCCAGATCGCCGTTGCCATCGAGTTCGGCGTTCTGAGGCCTCGAGGTGTAGGACTCGAGCTCTTCGTTACCCCAACCCTTCCCCCCGGTATCAAAGTTCCAGTTATCAGGGTCAGGGCTGCTGCCTGACGGTCCGTTGAATTCTTCGGACCAGATCAGATGCGACGGTACCTTGGAGGTCGGGTCTGCGGTGGCTGCTGCGACCCCGGTTCCGGCTGTGCCGAGAACAGCGTCTGCCCTTCGGTTCTCCTTGGTTTTCGATGCGTGAACCCGTTTGTGCGTGACCGGAGGCCGAGGTCGCTTATGGCGGTGGTGAGCATGCTCTGTTCGGGAGGCGTGTCCCTTATGCACGTGCTCTGGGTGCACCTGTTTGCGGGCTGGGCGGGCCATGACAGGCGCCACAACCGCCATCCCGGCAGCCAGGGATACGCAGAGCATCGGTCTGAGCGAACGTCGTAGCATCACCACCGCATCGCCACGATCGTGTCAATGCTTGAGCGGTTCCGCGCGCCAGTGAACCGGGTGCAGTGGTGTCCTCAGGTGTCCTCAATAGGCCGATGAAGAGCCGCGCCCAACCGGACGTGGCACGCGCTCTGCAAGCGCCTGAACAACTCGCTCGACAGCGCTCTCGACTGACTCCTCGCCCGAGTGAAGAGTGAGATCGGGCTTTAGAGGCGTCTCATACGGAGCATCTACTCCTGTCAGGCCGGCGAGCTTGCCTGCACGGGCGCGCGCGTAGAGCCCCTTTGGGTCGCGCTGCTCGCACAGTCGCAGCGGAGCGTCGACGAAGATCTCAAGGAAAGGCAGGTCTGCGTCGGCATGCAGGGACGCCGCGGCTTCGCGGTCCTGGGCGTATGGGCTGACGAGACTGACGATCGCAAGCGTGCCCGACTCGGCGAGCAGCCTCGCGACGTGTGCGGTGCGACGCACGTTCTCGCTGCGAGCGGCCTCGTTGAAGCCGAGATCGCCGTTCAGGCCATGCCGCAGGTTGTCACCGTCAAGCATGAAGGCGGGGCGCCCCGAGGTGACAAGGCGCTCCTCGAGTGCAGCCGCGATCGTCGACTTGCCGGCGGCGGGCAGGCCGGTGAACCAGATCGTGGCGCCGGCCTGGCCAAGCGACTCCCAACGTTGACTACGTGTGAGCGCAGTGCGCTGCCAGCGAACATTGGGGCTGTGTTCCCGACCGTCCTGTGGAGGATTCTCCGAAGGGGCGGCGTCCGGCGCCTCGATCTCGGTGTCGCGGGAGAGTCGGGTGTCGGCGGTTCTTTTGTTGGCGATCGACATACCTCGCACGTGATTACCCCCTTTGGGTGCAGCCATTGTGTAGGCTCCACTACCCGGGACGCCGCCACGCATTCGGGCCCCGCGCTTATTCTCGATCATGGATGCTCGACGATGGATCGTACAGGGATGAACTGAACCTATGTCTCTAGATCCATCAGAATCTACTTCAGACACCTCGTCCGAAGTCTCGGTTGTGATATGCGCTTATACCGAGCAGCGCTGGGACGAGCTGTTGGCTGCGGTCAGCTCGGTTCAAGGGCAGTCGGTTGCGGCGAAGGAGATCATCGTCGTGATCGACAACAATCCGGCGCTCCTGGCGCGTGTGCACGAGGCCCTGCCCGATGTGATCGCCGAGGAAAACAGCGGTGGACGAGGAGCGGGGCAGGCACGCAACCGCGCCGTAGGTCTTGCCGGCAGCTCGATCGTCGCGTTCCTGGACGACGACGCCGTGGCGACGCCTGAGTGGATCGAGCGAGCTGCGATCGCATTCGAGGATCCGCGGGTGATTGGAGTCGGGGGGACGATCGAGCCGATCTGGGAGGAGGGCCGCCCACGTTGGATGGCCGAGGAGTTCTACTGGACATTGGGCTGCACTTATCCGGGGCTGCCAACCGAGCCGGCGCCGATCCGCAACCTGATCGCCGCGAACATGTTCGTACGGCGTGAGGCGTTCCTGGAGCTGGGTGGCTTTCGAGCCGGCTTTGGCAAGACCGGAACACGCTCTGGCACCGAGGAGACCGACCTCTGCATCAGGGCCAACCAGCGCTGGCCGGAGAGTATCTGGCTCCACGATCCTGCCGTTGCCGTGAGACATAGGGTGTCGGGGAGTCGATCGCGGCTGAGCTATTTCGTCTCGCGCTGTTACGACGAGGGCGTCGCCAAGGCGTCGATCGTGGAGTTCGTCGGCGGTCGCGACGGCTTGGCGGCCGAGCGCTTCTACACCGCTCGGATCCTTCCAAGAGGGTTCGTGCGAGGTGTGGCCGCCGCTCTCAGAGGCGATGTCACAGGTCTTGCCCGCAGCGCCTCGATCGCGGTCGGGCTGACCGCGACAGTCGCGGGCTATCTGGTCGGAGAGGTTGCGCTTCGTCGGGAGAACACACCGACTGACAATTCGGCCGATCAGAACAAGGAGCCGGCCGATGCAGGTGCCAGTGGCGGGGGTGTGCTCGTCGTGGGTTCTGGCACGCATTTCATCAGCGGGGTGAGCCACTACACCCGCTACGTTGCATTGGCGCTCGCTGAGCGCACACCCGTCTCGGTAATCCTGATGCGCAGGTTGATCCCGCGAGCGCTCTATCCGGGGCGTGCTCGGGTCGGCGACGAAACCCTCACAGACGAGGACTATCCGCCTGAGATGGAAGTCTTCGATGGGGTCGACTGGTATTGGTTTCCCAGCATGCTCGGAGCGCTGCGCTTATTGCGTCGCAGCCGTCCGAAGGCGGTGCTGTTCCAATGGTGGACAGGTGCCGTCCTGCACTCTTACGTGTTGCTGGCCTTGGCCGCACGCCTGCAAGGAGCACGGATCATCATCGAGATCCACGAGATCCAGGACACCGGAGAGGCGAAACTGGCGCCGGTGCGCTCCTACGTGCAGCGCTTTGGACGTCGGCTGATGGGTATGGCCGACGCTTACATCGTGCATTCTGAGTTCGACCGCGAGGCGCTTGGCAAGAGCTTCGACATCGGGCAACGCCCGGTCAGAGTTGTGCGACATGGGCCCTTCTCGCATTACGCGGTCGCTGAGTCCACGCGCTTGCGCGAGGCACCTGAGGGTATGTGCAACATCCTCTTCTTTGGGACCATCCGGTCCTACAAGGGACTCGAGGATCTGGTGCAGGCGTTTGAGTTGCTGGCAGGCGAGGACGAGAACTGCTGGCTTACGGTGGTCGGCGAGACCTGGGAAGACTGGACACAACCGATCGAGATGATCATGGCATCCAAGTATCGAGACAGAATCACGTTGGTCAATGACTACGTCTCGGACGCGGAGGTCAGCCGCTGGTTTGCAGGTGCCGACATAGTGTCGCTGCCATATCGACGCTCGTCGGCGAGTGGGCCGCTGCATCTGACCATGGATGCCGGTCTTCCTGTCGTCGTGACCGATGTGGGCGGTCTCACCGAGGCTGTTCATGGATACGATGGTGCTGTGCTTGTCCCTGGAGCCAACCCGGAGGCTCTATACGAAGGTTTGCGTGAGGCGATAGGCATGAGCGGTCGACGTTTTGAAGATGCAAGCTCTTGGGCGGACAACGCCGAGGCGGTACTCGAGCAGCTTGGGCCTCGCCCGTGAGGCCCACCAAGGGTGACTGCCTCCCTTCATAGCGCAGGCCGACCCAACGATAGCTCGGCGACTGGTGCTCCGAGCGTAGTGAGGTCGGGCTCGCAAGCGGTGGATGTCGAGGTGGCTCCTCTTCTAGAGGAGGGACTGATCGCCGGTTCCGTGCATCTCCTGCGTAGGGCGGGAATCGTGCTGGTTGTCCAAGTCCTTGGCGCCGGACTGGCATACGGTCTGCAGGTACTCCTTGCACGTCTGCTTGGCGCGTCGGACTTCGGCATCTACACATATGTATTCGTCTGGGTGACCTTCGTTTCGCTGATCGCAGGCCTTGGGTTCCCGGCGGCCAGCGTCCGCTTTCTCCCTGTCTACAGAGTCAAAGAGGACTGGCCTCGAATTCAGGGCTTTGTGCGCTCGACGTCGAAGATCACGCTCCTGACGGCCGTCGCCATCGCACTGTTCGGGGCAGTAGGTGCCGAGGTGCTCCACGCTGTCGGATTGGTCGCGCATCCGTCGGTCATCGTGATCGGTGCGCTCATCGTCCCAGCGCTCGCGGGCTCGATGCTCTATACCGAAATCTCGCGCGCTGACAATCGGGTTGGCATGGCATTTGTTCCGCCTCAAATCGCGCGGCCGGCCTTGATCGGAGCTTGTGCGGCAGCTCTCTTCCTCCTAAGCGGAAAGCTGTCAGCCAGCAGTGCCCTTATTGCGACACTTGTATCCGCGTATGCCGTGCTGACCTTTCAATACGCATTCACCCGACATCTGTTCAACGTTCCCAAGGCCGAGCGTAAGGAGGTGGTTGAGCTACGAGAGTGGTTTGGCGTCGGTATCAACCTCCTCGTCGTCAGTGTATTCATTACGACTTTGATGCAGGTCGATATCGTCATTGTGGGCGGCTTTTTGGGCGCGCGCGACGCAGGCATTTATGCGGCCGCTAGCAAGACGGCAGCATTGGTCACCTTTGTGATTATGGCGGTGAACGCCGCAGCCGCCCCTCAATTCGCGTCCCTCTGGTCGCTTGGGCGTGTTGATGAGCTCCAACAGCTCGTGACAAAGTTGGCCGGCTTGATATTTTGGCCTTCCTTGGCGATCGCGGTTGGACTCGCGGCTCTTGCGGGGCCGCTGCTCGGTCTCTTTGGTCCAGAATTCCAATCCGCCCGACCTGCGCTGCTTGTTCTGCTCGTCGGCCAGGTGATAAATGCCGCCGCCGGGTCGGTTGGCTATCTTTTGACCCTGACCGGACATCATCGCGAAGCCACACGTGCGCTTGGACTCAGCGCCCTCGCTTGCATCCTGCTTGCCGTTCTCGGAGTTTGGGCGCTGGGTCTGGTGGGCGCCGCGATCGGCTCTACGGTCGGATTTTTGCTATGGAATGGGTCGCTCTATTGGCTTGTGGTACGCAAGTTGGGCATATATCCGTCGGTCTTCACGACTCTGCATCTACCGCGACGTCGCTGACGTGCCCGTGCACGCTTACTTTGTTGCGTTTGTGCGTGTTGTATGATCGGGCACATGAGCGATTCGTCGGTCAAGATATTGTATGTCGGCGGTTACGCACGCAGTGGCAGCACATTGATCAGCCGTGTACTGGGCGAGCCGGCGGACATGATTTGTGTTGGGGAGACTCGCTTCCTGTGGAGTCGCGGTCTCATCAATAATGTGGACTGTGGCTGTGGACAGCCGTTCCGCTCATGTCCATTCTGGAGCGCTGTTGGGGATGAGGCGTTCGGCGGTTGGGATCGCGTCGACGCAGAGCATCTCACCGAGATCGATCGCATAACAAATCTGCCTCAGGCGCTGCCCTTCCACTGGGTGCCGTGGCTGCGTCCGGGTATGACCGGCAAGATCCGCGAATATGTGGATTATCTCGCTGCGCTATACGCCGCCATCGCGCGAGTCTCCGGTGCGAAAATGATCATCGAGATGAGCAAGGATCCGACTTTTGCGTGCCTACTCAGGCGCATCCCGGGGAGCGACGTGCGCGTCGTACACCTTGTTCGCGATAGTCGCGCGGTTGCATACTCATGGACTCGCAAGAGGCGAATGCCGAGCCCAATCGGCGACCAAGTCTTCATGCCTCAGTCGAGCCCCACCGAGACAGCGATCAAGTGGCTGGCGTGGAACGCGGGCTGCTATGTCCTCTCAGCCGCCCGTTTTCCTTATCTAAGGTTCACCTATGAGAATTTCGTGGCTGATCCTTCTGCGATTCTCAACAAGCTGAGCGTCTTTACAGACGAGGCCCTGGTTCCCTCCGAGTCGCACCTCAGGGACAAAGAAGTCAATCTCGGTGACCATCACATATTCTCAGGCAATCCGATGCGTGCCAGTACGGGATGGGTGCCAGTGCGTATCGACAACGAGTGGCAAACGCAGCTTCCGTCTGCCGACTTCGCAAAGGTTACGGTGCTCACCTGGCCGTTGTTGCGTCTCAATCGCTATCCGACGGTGCCGGCGGCGAGAAGATCGAGCGGTGCTTCAACAGGTGGCATCTCGAGCGAGTGAGCGTCATCACCTCGCACCTGTGGACTTAGCCTCCTTGGATCACCTTCCCAAGACGAAGTCTCCGCGACCGCAGTACCCCCTTTGCATAACGTAGAGGGCCGCGCACGACTCCCTCGCGTCGGGCGCGCAGCAGCTCGTCGGGACGCGTGATCCGATCGCTATCTGCACCCTCCTGTCCGCCGTGGCCCAAAACACGCTTACGCAGTTGGAGTCGGAGTGCGATCTGAAGAGATCTTGCGGCCCTCGGATAGAAGCGTGGGTCGTGCGTCATCGCCTTGGTCAATACGGCGCCTAGACCAACGCCATAGCCCAAGATCTGATCGCGCAGCGCGCTGCCATCTTTGCGATGTTCGTGCCAACACAGTGCGCGCGGCTCATACACGATCAGTCCGCCACGTAGGATCGCCTTGCTGAACGCCCAAGTCTCCTCGCAGGAACCTGCGGCACTTCCGGCGCCAAGGGCTGTATCGAACCCGCCGGTGGCGATGATCTCGGCCCGGCGGAACGCCATGTTGTTGCCGACTCCGATTACCCCGTTCACGAATGGATAAAGCAATCGGCCGGCGATCGGTCCGGACCGCGCATCATATGAACGTCTCTCCATCCCCTTAGAAAAGCCCGCATACTGCTCGAAGCGCTTTTGTGCTTCGGTCTCCAACTCCAATGGCAACACCATGCCACAGGCGACGGTCACATCGGGCTCGGCGAAAGGTGCGGTCAGCCACTCCAACCAGCCCTCATCGGCGACCACATCGTCATCGGTAAAGGCCACCAGTTCGGCGTTCGTTTCGCTGACCCCTCGGTTTCGAGCCACAGACAGGCCGACTCGTGGCTCGGCCACGTAGCGGACACGCGAGTCTTCAGCCATTATCGGCTCCACTGTGCGCAATGTCTCTTCCGTTGCCGGTCGATTGTCCACCACTATCACCTCGAGCTCGGCTCGCCTTTGTGCGAGCAGCGAGCGAATGCAGTGCTCGAGCTGTTCCTCCCTGCCGGCCGTGGAGATGATTACCGCTACCGACGTGGTAAACGTGGGCGGCTTGCCGCCCGGACATCCCGTCACCGGCGATTGAAGCCCCTTGGCCAGTGCGATGGAATCACTTGGCATCTCAACGCATCCAAAGCGCTCGATGTGCCGGCGGATCTCCACACCCGCAGATCGCCAGATCTCGGTCGCCAGTTCGTCATTGGTGATGTCGGCTGGATTGCGCTCGATGTGCACGACTGCAAGTGGCTGATCGTGCAAGCGCACCAGCAGCAGGCCGTCGCGTTGGCTTGGGTCCCACCCTCGGCCGTCTGGGGAGTTTGGCGCGATCGATCGATCCAGATCGACGACTCCCATGGCGGTGGGATCGTTATGTTGGAACGCGGTTATGGGGAGATAGCCGCTGGTCAGTTTCTCGGTTTGATCTTCGCTCATCAGAGAGCGTCGATCCTATACGAGTCACTGCCACACGCGCACCCAATCGACGAGCATCTGCGCGGGGAAATGGGTTGAGGCATTCGGCGAGCCAGGCCATTCCCCGCCGACAGCGAGATCCATCAGTAGGAAGTAGGGATGCTTGAACGGCCAGGCGGAGCCCGCCGGCAGATCGGCTGGGGTGATCGTCTTGTAGATCGAGCCGTCAAGCATGAAGCTGATCCGTTCAGGTTCCCATTCGACGCTGTAGGTATGGAAGCCGGCAGACAGAGGCGTGGCCGATTCCGCCTGGCCCTGCACACCTGTTGGCGCCCACGCCCATGGTGCGTGCAGCGTGCCGTTGACGATGTTCGGTTCCGAGCCCAGGACCTCGGCCGTGTCGATCTCGCCGCACGCGGGCCACGCTTCGGGTCCTTCATAGGCTTCGCTGCCGAGTGCCCAGAACTGCGCTACGAGTCCCTGCCCCGCGGGCACCTGGATGCGGGCTTCCACCAGTCCGTACTGGAACTGGAATGTTTTGAGCGTTTGCAGTCTCGCTGAGGTATAGCTACGGGCGATCCCGTCCTTGCCTGTGTATTTTTCTGCACGAGCGGTGATAGCCAGATGACCCTGACCATCGAGCTCTGCGTTGGTGGGGCGCGATGTATAGGACTCGAGCTCTTCGTTACCCCAACCATTGCCGCCCGTGTCGAACTGCCACTGAGAGCCCGGGGAGGCCCCAGAGGCTCCATTGAATTCATCAGACCAGACCAGCTTCCTCTGTTTTGTGGTGCTGGGTTCGGACGGCGCTTCTTTTGTGGTTGGTTCTTCGGGGGTTGGGGTCGTTACAGGTTCTTTTGGTGCAGGCGTTTTCGCCGGTTCTTCGGATGTGGGTGATTTGCTTGGTTCTTTTGGCGGCGAGGTTTTGGTCGGATCTTCAGGCGCTGGAAGTTTGGCAGGCGTTTCTGGCGTCGAGCCTTTGGGTGCCGAGGTTTGTGTGGGAAAGAGTTCTTGGGGGAGGGACCCCGACGCAGGAGACGTCGTAGTGGACGAGTTCGATGTCGCGGCCGGCGGAGTGGCTGTGATCCTGATGCTCGTCCGGTTGGGTTTCGCAGCAGCCTTCTTTGTTGTATGGCCCGCAGAGGTACCCTTGGCGTTACGCGTAGGATGTCGCTTGTTCCTGCCGCGGTGGCGCCGAGAATGATGTGCCGAGGAGGACTTGGGGATGTGGCGTCCTGAAGCCAGGCCGCTATCGGGCGCGGCCAATACGAACACGGCGATCACCGAATAGCTGCATACCGCTGCATGAGCCGACAGGTAGCGTGCCATTCCGTACTGGTGTCGATCAGGATCACGCGACGGTTGAGTTGGCCCAACGAACCTGGACGCATGACTCAATCTCTGGACCGACAACGCACGATTGGCGTGTGATTCAGGGTCAGTCGTCGCCTATTGAAGCGATGCACTGGGGTTGTTCCGTCCTGCGGTCGAGTAGATTTGAGCGGCTATGGCTGGGATTCGAGACGAGCTCCTGAGGGTGTGTCCGCTGACTGTGATGGCCCCGCGAAACGAGGGCCGCGCATAGTGCGTCACCGTGTCCTCATTGCCCTGGCGGTAACGGTAGGAGTACTGGGTATCCTGGCGCCGACCGTCGCGTTTACGAGGCCGCGTGCGCCGACGTCCCGCACCAGCTCTGCGGGCCTTAAGCGCAAACAACGCCCCAGCTCCCAAAAATCTGTATCTCTGGCCGTGAGCGTGAGAGGCAATCGTCTCGTGAATGCTCAAGGTCAAACGCTTCGTCTGGTTGGGGTCAACCGCTCCGGCAGTCAGTACATGTGCGTGTTGGATGGCGGCGTCTTCGACGGTCCCGTCGATGCCCGGTCGATCGCGGCAATGAAGTCCTGGCATATCAACACGGTCAGGGTGCCGCTGAACGAGGATTGCTGGCTCGGCATCAATAATCTGAATCTGGCCGGCTCGGGCGTCGCCTACCGGTATGCGATCGAGGCCTACGTTGCACGTCTCAACGCTGCGGGGCTCTACGTGATCCTCAACGTGTGTTGGAACGCGCCCGGCAAAACAAAGGCCGTCGGTCAGCGCGAAATGCTTGACGCGAGTCACGGCTATACGCTCTGGCGCAGCCTCGCGACAGCGTTCAAGGCGCATCCGGCGGTGCTCTTCGACCTCTACAACGAGCCGCATGGGCTCGGTAAAACCACCAAGGAACAGTGGAGATGTTGGGAGCAGGGCTGCGGTGAATATGCGGGGATGAGTGGTCTCGTAACCACGGTTCGCTCGACGGGTGCCCGTAACGTGATCCTCCTTGGGGGTCTTGGTTGGGCAGCCGACGACTCCGAGTGGCTGAAGTACGAGCCGCGTGACCCCCTGCATCAACTCGCAGCGACATTCCACGTCTATTATGACCACACGCTCTGTGCGGCAGAATCCTGCTGGAACCAAACGCTGCTCCCACTCGCCGCCCACGTACCACTGGTTGCTGATGAGTTTGGAGAGATGCAGTGCGGCGATCCCGCATCGATCGCATGGCTGAACCAATGGATGTCATATGCTGCCAGTAAGGGCTTCTCTATGCTGGCCTGGGCCTGGAACCTTCAACATGGCGGCGGATGCTCCCAACCAGTCCTCGTCACGAACTACGAAGGCTCCCCAAGCCCATATGGTGCGGTAGTCGAGGCGTTCTATGCCAAACACAGTCTTTACTAGAGATCCCCACTAGATCTGCGCGAGTTGTCGTTCGGCTACGTTGCGTCGATGACAAGCCTGGACATGGGAACCTGCGATAGTATTGCGCGATGCAATCAGGAGTTGCACGTACAGTATGGTCTCGCGCGCCGCTTATGCACGGCGAGCAGCAGACATACTGCTTCTCATTGTCGCTGGAGGCGCTTCAGTGGTTGGAGGATCATGTCGAACCTTCGATGAGGACCATCGAGACGGGCAGCGGTGCCTCAACAATCGTATTCGCATCGCGCGGCTCCCGTCATACTGCTATCTCGCCGAGGGCCGCCGAGCATGAAGCCATTCGTGCCTACTGCGATGGACAGGGCATCGACGCGAGCGGGGTAACTTTCATTGCTGAGTCTTCGCACACGGCGCTTGCTCGTGAGACTGAGCCGATTGATCTCGCCCTCATCGATGGTGCTCATGGATTCCCATATCCCGTGTTGGACTGGTTTGAGATTCAAAGCAAGCTGCGGGAGGGTGGGATACTGCTGGTAGATGACTCGTATATCCCGACCGTCAACATGCTCGTCAGGTATCTGCGTAGCAGCTCGGACTGGGAGTACATCGGTGCTCCTGGTGGCCGGACAACCGTGTTTCGCAAGCTGGTAGATGGGCTTCCTGACTTCTTTGATTGGCAGTCTGTCGAATCGGCCCGCGTCAGCTTCAGCTATTTGTCACTGAGGCAGCGGATCCCGGCCGCGGCCACCTATGTGATCACCCATCGAGCGCCCGGCATCGCAAAGTATCTCAGCGCCGCGCGGCGCGCACGCTCTCGCTAGGAGTGTGGGTCTTATGCCCGATGGGCGTGAGCTGAAATCGGCGTTTGACGCTGGCGCTCTCGGTACCCTTGATCGTTTGCATCCTCCGTCACCGATGGCGTAGGAACCGGATCAGCAGCGGGACCACCGTTATGCAGATGATCGCGTTGGCCATGAGCCATGCGGCCGCGACACCTTCGATCCCATAGCTGTGCGCAAGCGGGAGCGCTGAGCCGAGAACGAGGACAAGTAGGGCAAGCTCTACCAGTCCCAATCGTACGCCACGTCCTTGGGCGCGTGAGACGGCAGAGAACAGTGCGGTCACCGCGCGAAAGACACTCCCGCACAGCAACAATCGCAGCGTACCCCCGCCGTGTTCGGCGTAGACGCGCCCGAAGGGCAGCATAATCAGCGGCGCGGCCAACGCCAGCAGCGCCGCGGTCGGTATAAGCAGTGTCAGCACACGACGCGTAAAGATCACAGTGAGAGTCCGCAGGTTCTCGTGCTCCAACGTCGCCTCCACGACCAGCGACGAGCACGCACTGTAGGCAAAGGTGTCAAACGCCAGCACAATCGTGAATGGCATGGCGAAGTAGGCACTCTGCGTGGCTCCCAGAGTGGCAATCACCAATAGCGGCAGCACGGTCAGTGTGGCCTGAGTAAAGATCGACGCGAGGTAGTCTTGGGCTAGGAAGCGCACCACTCGTCGCGGGCCAATACGGGCGATTGAGGATTCGCGCGTTCCACTGGCCGCGTGCCGCGGAATCGCTCGTAAGAACACAAGCAGGTTGACAGGAATGAGCAGAAGCGCCATCGGTAGTGCCCAGGCGAGGAAGATGCCGTGAATAGCACTCACAGCGAGCAGGAGAGGTAGCGCGGCTAGCTTGAGCACTCCGAAGAGGCCGTTCTCGACCGGCATCCACGGCGCCTGACGTACTGCCGTAAGTGCAGCATCTTGCAAGGTAAACGCGCCCCATAGGACGAGCGTAAGCACAAAGCCCAGCGCAAATGTCGTTTCGCTTCCTAGGTAGCTCAATTGATGCGAGACGTGAGGAACAACGAGTACAAATGTTGCCCCTACTACGAGCGCAACAAACCCGGTGAGTCCATACACGGCGCCGAGGGCTCGGGCGCTATGTCTTCCAAGGTCGGGCAGGAAGCGGGCAATGCCATTACCCATGTTTAGTTGGCAGATCGTCGAGAGCTCGATCATCACCGATATCAGGACGGTATCGCGGCCGACATCGGCAGTCGGGTAAAGTCGTGCGGCAGCAACCCAGAAACCCATTCCCAGGGTCGACGTCACAGCTGTGTTGGCAAGCAGGCTGTAAGCGCTGCGCAGCAGGTGGCCCGATGCGGGCGCCGGCTCAGCCGTCTGTGCGCGGCCGGCGTCCATACGGGCTACGCGATCCTCGATGGCTCTTTGCGATCCTCACATGAGGACTTCGCCAGGTGAATACATAGTCGCCGATAGGAGCTGCAGGTCGCACCAATCGAAACGCAGACGTGACGTGTCTCCGGCCAAGTCTTGTATGGCGGTGAGTTCGTGAGGGTTGGCCACCGTTCTTATGGGGTTCAGTCAACTCGTATATTCGAACGTTCCTGTTTTGATACCAAAGCCGAAAATCCGGTGAGCTTGCGACAGCGGCCTCTAGGTTTGCAAGTCCTCCTGCCAGTGTAATACGAAATGTTTCGGCAAAAGCTGTCTCGTCCTTGTCGAACACAAGATACCCATATGGCGCGTACTCCTTGATTCTTGCTACCACGCGCGGTATGTCGGCTACCCCTAGCGGTCGGCCCTGAAAGAGCGCTTCAGTTAGTAGGTTTGGGTTTGCGTCACCTTCCGGGCCTCTAAACTCAGAATAGGTACCACCATACCTGTAAGGAAAGCCTGGGGCCGCAAGCACCAAAACTGAGCCGGGCCGCGCGTGGTAGTAGAACCATTCGCTTGCGCTAACTTCGGCTGGTGAAATTATATTGAGCTCTTCCTCGCCAAGGAAGGAAGGTATGAAGAGGGCCGTGAAAGTTACTGCTACGAACATAGTTAGTGCCCATCTCAGGCGTCGGCCAACTATGGTTCCTAGTGCCCACGCTATCAATGCGACGCACCATGGACTTGAGAACAATATTATACGCAGCGATGCCTCGCCGCCGTAGTTCTGTCCAAATAGAACAAAGAACGGTGATACTGCAAACACGATAAATGGCAATGCTCGCATGAACAGCCCGCGCCTGAGCAGGCGAACGATGGCGCATATGCTAAAGAGCGCAAGGACGGCTAGGAAAAGCAGCTCTACGTAGGTGTTGAAGAGCTTGCCGGCTGTTGGGGTGCGAGCGAGCGTCGCGCCTTGACCCTGTGCGTTATTGAACGGGTCGAGGCTGGTGAAGACGCCATAATTATGTTGGATAAACTGGAAGTTGGCAGCAAAGTAGCCGAGCGTCATTACAGCCATTGCGGCCAGCATCCACCAAGGACGTACAACGCGAGTGAGCATCAACACCGCGACGCTAACTAGCAGCATGTAAGGTGTCAGCTGATGACTTGCGACAATGACAGCGTCAACACCTAGCACGGCTGTGATAGCAGTCCACCGAGGCCATTTTGCGACATCTTGCATCTGAATCGACAACTGTGGAACCTTGCCTATGCGCTCGACCCAGCGTGTGAGCAGTGGGGAATAGCTGGGCTCGTTGGTCCTCAGTTGCCTTAGCAAGATTACGATCATGGCAAGACCCAAGACAAATGCAAATGCCTGGGGTGAATAGTAAGTTTGCGCAACCCAGTTCGTGATCACGAAGAAGAGCCCTGCGCACGCCGCGATTCGCATGTCCCGCGTGACCGCCTTCACGGCCGCGATTACAAGAACTGCGTCAAGCACGAGAAAGATCAGCTCGGCCCAGCCGGCATATACCTCGGGATTGGGGCTGCCACCGAGTTGCGAGAACACCGCACCGAGCGCGAAGAAGCCAGGCCAGCGGTTGTAGATGTCCACATTGGCGTTGGCCTTCCCATGCGCCTCGAGATATCGGACCACGCCGATGTGCTTGTAGACCCAGGCGTAGTGCGGTTGGGCGGATAGCACCGGGACGGTCCCGAAGAGGATGACGGCTACTACGACTACATAGCCGACCATGATCAGGCCGCTCGTACGACGCATTGTGATCGCGGTGACTGCGCCTACGACGGCCAAGGCTAGCGAGAGATACCAGGTCATCGGCAGGGCGGGAGGGAGCCCGTAATCCCCGAGGTGATAGGGATTGACGTGGAGTAGCGACACTCGCCAGAGGACCAGTGCGACCAGCATCGGAAGGGACAGCACCAGCATGCGCAATCGCGAGCCGGGAGTCAGAGCGTGTGGCGGCGCTGGTGTGGGCCCGTCTTGCACTGTGATGGGTTGAAGCAGTGTGCTCACCGCGTCACCGTCATGCTGTGCTTACTAGACACTAAACGGGTTTCCTGATCATCGCGACGCTACGTCGCAGGTCGATAGCGAGCACGGAACACGCAACCGCCCCGAGCACAATCGCCCATCCGAATGGATGCCACCACCCCGTCCACACCATTGCCAGTGCGCCAAAAGCCTCGATTGTGAAACCGAAGCCCACGGCCAGCCCAAATGCCTCGAGCTCGTCTTCCACAGGCAGGCGCGTGAGCAACGCGCCGCCAGGAATCAGGCAGGCCGCCGCCAGCACCAACAACAGCCGTGCGGCACCGTGCGACTGCAGCAGGCACACCGCCACGGTTGCGGCCGCGAGCACAAGCAGCAGGCCGTCGGCGGTGGCGCAGCGGCGCGGGTCGCCCAGCCAGCCTATGCGCGACTCGCTCGCCGTCGTAGGGGAGCCTGTCGGGGCGTGATCGCCGTGACCGCTTCCCGGTGCTGCGTGCGCGCTCACCGCAGCGCCTCCAAGCGACTGGCGAGATAGGCGAGCGGGCCGTAGAGCAGGCCGGTTCGCTCCAGACGGGTCAGGCTCGGGGGAAACGCATTTCCCCGCGTCGCGTTCTTGCGCGACCGGGGGTCCGTGTAGTAACGAGCGGCCTGCGGTATGCGCGAGACCATCCCCCAACGATTGGGACCAACGAGCAGATGCTTGGTCAACATCGCGCCAAGGGCGGCGCCGTAGTCGAAGGCGCGTCGTCGTAGATGTGCATGGGTGTCGGGATGGCGGTGCCAGACTACCGCGCGCGGTTCGTAGGCCAGCCGGCTGCCGGCGTTCAGCACGCGGATGCAGATGTCGAGATCCTCGCAGCCGCGTGACCGGGTGCCGGTGCCCAGAACTGGGTCGAAGCTGCCGAGTCGACGCAGCGCTGCCGTGCGGAAGGCCATGTTGGCTCCCGAGCCGAAGTAGCCGGCCGTATAGGGGAACAGCGGCTGGTCGGCAGGCGGCTGCTCCAGTGCGTAGATGCGAGGAAGGAAGCCCTTGGCGTAGCCGGCGAAGCGCTCGACGAGCAGCTGCGCCTGAGTCTCGAGCTCGAGCGGCAGGATCAGCCCGGTCATGCAATCGACGTCCTGGCTCGCCGCGAAGGTGGCACGGATCGCCGGCAGCCAGGCCGAGTCGACGATCACATCGTCGTCGGTGAACGCCACCAGCTCACCCTGCGCTACACGTAGGCCGGCGTTGCGCGCGCAGGCCAGGCCCGGGCGACGCTCCTCGACGTAGCGAACTCGCCGATCGTCACCGAAGTGCTCGTCGAGTGCGCGCTTGACTGTCGAGTGGGCAGGCCTGTTCTCGACGACGATCACCTCGTACGGACCGCTCGCCGCAGATTGGATCGCCTCGACGCAGCGGACGGCGGTCTTGGCATCCGCGCAGGTGGCGATGACCACGCTCACGAGCGACTGCCCCACCGCCCCCGGCGTCGAGGGCTCCGTTGGCGGACGACCCCACACGAGGCTTGTGCCAACGTCCCCATCCGGCACAGCCACTTGCGGAAGATCTGTGACAAAGCCCAGATCATCGAGTGGGACCGTGCCGTCTGGGCTCACGGGAAAGGAGCACCAGCCAAGTGGGTAGCCGTCCTGACGCACGAGCACCAGCAGTTGGCGGTAGGCATGCCCACCGCTGCTGAGCGGCAGCTGCAGCTCGCCGGGACATTGCTCGAGGTCGATCGTGCGCACGGCGACCGGCGTCTGCCCGTCGAGGCACTCGATCGACGTCTGCGAGAGAGGCAGTGGGGGCGCGCTCACTGCCATGCCCCACCTCCCAGGCCCGTACGACGCCTGAACTTGCGCACGGCCCGGTAGCCGCGCGTACGCAGCCGCTCTCCATGCCACGCATAGGGGGCTCCTTGGCCGTCGAGGATCTGAGCGATCTGCTCTGCGCTGGTGGCGGTGCCGACGGTGAAGCGCGCGATCGCCCAAGGGTCGTCGTCGGGGTGGGAGAGAGCGTTCTTGACCGCTGCGGCCGAGCCGAAGCCTGCGTCGATGACCGCCGTGCGCACACGCGCGTCATATGCGCCGAAGGGGTAGGCGAATGTGTCGACGCTGCGGTCGATCATCTGCTCAAGGGCTTGCTTGCTGTCTGACACTTCGTGCTCTATCTCCTCGATGCCAAGCTCGTCCAGTGGCGGATGGTTGACGGTGTGTGCTCCGAGCTCGACTATCTCCGGTTGCCGCGCGAGCTGCTTGAGCTGCTCGCGGCGGATCATCCGGCCACTGTCGACTTGACCGGTTGTCACATAAACGCTTGCGCGCAGTCCGTGCTCGCGCAGCAGTTCGACCGCACGCGCCGTGTCCTCGTAGGCGTCGTCGAAGGTGACGGCCACCGCGTGCTCCGCAAGCGGGCGACCGCCGCGCAGTCCGGCGGCGATCTCAGCGACGCTGACCGGTGTGCGCCCGCTGTTCACAATCGCATTGACGTGCCTGGAAAATTGCTCGTAGGGGACCGACAACGGGTCGTCGGCGGTGGAGATGTCGGGCACCGCGTGATAGAGCAGCACCGGGATTGCTCGAGAGCTCATCGCCGTCAAACGATCGCAGCAACCGAAGCGGCCTGAGTGGGTAGGCCGAGCAGGGCCTTGTCAACTCGCCTCGACGGGCGCTGCCTCCATGCTGTCGGCCACCGTATCCATCACGTGATGGTGAACGTCCTCGCCGGAGTGCTGGTAGGCCTTGACGTCGGCCGAGACACGGCGTAGGCGCTCGCGCACGATCGTGCGCAGCACACGCCCGCCGTCGCGGAATGTGCGCAGGTTGCTCTGCCCGTAGATACGGTCGCTCTCGAAGCTCGGCACCTCACGGATATCGAGCCCGGCGCGTGCGACGCGGATGTTGATGAGCGTCTCCACCTCAAAGCCTGTGCAGTCGACTCTCATCGCGCCGAGGCAGTGTCGCCAGAAGGCGTTGTAGCCATAACAGAGGTCGGAGTAGGAGGTACGGAAGAGGAAGTTCACGAGTCCGTTCAATGCGCGATTACCCGTGCGTCGCAGCGGCGTTATGTCAGAGCTCCCACCTCCCTCGCGAAAGCGCGAGCCCTTGGCGAAGTCCGCCCCTGCCACAAGCGTCTCGACGAAGGCGGGAATCTCGCTCGGGTCGGCTGAGCCATCCGCGTCGAGCATCACGAGGATGTCGCCGGTGGCGGCCTCGAAGCCGCAGCGCAGCGCGTCTCCCTTGCCACGGTTCTGCTGCAGCACGATCTTGGCGTCGGGGCGTAGCAGACGCACGACGTCGAGCGTGTCATCGGTCGAAAAGCCGTCAACGACGATCACCTCGTGCAGATCGCGCGACAGCTTCGCAAACACGTGCGGCAGGTTCTGGGCCTCGTTGAGCGTGGGAATGATCACGCTCACCTGTGGCCACCCCGCCGGTGCCCCGTCCTTGTGCGAGCGATGTTCGGCGTCGATGATCGGCGCTCTTGCGCGCGGCTGAGGCTCGGGAGCTTCGCTCGCGGCCTGTTCGCCTACATGCCCTACCTGTGCCCTTTCGGCAAGCTCACCAACTGCCAACCGCGACTCGTCCCAACCGTTCATCGCCTGATGTCCTTTAGTCGCTTCCATGCAACCCTCCCCGACCCCGAATATGTGTGTCTTACAAACGCGCGACTCGTCGACTCTCTTTTGCAAAGCCAAACGTATTGCAGGGAGTTAGACACTCCCTCCTGGGAGAAACCTCCTAAGAAGCTCGCCTACTGGCCACCACCCGCTGGCCGGCCCCACCGTGCCTGCCAGGCGTGCTTGAGCCGGACCCTAGCAGACTGGACGAATATTGGAAAGGCGTCTTTTTACATTTAAATTTGATTCAAAAGGGTGAGATCTTGGTTCAGGGGAGTGAGATAGTGGCTTGGCCATCTGTCCCAAATTTCAACTGACCGAAAGTAAGATTCCCGCTAGTGGAATGTCAAGTCTGGGCGAAGAGGCGCCGACCACGGCTGCCGTGCCCTGGCGATGCGCCTGAAGCCACGCGCGTGCTGACCCAAAACAGCAGCGCTATCCCAATCGGGCAGACGAGCCACGGAATCGAATTGGGGTGCTTCAGCGGGTACAGCCAGTACTCGTCTCCGCCGGCCGCGTCGAACGACAGGTGAGAAACAATGATCGCCAACACCGACCAACTGAGTTGCTTACTGCGAGTAATGAGATATACCAGCAGCGTAAGCACAAGCGCGAACAGCAGGCTGTGAGTGTCGGGCCGGTGGTTCAAGGTCTCGAGCGCATGCGGGCGGAAGCTGCCGGCGGCCACGACATGATCGAGATCGACCGCAGGGCCGCCGATGAAGGCGAGCACACCGTAGAGAACTCGTTTGTCGCTGCGCAGCACGATTGGCAGGACCACGAAGAGACTGATGCCTCCGTGTATGAAGACCGCCCCCACCGCCGAGAGCGTCGGGTGCTGAGGCGAGGTGAGAAACGGCCAGCCGCGATATGGATGCATCGCTCGGCAGGTTAGTGCTCAGCGCGGAGTTCGGCTGCAGGACGCTCTGGCCGGACGGCTTATCGAGAGCACAAATAAATACGGAGATATCGGAGAGGCTCGACCACGGCGCGATGCCTACCCCTCGAGCGAGCGCTGCAACGCCTCCAGCACGCGCACCACGCGCAGACCGCTGTGTCCGTCCGAGCGCGGTGTCGTGCCCCCACGGATGCAGTCGATGAAATGCTGGCACTCCAGACGCAATGGCTCGGCGTTGGCAAGGCGCGGGGAGAAGGACTCGCCGGCGCGGGTTATGTACTCGCCCCACGAGCTTGCGTCCTCGTCAAAGCCCTTGTCGTAGACGGTCAGCTTGCCCTCCGTTCGCATGTCGTCGAATGTCGCCATGCGCTTGGAGCCGACGACGGTGATGCGCCGCTCCTTGTGTGGGTCGAGCCAGGAGAGGTGCAGGTGAGCGACCTGTCCGGAGGGGAAGCGCAGGTAGCAGAAGACGACGTCCTGGACGCCTCCCCGCACATATGACTCGCCGTGCGCGGAGCACTCGACCGGCTCCTCGCCGATCAGATGCAAGACGACCGACACGTCGTGCGCGCCCAGGCTCCATAGCGCATTCTCCTCGGCGCGCAGCTTGCCCAAGTTGACGCGGTTGCCGTAGACGTAATAGAGCGAGCCGAGCTCGCCCGCGTCGAGCAGCTCCTTCAGATGAGTGACCGCAGGGTGGTACTCGAGCAGGTGGCCCACCATCAAAATGCGCCCAGCCTTCGCGGCGGCGTCCACCGCACGCTGCGCGTCCGCGACGGTCGTGGCCAGCGGCTTCTCGACAAAGCAGTGCTTGCCTGCCTCGAGCACGCGCGCGGCCAGCTCTGCGTGCGTGGGCACGGGCGTGGCCAGCACGACCGCGTCGAGCCCAGGGTCGGCGAGCAGCTCGTCGATCTCGGCGCCGATGCGCACTCCAGGGAAGGCGTCGGCCAGCTTGACGCGGATCTGCTCGGAGCCGTCGCAAAGCCAGGTCAGCTGGCAGCCGTCGATCGCGGCGAAGTTACGCGCCAGATTCGGGCCCCAATAGCCGAGCCCGACGACGCCGACGTTGACGCTCAAAGCGCTCCAATCGCGGCCACACAACGCTCGGCCGCTTTGCCGTCACCGTAGAGCTGGGGATGTGTTTGGGGAATGGGTCGTGCCAGGGCCGAGAGAACACGCTCTACATCGAGATCGACGAGCGTGTTCCAGCCGCTCTGGACGGTCTCCACCCACTCGGTGGTGGACCTCAAGGTGATACAGGGCACCCCGGCAAGGTACGCCTCCTTCTGGACGCCACCGGAGTCGGTCAGCACCGCGCGCGCATTCTGGACCAGCGCACTGAAGCGCACATAGCCAAGCGGCTCATAGAGAGTCACGCTGTCGAGCGCCTGCAGCCGCTCCAGCAGACCCGTTTCGCGTAGACGCGCGCGTGTACGCGGGTGCACCGGGAAGATCACGCGTCCGGGCAGTGCGGCCACGACGTCTACGAACATCTGCAGGCGCGCTGGATCGTCGACGTTTCCGGCGCGGTGGGCGGTCAACAGCAGGTAGTCGCCGGCCTCGATGGCAAAACCGGCGAGAGCTTCGTCGTTCGCTCCAGCCGCGGTGCGCCACTTGAACGCAACATCGATCATCACATCCCCAACCACCTGGATCTTCCCCTGCGCCGACTCTTTCCTGAGGTTCTCGGCCGCCGTCTCGGACGCGCACAGCAACAGCTCGCTCATGTGATCCGTGAGCACCCGATTGAGCTCCTCGGGCATCGTCCGGTCGAACGAGCGCATGCCGGCCTCGACGTGCACCACCGGCACACCGCGCTGGGCGCTCGCCAGTGCACCCGCAAGCGTCGAGTTGGTGTCGCCGTAGACGAGCGTCGCGTCGGGCTCGACCTCAGCCAGCAGGGGCTCCAGCGCCGCCAGCATGCGCGCGGTCTGCGAGGTGTTCGAGCCGCCGCCGATCCCAAGTTCGCGCTCGGGGGCTTGCAGCCCGAGCTCTGAGAAGAACACGCTGGAGAGCGAGTCGTCGTAGTGCTGTCCGGTGTGAACGAGGATCTCCTCGTGCTCGGCGCGCAAGGGTCCTGAGACTGCCGCAGCCTTTATGAACTGCGGCCGGTTGCCTACGACTGTAAGGACGCGCACGGGTGCAGAGTACGCGCCAGGAGAGCGACGCGTGAGGTAGTGGTGTTCTGTTTTCGGTGCCCCCGCGCGCGTACGCGGGGCATCAGGCCGCCGCGCCCACCACGGAAGTCGACCAGTCGATCACCGATGTCGGCTTGACCACATGGCGGGAGAGCCCGAGCTCCTTCGGCTCCAGGCCGAGCGCAAGCCCGACCAGCTGAGGAAGGTGCAAGACCGGTATGTTCAGCTCGCGACCGACGACTTTCTCGGCCAGCGGCTGCTGCATGTCGAGGTTCAGGTGGCAGAGTGGACAGGGAGTCACAAGGCAGTCGGCGTCGGCGTCGACCGCGTCGCCGAGGTGGCGCCCAGCCTGTTTGAGCGAGGCCTCCTTGTTCATCGTGATGATCGGAAAACCGCAGCACTTGCGCATCCCGGCATACTCGATCACGGTTCCGCCAAGCGTCTCGATCAACTGCTCGAGGTAATGGTCGCGAGGATGCTCTGAGTCGATGCCCAAACGGTCTCGCGGCCGCACGATGTAGCAGCCGTAGAAGGGTCCAACTTTGAGGTTGGTCAGCGGACGCTTGACCATCCCGCGCAGCTTGTCCAGGCCGATCTCCTCGACCAGCAGCCAGAGGAAGTTCTTGTTGGTAAGCCCCTTCTCGTAGCTCAGCCCCTCGTCGGAGAGCGTGGAGTTGACCTGCGCTCTGTACTCGGCGTTGGCATCCAGCCGCTCCTGACACTCGCCTTGGGCGCCTTGGCAGGTGGAGCAGATGTTCATCATCAACTCTGCCCCTTGAACCTGCTGGGCCAGCGCGAAGGTACGCGCGTTGAGCGTGTCGGCAAGCTCCTGGTTGTGCTCGGCGATCACGCCGGCACCGCAGCAGCTGGCGCGGTCGAGTTCGACCAGTTCGATGTCCAGCAGCGGGGCGACCTTTGCCATCGAGCCGTGCAGCTCGGGAGTGAAGCCCCTGCTCACGCAGCCGGGCCAGTAGGCGACCTTCATGTGGTGCTCCCTTCGGGTGCTGGGGCGTCCGCGGTCATACGCTTGCCTCGGGTCCGGGGCCCGGGGAGGCGACCCCGACCGGCGTCTGCTCGGCGTCTTCGTCCTCGCCGGAGATGTACAGGTTCAGCTCGTAGCGCTCTGGCTTGCTCTCGACCTTCTCGTAGATCCGCTTGACCGCATCCAGGTCCTGCTTGGGGATCTTGTGCCCGAAGATCGCGATCTTGATGCTCATCTTGCGTTTCATCACGCCACGGATCGCAATGGGCAGCGAGCTGAGCAGCTCCTTGCCCGCGGCGGGATGGAACTTGCCAAACCAAGAGTTGCCGCCGTATGAGCGGGGAATCATCTCCGCCTCGTGCAACAGCCCGTAGTCCTTGATCAGCGTCACGACGGTTTCCTCGTGGCGGTGGCCGTTGTTCTGGTCGTTGATGTGCTGGTCGGCTCCGGCGATGCGCCGCAGCCGCATGATCTGCCCCATCGGGTTGACGTCCTTGGGACAGGCCTGCACGCACTTGAAGCAGTGCGTGCAGTCGTAGATGCCCTGCGGGTCTTCGCTCAGGTCGAGCAACCGCTCACGCTGTTCTTCGTCGCGAGGATCGCCGACGAAGCGGTAGGCCTTGGCAAGCGCGGCCGGCCCGATGAAGCCGGGGTCGACCTCCATCGCGAGGCAGTCCGACACACAGGCCCCGCACTGGATGCAGGCCATCGTCTGCGTGATGTCGACCATCGACTCGCGCGGCACGATGTGCTCGCGCTCGGGCTGGGGACCCTCGTTGATCAGCCACGGAGTCACGCGCTGCACCTTCTTCCAGTGCACCGCGTCCATGTCGACGATCATGTCCTTGATCACGGGCATGTTGCCCATCGGCTCGACCTCGATCACGCCGTCCTTGCTCGACGCGCGCGCGTGATCCAAGTGGGTGTGGCAGGCAAGCCCAGGTTCGCCGTTGATGCGTACGCCGCAAGAGCCGCAGATCGCGGCACGGCAGGAGCAGCGGATGCCGATCGAACCGTCGAACTTAGCCTTGGCCTGCAGAATGCCCTCGAGCACCGAGCGGTGGGGCTCCAGCTCGATCGTGTGCTCGTCCCAATAGGGCGCCTCGCCCGACTCGGGGTCATAGCGGCGCATCCTCAGCGTGAACTGCTCTGGCGGCTTGTGGGTTTCGGCCATCAGCTTGCCTTCCTTGCTGTCGGGCGGACCCCTACGCGCCTGCGGGGGTCAAGTGAGAGAGGGTTTCGCGAAAGGGGGGGTGTTGCGAAAAGGGGGTTTCGTGAAGGGGGGGATGTTGCGCGCATCAGTATTTCCTCTCCTCCGGCTCCCACTGGGTCATCGTCACGGCCGAGTAAGAGACCGACGGTCCATCGCCATTCAGGCTGATGTCGATGTGCTTGAGCCACTCCTCGTCGTTGCGCTCGGGGAAGTCGGTGCGGAATTGCGCCCCGCGCGACTCCTTGCGCTCGATCGCCGCAACGACGGTCGCCTCGGCGCAGTCGAGCATGTAGCCAAGCTCGATCGCTCCCAACACGTCCTGGTTGAAGACGGTGCCTTTGTCGTCGATGTAGGCGTCCTTGGACTCCGCTTGCAGACGCTTGACGATCTCGTATGCCTTGTCGAGACCCTCCTGGTCGCGGTACACGGCGACGTACTGGTTCATCGTCTCGCCGAGCTCGACCTTGATCTCAGACACGCGCCGGCCGCTACGTGGCCGCGCGATGATCGCGTCGATCATTGCCACGTCCTCGCGCAGCTGAGCATCGGTCGCGTCGGGCAGGGCCATGCTGGCCGCTCGTGCCGCCGCATGTTCGCCTGCACGCCGGCCGAAGATCAGGGTGTCAAGCAGCGAGTTGGCGCCAAGGCGGTTGCCGCCGTGCACCGACACGCAGGCGACCTCGCCGGCCGCGTACAGGCCCTCGACCGATGTGGCGCCGTTGACGTCCGTCTTGACGCCGCCCATGATGTAGTGCTGGCCGGGGCGGATCATGATCGGCTCGCGGGTGATGTCCACGCCGGCGAAGTCCTTGCCGATGTTGACGATCTCGCGCAACGCCTCCAAGGTGCGCTTGCGCGGCACCTGCGTGATGTCCAGGTAGATCCCGTCTTTGTTGGCGCCGACGCCGCGACCCTCGAGGATCTCGGTCTGCTCGGCGCGCGAGACGACATCGCGAGAAGCAAGCTCCATCTTGTTGGGCGCGTACTTCTCCATGAAGCGCTCGCCCTCGGAGTTCAACAGCACGGCACCCTCGCCGCGCGCCCCCTCGGTGATCAGCAGGCCGTTCTCGACAAGTGTGGTCGGGTGGTATTGGACCATCTCCATGTCCATCAGCGGAGCCCCGATGCGATACGCCTGGGCAATCCCGTCGCCGGTCACGATCAGCGCATTGGTCGTTGGGCTGTAGACCTGTCCGGCACCGCCGCAGGCGAGGATCACGTTCTTGGCCTGCAGGGTCTCCATCCGCCCTGAGCGCACGTCGCGCGCCACAACACCGCAGCAGCGCCCGCTGTCGTCCTGCAGCAGCGAGGTCACGAACCACTCCTCGTAGCGCTCCACCTGTTCGTGGTGCTTCATCAGCTGCTCGTAGAGCACATGCAAGATCGCCTGCCCGGTGATGTCGGCGACGTAGGCGGTGCGCTTCATCGAAGCGCCGCCGAAGGCACGCAAGTCCAGTTCACCGTTGTCGTTGCGGTGGAAGGTCACACCGATGTGCTCGAGATGCATCACCTCTTGTGGCGCCTCCGAGCACATGATTTCAATCGCGTCCTGGTCGCCGAGGAAATCGGAGCCCTTGACGGTGTCATACGCGTGCGAGCGCCAATCGTCAGCGATGTTGATCGCCGCGTTGATGCCGCCGGCGGCAGCCACCGAGTGGGAGCGCACCGGATGGACCTTGCTGAGGATTGCGACGCTCGAGCCGGCCTCCGCGGCGGCGAGCGCGGCACGCTGGCCCGCGAGACCTGCGCCGATGATCAATACGTCATGTGCTGGCATGGATTCCTGGGGGCTCGAAGGAGAGGGGCGGTGTCTGCGGCCTGGACTCTATAACGCGGGACCGGACGGGGATCGCCACATGTCCTACGAACGCCCGCCCGCGAGTCCGCCGGCAGGGTTGAGCGCTTGGCGGATCTGGGCGACGGTGACGGTGCCGCGTAGGATGCCGTCGGCGTCCACGGCAACCATCCCGCCAAGCCGCCCGAGGCCCTCGCTGCGTAGCAGCGACTCCAGCGGCTCGTGCTCGTCGATGCGCACCTGCAGGTCCTGCTCGAGCACGTCGCCGATCTCGAGCGCCGGCCGGCCGGCCGCGATCTCCGCGTCGACCCGCTCGGAGCGCACCACTCCGAGGAAGTGGCGGGCATGGTCCACGACCGCAAACCAGGGGCTGCGGTAGCGGGCGAAGAACTGCTCCTGGGCGTCCAGCAGCTTCAGCTCGGCCGGGATCGTGGTCGGCTCGCGATCCATGATGTCCTTCACGCGCACGCTCTGGATGCGCTGCCCCATCGCTCCCTGCATCACCGCACCACCGGATGCCTGGTAGAGGATCAGTCCGAGCACAAGCGTGAACAGGCCAAAGCTGTTGCCCTCGAGCAGCGCGAGCAGACCCACGAGACCGAGCACCATCGCAAAGCCCTGGCCGGCACGGCCGGTGATACGCGTGCCGCGATGACGGTCGCCGGTGCGCCACCAGATGACGGCTCGCGCGATGCGCCCACCATCGAGCGGAAAGGCCGGCACGAGATTGAACAGCAAGAGCGCCGCGTTGATGAACACAAGCCAGGCAAGAAGGGCCACCGCCGGAGTGATCGTGAAGCCTTCTTCCAGCAGCAGGGCCCCGAAGAAGTGCCCGCCGGGGGCGAGCGCGAGCGTTGCCACGGCACAGATGAGCAGCGCCAGCAGCGTTCCGGCGGGGCCGGCCGCGGAGATCTTGAATTCCTCGCCCGGCGTCTCAGGTTCGCGCGCCGGACGTGCCATGCCGCCAAAGAACCACAGGTCGATGCCGAGGATCGGGATGCCCAGGCGCCGCGAGACGAGCGCGTGTCCCAGCTCGTGCAGGATCAGTGAGGCGAAGTAGCCGAGTGCGCCGAGGACGGCCACAACGTAGGCCGTGCTGCTCGAGCCGCCCAGGATGTCGTGGAAGTACTGGGACAGGTAGAGGATCAGGAAGAAGAGGACGAAGAACCAGCTGACGCTGACGCCCACCCTGATGCCGAAGATGCGCGCCACCTGAATGTTGCCGGGCATGCGCCGCGGTGCTCTGGTGGCCATAACTTGATCTTAGGCTGTGGCGATGCGTTAGCCGGGCGCTCAGACCTGCACGCGGCTGCGCTCGATGATCGCCTCGAAGTCGGTGCCGGCTGGCAACGTTCCGTACTCCAGGCCTCCGTCGCCGCCAAGGCGCGAGGCGCAGAAGGCGTCTGCCACAGCCGGTGCGCCATGGCGCACGAGCAGCGAGCCCTGCAGCGCCAGCGCCATGCTCTCGACCAAGCGGCGTGCACGCATCTCGAGCGTCATCGGGTCTGAGAACTGCCGCTCCAACTTCTTGACGTGCTCGTCCAGACGCGCATCTGCTCCCTCGGCCTGCTTGACCTCGTGCATGAACACCTCCAAAGTGCGCGGCGTGCGCACGAGCGCGCGCAGCACGTCGAGGCTCATCACGTTGCCAGAGCCCTCCCAAATCGAGGCAAGCGGCGCCTCGCGGTACAGGCGCGGCATGCCCGACTCCTCGACGTAGCCATTGCCGCCCAGGCACTCCAAGGACTCGAAGGCGTGGTTGGGCGCGCGCTTGCAGACCCAGTACTTGCCGACGGCAGTGGCCAGGCGCTTGAACAGGTGGGCGTCGTTCAACTCACTCTCGCCCTGAGCCGGACCCTCGGCGCCTGCTTCGTCGTAGGCGCGTGCCAGGCGCATCGCCAGTGCCGTCGCGGCCTCGGACTCGACGCACAGGTCGGCCAGGACGTTGCGCATCAGCGGCTGGTCGATCAACAGCTTGCCGAAGGTCGAGCGGTGTGCAGCATGGTGGGTGGCCTGCACGACCCCGGCACGCATGCCGGCGGCGCCGCCGATCACACAATCAAGCCGTGTGTGGCCGACCATCTCGATGATCGTCGGTACGCCGCGCCCCGGCTCCCCCACCATACGTGCCCACGTGCCATGGAATTCGACCTCGCTGGACGCGTTGGAATGGTTACCGAGCTTGTCCTTCAAGCGCTGGATGTGAAAAGCGTTGCGTGTGCCATCGGGCAACACGCGCGGCATCAGGAAACAGGAGAGGCCCTCCTCGGTCTGCGCGAGCACGAGGAACAGATCGGACATCGGGGCCGAGCAGAACCACTTGTGCCCGACGATCTCGTACTCCGCACCCGGCCCGCCGCCGTTCAAAGGCCTGGCCAGCGTGGTGTTGGCTTTCACGTCCGAGCCGCCCTGCTTCTCGGTCATCGCCATACCTGCAATCGCGGAGCCCTTCTCGCTTGCCGTAATCAGGCGTGGGTCATAGGTGTTGGCCGTCACCAATGGTCCCCATTCGGCCAGCAGTTCAGGCTGCGCGCGCAATGCCGGCAGGACAGCGAAAGTCATCGTGATCGGGCAGGCAAAGCCCGCCTCGGCCTGCATCGCGGTCATGTACAGCGCCGCGCGCGCCGCGTGGGGCGCGGGCTCCGTGCTGGTCCAGGGCAGCGAGTGCAGTTCGTGCTCGACGCCCATCTTCATCAGCTGGTGCCAGGCCGGGTGGAACTCGACCTCGTCGATGCGATGCCCGTAGCGGTCATGGGTCTTCAGTACCGGCTTGTTCTCGTTCGCCAGGCGCCCCCACAGCTGCTGCGGCTCGCCGCCGACGAACTTGCCCAGCTCGGCTGCCCGTGACAGTGCCCAAGCGGCCCCCTCGCGCTTGGTGGCCTCAACGAGCGGAGTATTGCTGGAGAACACGTCCACCCCTTCCAGCGGAGGGACCTGGTTGGCGACAGTGTGGGTCTGCCAGGTGTCTTGTGCTGAGACTGTGGCCATCACATGAGAGGTTACCCGCTCGGCCTGCCCGCGATAGCATCGCCGCGCAGAGGGTGGGAGCCCATACGTCAGCTACCCGAGGATCGACACATGGCCAAGATCAAGGTGCAAAACCCCGTCGTCGAGCTCGACGGCGACGAGATGACGCGAATCATCTGGTCTTTCATCAAGGAGCAGCTGATTCTGCCCTACCTGGATATCGACCTGAAGTACTACGACCTCTCGATTGAGAGCCGTGACGCCACCGAGGACGCGATCACCGTCGAAGCGGCCAACGCGATCAAGCAGTACGGCGTCGGGGTGAAGTGCGCCACGATCACCCCCGACGAGGCGCGCGTGGAGGAGTTCGGCCTCAAGGAGATGTACCGCTCGCCCAACGGCACCGTGCGCAACATCCTCGGCGGGGTCATCTTCCGCGAGCCGATCGTGATCTCAAACATCCCACGTCTGGTACCCGGCTGGACCAAGCCGATCGTGATCGGCCGTCACGCTTTCGGCGACCAGTACCGCGCCACCGACATGGTGGTGGAGGGCGCGGGCAAGCTGATGCTCACCTTTACACCGGCCGATGGCAGTGAGCCGATCGAACTGGACGTGTACGACTTCCCCGGCGGGGGCATCGCGATGGCGATGTACAACCTCGACGAGTCGATCCGTGATTTCGCGCGCGCCTCGATGCGCTACGGCCTGGATCGCGGCTACCCGGTGTACCTGTCGACCAAGAACACGATCCTCAAGCGCTATGACGGACGCTTCAAGGACATCTTCGCCGAGGTGTACGCGGATGAGTTCAAGAGCGACTTCGAGGCGGCCGGCATAACCTATGAACACCGCTTGATCGACGACATGGTGGCCGCTTCGCTGAAGTGGGAGGGCGGCTATGTGTGGGCTTGCAAGAACTACGATGGCGACGTGCAATCGGACACGGTTGCCCAGGGCTTCGGCTCACTTGGCTTGATGACGAGCGTGCTGATGAGCGCCGACGGCAAGACCGTCGAGGCGGAGGCCGCGCACGGCACGGTCACCCGCCACTACCGCATGCACCAACAGGGCAAGCCCACCTCCACCAATCCGATCGCCTCCATCTTCGCGTGGACACGCGGGCTTGCAGCACGCGGGCGCATGGACGGCACGCCCGCGGTGAGCGAGTTCGCAGATACGCTCGAGCGCGTCTGCGTGGAGACCGTGGAAGAAGGGAAGATGACCAAGGACCTCGCACTCCTTGTCGGCCCCGACCAGGAGTGGCAGACCACACAGGAGTTCCTCGGATCGATCGACGAGAACCTCGAGCGCGCGATGGCATGATCGGTATGTGCAGCGCTGCTTTTGCACGTATGTGGCGCCGCTGTGTAGGCGTAGTAGAGCTTTCTCCCGCGACCATCTTGAAAATCGAACCCTCAATCAGGAGCTGAGAATCCGTGAGCAATCCCGTACGAGTCACCGTCACAGGCGCGGCCGGCCAGATCGGCTACAGCCTCGTGTTTCGCATCGCAAGTGGGCAGCTGTTGGGCCCCGATCAGCCGGTCGACCTGCGCCTGCAGGAGATTCCCCCGGCGATGGGGGCGCTCGAGGGCGTGGCGATGGAGCTTGTCGACTGTGCCTTTCCGCTACTGGCGAACCTCGATCTGCACGACAATCCGCAGGAAGCGTTCGACGGTGTAAACATCGCGCTGCTCGTCGGCTCGCGTCCGCGCACCAAGGGCATGGAGCGAGCTGAGCTGCTGAGTGAGAACGGCAAGATCTTCACCGGGCAGGGCAAAGCGCTGAACGAGCATGCCGCCAGCGACCTGAAGGTGCTCGTCGTGGGCAATCCCGCCAACACCAACTGCCTGATCGCCATGAACAATGCGCAGGACATTCCGCGCGAGCGCTTCACTGCGATGCTGCGCTTGGATCACAACCGCGCGGTGGCTCAGCTTGCCAACAAGGTGGGAGTGTCGGTCAGCGACGTGAGCAAGATGGGCGTGTGGGGCAACCATTCCCCCACCATGTACCCCGACCTGTTTCACGCGGAGATCAAGGGCGAGCAGGCGGCGAAGGTCGTGGACGACCAGGCTTGGATCGAAAACGACTTCCTGCCCAATGTCGGCAAGCGTGGCGCGGCGATCATTGAGGCGCGCGGCGCCTCCAGTGCCGCATCTGCCGCCAACGCCGCCATCGATCACATGCACAATTGGGTGAGCGGCACCAGCGACTGGGTATCGATGGGCGTACCCTCCGACGGTTCCTACGGCGTGCCCGAGGGCCTCATCAGCGGCTTTCCGTGCACCTGCTCGAATGGAGAGTGGTCGATCGTGCAGGGCCTCGACATCGACGACTTCTCCCGCTCGAAGATCGACGCGTCGGTGGCCGAGCTCACCGGAGAGCGCGACACGGTTTCGAGCCAAGGTCTTATCTAAACCGTCTCCTTAACGAAAACGGCCGGGTGCGCAAACGCGCCCGGCCGTTTCGTTCATCAAATGTCGTCCGACGAGACTAGGACGCGGGGTGCCAGCCGCGGCCCTGCTTCTTAATCTTCTTTTCCTGCTCGAGACCCGGGAGTACGCGGTACAGGTAGTTCTGCTTGATCCCCATCTTGGCGGCCAGCTCGGGGATCGTGATCCCGGGCTGTCCACTGACGAACTGCAGGGCCTGGGCGGCACGCGTACCACTGCCCTTGCGACGGCCCGCACGGCGACGCGGGCTAGCGGCGGCTGCAGGGGCAGTTGTGGTTGCCTCGGCGGCCTTGGCTGCCTTGGGCGGACGTCCACGTCGCGCGCCTGTCGTACGGCTCTTGGAGCCGCGCGGGCGGCCCGGGCCGCGGCGGGCCGGAGTGGCAGCGGAAGCAGCCGGAGCGCTGGCGGCCGCGCGGGGAGCTGCTCCACCAACGCCCGCGAGGGCCGCGGCAGCGTCCTGAAGGCGGGTGTACTCGTCGATGAGCGGCTTCAGCTCAGCCAGTCGGTCATTTATCTCTCGGCGCTTCTCGTCAAGGAAGTCAGTCACGATTGTGTCCTGTTCACTGGGGTGTGAATGCAACCCGAAGGTCGAGTTGCACGGTCTATGTGCCTTCACTTTACACAAGTTGCCTTGCTGCACGTGCACCTGTCAGGCACATGCAAGCGAATTACCATCGTTTATTGCCGAGTTTAAGCAGTATCAGCGCTCAGCATCAGTGCTCGAGCAGCGCGCGCAGACGCTCCAATGTGCGAGTGGCCTCGCGTTCGGGCATTCCCCCGACCAGCGCACGACTCGCGAGCGCACCGAACGGGCCGAGCGGCGGGTGGAACTCATTGCGGTAGTCGAAGCGGGTGCAGCCACTGGAAAGCGGGTGCAGCGCATACTCCGTGCGGGCGCGCGAGCGGGCCGGCCCGCGACCCTCCCACACCGCATGCTCTCCCGGCACACATTCCACCAGCGTCCAGTGAACATCGACGCTGACTCCTCTCAAGTGGATCTGCTGATCCATGCGGTAGCCGATCAGCGGTGGACCTTCGTCGTTGTAGCGCAGCTTGCGGTGAATCGTGACCCAGTCGCCCAAGCGCTCGGGATCCATCACTGTGTCCCACACCAACGCCTTGGACGCGGCAATCTCAATCGAGGCGCAGACGGTGCTCATCGCGCGGCGAGTGGCTCGAGCTTTTCCCACTCGTATAGTGCGTGTTCTACGGCTGAGTCGAATGAATGCAATTCGAGGTTCAACGCCGTGGCGGCGTCCTGCCCGTCGGGCAGCAGATCGCCGGTGAGCCCTTCCATCAGCGGCAGCACCAGCTCTGGCTGCTCATCGGTCAGTGTCGCGGCCAGACGCGCCGCTATCGGTGTGACACTCACCCCCAGACCGATGCTGGGACGTGACAGCATCATCAGCTCGGCGATGCGCTCCACGAGCTCGCCGTAGGTGAGCGTCTCGGGACCGGCGATCTCGAGGGCCCGCCCCGCGACGGACTCGTTGGCGGCACAGGAGACGAGCATCTCCACGAGGTCGCGCTCGTCGATCGGACGCGTGCGAAAATGCCGCCAGGCCGGCAGTGCGATTACCGGTAGGCGCTCGATCAGACGCACGAGGAAACGAAAGGAGCGCGAGCGCGTGCCGATCACGATCGACGCGCGCAGCGCGACCGATCCGGGAACGTCTTCGAGCAGGATGCGCTCGACCGCGTAGCGGCTGGAGAGGTGGGTGGATGCCTGCTCGGGCGGCAGCGGACCGCCGAGGTACACGATGCGTCCCACGCCGGCCGCACGTGCCGCCTCGCCAAAGGTTTGCGCGGACACCCGCTCGCGTGCCGGAAAGGAGACACCGGAGACACCGCCCACCCTGCCGCCGGATGGCTCCATCGAATGGATCAAGTAATAGGCAACCTCGACATCGCGCATCGCTTGCACGATCCCCGCCCCGGAGAGCGTGTCGCCGATCACGAGCTCGAAATCCGCGAGCGTCACATCGACATCCGATTCGAGCTTCATCGACTGCAGCGCCAGCTCGACGCGCGTGCGATCGCGCGCCAGCGCGCACACGTCGTGCCCCGCTTCGAGCAGGCGAGGCAGAAGGGCCGAGCCCGCGAAGCCGCTGATGCCGGTCAGGAGGATGCGCACCCCTGCATGATGACGCCCTCGCGGTTTTCCTCGCGGTTTGCGGGGAAGGCTTCTCGGTTGCCCTTGAGCCGATGCCCGGCTAGTGCTTTGATCGCTGCCCACCAGTCAAGCCGCGAGTCAAAGGGGAGTCAGTGCCGAGGACGCAGAGCAAGCGGGCCGTCCGCAAAGTCACATGCGATGAGTGCTATTTCCGGTGCAACATGCTGTGTGCGCTGGAGCTGGCCGAGCCCTGCGCCACCTTCCGGCCGAACGAGGCGCAGCTAGCGCCTCCGCAGCAGCTGCGTTTCGTCTTTCGCCAGGAGCGCCGCTCGCGCGCGGCATGGGCGTTCCCCTCTGCGCAGGAACAGGCGGCGCTGCACGCCTAGTCCCCGCTGGATTTTTCGGCATGCCGCGCGATCCAGTTCGCCCCGGGCGTGTCGGTCAGACCGTGCACCACGATCGAGCAGAACACGACCAATGCCGCCAGGTCGAAGATGCGCTGGCCGCTGGCGATGTGCTGGTCGAGCACGAGCAGCGAGAAGGTCATCGTCGCCACCCCCTTCGGCCCGAACCAGCCCATGAACAAGCGTGTCTGCCCGTCGGTATCCGTCCCCATCAGAGCGATCCAAACGGCAGCCGGGCGGGCGATCAGGAACGTGGCGGCTACGAATACCAGGGCTATCCAACCGCTGCTTGCCAGCGCGTGTAGCGTCAATAGCGAACCGAACACGACGAAGATGCCCAGCTTGACGATCTCGACGAGGTCGTCGGCGCGCTGCTCGAAGTGGTGGCGCAGGTCGGGGCGGCGCACGCCGAGTACGATCGCCGCGACGAACACGGCAATGAAACCGTTGCCCTTCGGGGAGAGCACCGTCACGCCATAGGTGGCAAACGCCACCCCAAGCGCATAGAGCGACTTCTGATGGGCGGGGATCGGGTGCTCGAGCGGGCGTTTGTGCTCGCGTGGCATCAGCAGCGAGGCGAGATACCCGAGCACGAGGCCGAAGACCAGTCCGAGGCCGATGTCCTGCAAGACGAAGCGCCACCACACGAAGTTGTTCGAAACGCTTGAGAGCGCGGCGAGAAAGGCGAGCACGGCGGGCAGCGCAAGGCCGTCGTTCAGGCCGGACTCCAGATTCAACGAATGACGCACGAGACGGGGTACGCGCGGGTTGGTGACGATGCTCGAGGTCAGCACCGGGTCGGTGGGCGAGAGCAGCGCACCCAGAAGCAGCGACTCGGTCCATGACAATTTGACGAGCAGGTGCGCCGCGACTGCGACGATCCCGGCCGTGAGCGGCATCGCGATCGCAAGCTTGCGCAGCGGTAGATGCCAAGCTCGCTGCAGCATCTCGCCCTCGACCTCCAGCCCGTCTCGGAACAGGATCACGATCAGGGCGACGAACGCCAGATCCTCCACGAACCCCGACTGTGCGCGGAAGCTGACCAGTTCCAGGCCGCCGTCTCCGACCAGAAATCCGGCCAGCACGAACAGGGCGGCGAGGGAAAGGAAGGAACGCTGAGCCAGCCCTGAGGCCAGTGCGCCGACGATCAGCAGTCCGCCTAGGAAGGCGGCGGTAGCCTGGAAGGTGGGCACGCGCTTAGCTTCTCATGTGTCGGGTACGTCAAACGGAAAGGGTATGGCCCCGATCAACGGGGGTATATTGGACAGAATCTTCAAAGCTCATGAGCAGAGGCGGTGGCTAAATGGCAGCAAAAGACAGAATCGGCAAAGCAAGTGAGGCGGTGCGCTCCAGCGACTACCTCAAACGTCTGATCGAAGACGAGCAGCTGCGCGACAATCTGCTTGCCGCATATGCGGCGGGACGCAGCGCCTATGGGCGAGTTAGCAACGGCAAGCCGGCGGGCAAGGCGCTGCTGGAGGATCGCAAGCTGCAGAAGGAGCTCTCTGAAGCGGCGACTGCGCTGCGCGACGCGTCATATGCGATCAAGCAGCCGGCGTCCAAGCCAAAACGCAAAGGCGGCCTCGGTCGCGCCTTGTTGCTGATCGTCGTCGGTACGGTCCTGGCGCTGGCCCTGAGCGAGGACCTGCGCTCGAAGGTGCTCGATCTGCTGTTCGGCGCCGAGGAGGAGTTCGACTACAGCTCCACCACGATGCCGGCACAGGAGGCTCCTCAAGCCCCAGCGGACGTGCCCGCCGCGTGAGTACGGACGCTCAGCGCTTCTCCTGGATATGACGCACACCGCAACCGCTGACACCGACAGTGCTCAGGCCGATGTGGCTGTGAGCCGTGAGGTCGGCGAGCCGAGCGGCTCGTCGACCCGTTCGCTCTCGGGCGAGAAGGCTCAGCGCATCGTCGAGGCGATGCGCCACAGCGTCGCGCGTCGCGGCGCAGCCGGTTCGACCTTCGACCACGTTTCACGTGAGGCGGGCGTCTCGCGCGGCCTGTTGCACTACTACTTCGGCACCAAGGAGCAGCTGCTGGTCGAGGCGGCACGCCGCGACTGCGAGTTGCGCATCGAGGCGCTGGAGAAACGTTTGGCGGGTGCACAGACGGCCGACGATTTCGTCGCGCTGCTGGCCCAGAACCTGCAGGAGACGATCTCGGAGGACCAGGACTTCGTGACGCTCGTGTTCGAGCTGTTCACGCTCTCGCGGCGCAATGCCGACATCGCGGTCGAGTACGCGAGCCTGTTGCGGCGCACGCGCGAGCGGCTGGCCGGGATGCTGGCTGCCGCCCAGCGCGAGGGCGTGCTGCGTCTGCACGCCGAGCCGGACGCCGTCGCGGACATCCTGTTCTCGCTTGGCGACGGCTTCGCATTGCGCATGATCTCAGAGCCGGATCGCGACTTCAGCGCATCGATCCAGGCGGGCATCGAGTGTGCCCGTTCGCTCGTCGCCGATTGAGGCCTGACCGCGCCCGCTTGCCGCTCGCTGAGTGATTCCTGATCGCGCCCGCCAGCTGCTCGCCGGCTGAGCGCGTCCACCCTCTTATAATCAGCGCTTCATGCCTATCTACGAGTACAGACGGCCCGACGGCAGCACCTTCGAGCTGCAGCAGTCCTTCAGCGACGACACGCTCACCGTCGACCCCGAGACCGGAGTTCCGGTCGAGCGCGTATTGCACGCACCGGCGGTCCATTTCAAGGGCAAAGGCTTCTACAACACCGACTACGGCACGCGCAAGCGCCAGCGTGAGAACGCGGCCTCGAGCGACAACTCCTCCTCCGGCTCCTCCGGGGATTCATCATCGAGCGAGGGGTCCTCAGGCTCCTCCTCCGCGGGCGATTCGCCCGCCAAGAGCGACTCCGCCGGCAAGGGCGAGAGCAAGAAGAGCGAGTCCGCCGGCAAGTCCGAGAAGAAAGCGGACACGAAGCCGGTAGCAGCCGCGAAGTAGGCGAAGTGGGGGCCCGGTCGGGCAGTCCCGCGTGCGGGGTCTGATGTGCTCGAAAGTGTGGGTCCCGAAGAGGGGTGGCTTTTTGTAGGCCGGCGATTGGTTAGGTACCAAACTAATCGAGCTCGCACTTATAAGAGCTGGCGTTTTCTGGACATAGCGATTGGCGTACGATCCGCGATGCGACGCGCCAGCTTGTCGGCCGGTGCGCCCGCCCTTGCATCATCGTCGAGCGCGATTCAGCCCGCCATGAAGCGCGCCACGTCAGCGCGTCGTGCGGCTTCGGAGATCGTCAAGCCTTCTTCGCCGCTGGGCAGCGTTGTCTGACCGGTCGGCTTGAGGATCTGGGTCGGCGGTGTGCCGGTCACCGCCAGAGCCGCGAACATGCCGAGCAGTTCCGCGCCGGTCATGTCAGAGATGATCGCCGGTGGCGCATTCCAGGCAATCAAGGGGAGGCGCAGGAAGCTCGACGGCGAAAGCAGCTGGTCCTTCATGTCGGTGAACAGAGCCTGCTGGTGTTCCTCGCGCTGGATGTCGGTCTCCTCAGGAGCGCACAGGTTCTCGCGTGTGCGGGCGAGTGCGAGTGCCTGCTTGCCGTCGATGTGGTGCGTGCCGGCGTGCAGGCGCAGCGTGAAGCCTCCGTCAGCGGAGCCGCCGTCGAGCTTGGAGACGATGCAGCCACCGCTGTAGGTGACGCCGCCCATTGCGTCGATCAGCTGCGGAAAGTTTTCGAAGTTGACTTCCACCACATGGTTGATCGGGACGTCGAGCCAGTGCTTGATCACCGACACCGACGCGGCTGGACCGCCGTACTCGTGCGCCGCGTTGATCTTCTCCAGGCCGTGGCCGGGGATTTCCACGACCGTGTCGCGCGGGATCGACAGACGCGCCGCGTGGCCGCCGCCGGTGCGGATCAGCATGATCGTGTCCGAGCGTCCGTACCCGGTCGTTTCCGCCCCAGGTTCCCTGCTGTCTTTTTGGCGGCGGTCGGAGCCGAGTACGAGGATGTTGTTGGCCGAGGTCAGCGGAAAGCCTGAGGAGTCGAGCACGCTTGCGACATTGGACGGGAGCGACGTGCGCTCGAAGTGGGCGCTGATCAGGAACAGGACGAGTGACAGGAGCAGCCAGGCGAGGACTAGTGCCAGCAGGCCAAGGACAATGCGCTTGGGTGTGATGCGCTCTCGCCAGGGGCGCCTGGTTGTTGCGTTTGCGCCTGCCCCCCGCGCGCGCGGGGGTGCAATGCGACCAGCGGGTGCCTCGCCGGGCTTGCGCGGTCGGCGAGGTCTCTTCTGCGCGACGTTCTTCTCCAGCGGGTCTTCGCGCTGCCCAGGCAGGCGGGGGACGGCGCGGTAGCGCTTGTACTGTGGTTTGTCGTCGGGGTCGCGGGGCATGGGGTCTGTGGTTCGGGTCGCTGGTCATCGGACTGCGGTCACACTGCCCGATGCCTGGGCGATTGTCGTGATGGGGCGGGCAGACGCAGGCCCCAGTCTCCAGAGGCTCGTATGGGAGTTCGCCGGCGAACGGCGGGACCCTATATTCCACGGATGAGCACCCCGGATGGCGCAGTAGGGCGGCTGGTGGTGTGTCCGACCCCGATCGGCAACCTGGGCGACGTGACGCTACGCGTGCTTGACGCCCTACGCGATGCGGACGCGATCGCCTGCGAGGACACGCGACGCACCCGCGTGCTACTGGACCGCTACGAGATCGTGGGCAAGCTCGTGAGCTACCACGAGCACAACGAGCGCGAGCGTGCCCAGGAGCTCGTAGCGCGGATCGGGCACGGTGCGGTGGTCGCGCTCGTGTCCGACGCCGGGATGCCGCTTGTATCGGACCCTGGTTACAAGCTCGTGCAGGCCTGCATCGAGACTGAGCTGTTGGTTGAAGTGTTGCCGGGCGCGAGCAGCGTGCTCACCGCGGTCGTCGCCTCGGGCCTGCCCTCGGAGCACTGGTCGTTTGTCGGCTTCCTGCCGCGCAAGCGGGCCGAGCTGCAGCGAATGCTGGTCGGTGCGTTGGAGACGCTCGTGGCGTTCGAGTCCCCCCAGCGTCTTGCGGCGAGCTTGGCGTCGCTCGCCGAGCACGATCCCGACCGTCCGCTGGCCGTCTGTCGGGAGCTGACCAAGCTGCACGAGGAAGTCCGGCGTGGCGGCGCGGCTGAGCTGGCGGCCTTCTACGTCGAGCACCCACCGCGCGGGGAGATCGTGCTCGTCGTGGGCGCCGGCGCGCCGGGCAGCGTCGATCGCGAGCAGGCACTGACGGCGCTACGCGCACTGGTGGACGCCGGCGCGCGCGCACGCCCGGCGGCAGGCGTGATCGCCAAGCTCACGGGAGTCGCCGCGAACGAGTTGTACAAGGCGCTCACCGACTCCTCTTGAGGCTGCCCGCGCTGCGTAGCGTCGCATTACGCCAGTAGCCTGGGAGCGGTATGTCCTCCTTCTACGTAACCACCCCGATCTACTACGTCAACGCGGCCCCACACCTGGGCCATGCGTATACGACGATCGCCGCGGACGTGCTGGCGCGCCACCATCGCCAGCGCGGCGAGGAGGTGTTCTTCTTGACGGGGACAGACGAGCACGGCGAGCCAGTGGCCGACGCGGCGCATGCACTCGGTGTGGAGCCGCAGGAGCTGGCGGACCGCAACTCCGAGCGCTTCCGGGCGCTGGCCCCAAAGATCGCGGCGAGCAACGACTTCTTCATCCGCACGACCGACCCCGAGCACATGCAGGTGGTGCAGGACGTGCTCTCGCGGGTTCGCGAGAACGGACATGTGTACATGGGCACCTACGAGGGCTGGTATTGCCCCAAGTGTGCCGACTTCAAGGCCGAGAACGAAGTCGACGAGGGCGAGCTGTGCCCGATCCACCACGTCAGGCTGACGCGCGAGCAGGAGGAAAACTACTTCTTCGCGCTGTCCGCTTTTCAGGAGCCGCTCGAGCGCCTGTATGCCGAGCACGAGGACTTCGTGGCGCCGCGCAGCCGCTACAACGAGGCGCTGTCGTTCATCAAATCAGGCCTGCGCGACGTGCCGTTGACGAGGCACAAGTTGACGTGGGGCGTGCCAGTGCCGTGGGACAAAGAACATGTTTTCTATGTGTGGTTCGACGCGCTGCTCAACTACTATTCGGCACTGTCTTACGCGCCTGCCCCTGAAAGGGGGCCTGCAGCGGCGCAGCAGAACACCGCGGCAGTTGGTGTCGAAAACCGCGATGCCCCGCGCGCGCGCGGGGGGCATGCCGCCTCACAGACACTGACCGACAGCTTCTGGCCCGCCGACGTGCACCTGATCGCCAAGGACATCCTGCGCTTTCACACCGTCTACTGGCCGGCGCTGTTGATGGCCGCAGAGATCGAGTTGCCAAAGCGCGTGTTCGTGCACGGCTACCTGTTGATGGACGGCGAGAAGATGAGCAAGTCGCTCGGCAACGTGCTCGACCCCTTCGAGGTGATCGAGCGCTTCGGCTCCGACGCACTGCGCTTCTACCTGCTGCGTGACGTGCCCTTCGGCCAGGATGGCTCGGTCTCCACGGCATCCTTCGAGCAGCGCTACGAGTCGGAGCTGGCCAACGATTACGGCAACCTCGCCAGCCGCAGCATCGCGATGATCGCGCGCTATCGCGACGGTGTCGTAGCTGCAGGCGACCCCGACGAGCTGCTCAAGGAGGACTTCGCCGGCCTACCCGAGCTTGTGGCAAGTTTGCTCGACCGCGTCGAGCTGACCAATGCGCTCGATGAGATCTGGCAGCGCGTGCGTCGTCTGAATCGCTATGTGGAGGAACAGGCGCCATGGCAGCTGGCCAAGGATCCTGAGCGCGCGGCGGACCTCGACCGCGTGCTGCGTACGCTTGCCGAGGGTCTGCGGGTCGTATCCGTGCTCTTGTACCCCTACCTTCCCGACGCCACCGGGAAGCTGCTGGGCGCGCTCGACGCCCCCGACCTCTCCTTCGGCGGCGCCGGTTTTGGCGAAGGGGAGATCCGTTCTGCGCAAAAGCTCGAGCCGCTGTTCCCCAAGAGCGCATGATCGACAGTCACACCCATCTGTATCTGTGCGAGGAGCCCGATGCCGAGCTGGTCGAGCAGGCCGTCGCGGCTGGCGTCACGCGCATGCTGACCGTCGGCACCAACGCTGTCTCCTGCCGCGCCGCCCTCGCCGCGGCCGAGGCTTTTCCCCAGGTGTACGCGGCCATCGGCCGCCATCCCAACGAAGCCCGCGGCTTCGACGACGCGGACCTGGCAGAGCTGCAGGCGCTGGCCGCCCACCCACGCTGCATCGCGATCGGCGAGACGGGGCTCGACTATTACCGAGACGATACGCCGAGGGAGGACCAGAAGCGCGCTTTCTCCGCCCAAATAGCGTTGGCTCGAACCAAGGGCGCGCCCCTTACGATCCACACGAGAAACGCCGACGAGGACACACTTGCCCAACTTGCCGCCGAGGCCCAGGGGTTGAGTGTCGTAATTCACTGCTTCTCGATGCCGGACCGCCTCGATGAGTGCGTCGAGAGTGGGTACATGATCTCCTTTGCCGGCAATGTCACCTATAAAAGCGCTGCGGATCTGGCCGACGCGGCACGGCGCGTGCCGGACGAGCGCTTGCTGGTGGAGACCGATGCGCCGTATCTCAGCCCTCAGGTGGTGCGCAAACAACGCAACCAACCAGCTTTCGTCGCGCACACGGCTGAGTTCATCGCCGAGTTGCGAGGGGTGTCCGTGGCCGAGTTCGACGCGACGGTTGAGCGCAACGCCGAGCGCGTCTTCGGATGGTGAGCACCCATACGGAGGGTGCCCCGAAGGGCACAGCCAAAGGGCACGCGGCAAGCAGGGCCAGTCGGCGCAGCAGAGAGCTGGGACAGAATTTCCTGCGCGACCCAAACATTCTGGGGGTAATAGGGCGTGAGGCGGAGTTGTCGGCGGAAGATGTGGTCCTGGAGGTCGGAGGAGGCGAGGGGGTTCTGTCGGCGTATCTCGCGCCGTGTGTGAGCAGAGTGCATGTGGTGGAGTTCGATGAGCGTTTGCGCGGTGTGCTGGAGCGTGGCGTTGCCGAATTCGACAACGTTTCGCTGTGGTGGGGCGACGCGATGCGCGTCGACCTTGCCGCGATGCAGCCGACACCGACCAAGATGGTGGCCAACCTGCCTTACGGGATCGCCGCCGGCGTGATCCTGCGCACGATCGAGGAGCTCGAAGAGATGGCTCTGTGGTTGGTGATGGTGCAGCGCGAGGTGGGCGAACGCCTGGCGGCGGCGCCTGGCAGCGGTGTGTACGGCGTCAGCTCTGTGCTGGCGCAACTGGCTGGCGAGGTGAAAGTGGTAAGGGCAATTCCCCGAACCGTGTTTAGCCCAGTGCCGAATGTGGATTCGGTGTTGGTGAAGATCGTTCGTACGGGTGCCGCACCAACGCCCGCGGTACGCAAGCTCGTCGCCGGTGCCTTCGCGCACCGGCGCAAGGCGCTGGCGAGATCGCTCGTGCTCTCAGGTACGCACCGCACGCGTGAGGACATCCGCGCGGGGCTGGTCGAGCTCGGTCACCCAGCCGACGAGCGCGCCGAGCGCCTGGCGCCGGCGGAGTTCGTCGAGCTGGCGAAGGTGCTTGGCCTGTGAACGCCTCACCGCTTGCCTTGCCGCTGCGCGCGCTGGCTCCCGCGAAGATCAACCTGGGCCTGTTCGTCGGTCCGACCCGCCCCGACGGGCGCCACCAGTTGGCAAGCGTGATGCAGTCGATCTCGCTTGCCGACGAGCTTGTACTTCAAGCTGCTCCGCCCGGAGCCGAGCACGACGAAGTTGTCTGCGATGCAGTGGCCGGCGAGAATCTGGCGGCGCAGGCGCTCGAGTTGTTCCGTGCCGCCACAGGCTGGGATGCGCCCCCACTGCGGCTGCAGATCGGTAAGCGCATTCCTATAGCCGCAGGCCTGGGCGGTGGCTCCGCAGATGCGGCGGCGACCTTGCGTCTGGCAACCGCCGCTTCGGGGCTGGGGGACTTGGTTTTGTTGTCCGGACTTGCGGCCGAGTTGGGCGCCGACGTCCCTGCGCAGGTGACGCCCGGGCGCTGGCTGGCGACCGGCGCCGGCGAGCGGCTGCAAGCACTGCCCGATCCCGTCTCGTCGCTGGGTGTGCTGGTATTGGCACAGGCCTCCGGGCTCTCCACGGCCGAGGTATATGCCACCGCAGATCTGATCGGCAACGCCCGCGATGCCGGCAATCTCGAAGAACATCGCGAAATGCTGGTGAAAGCGTTCGAGCTCGGCTCAGCCCTGCCTGCCGACACGTTTCTGTTGCACAACGATCTGCAGGCCTCAGCCGTGAGGCTGTGTCCAGCGATTGAGAAGACGCTGCAGGAGGCGCGTGAAGCCGGCGCGGAGACGGTCTTCGTCAGCGGCTCGGGGCCCACCGTCGTCGCCGTGTTCGGACGTGCCAACGGCCTGTCCCGCGCCGAGCGTGCCGCCGCCGGTCTGGCCGGCCGCGAGCCGACCGCGCTCGCCGCCGTGTCCGTGGACGGTAACTTCGCGCGCGTGCAGCCTCTGGGTACGTAACAATGCGATTTTCATGAGCACAAACGACATCACCTATCTCGTAGCCGCATGCGCCGGCGTCTTCGGGTTCGCCCTGTACGTGGGGCTGATCCTGGTGCCGGCGTGGGGCTCTTACTCGCGTGTGTGGGAGCGCGTGGCGGCAACAGTGCTGTCGTTGTACGTGCTGGGTGTGCTCGTCGGCGCCGGGGTGCTCGCCGCGCTCCTGGCCGTCTACCTCTGGGGTTAAGGACATGTCCGAGCTTGGTGGCTTGGATGCCGTCACGGAGGCGGTCGAGTCGGGCGCAGGTTTGCCCGAGGTGGTGCGCGCCGCCTCGCGCGCTCTCGACGCAAGCCTTGCCGTAACCGACGCGACCGGCGCGACGATCGCGGTCGCCGCGCGCTCGAGTGCCGATGAGCGCTCGCTGCTTGCCGGTGGCGATGACGTTGCAAGCCTGCCGTTGCGCGTCGCCGACGCGGTCGTGGGAACTCTGCACATGCGCGCGCGCGCCGACCCGAGCCCGCTGGTGCGAAGGCTGCTCGTGACGATGATCGCCTCCGAGGTCGAGCGTGTGCGCGCTCCCGATCTGGCATCCGAGAACGCAGCCGCCGACTTCCTGCGCGTCGCGCTCGCTCGCAACCAAATCCCCCGCGAGGAGCTGATCGCCCGCGGAGCCGAGCTGTCGCTGGAGCTGAAGGACGGCGCAAGTGTGATCGTCGCCCGCGCCCACCCTCAGGCGCCGACCGAGGAGGGCTGGCGCGCGCGCGCCCGAGCGGTGGCCGAGCGTGGCGCCCGCGCGGTTGTCGGTCGTTCGATCGCTGCCCTCTCAGAGCGCGACGGCGCCGCCGGTGTCGAGATCCTGCTGCTGGTGCCGGGCAGCGAGGAGCCGGTCGCGGCCCGTGCCGCCGAAGCGGTCCTGCGCGAGATGGAAAGCGCGCTGTCGGGCTACACGTTCGCGCTGGGGCGAAGCCGCATAGCTGAGGACCCGAGCGAGCTCTCGCGCGCCGGCAGCGAGGCGCTGCTCGCCGCCAACGTCGCCGAGGGTGGCTCGCAGGAGGGGGTCCTCGCCTTTGAGCAGACGGGCGCCTACCGCCTGCTGTTGAGCGCGATGAGCGAGAACCCGAGCGAGCTGCAGCGCTTCTACGCCGAGACCGTCGAGCCGCTCGTGGCCTACGACGAGCAGTACGAGACGGACCTGCTGCAGACACTCGAGACGTTCCTGGAGGCCGACGGCAACGTCGCCGGCACCGCGCAGCGCCTGTTCACGCACAGGCACACCGTCTACTACCGCTTGGAGCGCGTGCGCGAGCTGACAGACCTGGACGTCAGCTCCAGCGACGGTCGCGAGAAGCTGAGCCTCGGTTTGAAGGCGATGCGCGTGCTGGGCATCTCCTCCGCACGCGGTCCGGCATCTGAGGACGGCGCCCGCGGCGGCCGCGTCCCGCGGCGCTCCTGATCAGCCGCGCGAAGCGAACTCCACTACGTAGGTGGCTCCGGGCAGGCCTTCCGTCGATCTCTGCGGCGCCGCGGGTGCGATACCGACGCCGATGTTGCGATAACCGCCGCTCAGCATGATTTCTCGATGTGGCGGCGAGAGCATCCAAGCGTGCACCATCGCGGCCGGCGTGGCGAGCGGGCCGCTACCCCAACCGATGTTCTGCCCTGCCGAGAGACTGCGTGCGCGTGCTGCGTAGGCCGAGGCCTCGATGCGTTGCATTGGAGTCCAGCCCGACAGGCTGTCATCGCCGAAATATTCGCCGATCACCATTTCGCCAGCCTGCTTCGTGCCGATACGGCGCAACGAGCCGTTGGAGCGCAGCGGCTCGAGACGATACGCCAGACGCTCGTGCTCGATCAGGCACAGCGTGGCGGCGCTCACGCGAGTCAGGTCTGTGTGCGTGGGCTGCAGGTTCGTGCCCTTGCACGCCAGCGCGCTCGGTGCAAACAACATGGCCGTGGCCGCCGACGCCAGCACCACGGCAATCGCCGCGCGCCTCGGTCGCCTCACCACGGAGCCCCAACCCCATGACACGGCAATGATTCTTGCAGGAGCGCGCGACGCGATGTAGCGGTCGTGTTATGCACCTGTCTCTGGCGACCGATCAGGCCTTGGGGAAGGGCCTCGTTGGGCCGCATCGGGGGCGCTCGTGACATCATCAGCGGACACGACCGCCCGCGGTGGGGAGTGGGGTAATGGCAGCCCGGGAGACTTTGACTCTTCAAGTCCTGGTTCGAGTCCAGGCTCCCCAGTTCACCGCTGGTGTCCCGCTAGCGTCCGCTCCATCTAGAGTCTGTTGCGATGGTCGCCCCCACCGTTCTGATCCTTGCCGCCGGTCAGGGCACGCGCATGCGCTCCAGCACACCCAAGGTGCTGCACGAGCTGTGCGGCATACCGATGCTGCTGTGGCCTGTGCGAGCGGCACAAGCAGCCGGCGCGGGCCGTGTGGTGGTGGTCGATTCGCCGGCGCTCGCTCTGCAGAAGGTCCTGCCCGACGGGGTCGAGTTCGTGGTGCAACCTAAATCGGATGGCACCGGCGGCGCCACGAGAGCCGCCGCCGAGCTGATCGACCCGCAGGCGCCGGTCGTGATCCTCAGCGGGGACGTCCCGCTCGTCAGCCCACAGGCGATCGAGGAGCTTGTTCAGGCGCACACGAGCAGTGGGGCGGCAGCCACGATGGCCACGGCGCTGCTGGAGGATCCCAGCGGCTATGGCCGGGTGGTGCGCGACTCAGACGGCTCGGTGGCACGCGTGGTGGAGACGAAGAAGCCTGGCGACGCCACTGAGGCCGAGCTTCGGATTCGCGAGGTCAACTCCGGCATATACGTTTTCAACGGCTCGGCCCTGCTCGCTGTCTTGCCGCGACTCACCTCCGACAACGCCCAGGGCGAGTTCTACCTCCCCCAAGCACTTGACCTGCTGCGCTCCGACGGCGAGTCGATCGCTGCTCACGTCGTCGAGGACGAGGGACTGATGCTCGGCGTCAACGACCGCGTCGCGCTCGCACAAGTGCGGGCTCTGGCCCAGCAAGCGATTGTCGAGCGCCACATGCGTGCGGGGGTCACGATCGTCGATCCGGCCGCAACCGTCATCGATGTCGACGTGCAGATCGGCCAGGACACGCTGATCGAGCCGTGGACGGCATTGAAGGGCTCGACAGTTGTCGGCGCCGATGCTGTGGTGGGTCCTTCGACAACGGCAATCGACTCGCAGATCGGCGACGGGGCATGCGTGCGCGTGTCCTGGCTTTCGGAAGCGGTGCTGCATGCCGGCGTCACAGTCGGCCCGTTCGCCTATCTGCGCCCCGGCGCCGTGCTGCGCGACGGTGCCAAGGCGGGGACGTTCGTCGAGATCAAGAACTCCGACATCGGCGAGAGGGCAAAGGTGCCGCACCTCTCTTACATAGGAGACGCTGACGTGGGCGAGCGCACGAACCTCGGGGCCGGCACGATCACAGCCAACTACGACGGTCGCGCCAAGCACCGCACCAAGATCGGCAGCGGCGTGCGCGGGGGAGTGGACACTTCCTTCGTGGCTCCGGTCACGGTGGGCGACGACGCCTACACCGCCGCCGGCTCGGTCGTTACCGAGGACGTCCCCCCAGGGGCGTTGGCGATAGCGCGTGCGCGCCAAGAAAACCGCGAGGGCTATGCAGACCGTCGTGAGGACGATGCGTGATGTGTCTCTTGCCTCGGAGAGGACGGGGCGTGATGTCTCCAGATAGGTTCCGGCCCTCGTCACGAGGGCAAGGCCCGATGTCTCCAGGTTCCGCGCGGCGCCACGAGGGCAAAAGCCCGATGTCTCTACACTCCCGGGGGAGATGAGCGTGATCGATACGCGCACGCAGGTGGCCCCGACGAGCCTGCCGATCGACTACGACAAGCGGCTGATGCTCTTCTCTGGGCGCGCCAACCCACAGCTTGCCGTCGACATTTCGGCAAAGCTCGGTGTCGACGTGGGCCCGGTCACCCTGAAAACGTTCTCCAACGGCGAGGTGTACTGTCGCTACGAGGAGTCGATCCGCGGCGCCGACGTGTTCATCGTGCAGCCCACATGCGGCAATCCCACCACCGGGGTGACCGCGAACGACTCGTTGATGGAGCTACTTTTCATGATCGATGCCGCCGTGGGTGCCTCCGCGCACCGCGTGATCGCAGTCACGCCATGGTTCGGCTACTCCCGCCAGGACAAGAAGTCAGCCCCACGCGAGCCGATCTCCGCGCGCCTGGTGGCGCGAATGATCGAGGCTGCCGGCTCCGACCGCGTGCTCACCATGGACCTCCACGCCGGGCAGATCCAGGGCTTCTTCCAGAAGCCGGTCGATCACATGACAGCGCTGTTCATGCTCACCCAGTACTTCTCCGACCTCGGACTCTCTGACCTCGTGGTCGTGGCTCCGGACGCCGGTCGCGTCAAGCTCAACAAGCGCTTCGCCTCCAAGATCGGTGCGGAGCTCGCGATCCTGGACAAGGAGCGCCCTGCCCAGCAGGTAGCCGAGATCGGCTACGTGATCGGTGATGTCAAGGGCAAGACCGCGGTGATCGTCGACGACATGATCGACACTGCCGGAACGCTCAAGGCGGCTGCTCGCACAGTGCTCGACGCCGGCGCCAAGAGTGTCTACGCGGCGGCAACCCATGCGGTCTTCTCCGGCGACGCGTTCGAGAACCTGGCTTCCTCGGACTTCAAGGAGATCGTCGTGACCGACACGATCCCAGCGCGCCAGGGGATTCCAAGCAACATCCGCGTGCTGCCGTGCGCAGAGTTGCTGACCGATTCGATCCGCCGCATCTTCACCGACGATTCCGTCAGCGAAGTGTTCGGCGGCGAGAACCAGCTGTTCTGAGCTACATCGGGCGATCGTGAGCTCATCCGAGCCGGTCTCGAGTGCACCTGCGCCGGCCTCATCGCCTCAGCGGCCGACGCCGTTGCGCGACCTCTTCGGTCGGCTGCGCCGTCGGCATATCGTGCCAATTCTCCTAGTGCTCGTAGTGTTTCTCGTCCTCAGCGCGATGCTCGCCCGCTTTCTCTCGACCGAGAACGTCGAACGTGACGATGTGCTCGCAGCGCTGGAAGCCGAGACTTCAGGCAACGAACGGGCGCTCTTCTCGCAGCTGTCAGGCTGTCGCGCCATTCCCCGGTGCGTGTCGGACGTCAAATGGAACTCAACGAATCTGCGACGCCGTGGCTCGATCAAGATCGTCTCGCTCACTTCCGCCACCGCCTACTCGCTCACCGGTGCAAGCGGCCACACGCGCGTGGCCTGGGTCGTGCTTGGGCGCCTGCCGGTCGTCCAGTGCGCCACCGTCAGGCGTACCGGCAGTTTTGTCACGGGTATTTCGGTCTCGCTATTGGTTCTCAGCAAACCGATTCCAAACGAAGGGAACTGCTGAATCCGCAGGGCTGATCTCAGGCTTGCGAGACGGTCCAATCGCCCTGAGATGATCCGGTGACCGGGGGGTGGACCCGGACCTGAACGATGCGGATTGCTAAAGTCCTCGACCTCGTATGGCTACAGCAACCACAAAGCTCGATGTAGCAAGCCGCGATCCCGAGGGCTCGCGCTCCGCGCGGCGCCTTCGCCGCACCGGACGCATCCCCGGCGTGCTCTACGGCGGCAACGGCGAGCCCGTCAGCTTCAGCGTCGACGCGCGCGAATTGCGAGTAGCGCTAGCCGGCTCCGGCGCGGTTGTCGACCTCAGCATCGACGGCGACAAGGCCACGCCCGTCGTGCTCAAGGAGGCCCAGCGCGACCCGGTGCGCGGCGAAACCACCCATGTCGACCTGCTGCGAGTACGCCTGGACAAGCCGATCCACGCCGTCGTGCCGCTGGAGCTCACCGGCGTCGATGAGACTCCGGGCGTCAAGGAAGGTGGAATCCTCGAGCAGCTCCTGCGCGAGCTGAACATCGAAGCGCTCCCAACCGCGATCCCCGAGTCGATCGTGCACGAGCTCGGCGAGCTGAACATCGGCGACACACTTGCCTTGGAGTCGATCTCCGTCCCCGAGGGCGTCACATTGCTCGACGACTTGGCCACAACCGTGGCCTCGGTCTCGGCGCCTCGTCTTCAGACCGAGGAGGAGTCCGAGATCGAATCCGAGACCGAGCTCGTCGGCGAGTCCGGCGGTGACGAGGCGGCCTCTGGTGACGGCGGCGCCTCCGCCGAGGAGTAGCTTCTGCGCCCCTTTGGTGGCGGTGCGCCAGTCGACTGGCTGATCGTCGGGTTGGGCAATCCGGGTCGCGAGCACGCCGACACCCGCCACAACGTCGGTTTCATGGTGGTCGACGAGCTTGCTTCGCGCTGGGGCTTTCCACGTCCGAAGGATCGCTTTCGTGGCCGCATCGCTGAGGGGCGTACGCCGACCGGAGGCGTTGGAGTCCCGGGCGATGGCGAGTTGTTGGATGGAGGGCAAGGCGGCATATCCGCAAAACCGGATGCTCCACGCGCGCGCGGCGGGCAACGCATTGCGTTGCTCTGGCCGCAGACCTATATGAACGACGTGGGACGCTCAGCCGGACCGGCACGCGGGTCCTTGAAGGTGCCGCTCGAGCGTGTCCTGGTCGTCCACGACGAGATCGATCTGCCGTTCGGGGAGGTACGCACGCGACTTGGCGGTGGGCTTGCCGGTCACAACGGCCTGAAGTCACTCAAGGGGGAGCTCGGCAGCGCTGACTTCATGCGCGTGCGGGTCGGGGTTGGTCGGCCTAAATCGACCGATCCAGAGGTCGTCTCCGCATATGTGCTCGGACGCTTTCGCGAGTCACCAGAGGAAGTCGGCGACTTGATCGACCAGGCCTGCCAGGCGGTCGAGCGTGTCGTGCTAAGTGAAGAGCAGTAGCCGATGAACGCCCATTTGCACACAGCCGGCGAGCGGCGGCGCGCGGCGCGACCAGGGGAGCGCTGAGGCCGTGGCTTTGCGCGCGCTGCTCGGCGCCATCGACCAGGACGCAGGCGCTGCTCGACTCGCGAGCGAGGGAGGGCACGCTTTCGTGTCCTCTTCAGTGCGCCCATACGCGATCGCCGCGCTTGCCGACCGGGACGCCGCGCGCCCGACGCTCGTGGTGGTTGGCGACGATCGTGCCGCCCGTGACCTGGCAGGAGACCTGCGTGCCTGGCTCGCGCCGCGACGCGTACGTCTCTATCCGTCTCGTGGCGTGGCCTACGAGTCGCACCTGACCCCACCCCCGCACCTTGTCGGCCTGCGAGTCGCAGCGCTCGATGCATTGCTGTCGCCCACAAGCGACGCGGATGCGCCGGTGGTCGTCGTCTCTGCTGTGGCCCTGTCGGAGAAGGTCCCCGATCCAGAGCTGCGCCCGCGCTCTTTCACGCTGCGGGTGGGAGAGTTGCTCGATCTCGACGAGTGCGCCGCCGAGCTGGTGGGCGCCGGCTACGAGCGTGTCGACCAGGTGCAGGAGCGCGGCCAGTTCGCCATGCGTGGCGGGCTGCTCGACGTCTTCCCCGCCACCGAGGAACACGCCGTGCGCGTCGACATGTTCGACATCGAGATCGAATCGCTGCGCTGGTTCTCGACGTTCACGCAACGCTCGCTCGGTGACATCGCAGAGGTGGAGATCGCCCCGGCGGCCGAGCTTGCACCCGAGCATCGCGAGCTGGCCGAGATCGCGGCCGCCACGGGCGCATTCAGCTCGAACGAAGGAGATGGGGAGGAAGGCCGGCCGGATATCGCCGAGCTGTTGCCTGTCGAGCGCTTCGGTGCGCTGCTCGAGCTGATCGACGGGGCGGGTTCCGGCAAGCCTATCGGTGGCAGTTCGGATTCTGGTGGCGGCTCGGGCGTCGGCGGCTTGGGCGACGGCGGCGCGGGTGGCACGGCGTTGGGCACGCAGGTCATCGTGGCCGCTGAGGAGGAGTTGACCACCGCTCTTACCGACCATTGGAACGACGTTTGCGCAGCCTTCGCCGACGAGGATGCCCACCACCTGTACGTGAGCCCCGAGGAAGTGCAGTCCGGCTTGGTCGCGCGCACGAAGATCTGGCTGTCTTCGATGTCGAGCGGTCAGGAGATCGAGCTGCGGGCATCGGCCGCGGACACGGCCGCACGCTCGTTGGCCGAAGCCGAGCCGGAGCTCGAGAAGCTGGTGCGCTCGGGCTACCGCACCGTTGTCGCCTTCCCGAGGCGTGGCGAAGGCGAGCGCGCCGCTTACAACCTGGGTCGCATGAAGGCCGACTGGCTCGACGCCGACGTCGATGTCACGCGTGCCCCGCTGGAGCCTTCGCTGCGCTTCGCCGCCGCGTCCCTGCGTGAGGGTTTCGTTGCGCCATCACTGAAGCTTGCCGTCTTCCCAGAGCACCGGCTGCTGCGCCGCCGTCGCGCGGAGCGGTCCGGCGGCTCTGGCGCCGACGGTGTCGGTGGTGGCCCGACGCGGCGTGGCGCCCTGCGCTCCTTCACCGAGCTGCGTACAGGCGACATCGTGGTGCACGAGGACCACGGCATCGCCCGTTTTGCGGGCTTTGAGACGCGCACGGTCGCCGACGTCACGCGCGACTACCTCTACCTCGAATATCAAGGCGACGACAAGGTCTTCGTTCCCACCGACCAGCTCGCCAAGATCTCCCGCTATGTGGGCGCCGGCGGGGAAGGCGGGCCGCCACTGTCGAAGCTCGGCGGCACTCGCTGGGAGGCGATGAAGGCACGCGCGCGCCGCGCCGCACAGGAGCTCGCGGGCGAGCTGCTAAGCCTCTATGCCGAGCGCGGCCGCCGTGCGGGTCACGCCTTCGAGCCCGACACCGACTGGCAGCGCGAGTTCGAGGAGCGCTTCCCCTATACCGAGACCGCCGATCAGCTCGAAGCGATCGAACTGGTCAAGGCCGACATGGAAGCTCCGCGCCCGATGGACAGGCTCGTGTGCGGTGACGTTGGCTACGGCAAGACCGAGGTGGCCTTGCGTGCCGCTTTCAAGGCCGCCGGCGACGGCAAGCAGGTGTTGATGCTGGTGCCAACCACGATTCTCGCCCAACAGCACTACGGCACCTTCTCCGAGCGCCTCGCCGACTACCCGTTCACGGTCGAGCACGTCTCGCGCTTTCGCAGTGCCGCCGAGCAGAAGGCTGCACTCGCTGGGTTCTCAAGCGGCGCCGTGGACATCCTGATCGGCACCCATCGCGTGCTCTCACGCGACGTGCGCGCCAAGGACCTGGGTCTCTTGATCGTCGACGAGGAGCAGCGCTTCGGTGTCAAGCAGAAGGAGTTGTTGCGCCAGCTAAAGCTGAAGGTGGACGTGATCTCGATGTCCGCCACCCCGATCCCGCGCACGCTGCAGATGTCGCTCGCGGGCTTGCGAGAGATATCGGTGATCGAGACACCGCCGGAGGGACGCCGTCCGGTCAAGACATACGTGGGCGAGTACGAGGAGGAGCTCGTCAAGCGCGCGATCCTGCGCGAGCATGAGCGCAAAGGGCAGGCCTTCTTCATGCACAACCGCGTCGAGTCGATCGACGAGACGGCAGAGCGCCTACGTGCGCTGTGCCCCGGCGTGCGCTTCGCCGTAGCCCATGGCCAGATGGGCGAGGGGGAGCTCGAGGTGGTGATGATGGACTACCTGCAGGGCGGCGCCGACGTGCTCGTGTGCACCTCGATCATCGAGTCGGGCATCGACATCCCTCAAGCCAACACGCTGATCGTCGAGCACGCCGACGCCTTCGGTCTGTCCCAGCTCTACCAAATCCGTGGACGCGTGGGGCGCAGCCGTGAGCGCGCTTACGCCTACCTGCTCTACGACTCCGCCGCAGCACTCACTCCCGAGGCCGCCCAGCGGCTGTCGGCGCTGTCGGACTACACCGAGCTTGGCGCCGGCTTCAAGGTCGCGATGCGCGACCTGGAGATCCGTGGCGCCGGCAACCTGCTCGGCGACGAGCAGTCCGGTCACGTCGCCGCGCTCGGCTTCGAGCTGTACATGCAGATGCTCGACGAAGCGGTGCGCCAAGCCGGCCCGGCCGAAGGCGAGCAGGGACAGGAGCTTCCCGAGCCTGTGCGCCTGGACGTCAACGTCAACGCTTACGTCCCGGCCGACTATGTCCCATACGAGCAGGCCAAGATCGAGGTCCACCGGCGCGTTGCCTCAGCGCTAGAGGTCGCCGACGTCGAACGTCTGCGCGAGGAGCTCGAGGACCGCTTCGGCCCGGTGCCCGAGCCACTCGCCAACCTGCTCGCCCTGCAGCGCGCTCGCATCAAGTTCGGTCAAGCCGGCGCGCAGGCCGTCAGCTTTCGTGGCGACAGGCTCGCGGTGACGCCGATAGAGCTTGACTCGGTGCGCGCCAAGCGCCTACGCGAGGAGTTGCCCGAGGCGCTGTACGAGTCCGGACGCTCGCAGGTCTCGGTACGTGTTCCCAAGGAGGGCGAGCAACGCTTCCCCACAGTGGTGCGCGCCGCCGACGTGCTGCTCGCGATCGTACGCGAGGCCGCGTAGAAGGCCTCGGCCCCCGCACCTAGAGCAAGCGCTCTCTGTGGTGCGCGTCAAATAACGGTTAGGGACGCCATTCCCCCGCCAGGCATGCGCTCCAGCGAGGGGGCGCATCGAATCTCAGAAGGGTGCTTAGCCAGCTTTAAGGAAGTCGTTAAGCACAGCATGGGAAGTTTCCGCTAGAGTGCCCGCGTCGTGTCAAAGCTAACGGGTCAAATCGCGGCGCTCGGCGCCGTTTTGGTTACAGGGGTGGTTCTCACCGCATGCGGAAGCAGCGGCGTGCCCGGCAACGCTGTTGCCAACGTCAATGGCACACCGATCACGGTCTCCACGTTCAACCACTGGATGACCGTCGCGGCCAACGCAAGCTCGGCTTCGACGACGACTGGGGCGGCGACTCCCAAAGTCCCAGTCCCCGACCCGCCCACCTACAAGAACTGCATCGCGCACCTCGAAGCCACCGCGCCGAAGCCCGCCAAGGGCCAATCGAAGCCCACGGCCGCGCAACTGAAGACGCAGTGCGAACAGCAGTACACCTCGCTCAAGCAGTCGGTGTTGGGTTATCTGATCTCCGCCAACTGGGTGCTCTCCGAAGCCGCCGAACGTGGTGTCAAGGTCTCCGACGCGGAAGTAAAGAAGCAGTTCAACCAGATCAAGAGTCAGCAGTTCCCCACCGAAGCGGCTTTCCAGAAGTTCCTGACCAGCACCGGCTACACGGTCTCTGATGTGCTGCTGCGGGTGAAGCTCGATCTGCTTTCGACCAAGCTGCAGCAGAAGATCAGTAAGGAAGCTGGCGCCAAGCCCACCCAAAAAGATATCCAGTCCTACTTCGAACAGCACAAATCTCAGTACGGACAGCCCGAAAAGCGCAACATCTTGATCATCCTCACCAAGACGCAGGCGCAGGCTGAAAAAGCCAAGAAAGAAATCGAATCGGGCAAGAGCTTCTCAAGCGTCGCCAAGGCCGTGTCGATCGATCCTGTCAGCAAGGCAGCAGGCGGATCGCTACCCGGCGTGGTCAAGGGCCAGGAGGAGAAGGCACTTGACGAAGCCGTCTTCGGCGCAAAGGTGAAAGTGCTGGGCGGTCCCATCAAGACACCCTTTGGCTACTACATCTATGAAGTTACGAAGACGATCCCCGGGAGCCAGCAATCGCTTTCGCAGGTGAAGTCCTCGATCTCACAGGCGATCACCGCCGAAAAGCAGCAGAAGGCGGTCAGCGAATTCGTCAAGAACTTCCGCAAGAAGTGGACGGCGCGCACCGAATGCCGCAACGAATACTCGGTGCAGGATTGTAAGTCCTACAAAGCGCCGAAGACGTCCACCGGTACCACCACGGCCACGCCGTAGCGCCAGATCCTTCACAGTCGCTATTCGCGCTCTATGAGCTGACGCACTTGCTGCGCCGCGAGTGCCCCTGGGATCGCGAGCAGGACGAGCGCTCGATCGTGCCACACACGGTCGAGGAGGCCTATGAGCTAGCCGACGCCGCGTATCGCGGCGATGACGCCAAGCTGCTCGACGAGCTGGGGGACGTGCTCTTCCAGGTGATATTCCTCTCGCTGCTGCTGGAGGAGCGCGGCGCGGGCGATCTCGGGCAGGTCGCCGAGCACTGCCGCCAAAAGCTGATCCGTCGCCACCCCCATGTTTTCAGCGACACACAGGTGGCGGACGCGGGTGAGGTACTGCGCAACTGGGATGCGATCAAGGCAGACGAACCCGGTCGCGAGCAGGGCGTGTTCGGAGAGGTGCCGGAGAACCTCCCGGCGTTGCTTTATGCACGCAAGCTGCAGCGTAGGGCGGCAACGGCGGGGCTGTACCCCTCCGCGCGGCCCTCGGGTGGGGATCGAGCGACTGCTGGAGCCGGCGGCGCTCATGCAGTCGAGGGTCCTGTCGGCGAGGATCGAGCGCTGGGGGCATCTGCAGCCAGCAACCGGGCGCCGGACACCGATGGAGTGGATCGGCAATCCTTCAACGCGATCGGCGAGCGCTTGTTTGCGCTCGTCGACGAGGCGCGCTTGGCGCACGTCGATCCCGAGCTGGCTCTGCGTGCGGCAGCACAGCGATTTCGCGAGAGTGTCGGACCCCAGGAGATTGGACCACAAGAGTTGGGACCCCAAGGAGAGCAATGAGCCAGATCGAGAGAGTCCATGCCCGTCAGATCCTCGACAGCCGGGGCAACCCGACTGTCGAGGCCGAAGTCGTGTTGCGCTCGGGGGTCCACGGTCGCGCCGCTGTGCCCTCAGGCGCCTCCACCGGCGAGTTCGAGGCCACCGAGCTACGCGACGGCGGCGAGCGCTGGCAGGGCAAGGGCGTCACGCGCGCCGTGGCAAGCGTGGACGGCGAGATCGCCGACGCGGTGGTCGGGATGGACGCTGCCGACCAGAAGGGTCTCGACGAGGCGCTGATCGCGCTCGACGGGACTCCCAACAAGTCTCGCCTCGGCGCCAACGCGATCCTGGGCGTCTCACTCGCTGCCGCTCATGCCCAGGCCGCCGAGGAGGGACTGCCGCTGTGGCGCTATCTCGGCGGCGAGACCGCTCGCGTGCTGCCCGTGCCGATGATGAACGTGCTCAACGGTGGCGCCCATGCCGACAACAAGGTGGACTTCCAGGAGTTCATGATCGTCCCCTGCGGTGCTTCCAGCTTCTCGGAATGCCTGCGCATCGGCTCGGAGGTGTTTCACTCGCTCAAGCGCACGCTGCACGAGCGCGGTATGTCCACCGCCGGCGGGGACGAGGGCGGCTTCGCTCCCGACCTCGGCTCCAACGAGGAGGCGTTGGAGATGCTGGTCGCCGGTATCGAGGCCGCCGGATACGAGCCGGGCGCCGATGTCGCGATCGCGCTGGACCCTGCCACCAGCGAGCTGTTCGACGAGGGCGCCTACGTGTTGGAGCATGAGGGCCGCACGCTCAGTGCGATCGAACTGGCCGACTATTGGGCCGAATTGGCGGCGCGCTATCCGATCGTCTCGCTCGAGGATGGCATGGACGAGCAGGATTGGGACGGCTGGAAGGCGCTCACCGACCGCCTCGGCGCGAGCGTCCAGCTCGTGGGCGACGATCTGTTCGTCACGAACACTGAGCGGCTGGCACGCGGTATCGAGCTTGGCGTGGCGAACTCGATCCTCATAAAGGTCAACCAGATCGGCACGCTCACTGAGACCTTCGCGGCGATCGCGATGGCGCACGAGGCCGGCTACACCGCGGTCATGAGCCATCGCTCCGGTGAGACCGAGGACGTCACGATCGCCGATTTGGCGGTGGCTACCGGCTGTGGCCAGATCAAGACAGGCGCGCCGTCGCGCTCGGACAGGGTGGCCAAGTACAACCAGCTGTTGCGTATCGAGGAGCAGCTTGGCGGCGACGCCGAGTTTCCGGGACGCTCGGTGTTTCGCAGCTGAAAGGCAGGAGGTTGGCCGGCGGGCGCGAATGCGACCCTATGCCTACTGCCTCCGCTTCCTCCGCCTCCGGAGCGCTGCGCGCCCACCGTGCGTCCTCGACCAGACCTGTGCCGCGCGTCCGCTGGGATCGACTGGGACGTATCGCGATGCTGGGCGTGATGATGGCGATCGTCTATCTCTATCTGAGCGCCGGCGTACGGTTGTTCTCCGCTTGGGGCGAGTCGAAGCGTGACGTTGCCCAAGCCAGCATGCTCGAACGCCAGCACAAGGCTCTCCAGCAGCAGCATGCGCTGCTCTCAAGCCCCGGCACCGTGCAGGCAGAGGCACGGCGGCTAGGCATGATCCATCCGGGGGAGCAGGCTTACATCGTGGGCGGCTTGCCGGGGAACTGAAAATTTGCGCGTGGTTCTGAAGGAACCAAAGTTGCGTGGGTCCTGAAACTCCTAGCATTTCTGAGTGCTGGACAAGATATTCAGGTTCCTAAATATCTTGCTCGTGTCGATGCAGGGGGGTGGCTTTCGGGACACGAGTTTCGGGAGTCTCGTCTGGCTCAGCGTCGGAGCGTCCATGCGGCTTCGCTCAGCCCCGGGGCGACCATGTAATGGTTCGTGGTGTCGCTGCTAGCCTCGCCCTCGTGTCCGGCTTTGAGAACGCCATCAACCAGTGGAGAGAGGGCGAGCGGCGCCTCTCCCGAGCAAGCCCCGAGCAGTCGCATTTGCTGCAGCGCATCGCAGACACGCTCGTGGTCGAGCTACGCAAACGCCTTGGCGGGCGCTTCTCCGCCGAGGAACTGGCCGAGCTCTACGGCAAGGGCACCTCATGGTGCCTGCAGCTCGCGATGGAAATCGCCCCAGAGGACCCTTGGGCGTGGGATTCGCGGACCGTCGTGGACGCAGCCTTCGCGCGCTACCTGCGCGAGGCGGTCGACTACGCCGGCGGGCGTCTGATCCCGACAGAGAGCTAGTGCTCTAGTCGTCAGAGCCGGTGCGGCGGATCACTATGCGGTCCTCTTCGACCGTGACCTCGATCGGACGATGCCCGGCCCAGTGCTCAGCGTAGATCGGGTTGTCCTGGATCGCGGGGTCGAGCCATAGCCCATAGCCCTCTTCGCCATGATCGAATGTGCCCTCGAGTGGTCCCGAGTCGCGCGAGGACTTGCGTCCACGGCGGCTGCGTCTACGTCGCGGACTCGCGGGAGCGCTGTCCTCGCCGTCGCCATCACCATCGGCTTTAGCCGCCGCTTCGGACTCGGCCCTCTCGCGCTCGGCCTCCATCGCCGCCTCCAATTCGGCTGCGATCAGCTCGTCGTCCTCGGCACGCAGGTCGATCTCCTCGGGATACGCAACGGCCGTCTGGGCGCCATCGGCCGGGCTGTCATCGCCAAGCAGGTCATTCTGACGCTTGAATTGCTCGATCTCTTGAACGGTGACCTCGAGCTGATGGGCCACCCAAGCATCGGTACGACCTTGTCGTACCCAGCTTCGGATCTGGTTTAGGTGCGGGCGCAGTGATCTACGAGCCATGGACGGCCCGGGAGACTAGCGCATGCTCGGCCTGCTCGCGTCGAACGTCTGAAATAGGCCCGCGGGCGAGCAGTCGCCAGAGGCTCGCGTGATCTTCCAACGCTCGGGATCGCACATTTAAGCCTCTCGCTCGCGTTCAGTGGAACGGATGACTATGCTTGCCGATAGGGCGGGGCCGGGGGCGATCTCGCCCTATGTCCATGGCCAACTAGAAGGGTGCAACCGATGCTGGTTCTGACGCGCAAGCCCAACCAGAGCATCATGATCGGCGACGACATCGAGGTCTCGGTACTTTCCGTGGTCGGCGAGAAGGTGCGGATCGGCATCCACGCGCCGCATGACATCCCAGTATTTCGAACCGAGATCTATGTCGAGATCCAGCGCGAAGGGGGCGAGCCGGCCAGTCCTTCAAGCGACGTCCGCACAGAGGTGGACGACGCGCTGGACAAGTTGGGCGAGTCTTCTTAGCCGGCAACCGCACTGGATAGGCGGCTCGGCTTGCAAACGGCGGGCTGGACGGACGGTAGGCCTTCAAGGTGAGCAGTTGGCGCGAAAGCGCTGGAGCGCGGAGAGCCGCTAGCCGAGCAGCAAGTACAGCGTGCGGAACATGACAACGGTCACCACGGCCGCTGTCAGCATCAGCGTCAGTACCAGCAGCACGAAGCGGACCGAGCCGCGCTTGTGACGCCGGTCCACCTCGCGCTTGATGGCACGCTGCTCGGCCGTGCGTCGCAGCGACGCCCGCCGGTGGCGCTCCATTGAGATCTCGCGGGCGAAGGCCCGCTCGATCTCGGTAAGCGATTGCCTCATCCTCATCGCGAGGGACCCCAGTAAGGCTGACTATGCCCTCTGAGAGTTTTGAGACACGTCTTACGCAACGGGGGCCTTGCCCTCGGCGCGCTCGTATACCTTCACGAAGCGCAGATAGTTCTCGGCAATCTGGCGGGCGCCCTCGGAGCGTTCGATCTTGCCGTCGACATATTGCTTCAGCGGGTTCCACCAGATCGAGCGGCCGATCGCAAACCCTATGAAGCCGTCCACTGGGGCGGCCTGCTCGAGCCAGTGGTCGACCTTGGCGTCGTCGGCGCCGCGACCCAGTACGACGCACACGACACCGTCGCGCCCGCCGCTGCGAGCCTGCCTGACGAGCATCTCGCAGTCCGAGCGCTCGTCGACACCCTCGATCTTCCAGATGTCGACCTCGATACCGGCATCCTGGATCGCGGCGATGGCGCCTCGCATCAGCTCTGGGCGCAGCTCCGCGTCATAGCGATCCGTGCTGCCACCCACGGCCTGCAACTGAGCCTCCTCGGCGGGCACGAGCAGCTCGAACAGGAACTTGCGTTGCTTTGAATGCAGCCAGTCCGAGAGGCGCTTGAGCTTGCCCAGCTGTTCGGTGTTTTCCTCGGCGTTGCCCTCGGGGTTGTAGCGGACTAGCACCTTCGTGAAATCCGGGTCGAAGCGCTCGATGTGCTCGCCGAACTCATCCCCGTACTGGAAGTCGAACATGTTTTGGCCGGAACGCTCGGCCGGCATTGCGAGCTTCAGCCCCTGGGCGCGTGCTTCCTCGGGGACCGAGCCCCCGAATTGCTCGTCCACGAGCACGCCGGTCACAGTGGCCTCGGCTCCCGAGGCGACGGCCCGCTGCAGCCCCTCGAAGATCAGGTGCTTAGCGTCGGCGATCATTGCGGTCTGTTCAGGGTCGGGGTCGCCCTCGATCCCGAAGAACTTCTTCTGGAAGGAGCCTCGGTGGTCGAACGCGAGGACGTAGAGCTTCTTCTCGTAGCCGAGTTGCATCGATCGGTTTCCTTTGACTGTCGCTTGTACCGCCTCGCCGGAACCGCGCAGGCTCTCAGGTAGCGGGCGAGGGATCGCAGAACTCTATCGCCGTAGCCTCGCCGCGGCTACTAAACGCCGTGGCGCGCGATCTGGCGGATCGTCACAGCTGCAGCCCCATCAGCTGGGATCCCGTTTATGTGCGCATTGGAAAGGCCAGCCGGGATACGCCCGTAGAATGGACCGATGCCCTCAGGCGCCGATCTGTTCGTGGTCTGTAAGAAGTGTGGTTCGGAGGTCAGCCCCTACGTCACTGAGTGCCCGTACTGCGGACACAGGCTGCGACGTCGGGCGCCAAAGCTGCCGCGCGATCGTCTACGCGAGCCAGGCAAAAGCCCGCTGCGTCGAGCCTCGCTCGGCCGCTTGCGCACCGGCGAGATAGCCGGCGTGCGCGTCGACGCCTCGCCATACGCCACGATCGCCCTGGTAGCCGCGAGCTGTGGCGTGTGGATCGCTTCCCAGGGCGCTTACGTGAATCTGGGCAAGCTCGTGATACTAGGCCCGCTGAAAGGCGATTGGTGGCGGTTGCTGAGCAGTCAGTTCGTCTATGGCAGTGGTTTCTCCGCCGGCATGTGCATGTTCGCCACATTGCTATGCGTAGCTGTCTTCGGCGTGCTGATCGAGCGCCGTCACGGACCGCTCGTAGTGCTCATATTGTTTTTCTTGGCCGGCATTACAGGCGGCCTTGCCGCCGAGGCGGTGTACACGTTCCCGATCGTCAGCGGCGCAAATGCGGCCGCGCTCGCGCTGCTGTGCGCATGGGCCGCGCCCAAGCTCCTCTCCGCGCAAGCCGGCGAGTACTACGACGGAGACCTGCTGGCCACTGCGGCGATCGCGGCAGTGCTGTTGGCGATGCCATACGCCCGCCCGGAGGTCAGCTGGCTGGCAGGAGTCACCGGTGCGGCGCTCGGCTTGACACTCGGCTTCGGCTTGAGCCGCGCGAGAACGGTTTGAATGGATATGACCTGCGGGTCGGATGGTGGGGGACAGACGGCTCTCGGCGGCTTATGATGGAACGGCTTTGCCCGACCGTTCCTACACGGCAGCCGAAGTTGACATGGCGCTCGAGGCGCTGGTCGAACCCGGACGTCTCGCGCACGCACAGGACGTCGTCGTGCATGCGGCACCGGCTCTTCAGCGCATACTCGCCGAAGCGCTCAGCGAAGGTGGCTGGTTCGGCGAGGCCCACGACGCCGAGGTGAGGCGAATCGCGGGCGAGCAGGACGAGCAGGAGTGCGCTCGCGCCCTCAGCACGCTGGTTGCCGAGCAAACCAGGCTCGGCATGTTCGTAGGCGTCGCCGTAGGCTTCGAGCTGGCGCATGAGCTTGCCGCGAGCGAGCAGCCCGTTGACGATCCGCTGGGCAGAGAGCCAAGCGGAGTAGTTACAGGTGGCGCAGCGTCCGGCGGAGCGCAATCGCCAAAAGACCAATCATCGACAGAGGAGCACTGACCATGCAGATTCGCTTTCTCGGCCATGCGGCCTTCGAGCTCTCGGACGGCGACACATCGGTGCTGATCGACCCGTTTCTGACGGGCAATCCCAAGGCCGCCGTCGCGGCCGAGGAGCTGAGTCCCGACGCGATCCTGCTGACGCACGGTCACGGCGACCACATCGGCGACACCGTGGCGATCGCCAAACGCACGAACGCACACGTAGTAGCGATAGTGGAGATCGCAAACGAGCTGGGCGAGGAAGGCCTCGAGAACGTGCACGACCCGAACATCGGCGGCACGGTCGAGCTCCCGTGGGGCTCGGCCAAGCTGGTTCCGGCCTGGCACACCTCGACGACCCCAAAAGGTACGGTCAACACGCCCGCCGGGCTGCTGGTGAAATTCGCCGGCAAGACGATCTACCACCTCGGCGACACCGGGTTGTTCTCTGATCTGGCCCTGATTCCCAAACAGGCGGGCGAGATCGACGTGGCGCTGATGTGCATCGGCGGCCACTACACGATGGATCGCCACGACGCGGTCGAGGCGGCAAGGATGGTCGGCGCCAAGCAGGTGATCCCGTGCCATTACGACACGTTCCCGCCGATCGAGACCGACGCGCAGGCGTTCAAGGCAGATGTCGAGGCCGCCGGCTCCTCAGAGGTGATCGTGCTCGCGCCCGGCGACACCCATTCGCCATGAGCATGACTCACGCAGTCGTCCTGATCGAAGCGGAGCGTGACGCGCTCCCGACGCTCGGTGGCGAGCTGGCCGACATCGAGGGAGTCGCCGAGGCCTATTCGGTCACAGGCCAATGGGACTTCGTCGCGATCGTGCGCGTCCCCGACCCCGAGCAGCTCGCCGATGTCGTCACCGACAGGATCGGTCAGCTCTCGGGTGTGGGCCGCACGCAGACGATGGTCGCCTTCGCCGCGTTCTCAAGGCACGACCTCGAGGCGCTCTTCTCAATCGGCGAGTAGCCGCACCCGCGAGCAGCTCCACCGCGCCCGACCATCGCACTGACCACCGCTCCTGACCTCACCGCTCTCGCCCCACCGCTCCCGCAGTTACCGTACAGGCAGCTCTGACCACCCATGACCTCGATTCCGCTAAAGCCCCAATACGGCCCCACGCTAGGAAAATTGCTCGAGCCGCGCTGGCGCTCGGCGGCTCCGACCGTGCGTGCGCTTGTGATCGCAGCTGGTGTCGGCCTACTGGCGCTGATGATCGCGCTTGTACTGAGCTTGCTCAACGCCTCCTATTCGCAGGGTGGAGCTGTGCCTTTCAGCTTCGAATACAGGAGCCTCTACAAGACAAAGCCAAACCCGGGCGGCTACGTGAAGGTCGCGTGCAGCTCCGGGGGAAAGCTCGAGGACTCCTACGCCGTGGCTCCACTGGCGATCGGCTCATATCGCGGCAGCGTCACAGGCGAGCTACCGTTGGCGGCCGCTGCCTACACGCGCACCCTGGCACCCCGCTTTCTCGCCTTCAGACTGGAAGGCGAGGGCAAGACTCGCATCAGCTCGACCCTGGCTGGCTACCAGGTCCTCTACAGCGCGCTCGTCGACGGACAAAAGCTCTACGGACGCGATGTGATCTTGATCCCACCGCACCACGGCGCAAGCCAGGGGGTAGTAGTCGAGATGCTCAGCCGCGAACCGGCAAGCGTCTCAAAGCCGGTGGCAAGCTCGGGCGTGCTCGAAACGCCGCTGAAGACGTTCGCGTTTGGCTAGGCGTTCACATTCGGTTAGGGAGACGGGTTGGCGCCCGGGCGTGAGCCCCTGCTGGTCGCCCCGGTCCAACTGCCTGAGGTTCCAGCACGGAACAGGCAGAATCGTCAAGCTTGGTCGTCTGGACTATTCCCCGGCGCCGTCTGTCGACGGTGTGTCCTGGGGCGTCTGGGTGACAGGCTGAGGAACGCTGGCCACGACGTTCGGAGCCGTCGCACCGCTGGCGGCTTCTTCGCTGGGCGGCGGCGAAGTGGGTGTTGTCGGTGTGGTCGTAGCGGGTGGCGGTGTGGTCGCGGTTTCTTCGGTACTCGTCGGCGGTGTCGTGGCAGTCGTTTCGGTCGGCGTGACCGTCGCGGGAGGAACAGTCGTGGTGGTGGGGGCTTGGGCGCTCGGCAGCTGAGTCGAGTCGGTTGTCACCTCGGTCACCGGCGGCGCCGGCTTGGGGGCAGTCGTTGTCGCCGTCGTTGGTATGGCAACCGTCGAAGCGGGAACCACCGCTGAAACGGTCGTCGGGGCGGCGCCACTCGGGGCCTTCGGCTTCTTGGGCGGATGGCGTCGCGCCAGAGCGGCGGCACGGTTCACCGGCGGGACAGAGGAGGAGACCGTCACCGGCTGAGCGCTCGAGCGTGTGATGACCGGCTCACTCGCATGCACAACTGGAAGCGCGGCTGCGGCGGCAAGCGTGTGGTGGTGGCGCCGAAGAGTGGTTGTGCCGTGGTCTGCCGCCACCGTTCCGGCGGTCACGATCGCAGCGACGGCCAGGCCAGCCGCTGCCTTGGTCGCAAGAGCACCAACGCCTGCTGTGACGAAGCTGCCGGTTGCGCTGGCTCCTCCAGCTGCTCCCGCGCCGGCGGCAGCTGCGCCCGCTCCGCCGGCGCCAGCCGCATGGGCCCCCCCGGCGCCGGCGGTTGACCCCAGCTTTGTGAGCACAAGCTTCTTGAGCATCAGCAGCGGCCCGACCGGCAGGATCGCCGCGAGCGCCACGTTGTTGTCCTTCAGCTGCTTGCGAAACGCACGACAGCGCTCGCAATCGCGCACATGGCGGCGTACCGCCGGGCTCGACTTGACCAGTCCCTCGGCAACTTCGCCGAGCTCCATGCGGGCCTCATCGCAAGTCAGCTTGCGCGCCTCGGCGGCCTCTGCAAGGGAGATGCGCGCGCGTACCAGCAGCGACTTGACTGCCGGCACCGTCGTCTCCATCGCGTCTGAGATCTGCTCATAGGAGAGCGCGTCGATCTCGCGCAGCAAAAGCGCGGTGCGCTGAGTCTCGGGAAGCTCTTGGACATCGCCGATCAGCTGACGGAAGCTCTCGCGGCGCATTACCTTGTCGGCCGTGGACACGCCGTTATCGGCGAAGTGCACGTCCATCGAGTCCACGCCGATCGCGCTCGCCTTGCGCAGGTGGTTGAGCGAGCGGTTGCGCGCTATCCGGTACAGCCAGGGGCGCACGTTGATCTCGCGCTCGTCGGCGAGGATCGCGTTGAAGGCGGCTGCGAACACCTCCTGCAGCACGTCTTCGGCGTCCTCCTTGGAGCCGAGCATGTGCCGGCAGAAGGCCAGCAGACGCGATTGATAGCGTGAGAACAGCGTCTCAAAGGCCGCATGCTGCCCGCGCCGAATCAGCGCGATCAGGCGCTCGTCGGACTGCAGCCGCAGCAGGGCCGAGGGACTTCTCAGGCCGGGTGCTGCTGGGGCTTTTAGTGCTGAGACCTCCACGGCGGTCCTTTCGACTGTTCTGCAACTAAATACACGCTAGCGCGGGAGTAGTTGCGGTCTTTATGAAGTATCGCTGCCCACCCACAAGGGCAGATAAACGTTGCTGGTCATACGCAGGATCGCGCCAGAGTGTTTATTTGCGGTCCATGCTGGACATCCACGACATCTACTGGACTAAAGTGCCAAAGGCTCGCCCGCCCGGGTGGCGGAATTGGAAGACGCCGTCGACTTAAAATCGATAGTCCGCAAGGGCGTGTGGGTTCGAGTCCCACCCCGGGCATAGACCGCGCAGCACATCGGTCGTGGTAACGGCTCGCTGTGAATCGCAGGCACGCCCCCCAAGGCGAAGACCAGCGTCCGCCGAGCTGACGTGGTGGGGCCGTCCAACTGACGATGGAACGAAGCAATCCCCATCAGCATCGGCTGTCGGTTGCCAAAGGAGCGATGTCCCCGCGCGTGCGGGAACCCCCTCAAGTAAAGCCTCAAGTAAAGTCGCGGGCCGATGTCCAGCCAAAGCACGCAGGAGAGCGCGGATCAGGCCCAGGAGCTGCACGGCGGGCGTTTGATCGCACGCCGCTTGAAGGCGCATGGCGTGAGCAAGCTGTTCACGCTCTCGGGCGGCCACCTGTTCTCGATCTACGACGGCTGCCGCGAGGAGGGCATCGAGATCGTCGACGTTCGTCACGAGCAGACCGCCGCCTTTGCGGCCGAGGGTTGGGCGAAGGTCACGCGCGAACCGGGCGTCTGCGCGCTAACGGCCGGGCCAGGCGTGACAAACGGGATGAGCGCGATGGCCAGCGCCCAGGCCAACCACTCGCCGATGCTCGTACTCGGTGGGCGCGCCCCGGCCATGCGCTGGGGGCAGGGGTCCTTGCAGGAGATCGACCACGTCCCGTTCGTGCGCCCGCTGTGCAAGCTCGCCACGACTGCCCAGAGCACGGCGGAGATACCTGGTTTGGTGGACGAAGCGCTTGCGAGCGCACTTGCCCCGCACGGTGGGCCGACGTTCTTGGACTTCCCGCTTGACTACGTGTTCATGAGTGCCGCGGAGGTGAGTGCCGCGGAGGCCGGTGCCCCCGGCGCGCGCGCGGGGCATGGCCCGCACAGAGCCGATGCACAGACGATCGAGCAAGCCGCAAGGCTGCTTGCCGAGGCCGAGCGGCCCGTCGTGATGGCGGGCACCGATCTTTACTGGGGGCATGGCGAGCAGGCATTGCTCGAACTGGCAGAGACGCTGCGTATTCCGGTCTTCCTGAACGGTTTGGCGCGCGGCTGCGTGCCGGCCGACCACGAGCTGTTCTTCTCACGGACCCGCTCGCAGGCCCTCAAAGGCGCCGATGTGGCGCTGGTGATCGGCGTGCCTATGGACTTCCGCCTCGGCTTCGGCGGCTCCTTCGGCGAGAACACCTCGATCGTCGCGATCGATGTGGCCGAGCCGCAGCGTGCTCATCCGCGCGAACCGAGTGTGGAGTTGTACGGCGAACTGGCATCGACACTCGACGATCTGCGCACGGCAGCTGGCGGCAAGGCGCTTGCAAGCACAGCTTGGCTTGAGGACCTGCGCGCGGCCGAGAGCGAGCGACGCGCCGGCGAGCAAGCCGAGCTCTCCGACGATCGTTCTCCGCTACACCCGATGCGGCTCTACGCAGAGCTGGCAAAGGTGCTCGACCGCGACGCGATCGTGATCGGGGACGGAGGCGACTTCGTGTCCTATGCGGGCCGCGTGATCGACAGCTACGCCCCAGGCTGCTGGCTTGACCCTGGTCCGTTCGGATGTCTGGGCACAGGCCCAGGCTATGCGCTGGCGGCAAAGCTGGCTCACCCGGAGCGTCAGGTCGTGCTGCTGCTGGGCGATGGCGCCTTCGGTTTCTCCGGCATGGAGTTCGACACGCTCGCTCGTCATGGGGTCAATGTTGTCGGGGTCATGGGCAACAACGGCATCTGGGCTTTGGAGAAGCACCCGATGGAGTTCTTGTACGGCTATTCGGTGGCAGCCGATCTGCGCCCAGCCACCCGCTACGACGAGGTGGTGGAGGCGCTCGGTGGCTACGGGGAGCTGGTGGAGCGAGCGCAAGACGTCGTCCCAGCACTCGAGCGTGCCTTTGGGGCGGGCAGGCCGGCGCTCGTGAACGTGCTCACCGACCCGAGCATCGCCTACCCGCGCAAGTCGAACCTGGCCTAGCTGGGCGAGGCAGCGCGGACGTGAGGCCCGGTGTGGTCCGCGGGTGCACGGCATGCCGATCGTGAGTGGGTGCTTGAACAAGGAAGCCGCCCGGGTGGGCGGCTTCCTCGGGGGCTTGACCTCGAGACAATGGCAGGGGTGCGCGTCTCGGAGGCCGGGTAGGATGGCCCGCAAGCGGAATAGCCGATCGCTCGGCAGTGCTCGGGCCTATGGACCGGTGTGGGGGAACGCGGCAGAGCCCCATGCCTCCACTGCCGGTAAGTCCTCTTCGGCTGAGGAGGGCAAACGGATTAATTGGATTGAGGTTCGTTCCAACGACTGTCCAGACGGCCCTCGCGAGTCAGCTGAGCAGACCAGGTACCGCGCCGTGTTTCGCGCTTCAGCCGAGTCCCGCCAGGCGCAGTGTGCCGCCGCGCAGGATGTCGTGCTCGGACACCTCGACGTGATCGAGGTCGAACGCCTTCATCGCCTCCTCCAACAAGATCATCCCGGCGACGATCGTGGGCGCTCGGTCGGGGTGCAAGCCCACCACTTCGCGGCGCCCAGCTTCGGTCATGTCGGCCAAGCGCGCTATCAACAGCTCCACGGTGGCAAGCAGCAGGTCGTAGCCGTGCACGCGCTCGGGGTCATAGGGCTCGAGCTCTTGGTCGATCGCGGCGGCGGAGGTGGCGGTGCCGGCAACAGCGATGGCGCGCGTGACCGCTTTGCACTGCTCTGCGGGCAAGCCGTCGAGGAAGATCGTGCGGGTGTCGGCGGCCAAATCCTGCAGCTCGGTAGGAGATGGAGGGTCGCTGTGGATGTGGCGCTCGCTCATGCGCAACACACCGGCTTGTACGGAGACGTGGAAGGAAGCGGTGTGGTCAGTACCGACGATGAACTCGGTCGAGCCTCCGCCGATGTCGATCACGACCGTCGGCTCGGTCGCGGTAGTCGCGTCACGGTCGCTCATCGCGCCGAGGAACGTCAGCTGCGCCTCTTCGTCGCCGGAGAGCACGCGCGCGTCGAGGTCGAACTGGGAGCGCACGAGCTCGGTGAACTCGGCGCCGTTGGCGGCATCGCGCACGGCCGAGGTGAGCACGGCCAGGTTCGCCTCGCACCGATACCGGTCGATCGTGGCGCGATAGTTGGTGAGCGTGGCTTGAACGCGACCGATCGCCTCGTCGGAGAGCCGCCCGCCGGCATCGACTTTGTCGCCGAGGCGGGTCACCTGCGACTCGCGGTGTAGCTCCTTGACGGCCCCGGTGGTCTGGTCCACGTCGGCGACGAGCAGACGCGTGGAGTTGGTGCCTATGTCTACTACGGCCGTGCGCAAGGGAAGGGATCGTAGAGGCCGGGAGGAGTGGATGGGGTTTTGGTCGAATTGGGCGATGCCCCGCGCGGGCGGGCGCGGGGGCTGTACGTTGAGCCGCTGCGATTGAGCGCCCAGGGCTTTGGGTAGGCCAAGCTTTTTGCTAGAACATGGGGAGCGACGCGGGGTGGAGCAGTCTGGTAGCTCGTCGGGCTCATAACCCGAAGGTCGCAGGTTCGAATCCTGCCCCCGCTACTCGCCGGAACCCGCTTGTTTAGGCGGGTTTCGTGCTTTGCGGGGGTTGGTCGGGTGGAGCCAAGGTTCCAATAGGGTTCCGTTTGGGCAGTGGGCGCTTGGCTCTCTGGTATCTCCAAACGCTATGCGGAGAGCAGAAGCGGACAGCCGAGATAGACATAACCAAGCTTCAAG
>DATHNT010000025.1:0-41171 GCA_035485715.1 Solirubrobacteraceae bacterium | reverse complement strand
AACAGAACTCAAAGTCGTGAGTGGCACCGAAGTCACGGTCAAGGACCCCACACACACAGCGGGCACGGTCGACGTGACAGTCAAAACGCCGGCCGGGACAAGCACCACCAGTAGCACCGACCACTTCACATACCAAGCCCCGCAAGTCACTCCGCCTGAAACGACGCCTGAAGCCGAGCTACGCGCTCTTCTTCAAGAAGTCAGGTCGTCAAACATTCAGCACCAGATTCACAATGAGCTCTCCTGTCTATTGAGCGATGCGTTGCGCAGCCTTGGCGGGCTGAGCGGCTATAGGCATTCCTCGAAATGCGACACAGGGCGTATTTCGTCGCGAGCGGCGAAGGCGAAGAAGGCCGACCGGCGAAAAAGCACGCAGCTTGCCTGTGAGGACCTTGAGCAGTTCGTCGAGGTGATCAGAGACGACCAGCACAGAAACAGGCCGAGGATTCCCGCAAAGTTCGCTACGGCTTGGAGTCAGGCAGCTAACGGCATCGAGACTTCGCTGGGCTGTATGCGCCATGGACGGCAGTCTTCTCGTAATCCCAGTCTGCCTGTCCACGGTCAGCACCGTGGACACCGTTCCGGCGGCCGGTGAGTAGCAACTGGACAGGCTCGCGGCTCAGCCGACCACGGGATTTGCGTAAATGTTGAATCTGCCCGTGCAGGGCCATCCTGGGGTCGTGCGCCTGGGCCTGGCGGCGCTGGCCGCCGGCGCCGTGGTGCTTGGGGTGGTCTTGATAGTGAGTGGGAACGGGTCGCGCGGCGATGGCCACGGGTCGCGCGGCTCGGCGCGTCCGGTCTCCAGCAACCAACCGCTTCTCCAAAGTGTGCCCTCGCCGAAAGGGGATGCTGCCGTGACGCGCTCGCTGCGGCACGGAGTGATGGTTGTGGCGATCGACCAGCCGTCATCCCGCCTGTTCGCCGAACAGAACGCCTCCATCGCACAGGGGGCCACGGTCGCGGTCGACGAGCTCAACGCCGCGGGCGGACTTGCCCGGCACATCCGGATCAAGCTCGTGTCTCAGGACCTGGAAGGCCTTTCCCCCGCTGCCGTGGAGGGCCGGCTGCACTCCGAGGCCGCTGCCGTCCTGATTCTGCCGTGCGACACGGAATCGCAACTGAGCCTCGCCGCGGGGGCGGCCCGGTATGGGACGCTCATGCTCGCTCCTTGCAACCCTGACCCCTCGGCAGGGCGACGCTACTCGACGTACTGGCCCGTTGGGATGACGCCGAGCGACGAAGCCACGGGTCTGGCCAGCTTTATGCGCACGGTCGGCTATGGAAGCGTCTTTATAGTCAAGACCCCGGGCAGTCATTATGCCGAACTGATGACGAGCTACTTCCGCGCTGCCGCGCAACGCAAGGGCATACGGATTGTGGGTAGCGCCTCAGTTGCGATGACGATGGGAGACCTCTCGAGCCTGGCGCATACCATCGAGGCTGTCAATCCGCGCCCCTCAACCATCTTTACCGCGCTTCCCCCGCCGTTGGTCAACCAACTGGCGGCCGGCCTCAAGGCGCAGGGCGTAACCCAGAACGTGGCAGGCACCTCGGCCTTGGATACTGGACTCACACTGACAAGCAACGTTCGTGCGCTTGAAGATGCTGTTTTCCCTTCCTACGGCTTTCCACGCGAAAGCGCGCCGGCGCATCGCTTCGTAAGCGACTACAAGAAACAATTCGGCGGTGATCCAGTGGGTAGTTTTCCCGGTCTCGGATTCGAAACGATCCGGCTGCTCGAGGCCGCCGTGCGCGACGCACGCTCTGCCGAGCCGAGCGCCATCCAGCGGGCACTTTCCCAAGGCCTTACTCTGGAAGGCGTCGCGCTCGCGGAACGCACCTACCGGTCGGGCGGCGATCACAACCCGACGGGCACGGTGGCGATCGAAAAGATCGTCTCGCGTCACCTCGAACAAGTATTTGCCGCCACGCCCTGAGAGATTGCCGCGCCACGCCCTGCTGAGAGACGGCGAGGGGAGATGGGCCGCAACGCGCGAATCGCACTGCGTTGGCACGATTAGTAGACGGAGAGCACGTGCGTTGTGGTACGCGCGTCGTGATCGTTCATATAGCGGTACGTGCCCTTGAGGAGATGGATTCCCCATAGGGCCACGCCCGGGACCTTCGCCTTGGTGGCTGAGTCTACGCTCGGACCGGCGAGGTGGAAATCCGCACCTGCGGCGTTGACCGTGACCAATATTGTGTACCAGCCGCTGCGCAAACTGGTGATGGTGCGACCGCCTGAGTCAGCCAACGTCGCTTCCCCACCCGTGGTGCTGACTGTCGCGAGAAGTTTGTTGCTCGAGGCAGGCGCCTCTGCTGTCTTTGCGGCGATCGTCTGCTTTGAGGCGACTGTCTGCTTTGTGGCGCCGGATACTCCGCCGCACCCCCCGACGGCGAGGGTAGCCCCGGCTCCCGCTATCGCTAGGACCGCCCGCCCGGCCGTGTAGGAGGCAGGACGGTTCACGACCAGTCGGGAGCTTCGGTGTCACCGGGCGAGCCGTCGATGTCGCCGACGCTAACGACTTCTCGCAGGGCCACTGGTGGCACGTGGCCGTTGACGCCCTTCACCAGCGGCGCTCGCCATGGGAGCACAGCCTCGAGGAACGTATCGAGCGCCGGCCCGCTCAACGTCTCCGCGTCGAGGAGCGTGTTGGCAAGCTCCTCCAGGATCGCCCTGTTCATCTCGATTATCTGCTTCGCGGTGTCCTCCGCGTCGTGGGTCAGCCGCCGCGTCTCGCTATCCACAAGTTCGTGCGTCGCCGCGGCGATGTTCGCTGTTTTCGCCAGGTCGCGGGCGATGAAGATCTCGCCGGGTTTCTCGCCCACAGTCACGGGTCCGATCGCCTCGCTCATGCCCCAGACCGAAACCATCGCATGGGCGGTCTTCGTTGCTTCGTCGAGATCGTTCTCGCCTCCGGTGGAAAGCATGCCGAAGACGTAGTCCTCGGCTGCCACTCCGGCCATGGCCGTAATCAGATTCTTCGTCAGGTCGAGGTGCGTCAGCATGAGCTTGTCTTCGCTCGAGTAAACGGTCGCGCCGCCGCGCCCACGGGCGCGCGATACAACCGAGAGCTTCTGCAGCGCCGCCGAGTTGCCGATCGCGCGGGCGACGATCGCATGTCCGGACTCGTGCACGGCGATCCGCCAGACCTCTTCCCGCGAGAGCACGTGGCTCTTGCGTGCGGGCCCGGACATAACCCGGTCGATCGCCTCCTCGAGCTCTTCTTGCTCAATAAGTTGCTTGCCGGCACGCACGGTGAGCAGCGCGGCCTCGTTGATGATGTTCGCGAGGTCGGCGCCTGTGAAGCCCGGCGTCTGGTGGGCGATCCGCAGCAGGTCGGCATGGGGCGAGATCGGACTTCTGCCAGCGTGCAGTTCCAGGATCTCAGTGCGCCCGTTTACGTCCGGGACGTCGACGACCACCTGCCGGTCAAAGCGGCCTGGTCGCAGCAGCGCGTTGTCGAGGATATCCGGCCGGTTGGTCGCGGCCATGATCACGATGCCTGACTCTGCCCCGAACCCATCCATCTCGACGAGGATCTGGTTGAGCGTCTGCTCGCGCTCGTCGTTGCCCTGTCCCATGCCTGCGCCTCGCTGCCGACCGATGGCGTCGAGCTCGTCGATAAAGATGATGGCCGGCGCCACTTCCCGTGCCTGATGGAAGAGGTCACGCACGCGGGCGGCGCCGACGCCGACCAACGACTCGACGAACTCCGAGCCGGAGAGGGAGAAAAAGTTAGCCTGTGCCTCACCGGCGACGGCACGTGCGAGCAGCGTCTTTCCCGTGCCCGGGGGCCCGGTGAGTATTACTCCCTTGGGCGCCTTGGCGCCGAGGCGGGCATAGCGTCCCGGGTTCTCGAGATAGTCGCAGACCTCGCCCAACTCGATCAGCGCCTCCGGTGCGCCGGCCACGTCAGCAAACGTTGTCCGGCCCTCGCCGGCCTTCTGCTCGCTCCCGCTCCACTTCGAAAACGACGCAAAGGCCGCTCCCTGCTCTCGCACAAGCGTCATGAAGAAGGCGAACAGCGTGACGAGGATGAGAATCGGTAGCAGGAACTGGACGGTTGCGCGCAGGATCGCCTTGCCAGACTGTGGGTTGACGGTGGTGGGTACGTGCTTGCTCTGAAGGAGGGAGATCAGCGTGCCCGTGTAGGAGTCCGAATGCGGGTAGCTTGCCCATAGCGCTTGGCCATTGTCTGTGCGCAGTTCCAGTTGGGAGTCTTGGTCGAGGAGCGTTGCCTGCGTCGCCTGTCCGTCAGAGATCAGTTCGGTGGCGTTGGTGAGCGTGGTCTGTTGTCCGGCCGAGTGCGGGCCGATGATCGACAGGCCGACGAAGAAGAGGACCACCAGCAAGACGGCTGTCGCTGCCAGGCCGGTCAGCAGCGGACTCTCTGCGAGCACTCCCAACACAGCAGAAACACCTCGGCGCAACCCGGCAAAGCGCGACCTCTTGAAGGCGGAGGCCGTGGCTGCTGCGCTAGTTGTAGAAGCGGTCTTTTTACGTGAATTAGTCATTGGGTCGCTGGGAAGTTGGAGCTTGTAGTGTGCGCTTGGCAGCACCCTTCACGCCGAGGTGCGGGCATTCTCAGGTATCGAGCTATGCCAGAAGTGAACTACCTGTGAACGCGTCTGCGTCGATCTGTGACAGGGATCGGCTAGATGTCCGACACGGCAGTAGCTCGCCACGATCCGCCTCGAACCAATTGTCACCGGCACGATATAAAAATGTGAACAGAATGTCATCAGAGTCAAACGTGATCAAGCGGTAAATGGTCGTGACCATGCGGTAAACGGCCTTGCCTTGGGTCGCGAGAGCTTGGTAATTTCGGCTCGCGTTCAACGTTGAGTAGCGGCCGTGTCTCAGCGAGAGGCCTGGACGTCCTCGACAGTCAATGGTCGATAGATGCATCAAAGATGCCCAAATACGTATTTTACAAAACCGTACTGGAGGATTCAATGAGCCATAAATGGCTTGCGCGTTGGCGAATGTATGTGGTCGCGCTCACTTTGGCGGCGACAGCATCGCTGATGCTGGCTGCTGGGGCGGGCGCCGCAACCTTTGTCGTTCACAACACTGCGGAACTCGAAACAGCGGTCACCTCGGCCAACGGGAACGGCGTGGCGAACACGATCGAACTCATGGCCGGCACATACCTGCCGGGAAAAACGCTAATCTTTACTAACACGGGCGGCACACAGACGCTGGCGGGGCCGGCGGGCAAAATCGGTGAAGCTACGCCTGGCGTCCAGATCAACGGAGGCGCCGTCACAGAAGTTGCAGGGGTATCAGAAAAAGAACTTGTCATCGTCAAGACGGGCGTGACGGTCACGCTCAAGCACGTCGTTGTCACCAGTGGTGGTGGCGGAGGGAACCCCGGGATCGATGATGCGGGGGCCCTGGATGTCGAAAACGCGACGATCTCCGGCAACCTCGGTAGCCAGATCAGTGTTGAGAGTGGCGCGAGCGCCAATCTCACCAACTCAACGCTCTCCGATGGCCACGAATTCGGTCTAGTCGACGAAGGCACGGCGAGCCTGCTGAACGTGACCGTCGTGCACAACGCCTCCAGCGGCATCGGGTCTGGCGCAGGCACACTGAGTCTGACGAACACGATCGTCGCTCTCAATGGCGGCTCCGCGCAGTGCGGAAGCATCGCCATCACGAATGATCACAGCCTTGCCTCCGATGCCAGTTGTGGTGGCGAAGCGGCGCTCCAGAGCAAGACACCGTTGCTGCAGACGTCGTTGAGCAACGATGGTGGTTCCACGACGCTCTATTCGGAGAAGGCTGGCAGCCCGACGATCGATGCCGGTGATCCGGCTAAGTGTCCGGCGACCGACCAGCGCGGCTATCCGCGTCCTGATGTCGGCGGCACGGCGTGCGACATCGGCGCTGACGAGTACAGCCCGACGCCGCCTACCATCACGGTGCCCGCGGAAATAGTGACTCCGGCTACGAGTTCGTCGGGAGCGGTGGTTACTTATAGCGTCGAAGCGACGGACCCCGACGCGCTGGTCAAGTCCTTGAGCTGCCTGCCCGCATCGGGCGCGACGTTCAAAGTGGGCACGACCAAAGTCGAATGCACCGCGGTGGACGGTCATGAAAACACCGCGAAAGCGTCCTTCAACGTGAAGGTGACTACTCCAAAGCACACCCTTACCGTGACGGCCACCGGTGAAGGCACCGTGACCTCGACGCCCGCCGGTATCGAATGCGGGCAGGGCCATACAGCATGCAGCGCCGAATTCGAAGAAATAGCCGTCACATTGACGTCGGCGCCGGCAACTGGTTATTCCGTATCGTGGGGCGGGGCCTGCTCAGGCACCGGGTCATGCTCGTTCAATCCGATGAGCGCGAACGAGTCAGTCACGGCCACCTTCAGCTCGGGGCCGGTGAACACCGTCCTGCCGGTAATAAGCGGGACGCCGTACAATGGCCAGACACTGAAAACGACCAACGGCACGTGGACCGGGTCGCCGACCTCCTACACCTACCAGTGGGAGGATTGCAACTCCTCGGGTGCCTCGTGCGTGAACATCGCCGGTGCGACCGCAGGCGAATACACGCTGACAAGCGCCGACATCGAACACACGATCCGCGTCGTTGTCGTCGCTTCGAACAGCAGTGGCGCGTCGCTCCCGGCCGAATCGGCGGCTACCGCCGTTGTGACAGCGTCCGTCGGGATAGTCGTGGAAGGCAAAGTGCCGTTCACGCAGACGCTGGCAACGACGTGCTCGCCGGTGGTGTTGGGTTCGTTCCTTCCGGGCAAAACGCAGGAATACCACAACACCTGTGGTCTGAAGGCGACGAGCACGGCGGCCGAAAGCAAGCTGGTCGCCGAAGACGCGAGCGCCACCGACACCGGGCATCTGGTGCAGGTATACACTCACGGGGCGTTCAAAGAAACCTACGAGCTGCCCGAACCGCTCGAAAGCAAGGCAACATCCACGCAGGGAGGAATTGGCGGTGTCCTCACGTCGTTGGTAGCACCGACAACGCTGCTGACATACGCCAAACCGTTCAGCGAAGATGAAACAACGGTGACGTTCAACCAGAAGATCGGGCTGCACGATCATCTGCACACCGGCACCTACGCAAAGACGGTCACGCTGACCCTGTCAACCACCACCCCGTAGCTCAAAGCAGTGCAATGACTCAAACCAGGCGCACGTCCAGGCGCCTGAGGAGCATCACCGTCGTCGCGGCCGTCATGGTCGCGGCGGCGGTGCTCGTTACCTCCAGTGCTCAGGCGACCATGACATTCAGATCTTCATCAATCACGCTGGGCGTGCGGGACAGCACGCCCAGCGGAGCTGTCGGGGAGGTGCAGAGCCCCGCGGAAGCGGGCTCGACGCTGAGCCTGACGATCGACGCCAGCGACACGGGCTCCGGCCTGGCGAGCGCGCAGGCCTCGATCGACGGCAACACCGCGTCCGTGAGCCTGTGCTCGGCCCCTCCGTGTCCGGAAGCCGTTTCGAACATCCCGCTCTCGATCGATGTCGGTACCGCCGGCTCGCATGTGCTGCTCGTCACCGTAACTGATGCGGTCGGCAACACCGGCACACTCCTCGAAGCGCCGATCGAAGTCCTGGATCCCCTCCCGCCCGGTAGCAACACGGTCACGGTCGGGATCTCAGCCATGCACGAAGGTCCGCCCGTGGAACCGCCGGAAGAACCCACCCACAAACATCCGCTCAAAGAACCGCCGCCGCGGGTGCCACCTGTCTGCCCCTCGCCTATGTTGGAAATGCGCCTTGCCTCCGCGCCGCTCGGTTATACCCGCAAGGGCGTACCAGTGCTGCGCCGGGGCCGGCGCTACCGCTTCACGGGTCGACTCACCTGCCTGCATGGCCACCGCCGCGCCTCGGCACCCAACGGTACGCCCGTCCGCGTTCTCTACAGGGCTGGGCGGCGCACCTTCAAGGCGAGGCCCGGCACGATGCTCATGCATGGAGGCAGTCTCAGCGCAATGTTCGCCTTCAAGAGCGCGCGTACGATCATCTTCCGCTACAACCAGGCTGGCGGCGAAGATGTCGAGGTGCGGATAAGCACGGCGATCGCGCGTCGAGACCCCCACAACCACCGTGGCAGGAGGAGGGGTAGAGCGCGATGAGCGCCGCAACGCGCCTGGTGACGCTGGCACTACTCGTCGCGGCGTTCGCGGTGCTCAGCGGCGTGCCCGCCGCGCTGGCCGAAGGCACACCCGTAGGCGGCACGGTGGAAAGCACGCTCGCACTCTCGCTGGGCGAACCGAGCTCTTTTGCGCGCGCGAGCGCCGGCCACAGGCAGAGCGTGTATGACGCGACGATCCCCGTGGAAGTGACCGCCACCGACGCGCCGGTCAGGCTGAGCCTCGCCGACGGCGAAGCGATCTCCGGCGCCCGCCGTGGGCACCTGGTGCGAGGGCACTTGAGCCTCGCGATCGCGCTGCAGGCCGCGGCTGGTCGCGGCCGCTTCCGCTCGCTTGATGCAAGCGTGGACCCAGTGCTCGAACAGTGGGGTGAACCGGTTTCGCTGGAAGGAACCACGATCCGGCTACGCCAGGCGGTGCGCGGCGCCCATCAACCGCCCATCGGCGGCTACCACAAGCTCCTGCTGGTGACCGTCACCGCAGCCGGACCGTGACACGCGGTAGTGAAGTCCCATCGACACAGACACCCCCAACCATGAGAGAGGTAGCAGGGATCATGAGATTTCACAACATCAGGCGATTGACGTTCGCCATGACGGTCGCGATGCTCACCGTCGCCGGGGCAAGCCTCGCGGCGGGCGGCGGCGTGTCGATCTCGCCCGGCATCTTTGAGCACGTCGCCAGCCGCGGCAGCGTCGGCTCGATCAAGGTCTCGAACACCACCAGCACGTCGATGGTGGTTAAGGTCGCGCTGCGGCCGTGGCTGCAGGAGCTCAGCGGCGAAGTGTCTCCAAACCGCGGTGCCAGGCTGTCCGAGGTGGGCCTCAACGCGAGCTCCTTCACGCTGGGCGCTGGTTCCTCGCGCACGGTCGGCGTATCGCTAACGGGCACTCCTCCCGGTCGCTCCCAGTACGGCGCGATCGAAGTCGTGGGCACGCCACCCGGCCACGCCGTGAAAGGGATCAAGTTCGCCTACCGCCTGGTGAGCAGCCTGCGGCTCGACGCGCCGACGAACGCGCAGTCCTTTCGTGCACAGCCGGGCGGCCTCGTCGAGCAGGGCAGTGCAAGGCACGGCACGCTGCTGCTCGCTGTGCGCAACACCGGCAACACGATTGTCCCGATTGGTGGCACCGTGCTGATCGACGGGCAGGGGCGCTCGCTCCGCGCCAACGCGAGCACGAAGGCGATCGTGCCGGGACAGACAGTGAACGTGCCCCTTGCCGAACTGCTGGGCTCGCTGCCCGCCGGCCGCTACACCGTCACGGTCGGCCTCTCCCAGGGCGGCCATGGTCTCGGGAGGGTCACGCGTACGATCGCGCTGCGGTAGCCCATATAGGGGGTCCAGGCGAGCCACTGCGCTTTCGGGTGCCGGCGCGCTAACGCGGGTGATGCGATCAAGACGGTGGACGCCAACCTCTGGCCAGGGTCGTCTGGCCCACCTCGATCAGGTAGCCGTCAGGATCGCGGATGTAGCAGCGTATCTCGGTCGCGTGCTGCTTCGGCGGCGTTAGGAATTCGGCGCCCCGCCCGCTCCACTCGGCGTACACCGCTTGGATGTCCGCAACCCGGATGTTGAGGAAGCTGTTCACCCGATCTGGGTCGGGCGGCGTCTCGAGCGTGACGGTCGGCTTGTCGTCGGTCGGACCTCCTCCGAGGTTGATGATGATCCAACTGTTGGCTAGCGCTACGTACGTCACCTCGTCATCCGCCTCGCCGCTTCTGGCCGCGTTAGACAACGCTTCTTTGACTCCCGCTCGTCCTATCGTGTGAGCCACTCCAAGGTCAGCTCCAGCACCTCCGCCCGGCTGCGCACGCCGTGATCGACGTTGACGAAGTGGCTGCCGACGAACAGCGAGAAGGTCAGCAGGCAGCGAGCCTCGACATCGTCCTCGTCCTCGCAAAAAGCTTCGAACAGGGAGCGCATGTAGTCCATTCGCTTGTTGTCGACCTGCCGCAATCGCTCGGCAACAGCCTCCTCGCGCCGGGCCCAGTTGCGGATCGCCAGCTCGATCTTCAACAATTCGGCGCCTGAGGCGGCGGCCAGCGCGAACAGCCGCCTCAATCTCGACCTTGCGTCCTCGTCCTCGGCCTCGACGGCCTCGATCACCTCGTCGACCATGGTGCGCTCCCATGCGTCCAGCATCTCCTCGAGCAGCGCCTGGCGGTCTTTGAAGTGCCAGTAGAAGCCACCCTTGCTGACGCCCAACGCTTGGGCCAGGGACTCGACCCGGACGGCGTCCGGGCCACCGGCGGCAAGGGCACTCAGTCCCTCTTCGATCCACCTGTTGCGAGGCGTGCGGGTCGGGGGCGCCATCGCCCCTCTATCGCGTTCGGTTGGGTGTTGACACTCCCGATGATGATGCTAGCATTCATCTATACGCTACCGTATGGATGGACATCCCGAGAGATAACCGCATGAAGGAGTTCTTTGGTGACGAGTTCGAAGCACTCAAACACACGCTCAAATGCGAGGAAGCAAGCGCGCCGCATCGCGGTGTCCGAGACGCCTCCATCCACCGTCGCCTCACCTGACTACGCGGACGCCTTCGAGGTCAAGAGGTGCCCGACCGACCGACGTTCAGCCGAGGAATGGGCACGCGACGGCTCCGAGCGTCTGCCTGTGGCGATCCGCGGGTCGGGGCTGTTCATACACCGCTGGATTCTTGGATTTCGCCTCGGTTTGTGGTCCTCTTCCGACCACGTCTTCGGTTGGCGAATCGTGACGTCTGAACCCGAGCTGCTGCATCTCGAAGCACGATCGACGCTGTTGAGAGGCCACATGGTGTGGCGGCTGCACCACGAGCGACTGGTGATGACCACGTTCCTTCACTACGAGATGCGCAGGACGGCACCGGTGGCTTGGGCCGTCATCGGAAACATTCACCGGGGCGCCGCTCTCTACCTGCTCAAGCTGGCAGCAACACCAGGACATGGAGATTGAGATGAAACTCTCGAACACAGCGCACACCTCACGCCCCTGGCGGATCCACGAGATCGTCCCCGACTTTCGACTCGAGGACGTATGGGCGCTGCCGACGCCCGGTCGAGCCGATGAGTTCCCGACCCTCGTCGAGGGGTTCGCCGCAGCCGATCCTGCGCAGACCCTGCCCCGCGCGGCGCGGGCGCTGTGGTCGCTGCGGTGGAAGCTCGGCGACCTGCTTGGTCTGGACGACCAGGGCTCGGGGCTCGGGTCGAGGGTGAGGACCCTTCGCGAGCGTTTGCCCGACGATCTGCGCGCCGCGCCCGGGCCGGAATTCGAGAGTCTCCCATTCGCCTCGCTCTATCTGACCGACGACGAGTTCGCCGCCGAGATCGCAAACCAAACGATGCACGGCGTCCTGCACCTCGGCTGGGTCGCCGAGGGCAGCGGCTACCGGGGCCAGATGGCGGTCTATGTGAAGCCGAATGGCTTGTCGGGGAACGCCTACATGGCCGCGATCAAGCCGTTCCGGTACCTGGTCGTCTACCCACAGATGCTCCGGGCGATGGAGCGTCGCTGGCGGGAACGGCCGGATCGTGAATCGCTCGCCTGACGGCTTGAGCGGTGACAAACACGCTCCGAGGGAAATCGGCAGAGAAGCCGTAGGCGCGGCAAGCGGCGACAACTCCGCGAGCCGCGTAGATATGTACTTGGCGCAGTAGCCGGCATGTTCGCGCTCGGCAGCGACGAGCTTGTTCTGGACTGCCGTGGCGTGGGGCTGTGATAATTCGGCGAATGGGAGGGATCGACGTTTGGTGGTCGGCGGGGAAGCGCGTGGACGTCGACCTCGGCGGAGTAGTTCGACAGATCTTCCTGCGTCGGGCTGGCACCGGACCGACGATGACTCTGCTGCACGGGTTTCCCAGTTCCTCGCACGATTGGGCCGCGGTGCTTCCAGCGCTGGCCGAGCGCAATTCGCTGGTGCTGTTCGACTTTCTCGGGTTCGGCGCCTCGCAGAAGCCTGCCGATCACGACTACTCGATCCATGAGCAGGCCGACCTCGTCGAAGCGGTGTGGGCGCGCGAGCAGATCACAGCGACGATTGTCGTGGCCCATGACTACGCCGTGTCGGTCGTGCAAGAGTTGCTCGCAAGGCGCGCCGAAGGCGCGCTGGGTGTCGATTTGATCGAGGTAGACCTGCTCAACGGCGGACTCTACCCGGACGTCTACCGTCCCCAGCCCGGTCAGCTGGCGCTGCTGGACCCGCAGCTCGGACCGCAGATCAGTGCGCAGATAACCGAGGAGCTATGGATCGAAGGGCTGAAGCCAACCTTTGCCGATGGCTTCGACGCTGCTGCCGCTGGGGCTGACATCTGGCGGGCGATGGCTCGGGAAGACGGTCAGCTGGTCATCCACCGCGTGATCCGCTACATGAACGACCGCGCTCTCCACGCCGACCGCTGGGTGGCCGCGCTCGAGCAGACCGATGTGCCGCTTGTCTTCGTATGGGGGATGCTCGACCCGATTTCCGGCGCCCACATGGCCGAGCGCATCCGCGCACGGCTACCCGCGGCGCCGTTCACCTCGCTGCCGGACGTCGGACACTGGCCCGCTCTGGAAGCGCCCGCCCGCGTGGTCGCGGCGCTACGCGACAGCACGAGCGCCAGCTACCTATAGGGGCAACGATCCTCCCCGCACCGCGGTTCCGGCACCGTCGGCTGACCTCTAGCCTGAGAGCGTTCGGGTTGCGATGTGGGCGGCGGCGAGGCGCGAATTGACGCCTAGCTGGCGGTAGATGTTCTCCAGATGGTGGCGGGCGGTGTGCTCGCTGATGTTGAGAGCGATGGCGATCTCGGCGTTGGTATTGCCCTGCCAGAGGAGGTGGAGTACCTCGGCCTGGCGGCGGGTGAGCCCGAGTGTGCGCAGCGATTGTGGCCGGCTGTCGGCAAGCGGGCGAATCGCGATCGCATCGAGGTTTCCTTGTGTGCCGTACAGGTAGCGCGCCTGTAGTTCGTGCTCGGAAGTGTCAAGTCGCAGCGCAGCGGCTCCGCCCGGCCGTCCGCGGCGTTGCAGACTGCTCCAGCCGCGCAGCGCATCGATCGTCGAGGGTTCGGCCAAGAGTTGGCGCATGAGTCGCTCGGCGCGATCGTGGGCGGGCTGGAGCAGGCCACTCTGCTCGACGAGGAAGACGGCGAACGGCCCCGGCTCCTCGCTGTCTGAGGCCTGCAGGAGCGCATGCAGTCGCGCGCGATCGTGGAGATTGCGGTAGGCCGGGATCACGAGCGCGCGCGCGGCTCCCAGCAGTGCCAGCTCGCGTTCGTCGAAGTCGCGCCTCGCCCGGTTGAGCGTGATCCCGATCATCTGCCCCCGGGTCGGCACCGTGAAGGCGAGCTGGTACTCGGTGTCGATGTGCCGGTAGACGTGGTTGTACAGATCCAGGGCATGAAGCTTGCGGCGACTGATGAAGTCCGAGAGCCGCAGCGTCCGAGTCTCACCCGAGCGCGCGAAATGGGCGGCCAGCGGGTTCTGCAGCGCAAACTCGGCGAACGCCTCGAACATCTCGCCGCCGACGTTCAGCGACTCGGCGGGGTCAGCGAGCACAAAGACCTCTCCGGTGTCCATGCCGATCTCGTTGTAGGAGGCCAGCTCACAACCCACCAGCTCGCGCAGCAGCGTCAGCACACCGGTGCGGAAGCTGGGCAGATCCTCGAGCTCCCACAGCCCCAGGGCGGTGCGGGCAAGCAGGTCCTCGTCTGAGCGACGCGCCCCGGGCATCTCTCCCAAAAGATAGGCAAAACGGCCCATGCGCACGGTGCACGTGGGGTCTAGGCTTGGCTGGGTCGGTCGCACAGCCAACGAGCGTGCCGTGTCTGCGGCTGCCTCGAAAGGAGCGGAATGTCAAATCGTTCGAGTCGTCTAGTGCCGCTTTCGGGCCCGCCGGGCGGCACGCGCGCGACCAGTCCGCAGTCAGGTCTCACGCCTTCGGGAACCACCGCCTGACGAAGACTCACTTCCTCCCTTTTCACTCTCTCACACACGACCCCCTGGAGATCATGCAATGAAGCGACTCACCCTGTTCATCGCCGTAACCGCAAGCGCCCTCCTCACAGTCGGCGGCACGATCGCCATGGGCTCCGCGCAGGCGTCCGCGACGCTGCCGGCGCTGTCGATCGCGATCACCCCTTCGTCGGCGACCGTCAGCGGGGCACGCGAATCTGGTGCGGTCAACGTCGTCTCCAGCGACACCGGTGTCAAGGAAGCCGCCGTCATCGTGTTCCTCCTGAAGCCGGGCGTGAGCTTGGCGGAAGTCGAAAAATTCAGCGCGGAAAAGAAGGCGAAAGATCCGAACAGCGCGAGCAAGTACGGCTCGATCGTGTTCGACACCGAAGTCAACCCGGGTCAGAACAGCGAAGCGCAGACCGACCTGCAGCCAGGGCAGTACATCGTGCTGGTCGGCGCCGGGGAAGGCGAAGCGCAGATACGCACGAGTTTCACCGTCACCGCCGCCAGGTCAGCCGCGACGCTGCCGACTCCGCAGGCGACGATCCGCTCGATCGAGTTCGGCTTTCGCGGGCCGAGCACCCTGCACGATGGGGAACTGGTGCGCTTCGAAAACGAAGGGTTCGTCGTGCACATGGACGTGGCGTTCCCGGTCAAGAACATGACGCTTGCCAAGCGGGTCGTCAAGCTGCTGCTTGCGGGCAAGGAAAAGGGTCTTGAAAAGCTCGTATCCGGACCGCCCGTCACATTCGCAGGCCCGCTGTCACACGAGGCGTTCCAGCAGGAGACGATCGCCGCCAAGCCGGGCGTCTACGTGCAGGCGTGCTTCATGGACACCCAGGACGGCCGCAGCCACACCCAGCTCGGCATGGAGCGCATCATCCACATCGTGAAGTAACCGGCGACCATCGTCATCTCATCGCCGGTCGGTACATGTACCGACCGGCGAACGTGCATTCCGCGCGCTGATCTGCCACTCTCGTGTGAAGTCCCGTCCGCGAAAGGAGAACCATGCCCGAGTATGCACCCGGAACCCCGTCCTGGGTCGAACTTTCCTCGCCAAACACCGACGCCGCCGCGCAGTTCTATGGCGAGCTGATGGGTTGGAGCGCGACCGAGCCGGGTGGCGAGGAGACCGGTGGGTATCGCATGTTTCAGCTGCAAGACAAGAACATCGCGGGTCTGATGGGCCACATGAATGAGGGCCCGCCCACCCAGCCCACCGCGTGGGCCACCTACATAAGCGTCGCCGATGCCGAGGAGATGGCTGGGAAGGTCAAGGCCGCCGGCGGCAGCGTCGTGCTCGAGCCGATGGATGTGATGGACATCGGGCGGATGGCGCTCTTCGCCGATCCCACCGGTGCCGTGTTCGGCGTCTGGCAGCCGAAGAGCTTCACCGGCGCCGACCTCACAGGCGAGCCGGGCTCGCTCTGCTGGAACGAGGTGCTCACCCGTGACACCGACGCAGGCAAGGCGTTCTACTCGGCGATCTTCGGTTGGCAGGGCCGTCCCCCCGCGTTCGAGGGCGCGCCGGAGATCTATACGGTTTGGGAGCTGGACGGGAAGCAGGTCGGCGGCATGATGGAGATGAGCGACGAGTATTTCCCGGCCGAGATCCCGCCGCACTGGGGCGTGATCTTCGCGGTCGCCGACTGTGACGCCACTGTCGCCAAGGCCCGCGAGCTCGGGGCAACCGTCACGAACGGGCCGATGGACATGCCGATCGGACGCTTCGCCGGCCTGATCGATCCCCAGGGAGCCTCCTTCACGGTGATGCAACCGGCGCCAACTGCTTGATCGGCTTCCCGGCACCGGTTGCCGTATCGATGGGTGGCGCCCCCGCCAAAGACGCGCGGGAGGAGACCGCTGCCTCCCAGCGGAGTCAGGCCACCGATTGATCCTGGCGGGTTTGGGTATGAAAACCCCAGCGCACCGATCCCGCTAGGACGATGAAAGACCAGCAGCCGATCGGAGGTAAATGGGGAGTTTTCTTACTCGCTTGGATCAATCGACGAATACGCCCGACGGGAATCGAACCCGCTGCCTACGGCTCTTAAGGCCGTTGCTCTTAGGCGCTAGCAGTTAGTGGCCAGAGTGGTTGAAGCGGCCACCGTAGTGGCGTTCCCATCATCGACACGATCGACTGGAGAGGTCTTCGGTCGATTCCGAAGCTGTCACTTGCAACTGTCCAGCGGACTTTCCGCTATCGCCCGTTACCATTGAGCTACGGGCGCACGACGAAACGATCATACACCCGGTTGGCTCATATGGGTAGGTCCAAGAGTGCATGAGCGGACTGCGGGTCTTGGTACTCCATTGGACTCGTGGGACTTGCCAACGAGTAAGAAACACCGGACCTGAACTGGCTTCCGAAATGACGAGCGCTGAGACGTGGCCCCACTGTAGTAAACCGTGATGCACACGGGTTTTGTGGCGGTTTGCGGACCGTAATCGTCTGGCCGCTGCCAGGTCTCTTGAGACGCGGCGGTGGCTGGTGGAATATAAGAGCATGAAGACGTGCGTTCGGAAACACTGTGAGATCTTTGGGTACGTCGAGAGTGTGTGGGCGGGCCGCTTTTCCCCGTCGGATGCGAGGGCGGCGCGGTGATGGAACAGGCGGTCTATGCGCAGGATGCTCCCGATCGTAAGCCGGGCACGTCGGTCGTCGCGGAATTTGAGCGGCAGGTGGACGCGGGTCCGGAGCACGACGCGGTTCGCTGGACAAATTCCGCGGGCGGAGCGAGCATCAGCTTCGGCCAGTTGGATATGTGGGCTAATGCGATCGGATGGGAATTGATCGAGAGGTACGGATCCACACCTGAGCCGGTGCCGCTTGCGGTCTGCAAGCCGGAGTTGATGCTGGCCGCGGCGCTGGGCACATTGAAGGCCGGGAAGTTCTACGTGGCGGTGAATCCTCAGCACCCGGCCCCTCACGTTCAGCGTGTGCTGGATGAACTCGATGCGCCGCTGCTGATCTGCGACAGGCGTGGCGAGAATGCGGCTCGACGCTCGCAGTCGGTGCTGTCGGTAGAGGAGATCCTCGCGCGACGCAGCGGGGGGGAGGAGCGTCCTGGACTGTCGTTCGACGAGAGGCGACTCGCATACGTGCTGTACACGTCGGGCTCTACGGGGCGTCCCCGCGGGATTGCGCAGTCCCGGCGCGACATGCTGCACAATGTGGCGCGTCACCGGCCTTTGGCAGTCGGGCGCGAGGATTGCGTGACGTTGATCAGCGCCGACGGTTTTGTCTCCTCCGTGTCGAACCCGTATGTCGCGCTGTTGGGTGGGGCAACGCTTGCCCCCTATTCGTTCAAGGAGCGGGGGGCCGATGGGACGATCGACTGGCTGAGGGCGGCCGGCGTCACAATGCTGTACGCGTTCCCATCGTTTTTGCGCCAATTTGCCGCGGGTGGGACGAGCGAGGTTCACGCTGGGCTGAGATTGGCCTATCTCGGAGGGGAGACGGTGCTTCCATCGGACCTTGCTGCCGCTCGCCGGCTGTTTCCGACAGCAGAGTTGAGCGTGGGTCTCAACTCCAGTGAGACAGGTTTGACCTGTTTGCATCTGATCCCACGGGGTGGCGCACTTTCCGACCCTGTTCCCGCCGGGCGCCCTGTCAGCGATGTCCGGGTTGCGGTCATCGGGAAGGGTGGTGCCCCGCTGCCGCCTGGAGAGTCCGGGGAGATCGAGATTCGAAGCGAGTACGTCCGTCCGCGCTACTGGGGTCACGGAGCGATCGAAGTCGACGATGTCTCGACGCCCGCCTTCCGCACGGGGGATCGCGGACGTATCGATGCGGATGGCGTTGTCTATCACCTGGGTCGCGTCGACGGTATGGTCAAGATCCGCGGCTTTCGGGTCGAGACGGCTGAGGTGGAGGCTGCGATCTCTGCTCTCGACGAGGTCGCCGAGGTGGCGGTGCTAACCACAGACGACGATCGATCGGCGGTCGAGCTGACCGCGTGCGTCGTGAGACAGGGCACCGGTCTCGACCCCATGGCGGTGAGGAGCGCCGTTGCGCGCGAACTACCGCCGGCGATGGTCCCGACTCGCGTCGTCATTGTCGATGCGTTGCCGCGCACACTGAACGGGAAGCTCGATCGCAAGGGTCTGGCGGAGCTCGCAAACGTGCGAGGTTCAGCTGCACCATTTGTACCCACCACCGCAAACGGCTCGGGTGCGAGCCACGATCGGATGGCAACTCCGCAGCGGGCGTGGGTGGAGAGCCGGATCGTGAAGATATGGAGCTCCGTACTTGGCATCGAGGAGGTGGCTGTCGACGACGATTTCTTCGCGCTTGGCGGCACTTCGATCAGGGCGGTCTCGGCGATAGCGCAGGTACGTGGCGAGTTTGGCGTGCTCGTGCCACTTGCCGTTTTGTTCGAGGCCCCGACGATTGTGGCTCTGGCTGGTGCCGTGATCGATCTAGGGGGCGGGAGTGCGCCCGTCGGCGGCCGGGCGGGCCTGCGGTTGAGCGTGCGCGCGGTCCGAGAGAGCGACTTTCCCGACATCTGCGCGCTGGTGAACCACTACATCGAGCACACGACCTTCAACTTCCGAACCGAGCCGCAAACAGCCGAGGAATGGGTCGCGGAGTGGTCCGCGCACCGAGGAGGCCATCCCTGGCTTGTGGCGTCGGTCGATGGTCGTGTTGCCGGCGTCGCCTACGGCGGTCCATGGAAGGGTCGGCCAGCCTACGACTGGTGTGCCGAGGTGACGGTCTACGTCGCACACAATGCTCGGCGTGTCGGTATAGGGCGGGCACTCTACGGCCGGTTGCTCGAGCTGCTCGACGCTCAGGGTTACCGTACCGAGGTCGCTGCGATAACTCTGCCAAACGAGCCGAGTGTCCTCTTTCACGAGGCATGTGGCTTCAGGTATTCGGGAGTCCTGAAAGGTGTGGGCTACAAGCACGGGCGGTGGCTCGACGTGGGCTTCTGGCAGAGGCGCAAGTCAGGACACGATGAGCCGCCAGCTCAGATCGCCTCCGTTCTCGAGGAGTGAGGCGTGGCGTCAGGCGATATCGAGCTGGTCCGCGAGTTGATAGCGCTACAGGCGCCATTGCGTGCGATGCCGCTCGTCAATCGACGCCGGCAATACGATTACGCTGACATCGCGATGGGTGAGGATGCGCCCCCTGGTGAGATGGTCGACGCTGGGGGTTGTGCGGCTGAGTGGGTGCTTGCACGGCAAAGCTTGGCGCAGCCTGTGCTCGTCTATCTGCATGGCGGCGGCTATAGCCTCGGTTCGTCGCGCTCGCACCGTCATCTCGCGGCGGCCATCGGACGCGTGGCAGACGTTGCGGTGCTATCTGTTGACTACCGCCGTGCACCTGAGTTTGCGTTTCCGGCGGCCGTCGATGACACGGTTACAGCAATCCGTTGGTTGCTCGAGCGCACGAACGCACCGGTCGTGCTCGCCGGAGACTCCGCAGGTGGTGGGCTGGTAGTAGCTGGCATGATCGCCCTGCGTGACGCCGGTCTCCCGCTCCCAGCCGCCGGCGTGTGTCTTTCGCCGTGGGTCGATCTGACCGGCAGGGCCGATGCACACGTCAGGCTCGCCGAGCGAGACCCATTGTTGAGCTCGGTCGAACTGAAGCGGATGGCCGACGCATATCTGCGTGACGCCGATCCGCATCAGCGCCTCGCATCTCCCGTTTTTGCGGACCTGAGTGGGCTGCCGCCACTGCTGATCCAGGTAGGCACGGAGGAGATCCTGCTGGATGACGCGCGTACGCTCGCCGACGCCGCGCGCAGGGCAAGGGTAGAGGTGAGGCTGGAGGAGTGGTCAGAGATGATCCATGCTTGGCACTGGTACTTTCCGGTGCTCGACGAGGGTCGACGAGCAATCATCGCCATCGGTGAGTTCATCAGAGATCATGCGACAAGTGAATGCATGGCAAGCGAGTTGCGTAAAAACGATAGGACATGCACGGCGCCGGCGTCCTCCATGCAGGAAGCGCATCTTCTGATCGCAGAGTTGACGAGTGGGCACGGATATCTCGATTGGGTGTACCAGCTCAACGGTCTGCTCGACATACCGGCGCTGGCGCGGGCCGTAGATGACGTCGTGTATCGCCACGAGATTCTAAGAACGAGATTTGAGAGTCACAACGGGCGCGTGTGCCAGGTCCTCACTCCGTTTGCACCCGAGGCGCTCGAGGTGGTCGACCTTGGCGAGCGGACCAAGCAGGAGGGTCTTGACGCGGCGATTGACGATGTCCGGAGGCTCTATGGTTCGCTGTCGTCTTTCCATGATTCCCGCTTCCGCGCGACGCTCTATACGATCGATGCCAAGACCTCGGTGCTCGCGATGTTCGTGGCCGAGGCACTGGTGGACAGCGACTCCGGGTCGCTGTTGGCCGCCGACATCGCGCGCGCTTACGCCAGGCACCATGGGTCGCCGGTACCTGCTGGACTACCGATGGTGCGCGATGCGCCACACGCCGATGGCGTTGTGCCGCATCCTCCGGACCCGGATGCCCTCGCGCGGGCACGCAAGCACTGGATGCTTCAAGCGCAAAACGCGTTGCCGCTCAGTGGATGGCCGACGACAGCACGCAACGGGGGCACGGATCGCGCGACCGTCGCTTTTGAGTTCCCGCCAGCCGAGTGGACTCGGGTTGTATCCGGCACGCGAGTGCTGGGGAGCACGCCCTACGCCTTCGTGCTCACCTGTCTACAGGCGGCGCTTGCGCGAGCAGCGAATGTGTGGCACTTCCTCGCGCACTCGGTGGTATCGGTGCGCAGCGATATGACAGAAGGTGTGATTGGCAACTTCCACAGCCTTGTGCGGATCGACATGCAACTCGCTCCCGATGCCACCTTCGAAAGCGCGCTCGCGCGCACCGCGGCGGCCGTTGGCGAGGCCCTCGAGCATTGCGTGGTTCCAGCGCCGTTGACTGAACACGGAACCCTTACCACCCTGCCCACGGGGGGTCCCCTTCCGGATATAAGGTTCTACATGTTCGCGAACCATGAAGGGCCGGTGTTCGCCGGAATCCGGCGCAGGCGGTTCAGGCTCCATGGAGGCGCGCCCGCACCGCTATCCGTGAACTGCATCTATGCGCCGAACGGCAGGCAGGATTTCGTGTTCTCCTCGACCACCGCTACAGCCGATCGCCTCGAGCATCTGGCGAGGACTGTCCGCGCGATCGTTCATGAGGAGGTCGAGAAGGCCCATATGTCCGTTTAGGTGCCAGGGGCGGCACTGAGATATCGAGGGGTGATTTGTTCGGCCAGTCGATCACGCGTGGCACCAGAACGTCCACCCATGATGGGTTAGCTGCATCGATCCGATGTTGACCCAGCCTGCCGCATTTTGCGCGAACGCCGGCATCGTATTGGGCGATGCGGCAACGAGCACGCCGAGCGCAATGCACGCCAGTCCGACCGCGCTCGCAACTCGATTGTTCCATCCCATAGCCCGCTCTGCGAACATGATTCCGGTAAGGACCGTCATCACGTATAGATTGCTGCCGCCCAGGATGACCATGACGACCATCAATGCCCAACAGCAGCCGAGGCAGACGAGGCCATAACGCAGGCCGAGTACGAGAGCGTTGCCCATACCACGGCGGTAGTAGCGCATAAAAAAATTGGCTGGATGACTGCATATGACGAGGCATCGTCGCTTGAGCGTTGAGAATTGGTAGCAACCCGCTAGCGCGAACACGCCTCCAGCGAGAAAATTTGCGTGGCTACCGAGCCAGATGCTGAGGCCATCGGACCGATAAAGCGTATCGCCGACAATCATCGCAACGCAGCCGACCCCCATCCATACCAGTGAGTATCCAAGGCACAATGCCGTCCTGCGAGTCATCGAGAATCGACTACCGCTTGTAGCCGTCTGAAAGAGCGCGAGAAACCCAAGGCTGGCCGGAAGCATCATTGCGATGACCATCACCTCCCAAGCACTCAGAAACTCGAGCATCGAGGTTATCGTTTCCCGAGGACTCATAGGCATGCCGTAGAGATGCGAGCCTGTTGTGAGGACAAGCAGGATCCAGGCAATTGCGCTGGCTCCGAGTGCCGCCAACGGAAGGTTCTTGGCTAGGGGTGCTCCTGCGCCAACGTATTCGCTAGACATCGTTTGTGACCTTGTATTCAGAATGGATGGCGCTGCGTCCGTGAAACGTCCACTCGAACCCATACTTCTCCAGTGACACGTCGTGGCGATCGGCTCTGGCGATGTAGGCTGGCGCTCTCGGCACTGACGACAACAGCGAATCGTGCAGTGTCGTGACCGTCCCATCCGCTCCCACGTATGGACTTATGGCTGCACTTACAAAGTGGCCTGCCTTCAGCGTACCGGCGCCATGTCCGATTGTGTAGCTGATCTCTGCTCGCTCAACGCCGAGCGTTTCTTTGACCAGGCGCGCGAGATCGGCCAATGGGCCACCGAGTTCACCGGTATACGCGGAGAGTATCGACGCAACCTGCTCATCCGACGCACGTACATCGATGACAAAAATCTGTCGCCAACTTTTACGCACCAAAACGTTCCCTGGGATGTCCAGGATTCGTATGAAATCGCAATCGGCGATGTCTACTCCGTCTATATCGCCTCGCACAATGTGGTAGGCATTGAATGCCTGACAGGAACCGGCGTCTGGATCGTCCCCGATCCAGCACGGGCAGGGAGCCATGCAAGAACACGACTCCAAGAGCTCGCCCTCGATGTGATAGTACCTGCTTGCCTCACGATCAGCGCCCACAGAACTCTCCCGTAGCCAATGGGCTCCAGGGAACCCAAGGGGTAGGAACGATAGCCCAGCCAATCCACGAGATCAAATAGTCAGAAACAGCCGGCTCGAGATGTCGTAACGCTCGGTCGAGGTAGACATGTCGTGAGGTCGGCTGCAGGTATCATCTGGGCAACATCGGTCACTGACGTCAATCGACATTGCCATGTTCAATCGTGCATTTAGCATTCGTCTCACCTACCGACTCGGCGTGGCTGCGCTGGTTCTTGTGACGCTGGCGCTTTCTGGGTGCGGCACGACCGGCAAGAGCCAAGCCACATCCCGCCCAAGCTCGGAACTCGTCTCGATCGGCGCGGGTTTGATGGGGCCGCCTGGCCTGAAGGCAACGCTCTACGCGCACGGGCCGCCTACGGCGGCTGTGCTCGCCTTCGATCCAGACGGGCGGCTGTGGCTGACTGCCGCGGGCTTGGAAACCCACACACAAGATGGTGTATATCTGATCTCCAAAGCTGGTGGCGGGGCGCGGAAGATCGTGTCGGGACTGGATAACCCGATAGGCCTCGACTGGTATGAAGGGAAGCTCTACGTCGCATCCGTCGGGCGGGTCGACGCCTACTGGGGATTCAACGGCACGCGATTCACCGAGCACCGCCAGATCCTCGAGGGTCCGATGGTCGAAGGCGAGAACAACCTACTCGTGACGGCACCCGATGGCCGCTTCGTGATGGGTGTCAGCGCCACATGCGACCACTGCACCCCGATATCCAAGTGGGACGGCGCGATCGTCTCGTTTCGCCCTGACGGCAGCGATTTGCGCCTCTACGCCGGTCGTATCCGAGCACCTGTCGGTCTCGCCTACTTTCCGGGTACAGACGACCTGTTCGTCAGCATGAACCAGCAGGACAACCTCGGCGCCGAAACCCCCGGAGATTGGCTGGCGATGGTCAGGGAAGGCCAGGACTGGCGCTTCCCGGAATGTCACGGACAGGGTGGCCCCGCCTGCACGGGAGTCCCAAAGCCAGTCGCCGTGCTCGATCCCCACGGTGCTGTCGGTGGCATCGCGTTCGCGACTGGTCAACTCGGGGCGGGTATCGGAACGTCGGCTCTTGTCGCCGAGTGGAATAAGGCGAAGGTCCAACGGGTGGCCCTCACGAAGACCGACTCGACCTACACGGGTACCGTCACGCCGTTCCTGACGGGCCTCCAGAAGCCACTGGCGCTCGTGTTCGCACCCGATCGGTCGTTTCTCGTCGATGACTGGGCGACCGGGAAGATCTATCGCATTGTTCCAAGCTCTCCGTGACGGGGTTGAGTGGACGATGTCTGCGCTACAGGCCGCCACGACGTTGTGCTCTGCATTCGTTTGCAGTTGCTCCCCGGCCGCGTCGCGGCGAGCGCCCTGAGCCGCGTCGCGCCTGCGCTCCAGCGTGCGGGGCGGTCGGGGGAGTTGATTCGTAGGGCATCGGCGTCTCGAAAGATTAAGCCTCCGAAAACGGCTTGGATAAAGGGGTATCGGCCGGTTTGGGCGTGGTTTTGACCGGCCCCTATTGAAACTAGTATCGAGATCTGTTTATAATGGCGCAGCGGTGTCCAGACAGTGGGGCGCCAACATATGGTGGGTTCAAATGGGTTGAACTCCTGGGTCGACATTGGAGCTGTAGGGGGAAATGCAGTAACCGAACGTTGCGTTCCGGGAACCGAAAGGTATGCCGTAAGCGCCTCTCGGGTGCAGGACAAGAGAAGAGATATTTACGGTAAGGCTTGCATGGGCATGGTTAAAGCAGGTGTGCCTAAGTTCGTGTAAGGGTCAGCTGGCTCCCGAGTTTCGGTGGGTCGGCGCAAATTTTGGGGGAATAGAAGCTATGTGGCAGAGACGCGGAGGTACCGTGGGGCAATGTCATCCGTTTGCGCGTGTCGCAAACGCGGTGTTTGGTCACGGCCGGGATGTGTTGGAGAGCACGCGCTCTCACGTCACACGATCCGTGCTCTCGCTGTGTGTGCTCGCGGCCACCTCGGCGGCGCTTGCGTTGGGCGCGAGCTCCGCTGTCGCGCTTCCCACACAGTTCGGCAGCGCAGGAGAAGGCGCGGGACAGTTCTCACAGCCGAAGGGCATCGCCCTGGATCGGGAGACGGGCGACGTATATCTGGCTGATCGCAACAACAACCGCATAGACGAGTTTGGCCCGGGGGGCGAATTCATGCGAGCGTGGGGCTGGGGTGTGGTCGACGGCCAGGACGAGCTCCAGACGTGCGGCCCCGACGCGGTCCCCGCGACTCTGACCTGCGAAGGGGGAATCGAAAGCGCCGCTGCGGGCGGGTTTGCCTCCCCCGTCGGGATCGCGGTCGACAACTCGACCGGCTCCTCGCACGGGGACGTGTACGTCGAGGACGCGAACAACCGTCGAATCGACAAGTTCAGCGCAAGCGGTGAATTTCTGCTCGCCTGGGGTTGGGGTGTGGCCGATGGCCAGGAAGAAGCGCAGCGCTGCGGCCCGGATGCGATCCCGGCCACTCTCACATGTCAGGCCGCTCCCGAAGTCGAAAACCACGCCATCGGCGAGTTCGACCGCTTGTCGGAAAACACGATCGCCGTGGACTCTGCGGGCACCGTGTATGTCGGCGACGTCGGCCGGGTGCAGGAGTTCGGCGAAGGGGGATTGTTCGAACGGCAGGTGACGCTTCCAGGCGATGGCCGCATCGAAGCGCTGGCCGTCAGCGTAGCCAAGGACCTGTATGTAGTGAGTGGCGAAGGCGGCGTGCATGAGTACGCGGGTTGCTCCGTGTCTTGTACGGGTGTAGAAGTGGGTACGCCGATCGACCCGTCCACGTACAGCACCGTGATCGCGCTTGGCTCGGCGGGCGAAGTGTTTTTGGAGGCGGGCGGCCGCATAAGCGAGTTCGAACCTGGGGGAGCGGAGGTCGCGAACTTTCCCTGTAGCCCGGAAGCGAGCAGCATGATCTTCGTTGACTCGAGCGACAAGCTGTATGTGTTGAGCGCCGGCGAAGTGCAGTTGATCGGCCCTCCAGCCAAAGGGCCGCTCGTGGAAAGCGAGGAAGCGACCGCGGAACCGGCGGAGACGGCGACGCTCAAGGCGAGCTTCGATCCCGAGGGTCAGCTGGAAAGCAGCGAAGAAGAAGTCACCTACAGCTTTGAATACGGCGAAACGACGACGTATGTGCAAACCACGCCCGTCGAAACCTCGACCGGTGGCAACTTCGAACCGCGGCAGGTACAGGCCCCATTGAGCGGCCTGCATCCCGCCACGCTCTATCACTACCGGATCGTCGTGACCAACGCCGCGCACGAAACGGCCGATGGGCCCGACCAGACCTTCACGACCCTTCCCGCGCTCTCGATCGAAAGCGAGTCCGTATCCCAGGTGAGCGCGACCAGCGCGCGGCTACAGGCCTATATAGACCCGCTGGGCTCCAGCACCGAATACCACTTCGAATACGGCCGCACGAGCGCCTATGAAGAAGGCAGCGTCCCGGCGCCGGACGGCGACGCGGGGTCGGCCGTCACGCCGGTGTCCGTGGACGTCCTGGTGGAGCACCTCTCGCCCGGCACGACCTACCACTACCGTCTTGTGGCAGTCAATCCGGTGGCGCCACCGGACGGAGTGGCAAGCGCCGACCAGACCTTTACCACCCAGGGTTCCTCCGTCTCGCCGGCCGGTCTGATCGACGGTCGCTCCTGGGAAATGGTCTCCCCTCCCAACAAGCACGGCACCAGGCTGGAACCGAGCGACGGCGAAGGCGGCCTGATCCAAGCCGCCGAAGACGGCGGTGGCCTCACCTACTTTGCCCACGGGCCGGTCAACTCCGAACCGGCAGGCAGTCGCTCGTTCGCGTTCAGCCAGTTTCTGTCGTTCAGGAGCGCCCCCGGCATATGGAGCTCGCAGGACATCACCAGCCCGCAGGAATCGGTTGCACCGATAACCACGGAGGACATAGGCGAATACAAGCTCCTCTCGAGCGACCTTTCGGCCGGGCTGGTCGAACCGCAAGGCGCAACTCGTCTCTCCCCGCGCGCGACCGAACGTACCCCCTACGTGCGTGAAAACGCAAGTGGCGAATACGTGCCGCTGCTGCCCTCCGGCAACATGCCGCTCGGCGCGAAGTTCGGTGGCGAACAGGCAGAGGAAGGGGGATCGTTCCAACACGGCACCGAATTCGTGACGGCGACCTCCGATCTAAGCGATGTGCTGCTGAACTCAGAGGCGATCCTGACGGATGACTTCCAGGCGGGTTTCAAAGCTTCCGAAACAAATCAAAACTTGTATGAGTGGAGCGACGATGCGCTACAGCTGGTCAGTGTGTTGCCGGACGGGACGCCCGCGGCGGAAGAAGGGCAGAGCGCAAGCGCCGGACGCGGGAATGCCGGCCTGCGCCATGTGATCTCAGCGGACGGGACGCGTATCACATTCGAAGCCCAGGGAGAAAGCGGCAAAGATCACCATCTCTACCTGCGCGACCTCTCCCTCGGTCAGACGGTGCAGCTCGACGCAATCAAAGGGGGCGTCTTGAAACCGGGGGTACTGGAAGAACCGTATTACATGGACGCCACGAACGATGGCAGCAAGGTCTTCTTCCTCGACCAGCAGCGGCTGACAGCCGATGCCGACCCGAAAGGGAATGAATATCGCCACGAACCGCCGGATCTGTACATGTGTGAAATCATGGTTGTGGCGGGCAAGTTGACGTGCACGCTCAAGGATCTGAGCGTATCTGCGAACCCGGGCGAAAAGGCGGATGTCCTCGGTGCGACGTTGGGCATGGACCAGTCGGGTCGCTACATCTACTACGTCGCCGGCGGAGTGCTCACGCACAGCGCCAGCCCGGAGGGCGAAACGGCACATTCCGGCTCGGCCAACCTGTACCTCGAGGACACGACAACCGGCGAAACGCGGCTGATCGCCGTGCTCGGAGGAGCAGACGCACCGGACTGGGAAGCCGGCGCTGAACTGCGGGACCATATCGGCGAAATGACCTCCAGAGTGTCGGCCAACGGCCGCTATGTGGCATTCATGTCGAGCCGCTCGCTCACCGGGTATGACAACGAAGATGTGACGAGCGCGAAGCCGGGCGAACGGATGGACGAGGAGGTCTACCTCTATCGTGCGCCGGCACAGCTGAGCGAAGGATCGGGCGGCCTCTCGTGCGTCTCCTGCGACCCCAGCGGCGCGCGTCCCGCCGGCGTGTTCGAGGGAGACCATGGCCCGACGATGCGACCGCTTCTGGTCGACGCGCAGGAAATCTGGAAGGAAACCTGGCTTGCCGGATCGATCCCAGGCCGGCCCATTGTCAACAACGGCGGCGCCGCTCCCTACGAGCCGCGCAATCTCTCCGACAGCGGGCGGCTCTTCTTCGACAGCGCCGACGCCCTGGTGCCACAGGACACCAATGGTGAGGAGGACGTCTATGAGTATGAGCCAGGCGGGATAGGAAGCTGTGCGCTGTCCGGCGGTTGCGTCGGCCCGATCTCGTCTGGCATCTCCAATGAAGAATCGGCGTTCCTGGATGCGGGCGGCAAGGGCCCGGGCGGTGAAGAAGGGGAAGACGTGTTCTTCATGGCAGGGGCGAAACTTGTGCCGCAGGACGTCGATGGGGCGCTCGACATCTATGACGCGCATGAGTGCTCGGCGAGCGCGCCATGCGCAAGCGCGACGGCCACGCTGCCGCCGGCCTGCACGACGGCCGACTCCTGCCGCGCCGCGCCCGGGGCACAGTTGGAAGTGTTCGGTGTGCCGGCGAGCGCGACCTTCTCGGGCGCGGGCAACTTCGCGGCCTCGCAAGCGCCCGGGAAGCCGACGCCAAAGCCGGGCCTGACGCGGGCGCAGAAGTTCGCAAAGGCGCTGAAAACGTGCGAGCACAAGTCCAAGCGCAAGCGAGCGGCCTGCGAGAGACAGGCAAGACACAGGTATGGCGTTGTGCCTAAGCAGAAGAGTTCGAGCGGCGGGAGGGGCAAGTGATCATGCTTGGATTGGCCAAGAGGGGCATTCTCTGTATCTGCATCGCCGCATCGCTGACGATGCTTGCGGGCGCGGCATCGGCGGCCGCCGCCTCTCCGTGGTGGCATCTGACGACGAGCGTGCGCCCGGCGACGATTGCTCCGGGCGGCGAAGGCGCGATCGTCGACGAGGCCACGAACCTCGGCGATGCGACGGCCACCGGCGGGGTGACATTGAGCGACGTTTTGCCGGCCGGAGTCACGGTGGCAGAAGAAGCAGGCAAGCCCGAGATCTCGTTCTTCGCCTCTCAGATTGGATCGAGCAGCAACCTGAAATTTCTTTGTCAGGTCGCCGCGCCGCGTGTGACATGCACTTTCCCGGCGAGTGTTCCCCTCCCGGCATTTGAAAATCTGACGATGCTCATCGAGGTCAAGGTCGGCGCGGGCTCGGCGACGAACCTCGCCGAAGTCTCCGGTGGTGGCGCGCTACCCGTGAAGGTTTCGCGGTCGCTGCCGGTCAGCGCCTCCGCTCCTGCCTTCGGCATCGAAGAATACGCAGTGACGCCCGAAGAAGACGGTGGCGCGATCGACGCGCAGGCAGGCTCGCATCCGTTTCAGCTGACGACGACGCTTGCGCTCAACCAGACCGCAAGCAACGTCGCCCCGCCGGCTCTGCCGCGAAACCTGACCTTCCAACTGCCCGCCGGCCTGGTCGGCAACGCCACGTCGGTGCCGCAGTGCAGCGAAGCCGATTTCAACGATTTCACGCTTCCTCAGAATCACTGCCCGGGAGACACAGCCGTGGGGGTGGCGACGGTCACGTTCTATTCGACGACCTTCAACACCAAACTCGCGTCATGGGCGATGCCGCTCTTCAATCTGGTGCCGGCGTACGGAGAGCCGGCGCGGTTCGGATTCAACGTATTCAGCACCCAGGTCACGCTCGACACCTCGGTACGCTCGGGAGCGGACTACGGCGTGACCGTGAGCGTCAAAAACATCTCGCAGACCGTCAACTTCTTTTCCACCAACGTGACGATCTGGGGTGTGCCCGGGGATTCGCGCCACGACGAATCGCGCGGCTGGGCATGCTTGGCGAAAGGCACTCGCGATGAGACTCAGGAACCGTGCACTCTGGAAAAACAGTCCTCGCCGGCGCCGTTCCTGACGCTGCCGACGTCGTGCTCGGAGCCGTTCCTGAGCACGGTGCAAGCGGAATCCTGGCCGTTGCGATCCGATCCACAAGCGGAAACGACGACCGTCGAGCACAGTTCGGCGGAATATTCGCTGATCGACGGCTTTGGCCGGTCGCTCGATATGACCGGCTGCAACCAGCTCGCTTTCGCACCGTTCATCGAAGCGGCTTCGGACGTGCAGGAAACCAGCAAGCCGAGCGGCCTGGCGGTGCACGTGCGCGTGCCACAGGAAGCCTCGGGCGACGGCGCGGGCCTCTCTGGCTCCGACGTGCGGGACATCACGGTTGCGCTACCGCCAGGGGTGAGCGTGAACCCAGCGGGCGCAGGTGGGCTGGAAGCATGCTCGGAATCGGACATCGGCTACCTGCCGGGCCAGAGCGAACCGCCCGGCAAGCTCGACTTCAGCTCCACGCTGCCCGAACCGTTGCTGCCGGGGTTGAACCTGAACGCGCTCGGGTTCTGCCCGAACGCGTCGAAGATCGGCACCGCCAAGATCACCACGCCGCTACTCGCCAACCCGCTGAACGGGTTCGTGTACCTGGCGTCGCAGAACACCAACCCGTTCGGGGGTCTGCTGGCGATGTACCTCGTGGCCGAAGACCCGGTCTCGGGAACGCTCGTCAAGCTGCCGGGAGAGGCCTCCCTCTGCCAGGCCGCGGGAGAATCGATCGCCGGCGAGTCCTGTGCCGCCGCCGGACAGCTGATCGCGACCTTCGAAAACGAGCCACAGGTGCCCTTCGAAGACGCCGAACTACACTTCTTCGGCGGGGAACGCGCGCCGCTGTCGACCCCCGCGCGTTGCGGCGGCTACACCACACAGGCATCCTTCGTGCCGTGGTCGGGCAACGCGCCGGTCGCCGCGACCTCGACGTTCAAGATCGAACACGGTGCGGGCGGCGGTCCCTGTCCCGGCCAGAGCCTGCCATTTGCGCCCAGCCTCACGGGCGGCTCGACGAACATCAGCTCCGGCGGCTTCACGCCGCTGACGACCACTATCGGACGCGAAGACGGAAACCAGGACATGCAGTCGGTGCAGCTGCACTTCCCGCCCGGGCTCTCAGGCGTGCTCGCGGGCATGAAGCTCTGCCCCGAAGCGCAGGCCAACGCGGGCACCTGCGGTTCGGAAAGCCAGATCGGCGAAACGACCGTCTCGGCGGGCGTGGGCTCGCAGCCGGTGTCGGTGAAGGGCGGCAAGGTGTACCTCACCGAAAAATACGATGGCGCCCCGTTCGGGCTCTCGATTGTGGACCCGGTCAAGACAGGCCCCTTCGATCTGGAGCACGACACCTCCAGGCCCACGACGAACATGCCCGCGTGCGACTGTGTGGTCGTAAGAGCCAAGGTCGAAGTCAACCCGACCACCGCCGCGCTCACGGTTGCCACCGATTCCTCGGGTGCGCACGTGATCCCGCACCTGATCGACGGCATTCCGGTACAGATCCAGAAGGTCAACGTGCTGATCAACCGACCTGGGTTCTCGTTCAACCCGACCAACTGCGACCCGATGAAGATCGAAGGTGCGATCACAAGCGACGAAGGCGCCACTTCGCCGGTCAACGTGCCCTTCCAGGTCACGAACTGCGGAGACCTGGCGTTCAAACCGTCCTTCAGCGCGGCGACAGCGGCCAAGACCAGTCGGAAGAACGGTGCGAGCTTGAAAGTCAAGCTCGTGCCCCCGGCCGAGGGGCCACAGCACGCGATCGGCGGATCGAATGGTTCATCCGCCTCCGCCAAGCCCGAGGAAGCGAACATCAAATTGGTCAAGGTCGAATTGCCGAGGCAGCTTCCATCTCGTCTCACGACTCTCCAGAAGGCATGCACGGCACAGCAGTTCGAAGCCAATCCGGCTGGATGTCCCTCGGCTTCCATGGTTGGAATGGCAACAGCGCGCACTCCACTGCTGAGCAGCACTCTGGCGGGTCCTGCTTACTTTGTGAGCCGTGGCAACGAAGCCTTCCCACAGCTCATCATCGTCTTGCAGGGAGAAGGAGTGACCGTGGACGTCGTGGGGAACACGTTCATCTCGAAAGCGGGGATCACTTCATCGACATTCGCCTCGGTACCCGACGTCCCGGTGACCTCGTTTGAACTCACTCTGCCGGAGGGTCCGTACTCAGCCCTGGCGGCGAACGTGAACCTATGCCGGCAGCCACTGTCGATGCCGACGGAATTCATGGCACAAAATGGGGCTCGAGTGAAGCAGGACACTCCCATAGAAGTAGAAGGGTGTCCCAACGCACTCGCGTTTACATCGCACCGGATAAAGGGCCGCACCCTTACCCTGTCCGTGTATGCGCCAGGAGCGGGCAGCCTGACTGTCGGCGGTAAGGGCTTGAAGCCCGTGACCAAGACGGCCAAGCGGCGCGAAACGATCGCGTTCAAGCTGACGCAGAAGCAGGCTGGGAGCCTGGCGACGACGGTCAAGGCGACGTTCATGCCGAACACCGGCAAGGACCGGCGCAAGCAGGCGAAGTCGCTGCATCTGCGGTTCAGCAAGTAGGTTGGTCGAGACGACGTGCTCTCCGACTCGACCCCGAAGGGTCGGAGCGGAGACGCGACGGTGAAGCTCTTCCGTTCGCATGCACGCCGTCGGCGGACCCGACTGCGACTGGCTACGTGAGAAGCTCAGCGGATCGTCGTTTGAGGATCTATCAGGTGAGCGCCTGCGTCAGCCTGCACTTTCCGCGCCTCCTCGGGTGCGTGAGCGTTTGGGCCAAACAGGCCAAGGACGTGTCCCCCGAACCCCCCGCCTACGATTCTCGCACCCGCGGCGCCTGACTGGAGCAGACGTTCGACTGTCGTCTCGACGGCCGGTGTAGAGACCTCGTACCGGTCACGTAGGCTCGCGTGGGAGGCGTTCAACAGGCGCCCCACCGTCGGTAGGTCGCCCTCCTGCAAGGCGGCCACGGTGTCTTGAACCCGGACGTTCTCGCTGAGGACGTGGCGTGCACGTCGTCGCAGGGGTTCAGGCAGCTGCTCGAGGGCATCCCAGCTTGCCTGCCTCAGCGAGTCGACTCCCAGCAGTTCGCACGCCTCGGAGCATTCGGCCCTGCGCTCGTTGTAAGCGGAGCTCGCGTTGACGTGACGCTCGCCGGAGTCGAGCGTCACCAGCCGCCAGCCACCCTCGAGCCGCAACGGAATCGGATCGACCTCGACTGTTTGGAAGTCGATGCGCAGCGCCGTGTCGGACGCGCCGTACAGCGAGGCGAGCTGATCGAGCAGGCCGGTTTGCGCGCCCACCCACTCGCTCTCCACGTTGGAGCACACCCGGGCGAGGCCGACACGGTCGGTCCCGGCATTACCGATGAGGTCGAGCAAGGCAAGACACAGCGCCACCTCAAGCGCCGCCGAAGACGAGAGGCCGGCGCCTCGAGGGAGATCGCCGCCTATCTCCAGCCGGGCTCCAACCAACGGGTGCCCGGCTCGACGCAGCTCGGCGACGACGCCACGCACGTGTGCACGCCAGCCCGTCGCACCCGCGGGCTCGGTGAGAGAGAACTCATCCTGCTCGCCAAAGTCGAGTGCGCGGGCGAAGACACACTCACGGCCGCTTGCGGTGGCATGCACGGTGATTCCCTCGGCGATGGCGAACGGCAGGGCGAGCCCTTGGTTGTAGTCGGTGTGCTCTCCGATCAGGTTGACGCGACCGGGGGCGAACGCGCCGGTGCGCTCACGCGACACTGGCGATCGCCTCGCGCAACGCCGCGGCGCAGTCCTCGGGGAGCGTGTCGCCGACGAATGTGCCCCCGCCCTGCTCGGAGCCGGCGGGATACTTGAGCTTGGTAGCCGTGCGCAGCGGCGGGTAGAACTCGACGTGCAGGTGCCCATCGGAATGTTCGTCGGTGGGCGCTTGGTGGACGACCATCACATACGGGAAGGGCCGGGCAAACAGCGCGTCATAGCCGCGGGTGATGCTTTGCAAGCATCCGGCGAGCAGGCGCAGCTCCTCGGGCTCGCAGTCGAGCAGGCTCGGGCGATGCCGTCGGATGACGACGTGCGTCTCATATGGCCAGCGCGCCGCATAGGGAATGTAGGCGGCGACGCGCTCGTTCTCGTGCACGATCCGCCGCCCGTCCTCCAGCTCGCGGCGCAGCAGCTCACAAGACGCACAGCCCGCCAAGCGTGCGTCCGCCGCCAGCTCGAGCTTGGGCACCGGAGGTAGGAACGGGTAGCCATAGATTTGCCCATGCGGGTGGTGCAAGGTCGCGCCGACCTCGACGCCCCGGTTCTCGAAGATGAGCACGTACTGCACGTCCTCTCTGCCACCAAGCTCCTGGTAGCGGTGGCGCCAGACCCACATCAGCGCCTCCGCCCGCTCTGGCGCCAGCGTGCCGAAGGAGCCATGGTGGCTGTCGGTGTACACGACCACCTCCGCCGCCCCTTCCGGCGCTCGAAAGGCGGGGTACAAGTTGTCAAAGACGGCGATCTCGAACGCCGGAAGGGGGATCTCCGTCCGCACGGAGCCTTCGGATTGCGGGCCGGCCGGCGTGGGGCACAGGGGACAGCGATCCTCTGAGGGAAGAAAGGTCCGCCCCTGTCGCTGGATCGCGTATACGACCTCCTCTCCGCGCAACTCGTTGAAGCGCTGCTCGCTCATCGCTCCTGGCTCTCTCGGCGGGCGTAGAGGATGAGCGCTCGACCGTCCTGCTCGAGATGCCGTTCGACGCTCAGCGGCCCATAGACCGTGCATCGCTCTTGCGCGTTCCTACCCTGGTCCTGCTCGCCGCGGCGGGCACCCTCCGGTTCCTGCCGTCCGTGCCTGGCCTCATCGGAGCGGCCGGAAGGGGGCTGTGGGCTGGCGGATGCCGGAGCCATGCTCTGACGATAGCCCCCCAACTCGAAGTCCTTGCATACGAATGGATTCAGAGGGTAAATGTATTGTGGGCGCTGCGTCGCCTGACGCGGCCTCCATACAGGAGGAGATACAGATGTCAAATACAGATCAGGTCGATGCGCTCACGGAGCTACTGGAGCGTCCGCAGATCGGTCAGCGAGGCTTGGATCGTCGTGCCTTCCTACGCCGCACGGCGCTCACCGGCATAGCGGCCGGCTCGGCGAGCAGCATCCTGGCCGCCTGCGGCAAAAGCAGCGGCTCGAGCGCCAGTGGCAGCGGTAGCGGTAGCGCTGCCGTGTTCGGCTCCCATCCCAACTACAAATTCGTGGTCGTCAACCACGTGACGACGAATCCGTTCTTCGTCCCCACGCAATACGGGGCCGCCGACGCGTGCAAGCTCTTGGGATGCTCGTATGAGTGGACGGGCTCGGAAAGCAGCAACGTCAACCAGATGGTCAACGCGGTCAACACCGCCATCACAAGCGGCGCCAATGGAATCGCGGTCGCGTTGATCGACCTGCACGCCTTCAATGCCCCGGTCGAATCGGCGTTGAAAGCGGGCATCCCCGTCGTCGCCTACAACGCCGACGCGCCCAGCAACGCGCGCCTGTCTTATATCGGGCAGGACCTCAAACTGGCCGGCGAACAGATGGGTGAAAGGATCGTCGAAGCGGTCGGCTCGGGCGACGTCGCGCTGTTCATCGCAACGCCAGGATCGGCCAACCTGCAACCACGCATCGAAGGCGCTGAAAAGGCGATCAAGGCCTCGGGCAAGCCGATCACGGTGCACACGGTCGCGACCGGCGCAGCGGTCCCGGGCGAGCTCTCCACAATTGACGCCTATTGGATCGGTCATCAGAGCACGAAGGGCATGTACGCCGTGGACGGAGGCAGCACCGAAAGCCTTGCGCGGGTGATGCAGAAGTACGGCTTGGCCGCCAAGGGAATCAAGGCCGGCGGCTTCGATTTGACCGAAGGCACGCAGAAGCTGCTGCAGGAAGGCAACATCGAATTCACGATCGACCAGCAGCCCTACCTACAGGGCTTTCTCCCGATCCTGCAGTTGTTCATGTGGCAAATGTCGGGCTCGCTCACAGGCCCTGCCGAAACAGACACGGGGCTGAAGTTCCTCAACAAGGAAACGGTCGCGCCGTACGTCGAATCCAAGACCCGCTATGAGGGGACCTCAACCGAAGTCAAGGTGGTTCCGATCAAGGCCGGCACACCCGCCTAGTGATCGCAACAAGACATTCGCGCCCAGTGGAGGAGTTCATGACAGCTATGCGTGCCAAATGGAGGAGCTCGTAGGTGTCTAGCGTGACAGGGGGACCGCCTGGGTCTGAGAGTCAGGCGGGCGAGGAGAACTCAGAGCCGCGGGCGCGCTCCCTCGACACACACAGCCCGCTCGCGCGCGTGCTGTCGCTGCGTGAGGGCAGCATCATCGTCGTGACGATCGTCACGGCGGTGTATTTCTCCCTGCAGACCAGCACTTTCCTGACGGGCGCCAACTTCAAGACGCTGCTGCCGTACTTCGCGCCGCTTACGATTCTCGCGGCGGGCGAGGTGTTCGTGATGATCCTCGGAGAGATCGACCTGTCGATCGGCGCGATGTACCTGTTCTCTCCGATCCTGTTCTACAAGCTGTCCACCGCCGGGATCCCGCTAGTGCCTAGCGTGGTGATCGCGCTCCTGTGCTGTATGGCGGTGGGTGCCGTAAACGGCTTTTTCACCGCGGTCGTCGGAATCAGCTCATTCGTGGCGACGCTCGGGATGCTGTTCACTTTCGAGGGACTCAGCCTGATCATCTCCCACGGCGCGCCTGTCAACACGCCCGGAGCACAAGTCCACCAAACGACAGTGAAGGTGGAACACTTGGTCAACGGCCACCACATCTTCCTCACTGAGACGGTCAACCACGTCGGCACGTTCGCCAAAATCTTTGGCGCCGGCACATATTCGGAGTTCATCTGGGCGCTCGTGATCGTGTTCCTGCTGCAAACCGCGCTAACGTTCACGCGCTGGGGGCTGCACACCGTGGCGATCGGCTCCAACAAGCTCGGTGCGGCTGAGGCGGGCGTCTCGGTGAGGCTCATAACGATCCGCAACTTCGTGCTCTGCAGCCTCACCGCCGGGCTCGTCGGGATTCTCGAGGCCGTCCGCGCGGGGTCGGTCCAGCCCGACCCGTCCGGGGCAAACGAAATCCTCTTCTTCGCGATCGCCTCGGCGGTGATCGGCGGCACACTGCTGGCCGGCGGGTCCGGCACCGTGATCGGCGCGCTGATCGGTGCGTTGTTCCTCGGAATACTCCAAGACGGTCTGGTCCTCCAGGGGGTCAACGCCAACTACAAGCTGTTCTACCTCGGACTGGCGATCATCGTGGCGATGACCGTCAACGTTTATGTCCAACGCGCGCGCAGGGGGCATGGTAGTGGCTGACGCGCAACCGATCGAGACTGTCGTCCCGCCGACCTCGGCGCCCGACGATGTGCTCCGAATCGAACACATCTCCAAGCGCTTTGGCCCCGTGACCGCGCTGCGCGACGTCAACCTGCACTTGCGCAAGGGCGAGGTGCTTGGTCTGCTGGGCGACAACGGCTCGGGCAAGTCCACGCTGATCAAGACCATCAGCGGCTTTCAAAAGCAGGACTCGGGCGAGATGTTCCTGCATGGAGAGCCTTACCGGCCCCGCGGCGTCGACGACGCGCGTAGCCAAGGGATCGACACCGTCTTTCAAGACCTAGCGCTGATCGACGAACTGTCTGTCTACCACAACATGTTTCTCTGCCGCGAGCACGTGCACCATCCGATCCCTCTGCTCGCCAACCGGCGGATGAAGCAGGAGACCCGCGTGGCGCTCGATGAGATCGGGATAAATATCCCGCGGATCGACGTCGCGGTTGCGCGCCTGTCCGGCGGGCAAAGACAAGCGATCGCGGTCGCCCGCACGGTCAACTCCGACGCCGACATCCTGTTGCTCGACGAGCCGCTTGCCGCGATGGGCGCCAAGGAGGGCTCGATGATCCTCGACCTCGTGGCGCGGCTAAAGGCGGAGGGTCGAGTGTCGATCATCATGATCCTCCACAACTACGTCCACGTGCTGCAGGCGTGCGACCGCGTGAGCATGATCCAAGACGGGGTGATCACACTGGATAAGCCAACGAACGAGACCTCCGTCGAGGAGCTCACCGAGATCGTCGTCAATGAGTACCGGCGGGCACGAGAGCAGGAGCGCAGCGAAAGGCAAGCTCCGGGATAGCTCGGTTGGATGCACACGATCCTGATCACCGGCTCCGAGGGGATTATTGGCTCGGTGCTTCGCCATGGGCTGAGCGACAGGTACCGGGTTAGGGGTGTGGATCTATCGCAGGACATCTCTCGCTATGAGGCCCTGTGGGCGCAAATGGCCGGAGTGGAGACGGTGATTCACCTCGCGCGCAGGTTCTCGCCGGGCGACCCCGTTGCCCAGCGCATGCGCATCTACCCACAGAACGTGCAGATAGATGTCAACGTTTTCACAGCAGTGGTGCGAGCTGAGGTGAAACGTCTCATCATGGCCAGTTCGGTTCATGCTGACAACCACCGCGACACCGCCGCGGTTGAGCCGCTGACCATTCCGGGGAGTTATTCTCCCGCGACGCCATACGGCGTGTACAAGCTCATCGAGGAGGAGGTGGGCAGGACCCTCTCAAAGCAGTTCGGCTTCGAGTTCGTCGGTGTGCGGTTTGGCGGTGTGACGCGAGATGACTCGGTTAAGACGGGCGCGGGGCAGACCGCGACTTGGCTGAGCCACGACGATCTCCTGGGCGCGGTCGACGCGTGTCTACAGGTCGAGCCGGCGCCAGGACGCTCCACCGTCTTCTACGCAGTGTCCAATAACGCCGACAGAATTCACGACACGACCAATCCGTTCGGCTGGAGGCCAAAGGACAACTCAGCGGACCATATATAACGGCCCACGAACCAGATCGAGCGCCGGCATCGGGCGCCGATGGACGTCGCAGCGAGACGTCATCTAACTGTCGGCTTGGGTCTTTTGGATGCCGGCGAGCACGTCGGCGCCGAGCACAGCGTCCACCTCGAGTTTCGATGTCGCCATCACACGGGCGAGCATCATGTACTGGCCGATGACCAGTAGGAGCTGAACGATCTCGGCTGTGCTGAAGCGGGTGCTCATCGAACTGAAGGTTGCCTCGTCGGGCGCGGCGTTCAACACCACCTGCGTGGTGAACCGGACGACCAGTCGCCCATCCTCCCCGAGGGCCTCGGCATCGACTTCGTCGCTCTGGAGCGCAGCGACCTGTGCGGTGGAGCCGCCGACGGCCAAGAGGATCGGCACGTGTTGAGCCCACTCGTATTCCGCGCCGGGCGTAAGCCGTGCGACGCGCAGGATCGCGACCTCGCGCAAGATCGGGTCGAACAGGTTGCCATCCAGGCAGTCGCGTCCGAACCGCAGCCAATTCACGAATGTGCCCTGGGCGTTGGCGACGGTGCGAAAGATCGCAAGTGGCGGTAGACGCTCTAGCGCAGAGCGCACTTGGGGGCTGGCTTGCGCGGGGTTCAGCTCGGGCAGGCGCCACACGGTTAGGACGTTATACGACACCTTCCGGTGGGAGTGCGTGGCCCGAAAGCGGATTGGCCGACATTTCGGCAGACTCCCTGCCATGAGACAACGAGTCACCGTGATCACCCTGGGCGTAAGCGATCTCTCCCGATCGCGTCGCTTCTACGAGGCGCTCGGTTGGCAGAGCGGCGCTGGCCCCGAAGACGATGTGGTGTTCTTCCAAGCCGGCGACATGGTGCTTGCGCTTTGGGACCGTGTCAAGCTTGCGCAGGACAGCTGCGTCGAGGATGCCCCGGGCTGGGGCGGTGTGACACTTGCTCTCAACCTCGGTTCACCGAGCGAGGTCGACGCGGCCACCGAGCAGGCGCGCGCAGCCGGTGCAACGATTGGGCGCGAGCCGGCTGAGACCTTTTGGGGTGGCTACAGCTCCGTGTTCGTCGACCCTGACGGTCATCCGTGGGAGATCGCCCACAACCCACACTGGACCCTCACCCCCGATGGGGGCGTGAAGTTGTCATAGGACGTCTCCAGTCCTGATGGAGGCGTGGAGTTGTCATATGACGTCTCCTGTAGAGGGGTCGATTACGGTAGAGACCTTGGATATGCGGTTCGCCGGGAAAGCGCCGCAGCGGGCGTGCTCCAGCAGGATGTCTTCGTCGGGAGCGGCGTAGACGCAATAGATCTTGTCGTCCGTGACGTAGCTTGTGAGCCAGTTGATCTCTGGGCCGAGCTCGCCGATCACGTGGTTGGACTTTGCTGCCATGCCTTGGAGCTCCTCGGGGCCAAGGTTTCCGGCTCCGGGAACCTCGCGCTCGATCACATACTTGGGCATCGTCGCCTCCTGTCCGATTTTTGGCTAACATACCAACGGTATACATGATGCATACTCCCAGTATGAATGTCAAGAGCAAGAAGGTGCAGCAGGGCGAGGCGACCCGCCAAGCACTCCTCCAAGCCGCCCGCGAGCTGTTCGGCGAACGCGGCTATGCCGCGACGTCGCTCGATGAGGTAGCGCAGGCCGCAAAAGTCACCAAGGGAGCGCTCTACCATCACTACAGCGGCAAGCAGGAGCTGTTTGGTGCCGTTTACGAACAGGTCAAGCGCGAGGTCTCAGAGCGCGCTGCCACAGCGTTCTTGGAGCCCGACCCATGGGAGGACCTGTGCACTGGGTGCGAGGCGATGCTCGACGCCCACCTCGACCCGCTCGTGCGCCGCATCCTGCTCCACGACGCACAGGCAGTGCTTGACGCAGACACGATCCGCCGCGTCGAAAACCGCTACGGGGCAGTCGTACTACGCGGCGCACTGCGACGCTCGGTCCGGGCCGGGGTCATCCAACCCCTTCCTTTGAAGACTTTGGCATTGATGCTCACCGGCGCGATCCTCGAAGGATGTATGGATATCGCCCACGCCGAGGACCCAGAGCAAGCACGAGAAGACGTCGGCAACGTACTTACCAGCATCCTCGAAGGGCTACGACCAGATGCCAACACAGGCCCTCAGTCGGTCTCGTCGCGTCGCGCATAGAGCTCGTCCACGTGTGACATGCCCTTTGGCGGCAGCATCGCTCCGGCAATCCAGAGAAATGGGATGACGAACCCGAGGATCAGCAGGACCCAATGCCGGTTTTGGAACGTTCTGACACCAAGGAAAAGCAGCAGGAAGATGTAGATGATGCCCAGTCCGACGTATAGCAAGACAAACCCCGTCCCGATAGCGGTCAGGACACCTTAGATTGGGCTGTCTCCGGGTGCTCCCGACAGTTGGGGGCTCGATAGGTCTTTGAGGTTTGGACGGGTTCCCCGGCCGGGGAACCCGTCCGTGCCTGGTCTCAGGCTGCCTCCTTCACCGCCAAGTGAAGAGAGAGGTTG
>DATHNT010000024.1:0-70448 GCA_035485715.1 Solirubrobacteraceae bacterium | reverse complement strand
ACGCCCAGACTCGAACACCACACGCGTGCCGCGCTCCAGCAACTCCTCGGGATACTTCCTCGCTCTTGGCATGACCACAGACTCCTCCCTCCACCAGGCAAAACCTGGCATCGAAGTCTCCGCCAAACCCAGGATGGCTCACTCGGGCGGATGAGGTTTGAAGCGAGCTACGCGTTCCACTGCGCTTCGGGCTCAAGATACGTCCCGAATTGCACCGCCTGAACAGCGGATTGCCACGCTCACGGGCCGTTGAGCCACCTCTAACCGAATCTAAAAACTCTAAAAACCTCTAAAGGAGTTAGGTATGGTGGTCGGATGAGCAACCCATTCCACGCGAGCTTCGGGGTCAGCCCGCCGCTTCTGGTCGGCCGCGACGACCTGCTCGATGACTTCGCCGAGGCACTTGAAGATGGCCCCGGAGCGGCGGGCCGCGCGACGCTCTACACCGGCGCTCGCGGCGCTGGCAAGACGGTCATGCTCAACGCCGTCGAGGACCGCGCACGCCAGCGCGGCTGGCTCATCGTCAGCGAGACCGCCACCCCCGGCTTCGTCTCCAGGATGACCCAACAGCACCTCCCGCGGCTGCTGCGCGACTTCGACCCCAAGGCGGTGCAGCGCCGCATGAGCGGCGTGAGCGCTCCACTTAATCTCGGCTCTCTCGCCTGGAGCACGATCGAGGCGCACGTCGTCCAAGCAGGTCTGCGTAACCAACTCGAGATGCTCACCGACCTGCTGGCCGAGCAGAGCACCGGGGTCCTGATCACCCTTGACGAGATCCACCACAACCAAATCGAAGAGCTGCGCGAGCTAGCCACCGTCGTGCAGCACACCTTCCGCGAGAATCGGGAGCTGGCGTTCGCCGGTGCTGGCCTAGCTGCCAGTGTCAGCGACGTAGTCAATGACGACGTTCTCACCTTCCTGCGTCGAGCCGAACGGCACACCCTGGGCTCGGTGGCGCGCGCCGACGTTGAACGCGCGCTGCGCGAACCGATCCGGGCAGCCGGCCGCAGCATCGGCGGTGAGGCCCTGCAGATCATGGTCGACGGAGCCCGCGGCTATCCCTTCCTGCTGCAGCTAGTCGGCACCCAGGTTTGGCGGGTGAACCCGAGCGCACTGGAGATCACGGCCGCCGACGCCACCCAAGGGGTCGCCCGAGCGCGGCGCCGGCTCGGGGCGCTCATCCACGAGCCGGCGCTCAGCGCCGCCTCAGACATCGACAAGTCATTCCTGCTCGCGATGGCCCAAGACGACGGCCCATCCAGGATGGCCGACATCCAGCAGCGCCTCGGCGCCGACGTGAACTATGCCAGCCAGTACCGCCTACGGCTGATCGCAGCCGAGCTGATCCATCCCACCCGCCACGGGTACGTCGACTTCGCGCTGCCCTATCTCCGCGAGTACCTCCGCCAGCATTCAGCCATCGACGCCTGACCGGCGCCGTGATGCTTTCTCGCTCAGCCCGCTGATGCTTTCAATTCTGCGACTGCACAACCCCTCGATGAGCCCCGTCTGACCGGCTATAGGCGTTTAGCGAGATCGCGTAAACCCTGTAAAACTCCGTACAACTCGATATGAGCCACGCATCGCAGTCTGGTTCTCGTTGCCCCTGCCACGTACAGCGCTTGACATCCGCAGTAGACGATCATCTGTCCTCTTTCGCTTTAGAGCTAGCGCGCTCATGTCGGGACACTCGAACATCTCAGAACTCGTTCTCAGGACATCACGAATTCCGACTCTTGTTGTCTTTGATTCGAGGCTCGCCCATGAAGTTCGGTTCTCGATGTTGATACGGCATAGATAAGCCATTTGCCGCCCGAGCATGCTCCTGGTAAGGCTTTCGAGAGGGCCGACTGGGCCCGGAACAGGGCACTATTGTCAGGGTTTGTGCCGAGGTTTGTGCCGCGACAACCAAACGGGGCAGCCGAGATAGCGATCACTATCTCAAGAACATGCCCATTTGCAGCGCCTTTTTGATGGCGAGAGGCGGACTCGAACCGCCGACACCTCGATTTTCAGTCGAGTGCTCTACCAGCTGAGCTATCTCGCCGCGACCCCCGATCCTAGCGCTTAGACAACGCCGGATGAGCGCTGCCCCACCTGATCGGAGGGCGATGACATCGAAGATGGTCGAGGAAGCCGACCGGCCCGTCCGAACCGCCACGCCAGCACATCGTGATGGACTCGGCCGGTGAAGCGCTTGCAGTGTGGGAGGCGCCCGGCGACGACGTCCAAGAGGCCCGGCTGGCATCAGGCCAGTCGAGCTTTAGCGCACCAGAACGCGTTCCCGTGGGTTGCAATGGGACGAAGCAGGGGAAGCGGTCTACCACCCCACCACAACTCGACTCACGCTCCACGCTGATCCCCCACACACCACGGCACCATTCATCACACCGCAACGACGTCACACCCGAAATACAAGACCCGGGCTAGCTGACTTCCGCCCGCCCTGAGGAACAGAAGGTTTAGGTAGGGTTTAGAGCCTACTTCAGAAGGCACTTCCAAGGCGGCCTCACACGGTTCGGCTTTATTACATTTTTCGTTGGTGGTCGCGCTGAACTTCACAGTTATGGTACATAATGCTCCCTTTGTGGGATAACCCCTTTTGCTGCATGTGTCTGAAGCGATGGCAAATGATTTCGGGCCTACGAGAGTCCTCACTTTTGCAGTGTTGATGGTGACTTCATTTGCACCCGTTTCATAAGTAAATTCTTCTTCCTTGACGCCAAACAGCGCGACCGCCCCGTAGCGGCGATTGCCACTGACCAACATCAAAGTCCACACTGGCCGCAATTCGGTGGCTTTCGCGGTAGTCAATTCGGTTTCCAGCGCTTCCTCTCCAGCTTCTTCAAACGCTCCATGACCGAGTGCTACTAAGAGCTGCGTTTTTATTTTTTCACCGCTTTCATTTTCGTATTCTACAAATTCCTGTTTGCCTTTGGACTCGAACGCAGACACTTCATACTTTGTCGTCGCGCCGCTGCCAAACGGCGAGATCTGCGTCAAAAAGGTACCGGTGATTTCGATGAAAAGCGAGGCGCATTCAAAATGAGCCCCTGGAGTCTCGAATAGGAGGAATGTGCCCCCGCCCGGCTTGGCTACTAGCTTCCATTCGCCTGAAATCGACGCATCCAAAAACGATTGCAGCTAGGGCTACCACACGCGAGGAAGGCCGTCAAGGGAGGCGGTTAAGGGAGGCGGTTAAGGGAGGGAGTCAGTGTCTCCAACCTCGCGCGGGACACAAGCCCGGCCAGCGGGACGCCCTTCTGCCTCGCGCGACCGCGAAGCACGGTAGTCGTTTAGCCGGACAGCATTTCTCGTGTAGCGGGCATGTCGCGGACACGAACAAGACAGATGGCTTCACCTGTCTCGCTTTGGAGGCCCGCGATCGGCCTCACGTGGGAATTCGGCAACGGCAATAAGGCGAGTGGCCTTCGACCACGCACACCTAAGGCCCTACCGGGACTGCCTCCGGTCAGCTCAGCCCTCGGGCCGCCGCGCGCTCGAATTCCTCCACGAGTGCGGTGTAGGTCTCGCGCAGACCCTGCTCGACCGGCACCTGTGCGCGCCAGCCCAAAGCGCTTGCGGTATGGCTCGTGTCCAGACAGCTGCGCTTGAGCTCGCCCGGACGCAGCTCGGCAAGCTCCGGCTCGATGTCCGAGCCGGCGGCCGCCTTGAGCACGTTCCACAGTGTCAGCACGTCGGTCTCCACGCCGGTGGCAACGTTGAACGTGCCACGGTTGCCGTTGGCGGCGATCAGCGCCCCGACGACGTCGGCGACGTGTACGTAGTCGCGCGTCGGCGTGCCGTGGCCGAACATCTTCGGCGTCTTGCTTGTATGCAGGTGCTCGGAGAAGATCGCGACCACGCCGGCCTCGCCGTGGGGACTTTGGCGGGGGCCGTAGACATTGCCCAGGCGGCAAACAGCGTGCGGCACACCGGCGGACAGCGACCAGGTGTTGACGTAAGCCTCCGCGGCCCACTTGGAAGCGCCGTAAGGAGCCAGCGGTGCGGGAATTCGCCCCTCCGGCGTCGGTAGCGGCGCATCGTCGCCATACAGCGCCCCACCGGTCGAGGTGAACGACAGCGGCGCGCCAAGCTTGGTGGCGGCGTCGACGACGTTGAGCGTACCGAGCACGTTGACCGAGCAGTCGCGGCCAGGATCGGCGACCGACGCTGTGACCGAAGCCTGCGCTGCCAGGTGGTAGACGGCGCTGGGCCGCACCTCCTCGAACACCGCATCGAGCGCCGCGCGATCGACGATGTCGAGCTCGCGCAGCGTCGCGCCTGCGGGCACCTTCTCGGCGCTGCCGGAGGAGAGGTCGTCGACCACGGTCACCTCGCTGCCGGCGGCGAGCAGCGCGTCGGTGAGGTGCGAGCCGATGAAGCCGGCACCGCCGGTGACGATTACGTGCTGTGGCATTGTGCGGAAGCCTATCTGCGAGCGCGGAAGGTATTCGGCGTGGGTCGCTGTGGGGTCTTGGAAATGGGGGTGCTCACACGGGCGAGGGTACGGTGTTGACAGGATCAAAATCCCGATTACAACCTAGAGGTTATATATCTGATCCCTCGTGTCTTTGAACAACATCCCTCGTGCTGAGCCAGAAAGCCACCGCCAAAACAGAAACCGACATACAACCGTCTGGTTGCCCTTGGGGAGTACTGCGAGCTTGAGACGCGTCTTAGCCGCGAGCCAGCATGTAGCGATTCATCGTCGCCATCACGCGGCGAGTGATCGCGTCGGCGCGGTGCTCGGTGTCGAGGTCGATCTCGCCCGTCTCGCGCAGCCGCTCGATCTGACGCATCGCCGGCTCCACCACCTCGTCCTTGAGCACTGCGGGATCGATACCGTCCTCGATCGCCTGAGCGATCGCCTCCTCGGCCAGCTCGGCGTCGCCGAGGCGCATCGCATCGGTGTAGATCTCCAGGGCCGCCGCGACCAGCGAGCTGGGGTCGGAGCGGCTACGCGTGCGCGCGTCGGCACCGGAGCTGTCGAGCACCTCCATGAACTTGTGCAGCAGTACCGGGTCGAAGTGGCGGTCGGCCTGATCGAGCATCATCTCGACCGCCTTCTCGACGGAGAACGCCTTGCGGTAGACGCGATGGGATGTGAGCGCGTCGAAGACGTCGGCGATCGCGACGATGCGACCCTCGATCGGGATGTTCTCGGCCGCGACGCCACGCGGGTAGCCGCCTCCGTCCCAGCGCTCGTGGTGGGACAGCGCGATCGTCGCGCCCATGTCGAGGATCGAGGAGGAGGAGCCGCGCAGCAGCCGGTGGCCCTCCTCGGCGTGTGTCTCGACGATCGCGCGCTCCTCGGCGGTGAGCTGGCCAGGCTTCAAAAGGATCGCGTCCGGAATCGCGACCTTGCCGACATCGTGCAACGGCGCCGCGTAGCCGATCCGCCTACAGAAGTCCGGGTTCATCCCGATCGCTTCGGCAAGCAGCGTGGAGAAGCGTCCGATGCGCTCGATGTGTGCGCCGGTGTCCTCGTCGCGAAACTCGACGGCCATCGACAGGCGCCGGACAGTCTCGGCCTGGGCGATCTCGAGCTCTGAGAGGGCGCGGCGCAGATCGTCGTTACGCTCGTCGATCTCCAGGCGCAGCGCTTTACGACGGTCCTCGCCCAGCAACCAGCCCCAGACGCCTGCAAGCAGCGCGAGCACGAGCGCGCCGATCACGGTCAGCGCTCGATCGCCCACGAACAGCGCGACGATCGCGGCAGCGGCCAGCAGCAGCGCCAGCGGCGTCCTGTAGCGCGGCGGGCGCTGACGTCGGCGCACAGCCTCGGTGCTTGTCGCGCGAGCAACGCCCTCCTCACGGCGGGCCTGCTCCTCTGTCGAGCTGCCGAGCAGCGCTCGCAGACTGTGCGACCGGGACGCCGCCTCGACCTCGCTGGAGGCCGGCGAATCCTGGGTGGTTGTGAGGCCGCGCGTCAGCGCGCCCCCGCGTGGGGCGGATCGCTGCAAGCCAACCTTTGTGACTCCACGCACGAAAAGCACTCCGTTTCTTCGCTGTTCGTCTATTCGGCTGTTTGGCCAGCCCGCTTGAGCTACCCGCAATCGGCCTACGTGAATCAGTGCAAATTTTCAGCTCTGAATTCGCCAGAGCGGAACGTTAGACGATCGCCCCAGACGATTGCGAACGTCGGACGGACCGTCAGTCAAACATTGAGTGCGACGTACTTCGTCTCCAGGTACTCACCGACGCCCTCGAAGCCGCCCTCGCGGCCGAAGCCCGACTGCTTCACGCCCCCGAAGGGGGCCGCTGGATTGGACACGATCCCCTGGTTGACACCGACCATGCCGGCCTCGATCGCCTCCGAGACCCGCAGCGTGCGGGCCAGATCGCGCGTGTAGATGTAGGCCACGAGCCCATACTCAGTGGCATTGGCGGCCTCGATCGCCTGCTCCTCGGTGGAGAACGTGCTCACGGGAGCGACGGGTCCGAACACCTCCTCGCGCAGAATACGAGCGTCGGAAGGAACCTCGCCGAGCACGGTGGGCGCAAAGAAATAGCCACCCGTCACGGGGGACCCCGTCGTGGAAGGCGAGGCCTCCGACTCGGATGCGCCAGCCATTGTTGGGGACACGCCCGGCTGCATGGGCCCGGTCAGCCGCCCGCCGCCACACAGCAGCTTGGCGCCCTTTTGCAAGGCATCCTGCACCAGTTCCTCCACGATTCCGCGCTGGCGATCGTCGATCAGCGGGCCGATGTCCACCTCTGGATCGGTGCCGCGCCCCACCTTCAGCTTGGCCATGCGCTCGGCCATCCGCTTGGCGAACTCCTCGGCAAGCGACTCGTGTACGTGGAAGCGGTTGGCCGCCGTACACGCCTCGCCCACGTTGCGCAGCTTCGCGATCAGAGCGCCCTCGACCGCGGCATCCAGGTCGGCGTCCTCGAACACCACGAAGGGGGCGTTCCCTCCCAGCTCCATCGAGACGCGCAGGACCTGCTCGGCCGACTGTTCGATCAGCTTGCGACCCACCTCGGTGGAACCGGTGAAGGACAGCTTGCGCGTGCGTGAGTCCTTCAACAGCGGTTCGATGACGGCGCCCGAATGGTGCGCGGTGATCACGTTGAGCACGCCGCCGGGCAGGCCCGCATCCGCCAGCACGCCGGCCAGCGCCAGCATCGACAGCGGTGTCTGCTGGGCCGGCTTGACGACCATCGTGCAACCCGCCGCAATCGCCGGGGCGATCTTGCGCGTGCCCATCGCCGTCGGGAAGTTCCAGGGCGTCACGAACACGCACGGACCGACCGGCTGGCGCATCGTGAGGATCCGTCCTTGCCCCGTCGTGTTGGTCATGTAACGACCGTGGATGCGCACCGCCTCCTCGGAGAACCAGCGCAGGAACTCCGCGGCGTAGTTGATCTCGGCCCTGGATTCGGCGAGCGCCTTGCCCATCTCCAGCGTCATCACCAGTGCCAACTCGTCCACGCGGGCCAGCAGCAGCTCGTGGGCGCGGCGCAGGATCTCACCGCGCTCGCGCGGGGCGGTGGCGGCCCACGCGGCCTGCGCGTCGGCCGCGGCCGCCAGTGCGGCGAGCGCATCCTCGGGAGTCGCATCGGCCACCTCGGCGAGCGGCTGGCCCGTCGATGGATCCTCCACGCTGAGCGTTTTTCCCCCGCTGGCAGGGCGCCACTGCCCGCCTATGTACAGATCCTTGCGGACCCGGTCAAGTGCCGCCTGCTCGGCCATCATGTGAGGTTCCTCTCGCTTGCGGGATTCATGCTCGACGAAAAATCGTCCGATTCGACCTAGGTGCAGTGTGCCATCCGACGCTCTACCCTGATCGCGCTCGCGTGTCTCATGTTGTGCTTGTGCGCCTCGTCTGCCGGGGCTTCCAGCTTGGTGATCGACGGCGCGGGTGACGGTCACGGCGTTGGCATGAGCCAGGACGGAGCGCTCGGCTTCGCCGAACACGGCTGGACCTATACCGCGATCTTGACGCACTACTACACGGGGACCGCGCTTGGAACGGCACCGGCGAACACGGTCGTCAAGGTGTTGGTCGGCTCGAAGGTCAAGAGCCTTCCGCTTGAAACCTATGTGCGCGGGGTCGTCTCGGCGGAGATGTCGGCCAGCTGGCCGATGGCGGCGCTGGAGGCACAGGCCGTCGCCAGCCGAACCTACGCGATCACCTCGGACGCAGGCGGTTCGAAGTTCGACGTGTACTCCGACGACCGCTCGCAGGTGTACCTCGGCAAGGCCGCGGAAACGTCTCGCACCAACTCGGCCGTCGCCGCCACGGCCGGTCAGATCGTCACCTATGCCGGCAAGCCGGTGGTCACCTATTTCTTCGCCGGCTCCGGCGGACAGACCGAGAGCGTGCAGAATGCCTTCCCCGGTGCCGAACCCGAGCCGTGGCTCGTGAGCGTGGCCGATCCCTACGAAGCCGGGCCGCTGCGCCACTGGACTACGACGATGAGCTTCGCCTCGGCCGGCTCGCGCCTGAGCGGGCTCGTCAAGGGGGCGTTCGCTGGCATCGAGGTGCTCAAGCGCGGCGTCTCCCCACGGATCGTCTCGGCCTACGTGCTCGGCTCGAAGGGGCGCACGCTCGTCAGCGGGGCAGAACTGGAGGCGCGCCTTGGGCTCTATTCGACTTGGGCTTACTTCAGCGTGAAGAACGCGAAGGGGACACGCGCAGAGCCGGACGCGAGCGGACAGAGCCCGGCGCCGCCGCCGACTGCCCAGCCGGCGAATGTCGGCGGCACGGGCGGCTCCGCAGCGGCAGCCGGCACACCTTCGAGCAAGCCGGCCGGAGTGGACGGACAAGGCGGCGTGCCGGCCGGGTAGCCTGGGGCGCGATGGATGCGCCGCTCCTGATCGCCGACGTTCCCTGGCTGCTGTATCGCGCTTTCTTCTCGCTGCCCAAATCGATCAAGGGCGTCGACGGCAAACCGGTAAATGCGCTGCTGGGCACAGTCAACGCGCTGCTGGCGGCGAGCGAAGCGCAACCGCCGCGCGCTGTGGTTGCCTGCTTCGGCGCGGAGGAGGCTCGCTATCGCGTCGAGGCCTATCCCCCGTACCACGCGCACCGCGACGCCATGCCTGCGGAGCTTCGCGAGCAGTGGGGGCGTGCGCCGGACCTGTTGGCAAGCTTCGGCTGGACGATCGCCGACGCCGACGAACTGGAGGCCGACGACGCGATGGGCTCCTTCGCCGGGGTCGAGGCCCAGGCTGGAGGGCGTGCTCTGTTGTTGACCGCGGACCGCGACCTCTATCAGTGCGTCAACGACAACGTGGCTGTTTTGGATTTGGGAAAGGGAGGGGCGTGCTCTGTCTTGGGACCGAGCCAGGTACACGAGCGCTATGGCATCGCACCAGGACAAGTGCCCGATTTCATTGCCCTTCGCGGCGACCCTTCCGACGGTCTGCCCGGAGCGCCCGGGATCGGGGCGAAGACGGCGGCCGAACTGCTGCGCAACTACGGCACCTTGGAGGGCCTGTTGGAGCAAGCCGAGCAACAATCTCAAGACGCCGGCATCGGAGAGCTGCGTCCGCGCGTCGCTCAGGCGCTGCACGAGAACGCCGAGCTGCTGCGTACGTTCAAGCGCGTGGCGACGCTCGTGGAGTTGGACGTGGAGCGTCCACCGGACATACCGACGGACTTCTCCGGCGGCGCGGCAAAGGCGCGAGAGATCGGCATGGAGCGCTTGGCGGCGCGGCTCGACGAGCTGGCGGTCGCCGCAAAGTAGCGGCCAGCCGACGAAGCCACAGCCAAACGGGCCGCGCGGCCTACGCGCCAAGCGCTGCCGGCGCTCGCCTAGGGCGTGAACTTCACCGTAATCACATCCCCATCCTGCATCGCGTAGTCGCGACCCTCCAGACGCAGGGTGCCTCGATCGCGCGCACCCGCGTAACCACCGGCGTCGACCAGCTCGCGCCAGCCGACCACTTCGGCTCTGACGAAACCCTTCTGGATGTCGCTGTGAATCTGCCCCGCGGCGTGCCACGCCGTCAAGCCGTCGCGCAGGTGCCAGGACTGTGCCGGCTTGGCCTCGCCTGCAGTGAAGAAGGCGATCAGATGCAGTAGCGAGAAGGCGCCGCGCACGATCCGCTGCAAGCTGGATTCGGACACGCCTAGCTCGGCTCGCATGAGGGCTGCTTCCTCCTCCTCCAGCTCGGCCAGCTCGGACTCGATCCGCGAACTGACGGCCACCACACCCGCCCCCTGCGCCGCGGCGTGCTCGGCCACCGTCTCCGGCACATCCTCTGAGCCCTCGTCGACATTGACGACGAACAGCACCGGCTTGGCGGTCAGCGCGCCCAGGTCGCGCAGTGCGTGCGGGGCATCCTCCGGCGGTGGCACAGAGCGCGCCGGCCGACCGGCCTGCAGCTCGCCGATCACCTCGCGCAGCCATGCCTCCTCGGCAATTGCGACGCGATCGCCACCCTTGGCCTGCTTGGCAACACGGTCGACGCGACGTTCTGCCTGCTCCAGGTCGGCCAGCACCAACTCGGTCTCGATCGTCTCGATGTCGGCTGCAGGGTCGACGCGGCCCTCCGGGTGGATCACATTCTCGTCGCTGTGGGCTCGCACCACGTGCACGATCGCGTCGGTCTCGCGGATGTTGGCGAGAAAGCGATTGCCGAGACCTTCGCCTTTGTGCGCGCCTGCGACGAGCCCGGCGATGTCGTGGAAGTCGATCGTGTCCCACACGATCTCCGAGGCACGCACGGTCTGTGAGACCTCGACGAGTCGCTCGTCGAGCACAGGCACGACCGCCACGTTCGGCTCGATCGTCGTGAAGGGATAGTTGGCGGCCTCGACGCCGGCCTTCGTCAGCGCATTGAAGAGCGAAGACTTGCCCGCATTCGGCAGGCCGACGATGCCGATACGCGTGCTCATGCCGCAACTCCCGCAATCGTCAGGCCGAGCAGCGCGCCCGCGAGCACGTCGGAGGGATAGTGGACCCCCAGATACAGACGCGAGAGCGCAAGCCCTACGGCGAGCGCGTACAGCGGCATCGCCGGGAAACCCGCGCGGCTGTAGGCAAGCGCGCCGGCAAACGAGCTCGAGGAGTGGGCACTCGGGAAGCCGAAGCGCGTCGGTGTGCTCGTCAGCGGCGGCAAGCCGGGCAGTTCGGGGCGCACCCGCCGCACAACCAGCTTCAGCGCCGTATTGGCCGCATACGTGCCGGCGACAGCGCCGGTCGCGCGCGCCCAACGCGCGCGCGGCTCACCGCTCGAGCGCAGCGACTCCGCCACCCCCAACACGAGCCAAACCCCAGCGTGCTCGCCGAGCAGCGAGAAGCGTGCCACTTTGCGCTCGGACGCAGGCGTGTGCCTCCAGGTGCGCGCGACCCGCAGCAGGCGCTCATCGAGCGACATCAAAAGGTCCTAGACGTTCGAGGGGCAAGCAAGACAAGGACGCACCGACCGCAGTGTGCTTTAGCACACAAGGGAGGGAGGACGCAGTATTGCGCCGCCCATCGGGCGTCTAGGTACCAAAGCCGACACGCTGGTCGCTATCCTCCACGCGGACATAGACGACCTGCCCGAGGTACAAGCGCACCGGCCCTTCCTCGGTTCCGAACTCGTGCCAGCCGCCGTCGCCGAGCGCCTTGTAGAGCGACTCGAGCTGCTCGTCGGTGACACGCAGCGAGAGCACCTGGCCGCCTTGGAATCCGACACTTACGCGTCTGTGCTGATGGGCCATCGGTGATCCTCCACGGGTTGAACTAGCTCGGTGAGCACTCTCTCGGTGCCTCTTGGGTCAAGGAACGCCACCAGTGCACCGCGAATGCCGACGCGCGGGTGCTCGTCGATCAGCGGCTGGCCGGCCTGGCGCAGCGCAGCGAGGGTCGCCTCGATGTCGGACACCTGGTAGGCGACGTGGTGCAGGCCTGGCCCCTTCTTGGCGAGGAACTTGCCCACAGGCGTGTCCGGCCCGAGCGGCGCGACCAGCTCGATGTGGTTCTCGCCGATGTCCAGCAAGACCGCCTCGACCCCCTGCTCCTCGACGATCTCGCGGTGGGCCACCTCCATCTTGAAGGCGTCCCGGTAGAGGGCAAGCGAGCCGTCGATCTCCTCGACGGCGATGCCGATGTGGTCGATCCGGTTGAACACGCCCCGCAGTCTAGCCTTTGGGGGCGAGACGAAATCGCGACGGCCGCGAAAATGCCGTCAGGCGTCCTCGGGGTGAAGCGGAGGGGTCGAAGCGGGCGCCTGTCTTGGCACATCCACCGGCCCAGCAGCCGGGGTTGCCGTCGACATGGACGCGGGCACAGCAGCGGTTGCCGGCGCCGGGACAGCTGCCGGCATGGCAGCCGCGACACGCAACCCCACGCCCGGCCGGCGTTCCAAACGCGGCACGCCCACCATCACGCGGTCGATCGCATCACGGTCGAGCACCTCGCTCGAGAGCAGCTCCGCCGCGAGCGCGTCGAGCTGGGCGCGATGACTGACGATCAATCTGCGTGCGGCGCGCCGTGCTTCGTCGGCCAGCTCGCGACGCTCCTCGTCACGCAGGCGCAGGGTGGTCTCCGACAGGCGCACGTCGCCGTCCGGGGTGCGGCCAACACCGGCGCTGCCCATCGCATAGTCGTGCACCATCGAGTGCGCGATGTCAGCCACGCGCTTCAAGTCGTCGGAGGCGCCTGTGGTGATCGCGCCGAATACCACCTGCTCGGCCACGCGGCCCCCCAGCAGCATTGTCATGTAGTCGAGCAGCTCCTCGCGCGTCTTCAGGTAGCGATCCTCGGCAGGCAGGTTGAGCGTGTAGCCGAGTGCGCGTCCACGCGGCACGATCGAGATACGGTGCACGCGATCGACCGACGGCAGCAGCTCACCGCAGAGCGCGTGGCCGGCCTCGTGAAAGGCGACGACGCGCTTCTCGTGAGCGTTGAGAACGCGGTGCGACTGCACCCCGGCGATCACCCGCTCCAAGGCCTGGTCGAAGTCCCCACCGGTGATGTTCTTGCCGCCACGCCGTGCGGCGAAGATCGCCGCCTCGTTGCAGATGTTGGCCAGGTCTGCGCCGGTCAGCCCGCTCGTCTGCTGCGCCACGAGACCAAGGTCAACATCCCCCAACGGCTTGTCGCGCGTGTGCACCCCGAGCACGCCCTTGCGGCCCTTCACATCGGGGGGAGTGACGAAGATCTGGCGGTCGAAGCGGCCGGGGCGCAGCAGCGCCGGATCGAGCTTGTCGAGCAGGTTGGAGGCAGCGATCACCACCAGGCGTCCGCTCGTGGCAAAGCCGTCCATCTCGACCAGCAGCTGGTTGAGCGTCTGGTCCTTCTCACCGGAGAAGTCCGCCCCGCGCCGCCCGCCAACGGCGTCGAGCTCGTCGATGAAGATGATCGCCGGCTCCTGCTTGCGCGCGATCGCGAACAGGCGCCTGATGCGCGCCGCGCCGAGGCCCGCGAACATCTCCACGAACGCCGCCGCCGATTGTGCGAAGAACTGCGCGCCGGACTCGTGCGCGACCGCCTTGGCCAGCAATGTCTTGCCGGTCCCGGGTGGGCCGTGCAGGAGGATGCCCTTTGGCACCTTCGCTCCGAGCTTCTCGAACTGCTTGGGGTCGCGCAGGAACTCGACGATCTCCTGCAGCTCGGCCTTGGCCTCGTCGGCGCCGGCGATGTCCTTCCATGCGACCGACTGGTTGGAGGACGGCTTGATCTGCTGCGGCTTGACGCGCGGCATCACTTTCAAGGTGCGCCACATCAGGTAGATCAGCGCCATGAAGAACACGATCATCACGACGCTGGACCACTGGTAGGACCAGTTCTGGATGTCCGTCACGAGCGAGGTTGCAAGCACCATCGCTCAATCAACGCATCTAGCCGAGCAGTCCTAGCGCGAGGTCTCGGTAAAATTCCGCGGCCCATTCCAGATCGCGCACGTCGATGCGCTCGTCGGGGGCGTGAATCAGCGCCTGCGTTTCAAGCAGCGACTGGTGGCGCTGCGGGAAGAAGCCGTAAGCAACGCACTCAGGGAAGGCAGCGCGGAAGTGGCGCGAGTCGGTGAAGCCGGGCAGAATCGTCGGCACCGTCTTGGCGCCAGGATCGTGCTCGGAGACCCACGCCCCGAGTGCATCCATCAGCGGCGAGACGAGCGGCGAGCGGTTGCCGGTTATGCGCTCGGTGAAGTCGATGTGCAGCGCACCCCGCGCGCGGGGTGCAGCGCCAGCGCCCGCAGGGCCACCTGCCGTGCCACCGCTCACCGCCTGACCGGCCGCCGCGTCACCGTTCGCGCCGCCGAACTCCAACGCCAGGCCCTCGATCCCGCCGAGCACCTGCTCGATCGCGTGCCTGGTCTCCGCTTCCCCCAGGCCCGGCGGCACGCGGCAATCCACACGCAGCTCGGCTTTGGAAGGGATCACGTTGATCTTTTCCGACGCCGAGACCTTGGTCGGCGCAAAGCTCACACCGAACATCGGCTCCAGCAACTGCAGCAAGCGTGGGTCGATCTGCTCCAGACGGGCGAGCGCGGCGGCGGGATCGGAGTCCTCCTCGCCCACACCGCGCAGGAAGGCAAGCGGCTCAGCCGTCGGCGCGAGCGCGGGCTGACGGGTCGCGAAGCGCTCGAGCACCGGCCCCAGCTTCAGCAGCGCGTTGTCGCCGAGCTTCGGCATCGAAGCATGCCCTGCCGCACCGTCGGTTGAGACCGTGAAGCGAAACACGCCCTTCTCGGCGCAGCACACGCCGTAGTAGCGCTGGCCGGACAGCTCGAAATAGGGCCCGCCACCCTCGTTGAGCAGCATGTCGCAGCGCACCTTCTCGGGGTGTGTCTCGGTAAGCCACTTGGCGCCCAACTCACCGCCGGTCTCCTCATCCACGACGGCGACGATCAGCAACTCGCCGCGCGCGGGACGCCAGCCTTCGCGCGCCAGGCCGGCGGCGGCGGCCACCTCGGCAGCCACCTGCGACTTCATGTCGAGCGAACCGCGCCCCCACAGACAGCCGTCGGCAATATCGGCCGACCAGGGGTCGCGTGCCCACTCGCCGGCATTGGCAAGCACCGTGTCGACGTGACCCAGGTAGCAGAGGGTGGGACCGTCGCTCCTGCCTTTCAATCGCGCCACGAGGTTCGGGCGCTCCGGCACGGCGGCAAGCAGCTCGCACTGGAAGCCGACGTCGGTGAGGATCTGCTCGAGGTGCTCGATCGCAGCGCGCTCGTTGCCGGGCGGGTTGACCGTGTCGAAGCGGATCAGGCTCTGGAGGAGCTGCGTGGCGTCGTCCACGAGCCCGATGCTACGCCACCGGGCAAGCAGGCCCAATCAGGCGTGGACCCTCGGGCCCCAACCGGTCAGGCTCGTCGGTCCGTCGAACCCGTCGGGACGCGCTTCTCCTCAGGGACAGAGGACGGGACTGAGCCGGGGATCTTTGGGCAGGCAGCGATCAGCTCCTGCGTGTACGGATGCTCGGGTTCCAAAAGAATTTGCTTGGCCGCTCCGGACTCGACGATTTTGCCCACGTGCATCACGGCGACCCGATCGGCCAGAGCTTCGACGGTCGCGAAGTCGTGCGAGACGAGCACATAGGCACAGCCGAGCTGTTGCTGCAACTCGCCGAGCAAGTCGATCACACCGCGCCGAATCGAGGCGTCGAGCGAGGACACGGGCTCGTCGAGCAGGACCAGTCGCGGCTCGCCGGCGAGCGCGCGCGCGATCCCGACACGCTGACGCTCTCCCCCGGAGAGCTCATGCGGGTAGCGCGTCGCGTAAGCCTGCTTCAGGCCGACTCGCTCGAGCGATTGTCCCACCTCACGCTGCGCCTCGGCCTTGCCCAAGCCACGAGCGCGCAGCGCCCGCTCGAGCGTGGCGCCGACACGCCTGCGTGGGTTCAGCGACGCCTGTGGGTCCTGGAAGACCACCCCCAGCTCCCTGCGCAGCGAGGCAAGCTTGCGCCGCGGCGCCCCTGCCAGATCCTGGCCCTGCAGGCGGATCATGCCGTCGGCCGGCTCGATCAGGCGTGCAATCGAGCGCAACAGCGTCGTCTTGCCAGAGCCAGACTCGCCGACGATCGCCAACGTCTCGCCGGCTTCGAGCGTCAACGACACGCCGTCAAGCGCATCGATCGACGCGTCGCGGCGGCTGCGCCCAGCGTAGCTGACGCGCAGGTTGTCGATCTCCAAAAGCAAAGCCCCCCCGCGCGCAGGGGGGGCATCGGCCATTTTGGAAGGCCCGACCTCGACGCCCTCGGCATGCCGTGCCCCGTCTGCGTGGGCAAGGGGGTCCGCTTGACGGTCCAAAAGTGCTGCCCCCCCGCGCGCGCGGGGGGCATCGGCCTTTTTTGAAGGCCGCAACGCCTCCAGCAGCCCCTGCGTGTAGGGGTGCTTTGGCTCGTACAGGATCTGCGCGGCCACCCCCTGCTCGACGATCTTGCCCGTCTGCATCACCGCGATGCGGTCCGCGATGTCGGCCACGACACCGAAGTCGTGCGTGACGAGCACGATGCTCAAGTCCTCCTGCTCGCGCAGCCGCTTGAGCTGCTCGAGGATCTGCGCTTGCACGGTCACGTCGAGCGCGGTCGTCGGCTCGTCGGCGAGCAACACCTTCGCGCCGAGCGAGAGGCCCATCGCGATCATCACGCGCTGGCGCATGCCGCCGGAGAGCTCGTGGGGATAGGCGCGCACGCGCTCAGCCGCCCGCGGAATACCGACCCGCTCCATCAGCGCGACGGCGCGCGCCAAAGCCTGGGCGTGCGAGACGAACGGTTCGTGCGCCCTGATCTGCTCGGAGATCTGGTCGCCGACGCGATACACCGGGTTCAGCGAGGACTGCGGGTCCTGGAAGACCATCGCCAGCTGCGCCCCCCTAATGCGTCGCAACTCGGCCTCGGTCGCGCCGATCAGGTCGCGCCCTTCGAACATCGCGCTACCGGAGATCGTCGCGTTCGGCCCGCGCGTCAGCCCCATCAGGCTCATCGCGCACACCGACTTGCCCGAGCCCGACTCGCCCACGATCGCCAGCACCTCGCCGCCACCGAGCTGGAAGGACACGCCGTCCACCGCCTGCACGTCGCCATCGCGGGTGGCGAAGCACACGCTCAAGTCGTGCACGTCGAGCAGCGGCCGACCATCATGTGTCGCCACGGCTCCGCCACGAGCAGTCGGCTCGTGCACCAGTCGATGCGCCTCCGGACGCCCAAGACCGCCGCCGCTGACGGTCACAATCTCACCCGCGGATCGAGCACCGCGTAGAGGATGTCCACGATCGCGCTTAGCACCACCACCGCGCAAGCCACCAGCATCGTGATGACCATCACCGGCGGCACGTCCAAACGACCGATCGACTGCGCCGCATACTGGCCGACACCGCCGAGGTTGAAGACCGACTCGACGAGGATCGCGCCGCCGCCGATCACCCAGGCGAAGTCGAGGCCCCACAACGTGACGATCCCCATCAGCGAGTTGCGCAGCACGTGGCGGACCAGCACGCGCCGCTCGGAGAGGCCCTTGGCGCGTGCCGTGCGCACATAGTCCTCGCGCATCACGTCGAGCACGTTCGCCCGCAAGACGCGCGAATAGACGCCGACAGAGACGACCGACAATGCCACCCAGGGCATCAGCATGTGCGTGAACCAGCCCCAAGGATCGACCGTCAGCGGCACATAGCCGCCGAGCGGCAACAGGCCCCACTTGTAGCCGAGCCAGTAGAGCATGATCGCGCCGAGAAAGAACACCGGCATCGAGATCCCGGTGAGGGCAACGACGCTGAGCAGACGGTCAAGCCAGCGTCCGGCGTAGACCGCGCTGAGCAGACCGAACAGCACACCGAAGACCAGCCAGATGACGCCCGCGCCGAGCGCCAGCGAGACCGTCGGCGGCAGGTCGCGAACGATTTCCTGCTCGACGTTGACCTGCTGTGAGTAGGAGATGACACTGCCGTCGAGCACCTTTTCCATCGTCTTGAGGTACTGCACATAGATCGGCTTGTCGAAGCCCCACTGCACGCGCACGGCCTGCACCTGCTGCGGGCTCGCAAGGCGCCCAGCCATGCGCAGCGCCGGGTCGCCGTCGGGGATCGCCTGGAAGATCAGAAAGGTTAGGACCGTGATCGCGAACAGCACCGCGACCAGCGAGGCCAAGCGCCGCACGACGAAGCGGGCCAGCCATGCGTGACGAGCCGCCGCGTCCGAGACACGCGGACCCGACGAGCCCGCGGCGCCGGTGGAGAGCCCGCTGCCCAGACTGGGGATTGGCGCGGAGGAGGCCTCCATCACAGCCGCCCCCGCACGGTCGCCTTCGGGTCGAGCGCGTCGCGCACGCCGTCGGCGAAGACGTTCACCGAGAGCACCGTCAAAACGAGCATGATCCCCGGCACCAGCACCAAATGGATAGCGCCCGGGATCAGGCGGATGCCATCGGCGAGCATCGTGCCCCACGAGGGGTTGGGGTCCTGCACGCCGGCGCCGAGATAGGACAGGCCTGCCTCCAGCAGGATCGCGTTGGCGATGATCAGCGGCACGAACACGACGATGCTCGACGTCAGGTTGGGCAGGATCTCGTCAAACATGATGCGCAGCGAGCCGACACCTTGGACACGGGCGGCGTCGACGAACTCACGCTCGCGCAACGACAACGCCTGTGCGCGCAAAGGCTTTGCCACATAGGGGAAGAAGACGATCCCGATCACGAACGCCGGCAGCAGCAGCGAGCCGCTGTGCAAGGTGAACAGGCCGAGGTCGATGCCGCCCACGGCCAGCGCCACGCCCAGCGCCACGCCGAGCAGCACCGCCGGGTAGGCCCAGACGAGGTCGAAAAGACGCGAGAGGACGCCGTCGAGGATGCCGCGCATGTAGCCTGCCAATGTGCCCAGCAGGATTGCCAGCAGCATCGTGATCAGCGTCGCGATGCCGGCGATCTCGAGCGAATTGCGACCGCCGTAGAGCAGCCGCACGGCCACGTCACGGCCGTTGGAGTCCGCGCCGAGGAAGAAGCGCCCTTTCCAGGTCGGGCCGATCGGCACCCCGGTGGGCGAGACGACATCGACCTGCTTGCCGCCGACGTCGATCGTCTCGGTTATGTGGTTGTCGTTGGGGCCTGTGTGCGCGACGTCTTTCGCGTACACGGGCGCAAGCAGGCAGGCAAAGACGATCGCGACGAACAGCGCCCCGAACGCGAGCGCCACGCGATTGCGCAGGAGGGTCCTCATACCTACTCATCGCCATTGCGGGCGAGCGGACTTTAGCCGCGGCCCGCTTACTTCAGTTCAAGCGAAGACCAGTCGTTGCCGTACACCGGGTGGAAAACCGCCGCCCCGAAGTTGATCCTGTTCGAGAAGAACTTGGGCACCTCTTCGTAGCCGGACACGAGCATGTATGCCTGCTTGGCTGTGTACTCGTCAAGCGCCTGCCAGCGCGGCACGACCGAGCCCAGTTGCGAGGAGGGGATCGGCCCCAGCGAAGCCAGTTCGCTTTGGATGTGCGGGTCGTTGACCTGGCTGAGATTGTGGTTTTCGGTCGGCTGGATCGATTTGGCGTCGAGCAACTGGTAGAAGTCGATCGGGTTGGGGAAGTCCTGGCTGTAGGAGAGGAAGCCCGTCTGCGCTTTGTTGGAGAGGTTGCCGACGGTCGCGTAGTACTGCGCGTCGGCGACGATCTTCTCAGTCGCTTTGAAGCCGATTTCGTTGAGCATGCTCGTGTAGTAGTCGACAAATTCCTTGTGCGGCGCGCGCGAGCCGCCCCACACGGTCACCGGGGCGCCCTCGAGGCCGGCCTGACGCACCAGTTCCTTAGCCTTGGCCAGATTCGGCTGCGCGTTCGGTTCGCCATAGGGGCAGGGGGCGTTCGTGGGATGGCCGGGCATGCCGGCCGGCAGGAAGAAGCAGGCGGGCTGGAGCATGCCGCTGTCCAGGCGCTGCAGCGCCTGGCGGTTGAGCCCGTAGTTGACCGCTTGGCGAGCGCGGGCATTGTTGAAGGGAGCTTCTTTGACGTTCAGGAAGAAGTACAAGCCGGAGACAGTCGGCTCCTTGGCAAAGCGATCGGAAGCCTGACTTTCGATCTGCGAGATCAGCGTCGGCGGGATCGTGTCGTTGTAATCGAACACGTCCGCGCTGTTGTTCAGCACCTGCTCGGCCTGGCTCTGGTTGTTGGAGACGATGCTCACGTCGATGTTCTCGTGCCCGGCGGGAATGCCCGGGATGGCGTCCTTGGACCAGTTGGGGTTGAGCACCATCGCAAACGACTTGTTCGGCACGACGCTCTCGATCTCATACGGCCCGATACCGGGTGGCGGAGCGTTGTTCAGGCTTTTCATCGGCGTGCCGCTCGGCACCAGTCCGGCTGCCGGGAAGGCGAGCACGTTCAGGAACGGGCCATAGGGAGCCACCAGCTGGATCGTGATCCTGCCTGTGGCGTCGTCGGTCTGGATGCCCGAGATGGAGGAGGCCTTGCCTGCCTGGAATTCTTCGGCGCCCGCGATGTTTTCCGTGAGGAAACTCTCACTGCCCCAGCCGAGCTTGATCGTGCGCTCGATCGCGTAGGCGAAATCCGAGGCCTTGACCGGCGCGCCGTTCGAGTAGACGAGGCCTTTGCGCAGCATGAAGGTATAGGTCCTGCCGCCGCCCGTGACGGTCGGCAGGCTCTGGGCAACGCCCGGGATCAGCTTGGTGCCCGCTTCGCCTGAGACGTGCGCGTACGTGACAAGCCCCGTGTAGGTGATCCAGGTGGCCTCATAGGACTGTGTGGTCGCGCCCAACCCGGGGTCGAGCGAGTCGGGAGCGGTACCCATCAGCACGCTGATCGGGCCTTTGCCCGAGGAAGTGGATGAGCTGCCACACGCGCTCACACCCACAACCAGCATGAATGCCAACAGCGTTCCGATCGATGCCTGAATTGTCCTATACACCTGCGCCCCTTCCTCGCGAACCGCCGAGTCTCGTAATGTGTGTCACGAACTACATGGTTCGACAACCCTTGTCGGCAACCTCTTGTGAAACTTGAAGTATCCAAATGAACCTGGACGCCACAGAACCAGATGTTTCCGAGGTGGTCGCTCAGGTTGCCAAGGTTCAGCCGCTGTGGGCGCTCTTGCGCTTGGAGGACCGGGCGCGCTACATGCGCCGCATGGCCCAGGCGATCGTGGACGAGCTGGACGAGCTGCGCGAGACGATCGCCGCCGAGCAGGCGCGCCCGCGCACAGAGGTGGCGACGCTGGAGCTGCTGGTCGCAATCGACGCGCTGAAGTGGGTGGCACACGACGGTGCAGGCGTGCTCGGGGGGCGTCGCGTCGGCGTGCACCGCTCGCTGTCGCTGACCAAGCGCGCCCGAATCGCGTACGAGCCCTACGGCGTCGTGGGCGTGATCGGCGCCGGCAGCGCCCCATTCGCACAGCCGCTCGGCCAGATCGCCGGGGCGCTGCTGGCCGGCAACGGCGTTGTCTTCAAGCCGGCGCCGCGCGCCTCGATAGCGGCCGAGCGAATCGCACGCGTGCTCGCGCGCGCGGGCCTGCCCGAGGGCCTGGTGCGCGTCGTCCACGGCGGTGCCGACGTCGGATTGGAGCTGGCGCGGGCGCCCGTGGACAAGCTGTTGTTCACCGGCTCGCCAACCACGGGCCGCGCGGTGGCGCGCGAGTGCGTCTCCCAGGAGAAGGAGGTGACGGTCGAGCTGGGCGGCAAGGACGCGATGCTGGTGCTCGCCGACGCCCACGTTGCGCGCGCGGCTACCGCTGCGCTGTGGGCAGGATGCGCCGGCGCGGGGCAGGCGCGCGGAGCGGTCGAGCGTATTTACGCGGCGCCCGAGGTCACCGAGCGGCTTGTCGCTCGGCTCGTTGCCGGGGCGCGAGCGATGAACGTCGGCGACCCAAGCGACCCGCACGTTCAGATCGGGCCGCTCGCCTCAGAGCGGCGCCTGGCACACGTGCGCGAGCTGGTGGAGGAGGCGGTCATACAGGGCGCCACCCAGCATTGCGGCGGGCCGGTCGACCCTGACGACCTCGTGGGGCTCGCGTCCGCAAGCTCGACGGAGCGCAGGGCAGGCACGCCAAGCGGCGTGAGCACGAGCGGGGCGCAAGCGGCACCGAGCCCCGGCGCCTTCTACGCGCCCGCAGTACTGACCGGCGTGACGCACGAGATGCGCCTGATGCGCGAGCCGATCGGCGGACCCGTGCTGGCTGTGATGACCGTCGGCTCGGTCTCCGAGGCGATCGCGCTGGCCAACGACAGTCCCTACGGCCTCGGCGCGTCCGTTTGGACGGCCGATCGCTACCGCGGCATGCGTATCGCGCGCAAGCTCGACGCGGGCATGGTGTGGCTCAACGACCACCTGCCGAGCCCGGCCGTCTCGCGCGGTCCCTGGGGCGCGGCCGCGGGCAGCGGCCTGGGGCGCACGCTCGGCGAGGCAGGGCTGCGTGCTTGCGCACAGGAGAAGCTGATCACCTGGGACCCCTCAGGCGTACGCGGGCTGTGGTGGGGACCGTATGACGAGCTGTCGGCTGGCGCTGCCCGCGCTGCCGCCAAGTTGCGCTCCACGCGCGAGTCCGACCGCGAGCAGGCCTGGCGCCAGAGTGGCGTGACGCTGGCGCGCGTAGGGCTGCGGGCGCTGGGGCGTAGGTAAAGCCGGCGCATACCACCGGGGGGCACAGAACCGTCCCAACCTGACGACATGATGCAGTCATGGAGCAACGAGAGTGGTTCAAGGGACTTGGACCAGAGCTGCGAATTGTCGTGCTCACGCGGGACGCCCACCCGTACAGTACGTCGCTCGCCTGGAGACTCTCGTTGAAAGATCCTGGAGAACGATCCACCTCTTCGACAACGCACATGGCAAGCACGACGAGCACCACTACATAGGCAACGTCAAGCAGCCGGCGCGCGAGTTCTTCGTCGGCGCCGCCACACATGCGTTGCCGGCCGCGATCGACTTGCTCGACGGCAACTGGCCTGCGATCATGCGGAGATGGAAGGAAAAGCGGACATGAGCGATCGGACAGGCGAGAAGTCGGCAGCAGCACGCGCTACAGACGAGCGGTTCTTGAAGGCCGTCATGGGCGAGGATCGCCGTTACCCGAGCGGAAGCGAATTCGTCGCCTCGAGCGTCGAGGGGCTGGGCCAGATCGTTAGCCGCAACCTGGGCGAGCGCCGCCCGACCGTGATCGTCCACGACGACGGAAGCGACGTGGTAATCGAGCCTACAAACGCACGTCTGGCAGCGGGGTTCGTGATCCTTCTACTTGGAGTCTTCTTGCAAAAGCGTGCCAAGCCCACCGTGGAGGCCGGCGGCGAGATCATCGAGTTGCCTATGACCACTCGTCTGCAACTGCACCCGCCAAGCACTGTCGCCGCCTGACGGCGCGTATTCGCTCGACATACTGAGGCTCGACTAACCTGTAGCCATGCCCGCCCAGGCCTATGCAGGCAAGGAGTGCGTCTGCCAATTGCGCAAGGGGATCTGCGACCAGAGCTGCGTCGCGGACATGCTCTCGACGCCCTTTTACATCGCCTGCCTGAAGCTGAAGGGGCGGCGCAGCCTGGTCGTCGGCGGTGGGGAGATCGGCCTGGAGAAGGTCGAGGGGCTGCTGGCCTGTGACGGCGAGGTCACATTGATCGCCCCCGAGGCCGAGCCGGCGCTGGCCCAATACGCGGCCGAGGGCTCGATCCGCTGGGAGCGGCGCGCCTACGCCGGAGCGCAGGATCTGGAGGGCGTGTTCATGGCGATCGCCGCTACGAACGACACGGACGTGAACATCGCCGTGTACGACGACGCGGAGCGCCGCGCGATGCTCGTCAACGTCGTGGACGTGCCGCCGCTGTGCAACTTCATCCTGCCGGCGATCGTGCGCACAGGCCCACTGGCGATCGCGATCTCCACGGCCGGGGCCTCGCCCGCCCTGGCGAAGCGCATCAAGCGCGAGATCTCAGAGCAGTTCGGAGAGCCCTATGCGCAGCTTGCGGTGCTGCTCAACGAGGGGCGCGGCTGGGCCAAGGGCACGCTGCCCACCTACCAGGACCGCAAGCAGTTCTTCGAGGGGATCGTGAATGGCGACCCCGACCCGGTGGAACTGCTGCGCGAGGGGCGCGAGCAGGACGTGCGCGAGCTGATCGCGCGAGCCCAAGCCGAGCATGAGCAGCGCCTGTCTGCGGTATAAGGAACAACGGTGAGCGAGTATGTGGTCATCTACGAGCAGGGACCGTCCGGCTGGGGCGCATATTGCCCCGACCTGCCAGGGCTCGGTGTTGCGGCTGCCAGTCGCGACGAAGCAGAGCGATTGATCCGCGAGGGCGTCCAAGTGCACATCGACAGCCTGCGCGAGCACGGCGACCCCGTGCCGGCACCGACGAGCGCGGCCGGAGTAGTGGCCGTCGCCGCCTTGTAGCGCACCTACGCCCGACCAATCCGTGACCGTGCTGGACATCGACGGGCTGACCCGCAACTACGGCGAACGTGCGGCGCTTGACGACGTCACGCTCACGCTCGACGCGGGACAAACGCTGGTCGTATTCGGTCCCAACGGAGCCGGCAAGACGACACTGCTGCGCGTATTGGCGACGCTGCTACGGCCCCATTCAGGCAAGGTCACGGTGCTTGGCACACAATTGCCGGACGATGGGTGGCAGGTGCGTGGACGCATTGGCCTACTCAGCCACGAGCCACTCCTGTACCGCGAGCTGACCGCGCGCGAGAACCTGCGCTACCACGCACGCTTGCACGACGTCGATGACGAACGCGTCGAGCAGCAGCTTGCCGCGGTCTCGATGACGAGCAGAGCTGACGAGCCGGTCAGGACGCTGTCGCGCGGGATGATTCAGCGAGTCGCGGTGGCTCGCGCGACTTTGCACGAACCGGAACTGCTTTTGCTCGACGAGCCCTACGCCAATCTCGACCCGGCTGCGATCGAGCTGGTCGAGCCGCTGATCGGACCATCGAGCGCGTGCGGTCGCGTGGTCACCAGTCACGACCCGGGCAGGGGACTGGCCGAAGCCGACATCGTGCTCGGTCTGCGCGCGGGTCGCGTGTCTTTGCTGGCGGACGCCACCGCCGTGGACACAAACGAGATCGCCGAGTTGTACCGATGAGCAAAGAGCCAATTTCGGGAATGACGGAGCCGCATGCGGCTCCGTCCCGGGACGTGCATGCACGTCCCGGCCTACCGGCGCATGCGCCGGTAGGAACAGCTGATAAGTCGCATGTCGGACCCCGCCGGCCTAGGCAGCATGCGCCGACCGGAACAGCAAAAGTGCTCCGTGCCCTACTGCGCAAGGAGCTCCTGGTCGAGCTGCGCACGCTGGAGTCGATCCCCGGCATGTCGCTCTTCGCCGTGACCACGTTCGTGGTCTTCCACTTCGCACTGAACCAGGACACCGTCAGCGGCCAGGAGGCTGCCGGCATCCTCTGGGTGACCCTGCTGTTCGCCGCGATGCTGGGCATCAACCGTCTGTTCGTCGCCGACGCCGACCAAGGGGGCTTCGACGGCTTCCTGCTGGCGCCGGTCGAGCGCACCGCGCTGCTGATCGCCAAGGCGACCGCGCTGCTGGCCTACCTGCTCGTGCTCGAGCTGATCGCGGTGCCGGCGTTCGGACTGCTCCTGCTCGGCCCACCCTTGGGCCAGGCGCTGCCCGGCCTGCTCGCGCCGCTTGCGCTCGGCGACATCGGCGTCGCCGCGATCGGCACGCTCGTAGCGGCACTGGCGGTGCGCACGCGTGCGCGCGACCTGCTCGGGCCGCTGCTCGCGCTGCCCCTGCTCGTGCCGATCGTAATCGGCTGCGCGCGCGCGAGCGCACCGCTGTTGTACGCCACACGGCCCGGTGGTCCACCGCTGCGTTGGCTTGGCACGCTTGCGCTCTATGATCTTGTGTTCGGCCTCATCGCCTACGCCGTGTTCGACTTCCTCCTAGAGGACTAAGCACGCCCACCATGCGCCGCCCTTCACTCCGCGTCCTTTCAATTACCACGATCGCCGCGTTTTGCGTGTCGCTCAGCTTGGTCTTCTTCTACGCACCGATCGAAGCCGAAGAAGGCTTCCTGCAGAAGATCTTCTATCTGCACGTGCCGCTTGCGATCGTGACGCTCTGCGGTTTCGTGATCGGCGGTCTGTGCGCGATCGCGCATCTGCGCACTCGCGATCAGCGTTGGGACCTGCGCTCCTACGTCGCCATCCACATGAGCCTGATCTTCGGCGTGGCGGTGCTGATCACCGGCTCGATCTGGGCGCGCGGCTCCTGGGGCCACTGGTGGGTTTGGAGCGAGCCCACGCTCGTATCGTTCTTGATCATCATGCTGCTGTACGCCACCTACCAGCCGCTGCGCTTCGCCATCGAGGACCCGGAGCGCCAAGCGCGCTACGCCTCGGTGTTCGCGATCACCGCGGGCGCGTTCGTGCCGATGAACTTCCTCGCCGTGCGCCTCTCGGCCTCCTACCTGCACCCGCGCGTGCTCGGCAGCTCCTCCAACCTGCCCGCATCGATGGGCTTTACGTTCCTCGTCTCGCTCGTGGCGATCGCGCTGCTGTTCGCGACGCTGTGCTCCTACGAGCTGGCCGCCAAGCGCACCCGCATCCTGCTCAAAGCCCGCTCGCGAATCCTCGGCTACCAATCGTGAATCCGCTCGCCACAACCCTGCCCGAACACTCAAACGACGGCTACGTGGCCGCCGCCTACATCGTGTTCTTCGCGATCGTCTTGATCTATGTGGCGATCATGGCGGTGCGGCTGGGCCGCGTCGAGCGCAAGGTGCGCGACCTGAGCGCTCAAGAGCGTGAGAAGGAACGTGAGACGGTATGAGTGAGCTGCTGGCGCTCGGGATCTCCCACAAGACCGCGCCCGTCGCGCTACGCGAGCGCCTAGCCTTCACGGAGGGGATGGCCGTCGAGTTCGCCCAACAGATCGCCGAGAGCCCCGAGGTACACGAGACCGTCGTCATCTCGACCTGCAACCGCACCGAGATCTACCTCGTCGTCGGCGATCCTGTGCAGGCCGAGACCGATGTGCTCGGCCTACTGGCGCGCCGCGCGAGCATCCGACCCACGGAGCTTGCGCAGGAGATCTACTCGCCGCGCAACTGCGAGGCCGCCCGCCAGCTGTATCGCGTGACCGCGGGCCTGGAGTCGATGATCCTCGGCGAGGCCGAGATCCAGGGTCAGGTCAAGCGCGCCTATGAGGCGGCGATGCAGGCCGGCACGACCGGCCCCCTGTCAAACCGCCTGTTCGCAGCGGCCCTGACGACGGGCAAGCGCGTGCGCTCGGAGACCGGCATCGGCTCCTCGCGCGTGTCCGTGCCCTCGGTGGCTGTGGACCTCGCCCAGGACGTGCTCGGCGACCTCGGCGCACGACGCGTGATGCTGCTCGGCGCGGGTGAGACGAGCGAGCTGACCGCGCAGGCGCTCGCACACCAAGGCGTCGGCACGATCTTCGTCGCCAACCGTCACGCCGACCGCGCGCTCAGCCTCGCGCAGCGCTTCGGTGGCTCGGTCGTCGGCCTCGACAAACTCCCGGAGCAGCTGCTGGAGGCCGACATCGTCGTCTCCTCGACCTCCTCGCCGCACCCGATCGTCGGCAGCGAGGAGCTTACGCTGGTGATGGCCCAGCGCAGCGGCCGGCCGCTGCTGCTGATCGACATCGCCGTGCCGCGCGACATCGACTCGCGCTGCGGCGACATCGACGGGGTCACGTTGTACGACATCGACGACCTGCAGGCAGTCGTGCAGCGCAATCTCGGCGCTCGCCGCGAGATCGTCCCACAAGCCGAGCAGATCGTCGAGGAGGAGATCCATCGCTTCGCGCGCTGGCTCGGCCAGGCCGAGACGTTGCCCACCGTGAGCGCGCTGCGCGAACACGGCAACCGCATCGTCGAGCAGATCCTCTCCGAGAACGAAGGCCGCTGGGAGTCGGCCTCAGAGCGCGACCTGATGCGCGTCGAGGCGGTTGCGCGCGCGGTTCTCGGGCGCCTGCTGCACGAGCCGACGATCCGCCTGCGCAGCCTTTCTCAGGAGCGCACCCTGCAGGACACTCCCCATGGCTCCGGGCAGGCTGGGGGCCACGCAACCTTGCAGCTCGTGCGCGAGCTGTTCGGGCTCGATGAGGAGCCCGCCCGCGAGGCCAAGCGGGCCGAGACCCAGGCCGAGCAGGACAACGAGACTCTTGCCGAGGTGCGCTCGATTCAGAGTGCCCGCAAGAGCGGCTCCTAGGAGGCGCGGTCGTTCCGATGCGCATCGGAACGCGCGGCAGCGCGCTCGCGCTCGCCCAGGCGCGACTTGTTGCAGAGTGGCTGGGTGGAGCCGAGATCGTCGTGGTGCGCACCCGCGGCGACATCATGTACGAACCCCCGAATGGCGAGCGCGAGCTCCCCGGACACAATGGCATGCGCAACGGTGGACGTGGCAGCAGTGCGAGCAACGGCCATGGCGCAAGGGCACGCCGCGAGGAACGGCCTCTCGAGGAGAAGGGTTCCCCGCGCGAAAGATCGCCTCGCGACGACAAGTCGCGCTGGGTGGCCGAGCTCGAGCAGGCGCTGCTGGCGGAGGAGATCGATCTGGCGGTGCACTCCGCCAAGGACATACCGGTCGAGCTGCACGATGGCCTCGAGCTGCTGGGCTCCCCGAATCGGGCCGCCGCCGAGGACGCGCTGATCGGCGCTCGCTCGCTCGAGCAGCTGCCCGAAGGGGCGTGCGTCGGTACCAGCAGCGTGCGCAGAGCCGCCCAGCTGCGTGCCGCCCGAGGAGACCTGGAAGTGGTGAGCCTGCGCGGCAACATCGACACGCGTCTGCGCAAGCTCGCGAGCGCGGTCACCGCCAGCGGCGACGGCAGCGGAGGCAGCGACGCCTCGCTGCACGCGATCGTGCTTGCGAAGGCCGGCCTGCAAAGGCTGGGCCGCGAGCGCGACATCGGCTGCACGCTCGACGCTGCGCACTTCGTGCCGGCGCCCGGCCAAGGAGCGCTCGGGCTGCAGGCGCGCACCGGAGACGCGGCTGTGAGCGATGCTGTAGCGCCGATACTCGACAAGGATGCCTCGGCCTGCCTGCTGGCCGAGCGAGCGCTCGCCCACGCGCTTGGGGCAAGCTGCAACACCCCCCTCGGCGCACACGCTGCAGCAGCGGGCTGCGGCTGCCTGCACATGCACGCGTGGGTCGGGCTACCCGACGGCTCGGAGTGGATCGCCGACGAGCTGCTCGGCGGCTTCTACGACCCCGAGGAGCTGGGCGTCCGCATGGCCGAGCGGTTGGAGGCGGTTGGCGCCCGCGAGTTGCTCACACGCGCCGAGGAGCTGGCCGTTGAGCACGGCTGAGGGTCCGGGGCGGGTGCATCTGGTCGGAGCTGGCCCTGGCGACCCTGGACTACTGACCGCGCGAGCGTTGGAGCTGATCGCGCGCGCCGACACAATCCTCTACGACCGCTTGATCCCAATGCAGGCACTGGAGGGAGCACGCGGTGAGGCAGAGCTGCTGTTCGTCGGCAAGGAGGGGGGTGGCGACTCCGTGCCACAGGAACAGACGCAGGCGCTGATGATCGAGCGGGCGCTCGCCGGTGCAGAGGTGGTGCGACTGAAGGGCGGCGATCCCTTTGTATTCGGACGCGGCGGCGAGGAGGCTCTTGCGCTGCGTGCGGCGGGGATCGAGTTCAGCGTCGTGCCGGGGGTGACGGCAGGCGTCGCCGCAGCCGCCTACGCGGGCATTCCGGTGACGCATCGCGGCCTATCGACTGGCGTGGCGCTTGTGACCGGGCACACTCGCGAAGATACATCGGACGGCACAGCTCGTATGTCCGTCGGCGAGGAGCGCGGCAGTCGACGAGCCGGCGAGGACGGGGCGGGCGAGCACAGCGCGGAGCTCGACTGGGCGGCCCTGGCGGCGTTCCCCGGCACGCTCGTCTTCTACATGGGCGTGCGCCAGCTGGCGCACATCGCCGAGCGGCTGATCGCCGCCGGGCGGGCGCCCTCCCAGGACGTGGCGCTCGTGGAACGCGGCACGCTGCCCGACCAGCGCACCATCGGCGGCACGCTCGCCACGATCGTCGAGGTCGCCGAGCGCGAGCAGGTAAAAGCTCCGGCAATCGCGATTGTCGGAGCCGTCGCCGGACTTGCCGAGGATTTGCGGTGGCTCCCGGCGCGACCGCTGGCCGGGCGCACTGTGGCCGTGACCCGGGCGCGCGCCCAGTCCAGCGGGCTGTCCCAGCGCCTGACCGCACTCGGCGCGAGCGTGATCGAGGCGCCGACGATCCGTACGCGCACGCTCGACGGGCCACCGCTTGACCCCACGCCTTACGACCTGATCTGCCTGACGAGCGCAGGTGGAGTCGAGCGCCTGTTCGAGCGCCTGGCTGCCGGCGGGCGCGACGCTCGCTCGCTCGCCGGCACGCGCGTCGCGGCGATCGGACCTGGCACAGCGCGCGCGCTCGCCGAGCACGGGATCGCTGCCGACGTGGTGCCCGAGCGCTTCGTCGCCGAGTCGCTCGTTGAAGCTTTGAGCGATTTCGAGGTGAAGCACGCGCTCCTGGCCACCGCCAGCGGAGCACGCGAGGTGTTGCCCGACGCGCTGCGCGCGCGCGGAGCCCGGGTCGACGTGCTGGCACTGTACGAGACTGTTGCCGAGCCGCTATCCGAGCGAACGCTACGGCAGGCCCAGACAGCCGATTACATCACCTTCACCTCGTCCTCGAGTGTTCGCTATTTCCTCGATGCCCCGCGCGCGCGCGCGGGGCATCGCACTTTTGCGGACGCCCACGCCGAGCTTCACAACGACGAATCGGCCCCCGACCATGTGCGCCTTTCGCCCACGACACGCATCGTCTCGATCGGGCCCGTAACCAGCGCCACGCTGCGCGAGCACGGCTTGGAGCCGCACATAGAGGCCGAGCGCCACGATGTCGACGGCCTCCTCGACGCCTTGCTGACCGACGCCGTGTAATGCCGGATGAGGACACAGGCTCGCTCGGTCATCCGCGCGTACACCTGCGTCGCACCGACTCCACCAACGAGCGTGCCCGCCGGCTGGCGATCGCCGGGGCGCCCCACGGCACCACAATCACCGCCGACGAGCAGAGCGCCGGGCGCGGGCGACAGGGCCGATCGTGGCTCGCACCACCGGGGAGCGCGCTGCTCTGCTCGCTCATACTGCGGGATCCGCCACCGCTACTGTCGCTGATCGCGGGCGTGGCCGTGTGCGACGTCGTCGGCGACGATGCCCGTGTGAAGTGGCCAAACGACGTTGTGCTCGAACGGCCCCACCCAGAGGAGCGGGAACCTACGCGGGGCCAGATCGGCAGCGAGCCGCCTTGGGCTCTCGCCAAGCTCGCCGGCATCCTCGTCGAGGGACGCCCTCAGGAAAACTGGAGCGTGCTCGGAATCGGCGTGAATGTCGCCGTGCACATCGAGGAGTTGCCCGCCGAGGTGCGCGCGGGTGCGGCGAGCTTGCAACGCCCTCGGAGCGCCATCGAGCCTCTGCTGGCAGACCTGCTTGTCGCGCTCGCACGTCGGCTGACCGAGCCGACGAGTGCGCTACTCGAATCGTGGCGGACTCGCGACGCGCTGTACGGCCGCGACATAGCCTGGAACGCGCACGGTCCGCAGAGCTCCGGCGAGCGGGGGCGAGCCGAGGGGATCGACGACAAAGGGCAGTTGCTGGTGCGACGCGAGGACGGAGGAACGACGGCGCTCGGCGCCGGCGAGGTTCACCTGGAGTCGGTCGGCTGATCGGCCCGCTGCAGCGCTTCTTCGACGTTCTCCTGCAACTTCTTGCCCGAGCCGGCGCTGAGCTCACCGTCCATGCCCTGCTGTGGCGTTCTCTCGTTGGAGAGCGCCTCCGCGAGCACTGCGTCCGAGGGCACATCGTCTGCCTTGCCTGCCCCGGTACGAGAGGCCTTTCCATTGTTGGAGTTGCGCGTGGAGCGACTGCGCGAACGCGTCGATCTCGCCGGCTTGCGAGTGCGGGCCGGCCTCTCTGGCTTGGCGGTCTGCGCGGGCTGGGCGTCTGGAGTCGACGTGGCCGACTGGCCTTCTTGCTTTGACCCAACCTGCCGAGTCTCTTGAGTTGACGTCGCGACCTGGGCGCCTCCAGCCGCCTGCTCGGTCTGCGCGGACTGAGCGTGCTGCCCCGTCTGCGCCACCTGAGCGGCCCCATTGGGGCGTTGGCCCTGTCCCTTACGCCGCCGGCGCTGGCCGCGGGCTCGGCGCTTTGGGAAATTGCGCAGCAGCTCTCGCGCCAATGCCGGAGGCTTACGCGCCATGCGCGTGCGCGCGCCGCGCAGCACCTCCTCGGCCTCCGGGGTGTGCGCGAGCGCGGCTGCCAGCAATGCCGCCGCCAGGCGGCGGTCCTGCTTGCGTGCGGCATGCACCAGCCGGCGCGCGTTGCGGGCGTGGGCGCCTCCGGCCGAGTTGACGAGCAGGCCCAGCAGACGCTTGGTCTCCGGCCAGCGCTGCACCGCGTACTCCTCGTGAACGTCGCGCGTGTACTCGGCCAGGCGCCAGATCCAGGCGTTGGCCTGGTCGCGGCGGCCTATGCGCCGCTCGACCAGCGCGCGCAGCATGATCTTGGCCGCCTCGCGGCGCTCGTCGCGCGGCCAACTGCCCGCTATGTCGATCGCCGTGTCGAACGCGTCGGGGTCGCGTAGCGCGGCGATCTCCGACAGCGCCTTGAGTCGCAGCTGCGGGCTCTTGTTGCGCTGCACCGCGGTGATCAAGAAGCGGGCCTTCAGCTCGCCCGTGCGGTCGAAGTGCAGCATTGCTCGCGCACGACGCCAGCCATTTGGCGTCACTCGCGCACCCGCCAAAGCCGCCCACACATGTTGCTCGCCGTAGTCCAAGTGCTCTACCGCTATGCGCCACAGCTCGCGCTCGAAGACCTCGAAGCGGCGCTCCTCCTCGGCGCAGACGGGCAGCACGCGACGCTCGACGCGCATGCGTCGGCCGCGTCCGCGGCGCACCGGGCCAACGACGATCGCTCCGCCTCTATAGACGTCGCGGTCGAGCAGCGAGTGCAGCGTCACGACCGGGTCGTCGTTCTTGGTGGCGGGATGCACGAAGTCGACTACGAGGCCGGCCTCCTTGCCCGGGTGGCGGCGCGTGACTCGTCCCACCCGCTGCTGGTAGATGCGCTTGGAGGCCGTCGGGGCGAGATGCACGCAGACGGTCGCGCGCGGGCTGTTCCAGCCCTCGGCCAGGAGCTGCGCGTTGATCAGTACGTCGATGTCGCCGCGCTCGTAGCGGGCCAGCACCTCTGCCAGCTCGCGCTTCGGGGTAACGCCTGAGACCCCCATCGCCTTGATGCCTTCGGCTCGGAACGCTTCGGCGAGGTTGTAGGCGTGTTTGACGCCGGCCGCATAGACGACGCCCGGGACGCCGTTGAAGCGCGTCTTGTAGAGGTTGGCCGCGGCCATGTTGAACGGCTGCTGGTCGAGCAGCTCGGCCAGCTCCTCCTGGTCGAACTCGGTGTCCACCTCGCCTCGCCGCAATGGCACGTTGGCGATCGTGCGCACGCCCACGCCCGGGGAGATGCGCACACAGCGCAATGGCGCGATCACGCCGCGCCTTGCCGCTTGGGCGAGATCGAAACGCGAAGTCTGCGTCGGGAACAGGTCGGTCACGTGGCGCGCGATCAAGGCGCCCGTGGCCGTCATGCCGATGAAGATCGGGCCCGTCCACGCTCTGATCGCGCCACTGGTCTTCTCGCCCAGTGCTGTGTGGGCCTCGTCGCAGATCACGATCGTGTAGGCGCTCGAGATCCTGCCGGCGTTGCGGACGAACCATTGATAGGTCTCGACCGTGACCGGGCCCTTGGGGGAGTCCTCGCCCGTGTACAAGGGGCGCGAGATGCGCTTTTGGTAGCCGCGGTCGCGCAACTCGCCGTGGAACTGGTCGACCAGGTTGCGGCGGTGCGTGAGGATCAGGACGCCGCCGGTCTGCGTGGCCTCGACGAAGCCGAGCGCAGCGACCGTCTTACCGGCGCCAGTGGCGTGCTCGAACCAGAAGCGCTTGGCCGCGTTCGGGTCCTCGGGCTGGCCCGAGACGTCCTCCTCGTCCTCGTCCACCCAGTCTTGGGGCTCCTCCTCGGACTCCTCCTCGACGTCCTCCTCGGGCTCGGGCTCCGGCTCGGCCAGGTCGAGATCGTCGTCGAAGTCGTCGTCCTCCTCTGGGGCCTCCGGGGCCGCGCGCTCGACCGGGCCGAGGTCCTCGTCGTCATCGTCCTCGTCGTCCAGGTCCTCATCGCCGTCATCCTCGGCGTCGTCCGCCGCCTCCGCGCGCACGGAAGAACCATTCCCGCGGGCGCTCGGCCCGTCCTCGGCCTGCTCCTGCTTGGCGTCGTCCGGCCCAAGGATCGCCGCCGTCGCCAGCAGCTCCGGCGAGGCCGCCGCGGCGGCACGGCCGTTGCCGTTCGCGCCCGAGCGCTGCGCCTCGGCCAACAAAGCTGTCAGCGTGCCCGAGAGGGCGTCCACCTGGTGGGCCGAGAGCACGGTGCCGTCGACCAGCTTCGGCTCGTCCTCGGAGAGGACTCGTTCCAGGCCGAGCAGCAGCGAGAACTCACGCCGCCACGCGGTCGATGGGTGCTTTGCCCCTTCCTTCAGCTCCGCCAGCGCCATGTCCAGCGCGCGGCGCCTGGGCGAACCCGGTGCCAGGGCCGCCGCCGCGTCCTCGCCCTCGTGCAGGAAGCGCTCGCGCACGAGCTTCTCCGCTCGCTTGATTTCGGCGGAACCGGGAATGGACGCGGCCGCTGGGGCCACTGCGGGGGACTCGGCCATGGAGGCTCTGGGCTTCGAGATGGAGCGGTCGCGGACGCTCGTCCGCTTCGCTCGTGAAAAACCGGCGCTCGCGCCGGTGAGGCTCACAGTTGGCGGGCGCCGCTTTGGACTCCCATCCCTCTGCTTCGCTCAGGATACAGCACAACCCGGGGGATTTGAAGGCATCGGCCAGACAGCCTGAATCCCGGCCCCATCTGGCAGTCTTATCCGAGATGGACGGACGCATCCCATTCCACTCCCCAATCTCCGCAACCGCAAATCGCGTGAAACGGGGCGCATGACTGCCCGCCGCGCACTTCTGGGGCTCGCTGTTCTGGCTCTGATCGCGGTGATCGCGATCGGCGTGACCCAGCTCCCACGCAGCTCCGGCGGAGACCCCGCCACGCGCCTGAGCGCTACACAGACCAGCGCCCTGCTAGCCGGCTCGCCGGCGCCGCTGGCCGCGCTGCACGCCCAGGCCGGCATGCTGCTCGAAGGCGGGGCACCCGCACTGCACGCACGCCTTGCTTCGCTCAAGGGCTATCCCGTCGTCATCGACAAGTGGGCCTCTTGGTGTGTGCCCTGCCAGGAAGAGTCCGCCGCCTTCCAGCGCGTATCCGCCGAATACGGGCGGCGCGTGGCCTTCATCGGCATCGACTCGGAAGATCCCCACCGCGCCGACGGCCTCTCCTTCCTAAAGTCCTTTCCCGTGAGCTACCCCAGCTACTACGACAAGAGCGGCTCGCTCGGCCTGCAGCTGACCGATTCGACCTTCAGGCCCGCGACCGTCTTCATACCCGCCCACGGCCGGCCCTACATCCGCGAGGGCGAGTACCCGAGCGCGACGAAGTTGCGTCGCGACGTCGAACGCTACGCGCTGGCTGGGTGAGAGATGAGCAAGGGCCACGCTGAGGAGCACGTGCTGCATGCCTGAGATCAGGGTGGACCCGCTCAGCGGGCACAAGGTGATCGTCGCCGGGGAGCGCTCGGAGCGGCCCGGGGGCGAGCCGCGCTGCCCGGCGCCCGCGCCGATCGACGTGGAGAAAGATCCCTTCGCGGCCGGCCGCGAGGATCTCACTCCCCCCGAGCTGTACTCGCTGCGCGAGGGCGAGAGTGTCAGTGGCGGCGTTGGGGATGGGCTCAACGGTGCGACTGCCAACAGCGCCGGTTGGAGCGTCAGGGTGGTTCCGAATCTCTACCCGGCCCTCGATGGCGATAGTCCCACCCCGCCCGCCGACGCTCAGCCGGACCTGTTCTATGCGATGGCTGCCAGCGGCGCGCACGAGGTGATCGTCAACGCGCCCGAGTCCGTGCTCTCGCTGGCCGATCTGCCCGCCTCGCGGCTGGCCGATGCGATGGAGGTTTGGCGGCTGCGCATGCTGGCGCACTCCGACGCCGCCTACGTGCAGCTGATCGTCAACGAGCGCCGTGAGGCCGGGGCATCCCTGGAGCACACGCACTCGCAGCTGTACGCGCTCGACTTCGTACCCGGCGAGGTCGCACGCGAGCGCGAGCGCTGTGGGGCCTACGCCAACCGCACCATGGGCCGCGGGCTGCTCGAGGATCTTGTCGCCGAAGAGGTGCGCCGCGGCGAGCGGATCGTCGCGATCGACGAGGAGGCCGTGCTGATGGCGCCCTACGGCTCGCGGCTGCCCTTCCAGCTGATGTTGGCGCCGCGCGTGCCGCGTGCCCGCTTCGAGGACGACGGGCCGCTCGGCTCGGCGCTGTTGCACGACGGGCTCACGCGGCTGGCGCGCCATTTCGGTTCCTCGCCGCCCCTGAACATGTGGGTGCGCACCGCTCCGCGCGGCGCCGAGCACTTCTGCTGGCGCATCGACGTGGCGCCGCGCCTTACGCACCTGGCCGGTTTGGAGCTCTCGACTGGGGTGAACCTGAACATCGTCGCGCCCGAGCATGCGGCGACTGTGTTGCGCGAAGCCTGAGTCCTCCCGCTTTGCCCCGCCGCGGAGCGCCGGGTGGCCGTGCCTACGCCTGGTGGGCGGCTATCGTTCGCTGCACTTCCGCGCCCTTGCTCGTCAACGTCCAGGCGTTGGGCCGACCCGAGACGCCGGCGCCCTCCCGGTTCTCGATCAGGCCGAGCCTGCGCATGCGCGTCAGCAGCTTCGATATCTGCCCGGCGTCGAGGACACCTGCCGCGTTGCCCACTTCGCGGTTGGAGCTACCCGGTCGTGCGCCGATCGCCAGCAGCAATCCCATCGTGCGGTAGGTGAGGCGAATCTGCGGGTCCGACGGCGCGTTGCGTGGGCTTGGGCGGGCAGGCCGGGCGGCTACGGGCGGGCACGCCAGCTCAGCGCGTGCGGCCGCGGCGCCTAGGTAGGGCAGGACGATCAGGCTCATCAGCGGGTTGATCAGCTCGACCAGCGTCGGTGCGTCTGGTTCGCCGAGGCGCTGCCCGAGCACAAAGAGGACCGAGCCGACGCTTGCCTCGGCGCTCAACGGCAGGATGTCGCCCTTGGCCTGCTCGCGGCCACGGTCCAGCGCCGCGACGAGATCGGCCAACAAGCGCATACGCAGCTCGCCGGCCAGCGGTCCCGCCGCGAGCGACTCGACGATCAGCAGGCGGCCCATCCCCGGCTCCTCTTCGATGAACTGCAGCAGCGCGACCAGCGCAGCTCTGATCCGCTGCGCCCACGGCGCGTCCGCGTCATAGGCGGCGAGCACGCGCTTGCCGGCGCGGGCCGCCGCGTCCTCCAGGGCGCCGCGCAGGCAGCGCTCGCGGTCGCCGAACAGCTCGTAGAACGTGCCGCGCGAGACCCGCGCACGCCGGACCACCTCGGCTACCGTGACCCTGCCCGCGCCTTCCTCGCAGCAGATATCGCAGACCGCCTCGAGGATGCGAGCGCGCTGGATACCGGGGACGTGGCGGCGCTTGACGGCTTCTCTGCTCGAGGTCGTTCTCATTTGTCTGCTCCGTTGGCGACTGAACAAATGTCGGGACGCGGATAGGCGCAAGCGCCCCAGTCTCGATGTTCACCTTCCTTGCATGCCATCGGGAGAGAAAGGGGAATCAGGGCATGCAAGCTGTTGATCGGACCGGCTCAGCCCATGAGCAACGCCACGGAGGTCGAGAGCCTGCCGTGGGCTGTCGTGAAGCTCAGTTTCACCGTCACCCGCAGCAGACGACCTGGGTAGCGGGCGAGCAAATGTTGCTGTCGCTTGGACAGCGCCAGGTGGACTGTCACTACTCCGGCGCCGGTAGCCCGTCCGCTGCCGCGCGTGAGACCCTTGCCACTTGCGAGGAGGGTGCCTGCCGACGGCACGCTCACGGCGATCGTCGCCTTGGCGCGACGGACGCTGTGGCGCAAGACCGTGATCGAGGACTTGCAACCGCTGACGTTTATCGCCTGTGTCTCGTGGATCGAGAGGCCGTTCTGTGCGGTCAACGCCGCGCCCATCGTGGGGTGCTCGGTGCAGAGATTGCCGTTGGCCGCGAACTCGGAGAACGGGCCGGAGGGCAACAGCACTTCGACGGTTTCAAATGGGACGCCGGGAATGCTGCGCAGCGTGGCGCTCGTCACACCTGCCTTGCTGATGAACGTTTCCGCGTGCAGGTCCACGGTCACGTTGTCGCCCTGCAAGACGATCACCGCTTCTGGGAACTTCGCCCCGGCATAGGAGATGAAGTAGACGACACCCTGCAGCGCTTCCGGCAGGACAGGTGTGTGCACAACCGCGGTTCCCACTCGCGAACCAGGCGGACAACCCGCGGGGTTGGCTTCGAATGTCGCCACCGGGCAGGCCTTCTGCAATGTTTCAAGACGTGCCGGCAACTGCTTGGGGAAGTCGAACTTCGCCGACTTGAACCAAGCTTCTTTGCCGATCGCTCCCTTGGCATAGGTAAGCTTGATCGCGAGGCTCGTGCCGTCCTTGCGCGTGGCCTTCGCCGAAGTGGCAGCCGTCAACTGCGGTTTGAAGCCAAGCGCCCCACAATTGGTCACCTGGAAGGGCAGCGACAGGTTCGATACCACGCCCTGGTCGCTTTCGAGGCTGCCGCTTATGGGCAGTGGATCGCAGTCGGTCGGGTTGAAGATGAAGCCTGGCCGGTCGATCGCCACGTTGACGTGTTGGATCTGCAGTGGGATCCCGTCCAATATGTGCGGGATCGCATACGGGCCACTGCTGTCGGTCGTGACGGTCAAATCCGCCGTCGAGGGGTCCACTTCGATCTTGGCGCGCACCACGACCTTGCCGAGGTCGAACGGTCCCGCCTTCGCCGGGTTGACGATCGACAGGCCGTACGGAGCCCCACGATAGGGGCCGGTGAGGAACACTTCGCCGCCCGTCACTGTGTACGGGTCACCGCCGACACCGACGCTCACGATCGTATGTCCGATCAGGCTCGCCGCCCCGCATGTGCCCACGTCCGCCTGCGCTTCCGCACACGGAGTAACCGACGAAACTATCCCCAGCAACCCTGGCGGCATGTGCAATTGCAGGCCGCGCAGGTCCTGCTGGCCGTCGGGGCGCGAGAACGTTGTCGTGAACGGGCTGAAACCGCCCGCCTGGATGCTCGTCGTCTGCGCCGTCAGTGTCGGCGCGAAGGGCAGCGTGCTCAACGACTCATCGCCGGGCGGGTTCGGACACGGGCCGCCATTCGGACCGGTCTTGATCTTGAATTCGGAGGACGCTTCGCTCGCGGGATTGCCCGACCACGGCGTGAACGTGCCCGTCGCTGTGTAGGAACCGCACAGAGCTGGTGTGGCTAGCGGGGCGCGATCCCCACCGAAGAAGTGCAGTTCGACGTCTTCGAACGGCACTTGCGGCAGAAAATCGACGCCCGGTTCGCCCGCGTAACGGGGGTCTTTTTCAAAGACCGGGTCGGCTTCGAAGTGCGCCGTCAACTGACCCGTCACCGGGTTCTCGACCACTTCCCCCGTCGCCTTCACCCGCACACCCGACACCGGGTCTTCCGCGTAGAGGTACATCGCGACGAGCGACCCGAACGGGTTGGCGTTCTGCTGCGCCAGATACGCGGCGCCTTCGAGCGCGTTCGGCAGCAGCGGCGTCTTGATCTTGACGGTCGCCACCTTCGACGCTTCAGGGCACGTACTCGCTTCGGCGTTCTGCAGGCCTATCTGTTCAAGCGAGCACGCCTGCAGGCCGTCAGCCGCCGCCGGGTTGAGCGCCATCCCTTCAGGCAGCGTTACAGACAATCCCTTCACCGCCGACTCCGCCAAGCCCGTGGGGTTGAGATCCGTTTCTTGGGGGACGTGCTCGTCCACCGTCAGCCCCGTAGGGGTGCTAGCCGCTTCACCATCCGGTGTCACCTTGATCGACGGGGTGAAGGGCAGTCGGTTACAGCCGTACATTGCACTCATAGGTTCGGTAGCGGGAACCGCTGGCAGTGGCGTCGGGTCCATCCACGAGTCCACCTGCACCGAGGTCTGCAGCGGAGCTGAGCAGGAGGTGGGCATGATCAAAAACGGCTGAGGGTGTTCTTCTTTTGTCGGCGCGCATGCAGGAATGCCTTCGGGAAAGGTATGATGATAAAATTCACCACCAACGCATTCCCATCCACGGGAGCCGTCATGACGCGGATCACCCGGGACCCCCCAGAACGTCACGGAACTGCCGACGTAGGAGATAGTCTCCGGAATGTTCTCCACACTCACCGTCACACCGTAATCTTCCCCGGCACGCAGAGATGTGTCAAGAATCGTCGGGACGCCCACGGTCATGAAGCCAAACCTAGCGGGCTCACCGACGTTTGGCTTCAGATTGAAGAGTGGCACTGGAACCGTCTCTAGGCCAATCGCGTGGGGTTCATAGAGTGTCACCATCGCGACACCAATCGCCGTATTGGCTGGACACAAGTTCGTGTTGCCGAATTCCGATTGTGTGAGGAAATCATGATTTGAACACTGCGCAAACGGCGTCGGATTTCCGGTGAGACCTGGTGGCAGTCTGAATTGCAGGTCCTTTGGCAAGGCTGGCGGACTGCCCGCTTCGGCGCCTCGGTTGAGCGTCAGCGTGGTCGTCATCTGGAATGGGTGCGAACCAGCTTGCCTGTCCGAAGCGCCGTCAGCTTCTTCGGGGGTGATTTCATAATCTTCGACGCCAAACGGAGTCACGCCAGCACCAAAAAGCGCATGCCGTGCGGACACGGTAGGTGCTCCGCCGCCCGAGATGCTCGCTTCGACCTCCCCGCCCGCGACGGACCCTGTATTTTCGGGAACCACGGAAACGGTTACTTCCATAAAAGCGCCGGCCGCCACACCGCCTTCGTACGTGCAGGTCAGCGATTCCAGCACGCACTTCAAAGGCAGGTTAGTGTTGAGGCCCTGCTTTCCGAAGGTGCGGCCTTCAATTGCCACCGTCTTCAGGTCGCCAGGAACCCTCCCGGCGATGCTTATCGACTGGGCTTCGCCGGCGGCCTGCACATCACCGAGGTTGAGTGCCGTAAGAACGATCCTGTCTTGATCCGAAGCACCTTGATCGAGCACTTCGTTTGCCACTTCGCCTTCCAGGGCTTCGCCGCCGGGCAGACCGGTGATTTCTTCGACCAATGTAGAAAGTTCTTTGCTATCGGGAAGGAGAAAGAACGCCTTGACATCCTGACCGGGGAAAGTAATGCGATAGTTTCCGGCGCCGCCACTCACGAGCACCTGGCCAGACGGAAAGAGCCTCGTCTGAAGTACTTCTTGAAGCTTTTCTGCACTTATATTATAAGCCACAGCCGTGAGCGTGCCATACAGGTTTTCTTCGTTTGCGATTAGCACATCTCCTTTTGTCGCGTTGATTGTGAGCTGCTCCACACCGTCCTTGCCGGTGGACGCGTCGAGGGACGTAGGTGCTGCGTCAACGTTGAGATGCCACCACGGCTTACACGACGCGCACGGGACTTCGGCAAACGCCGGGACGGCACCAGCCGCACATGCCAGCATCGCGGCGGCGAGCGCGGCCACCAGAGGGGTTCTCTTGAGATTTTTCACAGCGTTCACCTGTTGCCCTTCGTTATCGCACCGGCGCTCGTGGACTGGTTGCCCCTGTAATTACTCTTACCGGCCTTTGATTTCGGGCCGTAGCGTTTCTTGGCCTGCACCCTGCACAAAGCTCGCTTGCGCTTAGGCCTCTTCGCGCAGACCCTCAGGGCGCCCGCCAGCTTCTGCGCTCTTGTCACGGCCTTTGGCTTCACAGTCGCAGTCAGCGTTGTCACCGCAATGTTCCCGGTACCCGAGAAGATCGCACTGCCCGAGGCGCCGAATATTGCCGGCTGAGGCGTCGGGGCCACCTTGCACGCGTCGCCCGTGGTGCAGGGCGGCGGGGTCGCAGCTGCCACCGCCAGGCACGGGGAAGCCCCGGTACATTCGTGCGCATCGTAGACGTCGAGACTGTCGTCGAAATCCTGTGGCAGCAGTTTGGCGCTTGTCAAGAAGAACACGTCACCGCCGCTTTCGCTCGCGTCGAGGAAGACCGATTCTTCGGCGGACGTACCTGACGAGATCAGGCCGAGACATCCTTCTGCGCGTTCGACATAGCCGGAACTCGCCTTTGTGCAGGCGTAACCGCTGCGCGCGTGGACGCCTTCGGGCTCGTACTCGTAAACGTCCTCTGTGCCATTGACATCTTGAGCAAGCAGCGCGTCGCTACTGTCGAAGAACAGCCGACCGCTATTCGACAGGTAGCGCGCCTGGTACCGAGCGGACTCAAGTTCGTATGGAGTCCAACCCGGAATACTGGCGGCGAGCATCGTGCCGTCTTCCCATACTCCCGAAACTTCGTTGGCGAGCTGGCCATTGGCTACAGCGATTCCCACCGGCCGTGCCCCGGTCGGGTTACACGAGGCGCACACGAGCTTCTTGGCGACCGGGTTGTAGATATAGACCTCCTCATCGGGCTGTCCGGTCAGCGCATCACGGTTGTCATATCCCGTCAGCGGTTGCTCGGACATAAATGCTAGGTATTGGCCGTCAGGTGATACCCGCGACGTCAACTGCTCCAGCCCACCGGCACCTACCTGCCCGAGCCAGTCGGGGCGATCTGCCCCCGACAGCGTCGCGATGAAGCTTGTCGTCCATCGTTCTCCTTCGACGTGCGCGACATAGAGATTAGGAGCTCCCGAGCTGGCGCCAGCGGCGAGGTCGCCGCTCGCCACGAAATAGACATACGAGCCGTCATCGCTCGCTCCGGGAATCGTCCCAAGCACATTGGCCGCTTCGCCGGCATTCGCGTCGGGGGTGAGATCGGTCAGTTCACAGCCCAGTTTGCCAGTAACTTTGGCGGTTTGACACAGATAAAGCGAACCCAAGTGCGAGCCTACGGTCAACTCCTGCTGGTCTGTAAAGAAGACCCTTGCGCCATCGCTGCTGGCCGTCTGAAAGGCAGGTTCCACGATCCCTCGGCTGCTACCTCCATCCACGGAATCCAGCCGCACAGTTTCGTCACTAAAGGGGTCTGTCACGTACAGCCTATCTTTGCCTGGAATCGACCAGACGACGCGTGAGCCGTCGCTTGAGACCGCGTTGCGGCTGTTGATCTTTTCCTGTACTTCAGACCCAAGTCTGGCTCGCGCCACCGGTATCGAGCCAACTTCATCTTCAGGTAGGATCGTGACCGGATGCAGGGTGCCGGCAGTCCACTCGTACAACCCACCTTCGCCAGCCGGCTTAGCGGCCAGGGGAACAACGGCCGATTGCAGTACGACGTGATTGAGGTCCGGGGTCGCACCTACGAACCGCACCTCCCCAGTTACCGCTTTGGGTTCACCTTCTATTTCGGTCCCTTGCGGCAAGTCAGTGGGGGTGAGAAGTGCCATGTAACAGGTTGCCGGCGTCACCTGACATGTAGAGTCTTTGCGCAGATACTCTGTGCGTTCGTGCGCCGAGGGCATCATTTCTTCGCCGCTGAGGGCCGCAAAGGGCCCGTACGGTTCGATGAGGGCTTCGGTGAGTTCCGGTGAGAACGCCTTGTATTCATAGCCTATACCTACCGTGGCTCCGGCGGCCACCGTGGTTGCGTGTTGTCCGTCGATGTCCTGAGACACCCAACCCCCAGGCTCACGCGTCGAAAGCACTTGTGAGTAAAAGACGTGGTAGCCCTGATCTTTGGTTTCGATAGGAGTGGCGGTCCTATATGTAAACGAGTCACCGCTTGTCGCCGCTTGGATCACGTCTTCTCCACCTAGCGGATATATATAAGCTCCCTGCTTGTGGGGAGGGGAGACCATCTCCCAGGAGCGCCCGTCAGGCAGCGAAGACGTACCAAGAACTGTCTGCGTGGTAAATGTCTGGTCACTGCCCGCGAAGGTCTTGAGCTTGCCGTCTATTTCGCTGACCGCCACTACGCGGTAGTGATAGAGGGTCGAGGGCTGCAACCCAGGCACGAACTCGCCGACTTCACTGACACCCTGTCCGGAGCCGACCAGGGAACCATTTGGCGATCCTTCGCTGAGCATTGGCGTGTCGACCGTATAGTCGCTGCTCGTCCCGTACTGGAAATAGAACCAGGTCCTGGCGTCATTTGATTCAATCTGTGCGCCAAGATTCGCCGACGTCGATGCCACATTCGAACTCCACGCCGCTTCGATTCCCGGACCGGAGGTCTTGAACGTCGCCAAGGACGTTTCTTCATTTGTATTTGTCCCGTTCTTAGGGGTGCCAGCCTGCAATCTGAAATAGTACGTAGTGCCCGACTTGAGCCCTTCGATAGATGCTTCCACATCTACCGGCACGTCGCCGTTTTCGATGACTTTTGTACAAGGTGCTGTTTCACCCAGAGCCGCACTAGGCCCCCACTCGAATGAGCAGGTTGCCGCTTCCGTGTTGAGCGGATTGACCGTCCCGTGGAGCGTCGCGCCATACGGCGTTATTTCAGACGCTTTTCCGTTGACTACGTCGGGGACTACGACACCGGGGCCAAAGCTGTCTATGATCCCGACAGTCTGGTTAGATTCTGTCCGCCCATCTCCGACATAGAGATCCCCAGTTTGGGGGTCAACTGCGACGCCCCGGACCCGCTCGAAGCGACTGCCCGAGACCGGACCGGAGATGCTGGTGACGTAGCCGCCTTCCTTGTTGAAATCATCGACTGCCTCTTTCGTGTCGTTGGCGACATAAATCTCACCGGTGCCGCTATCGACCGCGACGTCCCCAATGACATTGAAAGCAGCACCAGGAGTGCCTGTGATCTGGTTCACGAGTCGTACTTCGTCCAAGCCAAACGGTTCGAGCACATCAATAACTGGCGAGTCGCCGCCCGTTACAACGACGATGTCGCCGTTTGATTGATTGACCGCTATAGCTCCGACTGACGCAAAGGGTTCCCCCGGTTCGCTCGAAGATGGCCCAGTGATTTGCGCAACATATTCCTCGCCGCCTCCGAGCTTGGGCCTCAGAACGTCGATAGTTTCACTTTTGGAGTTTGCGAGCAGTACGTCTTTGGAAGCCCAATCCCCTGCCCGTTTTGAGTCATCGAACGCAAGGTGCCCTGTCGTATTCCCGAACGAGCCGCCTGGGACATCTTCGCCCCGCCAGACTCCCAAATCTTTGCCGCTCGCGACGTTGAACACTGCGACGACGCCGACGGATGCGAATTCTTCCTGTCCTGACACGTAAACTTGGGCTTCCCCGCCCGCTTCCCCGACTGTAACACCATATTCGGTGTGTTCAAGCCCGTTCACTTCCGGTAGGGTCACTCCCGACTGTCCGTTTTCACCGAACTGCTCTACGCTTGCGCCTCCGGGTTTGTTTAGACTTTCGCCTTCCGCGACCCACAGATTGCCCGCGCTGGTGGCGAAGTGGTTCACACCACCAAGCCCGGTGATCTGAGAGAGATAATGGTGGGTGATCAGAGCTTGAGCCGACGCGCATGGCAGCGCCAGGCAGACACCGATACAAAGCAGTGCCAGTCGGGTCCCGTTCATACGGTGACCGACATGGTCGGATTTCCGTTGCGTCTTTGACATGGCTCCTGCTCTCAAGTTGTTGTCTTGCCGATTCTTGCTAAAGATGTCACTGGAATCTGGCTGGCAGTGGGGGCCAGCGAGCTTGCCGCGGCCCCCACATTTCTGCCCTTTTTCGGAGCGTGCCCAGCCAGCTGGTTCAGGCCTCTATCCTTGCTTCTTCTTCAAACGTCAGCGTGTCGGCTGCCACGAGCGCGAACGGAGACCATTCGCTGCCGACAGGGCTGAACAGCTGATCTTCTGTTGGGCCGCCTTCGTATTGGCTGGGTTCTTGGATCGTTTTGCCCGAACCACCTGCTTTATATCCAAGTGCAAACGTTGTTTTGTAGCTGTTGATCGGCGTGGCTACCCCGATCAGATGGCCCCGCAGCGCGCCGCCTGCGCCGCACGTGTAGTTGGCCCACAATGGCCGTATGGACCCACTTTTTTCGAATATGTTTTGTTCTTCCTTTTCGAGGACGAGGCCAACCGTTTTAGATGTTTTGTTGATGTACTGGAGAGATCCCTTGAGGGGTTCGCTCTTGAGCACTTTGGTTGCCCCTTCGCTATGACATCCGCCGCCGCATTCACTCCATTCGACAACCACTTTACTGACCGTGTTCAGCCCGCTGACGGTGCCTTTCATTGTCGTGCTCGTGCATTCGTATGTCGCTGTCACAAAATTTATTGTGGAGATCCTGCTCGTTGCCGTAAAGCCCGTCTTTTTGAGAGCTTCCCCGTTTAGGTTCTGCAACTGCGGCAAGGCTGCAGAGGCGCTAGCCGCCCCAATCGCACTGACCCCCAGTACCGCAACGGCCGTAGCCAGATATCTCGTAAGCTTTGATCTCATCTTCAGAACAACCTTTCTTCTCACTCAACCCCATGCGCGTCAGAAAAGACCGCCGGCGCCGATCTTTGGTCGAGCCAAGCGGGAGCGCTAGACCCGGTGCTCACGCCGAGCATCTATCGGTGAGCGACCAAAGACAAGCCACTGGGTAGAAGCTTCTAGGTCGTGAGTCCCCTGCTGCACCATCGATATCCCCTCCATCGTCATGCGTGTCCGCCCGACTGGCTGACTTAGCATGTACCTGCGCGCCCGGCACGACAAGCCCGGGCGTAGAAGGTTCTAGTTTGTAAATAGCAGGCCGGTGGGGCGCATATAGGGTATGACCCGGACCCAAAAAGACTTGCCGTCCGCACGGATATAGGTGGTTTTCCGCACTCTCTACGCGCGATATTTGCGCGGGCGACTTTTACATCTGACCGTCGAGTGCGTCTTTGTTTGCGGTATAGTGGGTCGCCCGTGACACGGGATGCGGTTCGCGCGCACTCGGGTCGGGAGCCTGTGGCAAGTTGGCGCGCCAGGTAGGCTGCGTCTATGCCCCCGGTTGAACGATTCGTCCCCAGCTTCGCCGCCGAGCCGCCCCGTGAAGGGCTGCCTTACGGGCGCTGGGCCGAGCGCCTGGAAGAGGAGTTGCTGGCCGTTTGGACGGCGCTCGACGGCGATGGCGCCGACCTGGGCGATCCAGGGGAGATCGTCTGGTACCCGGACAGGAGTTGGCACGGGCGCCGCTACGTGCCCGCCACCACGCTGACGACTAACGGCTACGAGTTGTTCGGCTACGTGCGCTTCCTCAGTGGCGCGGGCGGGGAGGAGGAACCGGTCGAGCTGACCGCGCGCGGCGACTTCACCGAGGAGACCGCCGAGCGCAACCCAGAGTGGAAGCTTGACGTCTGCGACGAGGTGATCGGCGCTTGGCACGGGCAGAACGGCACAGTCGCGGCGATGACGCTCGTGTGGGGACGGCCGCTCGTCGGGAGCGGGCGGATCGTGACCGCCGAGCTGGGCCGCACGACCGTCGACCAATGCGAGCTGATCGAGCAGCGCTTCACCTTGATCGCCCCGGACGACTATTTGTATGACCTGCTCGAGATCAAGCTGTGGGGCGGCAAAGGCCAGGAGCTGGCGGGCGAGTCGCTGTATGACGAGGCGGAGACCGACGCCGATGACAACCCCGAGCCCGCCGGCGGAGGCGCCGACGCCGATCAACCAGCCACTAGGGAGAACCCATGACAGAGCGTAGACCTGTGAAGACAGAGCATCACCTGGCGAAGGCGCTGCACCCCAGCCCGCGCGTGCTCAAGGAGGCGATGGGCGAGGCCGAAGGCTTCAACGCGAAGTTCGCGGTGCTCATAACAAGGCTGGTCGGCACGATGTGGTGTGCCTACCTGTTTGCCGCGATAGCGCTGATCGGCCTCGGCCCCGCACTCAAACCTGGCGGCGAGGGCATCGTCGCCTGGATCGCGCAGACGTTCCTGCAGCTCGTGCTGCTGTCGGTGATCATGGTCGGCCAGAACGTGCAGAGCCTGGCCGCCGACGCGCGCTCGGCCAACACCTTCAAAGACGCAGAGGAGATCCTCGACCGGCTCGACACACATACACAAGGGGGCTTGAAGGAAATTCTCGATCGCCTTGACGAGATCGCCGGCGCGACAAAGTCGCCAGCTAGGACAAGCCCGAGCCAGCCCCCGCAGGGCGCGGCCTGAGCGACCCCCAGGCGGGAATCGCTCACAAAGCGCCGTCTCGGACTCCCAAGAGAGCCGACTTCAGGCACGTAGCTCGAACTGGATCTGGCCGCTGGGGCGCGGCTGCCTACGAACCGGCGCCCACCTCGGCGGGGCGCGGCCCGGCCAGTGCACGTCTGGCGCTTGCGTTCGCGCGGCTGGTCGTGCTGAGCAGCCCCAGCGCCATGATCGCCATGCCACAGCCGACGACCAGCCACCAGACCGCGTGGCTGAGGCTGACGAAGTTGGGCCCGACGCTGGCAGCGCCGGCTGCCGCAATCGCTCCGGCGACGGCGACGCCCAACGTCTGGCCGACCTGGCGCGAGGTCGAGGCCACCGCGGCAGCCACCCCAGCCTGCGCCTCTGGCATTCCCATCACGGCGGTGTTCGTGATCGGCGGGTTGACCATGCCGAAGCCGATCCCGAACAGGAAGTAGGCGGGCAGCAGCGCGGCGATTGAGGTGCTCGCTCCGATCCCTGTCAGCAACAGGCCGCCGAGTCCGATGCCAAGACCACCGACCAACAGCGCCAGGCGCGGCCCACGCCGACCGACGATCCGCCCGGACAGCGGCGCGAAGAAGAGCGTCATCGCCGCGATCGGCAACGTGCACAGGCCGGCCGTGAAGGCTGAGAGGTGCGGGATGCGGACCTCCTGCAGATAGAGCGTGTTGATGAACAAGAACGCCCCCAGCGCGGAAAACGCAAGGACAGCGATCGCGCTCGCGCCGGAGAAGGGGAGGCTGCGGAAGAAACGCGGCTCGATCAACGGTTCTCTGCGCCGAGCCTCGTAGGGCACAAGCGCCGCCAGCGCAGCCGTGGCCAGCACGAACAATCCAACTGTCTGCCCAGACAGCCACCCGGCTGCCGGCGCCTCGATGATCCCGTACGTGAGCGAGGCGAGCAGCACGATCACCAGCAGTTGACCGATGGGATCGAGGCGTCGCGGCTTCGGCGCACGCGACTCCGGGACGAAGCGCATCGTCAACCCCAGCGCCAGCAGCCCGACTGGAATGTTGATCCAGAAGATCGCGCGCCAGTCCACGCCGTCGACGAGCGCACCTCCCAGCACCGGGCCCAAGGCGAGGCTGATGCCGATCGTGGCGCCCCACATGCCGATCGCCTGCGCCCGCTCGCGAGCGTCGGTGAAGACGTTGCGGATGATCGACATCGCGACCGGGTTCAGCATCGAACCACCGACCGCCTGCAGCATGCGGAAGACGATCAGCCAACCGAGGCTTGGCGCGGCGCTGCACAGCAGCGAGGCGAGCGTGAACAGCGCCAGCCCTGTCTGAAACACGCGTCGGCGGCCAAGCCGGTCGCCCATCGAGCCGCCCAGCATCAGCAGGCTGGCCAGCACCAGCGTGTAGGCGTCCACGGTCCATTGCAGCTCTGAAACCGACGCATGCAGTTCGCGTCCGATCGACGGCAGCGCGACGTTGACGATCGTGTTGTCCAAGCCCACGATCAAGAGACTCATGCAGCAGATCGCGAGCACCAGCCGCCGGCGCGCACGCGGCAGCTCTTGGGCATGGGAGGAGGGAGCTGGCGCCTGGCTCACACGTGCAGTCTGCCCATTATTCAGGTGCGCATGCGGCAAGCTCGCGGACTATGGATCCACAGTGGTCTGCTCGCTATCCCGCTGGCTTGCGCTCGCGACGCTCAGGCGCCGGCGATCAGGACGGCGCGGGCTGAGGCGCGGGTCCCGTGGGCAAGGTCGTTGGCGGAGCCGGCGGCGTCGTCGGGCGCTTGTAGGCCTCGATCCAGGTTTGTATCCACGGGTAGATCGAGCCGACGCTCGCAAACACCGATGGGTGGCGGGTCGAGCAGCGCCCGTACACATGGTCGGCGACACCGACCTCGATCGGTTCACCGCCCGGCCCGGAGGCGAGCAGCGGACCGCCGCTGTCTCCTTGACATACGCCCGTTGCGTAGCTGGGAGGCGTGATCGTGCAGATCTCGCTGCGTGCGAAGAAAGGCGGCGCGTTTCGCCTGCACCATTTACGTGCTTGCACAACTGTGGAGGCCGACTGCAGCTGTTCGGTCAAGGTCGTCTGTTCGAAGGCCGTCTTGCCCCAGCCCACGATTGTCGCCGGAGCGCTCGCGGCGAGTCGTTTGGCCTGCCCCGGAGTGGCCAGCGTGATCGGGGGAGCGCTGGTCGGCGTGGAGAGCACCAGCAGTGCGACGTCGCCGTTGTCGACCTTGCGTTCCAGCCCCGGATAGAGGATCACGCCGAGCACCGTCGAGACGACGTCGCCCGGCTGCAGCGGATCGACGGCGCCGGTCACCACGCGAAAGCCGGATTGGTTGAAGGGGGCTCCGGTTTGCATGTTCTCGGCGCAGTGGCCCGCTGTCAAAACAAGACTGGGGGCAATGACCGTACCGGTACACTGGTAGGCGAGTTGGCCTTGGAAATCGACGACGTAGGCGAGCGAAGGGAACGTGCCGGTCTGAGCGCTCGCGCCACCGATGATCGCCGTCGCGGGCGGAGCAAGCGCCGTCGCCGCCAGGGCCGCCAGCAACAGGATCGCCGGCAATAGGAGCGCCCGTCGTAGGGGCGCCGGCAATGGGAGCGTTCGCTTCAAGAGCACCGCCTCAGGGGCGCTGGTCTCAGAACCTGTCTCAGACAACGCGTGAAAAGCGTGGTCAGCGAGTGGGGCGATCTCTTGACTGGAATAGAGGGCATCGTCTCGGGCGTCTTGGGCGCCAAGCGGCGCGGCGCAGGTTCTTCTCATCGGCACAGATCGACGACGGTTTTAGCGCCAGTTGGAATGTCCACGACACAAGAACACGGCAGGCGCAAGACAAGATCGGTGACAGCATCAAGCGGCACCGAAGATTTGCCGAGATACCCGTATATGCGCAATCAACGAGAGCTGGGCGACGACACCGCCGCCGACGACACCGCGGAGGTCGCGAGACCGGACATGAGTGCCGCGCCGGCTGCCCGGGCAGGCGAAGAGGCGACGCTGATAGTGCAGGACAAGCGTGACAAGCCTCCAAGCAGCAAGGGTCATGCAACCAAACAGTTGCATGACGGTTCGACCCTTGAACGACCTATCGACAGCACAGCACCTGTTGAGCAGCCACGCGAGAGGGCGCTCGCGGAGCGCACTCGGCTGAACCTCGCCCCGTTCGCGGCAGCAGCGGGGCTGGCGGCGATCGTCGCGCTGATCGCGACCAAAGTCGATTGGGTCCAGTATTTGGCCGCCATCGCGTTGGGTGTGCTTGCAGGCTTGGTACGGCTGATACCGGTACGAGGACCGCTGGTCAAGGCAAGAGAGATTCCGCCATCGCTGATCTTCCTCGCGGCCGTGGCCTGCCTGCGCAGCGCCGCCGGCGGCGCAAATTCGGGGATCACGGTCGTCGCCCTGCTTCCCGTCTTCTGGACCGCCCTGTACGGCGACCGCCGCCAACTGTGCGTGGTCACCGTGGGGATGGCTGTCTTCTTCCTTGCACCGCTCGTGTTCATCGGCGGCCCGGCGTACCCGGCAAGTCAATACCGGGCGGCGGTTCTATTCCTCGCGGTGGGCACGATCATCGGCTTCACCACCCAATGGCTGGTGTCCGAGGTGCGCTACCAAGCCAACGAGGCCGAGCATCGCGAGCAGGCGCTCGAGCAGGTCGCGGCGGTGATGCGAGGAATGTCGAACAGCCCGCATGCCCGAGCAGAGGTGTGTGAGGCCGCACGTTCGATCGGCAAGGCAAGCTTTGCTCTTCTGTACGAGCCCACCGGCAAGTCTGGAGCCTTGCGTACGACCGCGATGGCGGGTATCGAGCTGCCTCCTTTAGAGATCGCTCCCGGCAGAGGCTCGGCGACCGGCCAGGCCTTCGTCTCGCGGCGTTCGTTCCTTTGGAGCGACGGCGCCGAGCCCTGCAGTTTCGACCGCGTCATGTGGGAGACGCTCGGCCGTCCTGCTTCGATGCTGTTCGAGCCCGTGTTCAGCGGTAAGGAGCCTGTCGGCGTGCTCGTCGTCGGCTGGCCTCAGAAGATCCGTGCCGGCGGCACGCGTGCCACTTTGATCGCGCTGCTGGCGCATGAGGTTGCCACGGCGATCAAGCGCGCCGACCTGCTCTCGCAGCTGACCGACATGGCCAGCACCGACTCGCTCACCGGGCTGCCCAATCGTCGCGCGTGGGAGACCAATCTCGACCGTGCGCTGCTCGAGGGCGAACCGTTCGTGTTGGCGATGTTCGACCTCGATCATTTCAAGGACTTCAACGACTCGCGCGGACATCCGGCCGGCGACCGCCTGCTCAAGGAGACCGCGGTAGCCTGGCGCGAGGAGCTGCGCAGCGGCGACTTCCTGGCCCGCATCGGCGGCGAGGAGTTCGCACTGCTGCTGCCCCACTGCGCCACCGACGACGCCCTCACGGTCGTCGACCGCCTGCGCAGACGGGTGCGCTACGCGCAGACCTGCTCGGCCGGCATCGTCGTGCAGATGCCAGGAGAGTCGGCCGAAGATCTGATGACGCGCGTGGACGAAGCCCTTTACGCGGCTAAGACCGAGGGGCGCGACCGCGTTTCGCTGGCCATTTAGAGCTTGCATTCGTAACGGGCCTCCAAGCGGGCTCGGGCTGCTTTGTCTAGTCGTTCAACGACCTCGCGGAGCATCGTACCCGCACTGAACTCGGGCATCGCGCCGGTGGGCAACACAATCGACTTTTTCGGTAGCCAGCGATGAGTTTCCAAAGTAGGCTGAGTCCCTGTGTATATGACCCTGACTGCGAGAGGAGAAGATCGTCTGGTGCGCAAAGCTGCCGTCTCTCTGTTCCTGTCCCCCGCCGGTGCCGCCGAGCAGTCGGACTACTTCGTAACCGACGAGAACGCCACGGAGGCGAACCTGAGGGGCGTCTCACGATGACCATCGTCATCACCGCGTTTGAGCGATCGCCCGATGGCGGCAAGGGCCTAGCGCGCGATACGCGCGTTCGCTGGGCGCTTGAAGAGGTGGGCCAGCCCTACGAGGTTAGCCTTGTCTCGTTCCGCGCAAAGAAGGAACCCGCGCATCTGCGCCTTCATCCTTTCGGCCTGATTCCGACCTATGAGGAAGGCGATCTTGTCCTGTTCGAGACAGGCGCGATCGTCTTCCACGTCGCCGAGCGCCATACGGGACTGTTCCCCGACGATGCCAATGCGCGGGCGCGGGCAATCACCTGGATGTTCGCCGCGCTCAACACCGTGGAGCCGCCGATCCTCGAACTCGTGACCGCCAGGTTCGCGGAGGGTGAGGAGCCATGGGCCAAAGAGCGCTTGCCTCTGGTCAAGGACCGCATTCGCGATCGACTCGTCCAACTTTCTGCCCGCTTGGGCGATGCCGACTGGCTCGATGGAGACTTCAGCGCGGGCGACCTCATGATGGTGTCGGTGCTGCTCAGGCTTAGACCTTCGGGCCTTCTGGACGAGTTTCCGACACTGGCTGCCTATGTTGCCCGCGGCGAAGCGCGGCCTGCGTACGAACGGGCTTTCGCCGCCCAATGGGCGATCAACGCCGGTCATTCGCAAGCTGGGTGACGAAGTTCTGCATTGCGTCGTCGTCCCGGGACTTGGCGGTGGCGGACATCTCACCGCACGACCGGGACTTCTCCTATGCGCGACGAGCAGGACTCGTGCCAGGTCTGGTCGGCAGCCCCGCTCCTCGCCAAAAGCAGGCGCGTCGTCGGCCGGAGACGCGACGCGTGCTATGGACGAATTGCGAGACCACGACCGCCTGGCCTGCGAGCCCTGCTTCTGGCGCAGCGCAGGTGTCTCCGGAGCGTGGCTGCTGTCGCGCGCTCGATCTGACCGTGCCACATCGACCCGAACTGGCACCGCGGGCTCCGGTGTGACAGCGCCGAGATGGGGCCTACCGCCGGCCACGCGACGCACCTCAAGGCGTCCCCGTGATGGGTGGCCGAGCTACTGCTCCTCGGCGTCTGAGCGCTTGAACCGCAGATTCAGGCGGTCGGCCGGGTCTTCGTCCGCCTTGAGCGGGTCGAACCGGCCTCGGGTCAGGGCGCGAATCGTGCCATCCTCGGGATACTCCACCAGCTCGGGCATCACCTTGTTGGACACCATCAGGTAGCGCACCGGCTCGTCGGTGCGATTTGCCAGCGTGTGGCCGCCCCGGCGGCCCCGGGGGAAGGCGACGATGTCCCCGGGCGCGAGCTCGGACTCGCCCTCGAGCGTCCGTAGCATCGGCCGGCCGGAGATCACGATGGCCAGCTCCTCCATTCCGTGGTGGATGTGCAGCGGGACGCCCTCGTAGCGCGGAGCCAGCTCGTACAGCGTCCCGCCGAGCAACTCGCCACCCGCGGCCTCCACGACCGGCTCGGCCCGCAGGCCGGAGCGCTCCCTGCTGAACCTCTCAGCGAAGACATTCGGCCGCGTGCCACTCACGACAGCGATCATAAGACGCTGTGACGCGAGGTGCGAACACTACTTGCTCGACACGGCTTGGGCGTCCTCCAGCTCGAGCACCGGCGCCGAGAACAGCTCAGGGTAAACGGCATTCGAGGAGCGTCTCAGTTTCGGTGTGGTTGGTCGGATCGGTATCGGCCGAACCGCCACGAACGTGGCCGACGCGGCCGTTGGGGTTCTCAGCGTCTCTCCCTCCGTCAGCTCGCCATCGGTGGTCCCGCGCCGACCGCCTTGGACGCGGCCGTGATCTCGCCGCGGAGCGTCTTCAGCGCGGCGACGAAGATCTCCGAGAACGTCGGGAACGGCTGGATCGTGTCCGTCAGAACGCCGAGTGGGACCTGGGCGCGGATCGCGAGCGTCGCCTGCTGCAGCCACTCGCCCGCCTCGGGGCCGAGCGCGTAGGCGCCTGTCAGCCGCTCGCCGTCGCTGAGCAGCGTCAGGAAACCGTTGCTGTCGGCGTAGGCTCGCGTGTAGGTCGCGGTCTTCGCCACCTCCGACAGCGGGATCATGGCACTGAAGCGGCCGGCGGAGGCGCCCACCGCCGCGGCTTGCGGGTCGGTGTAGACGACCCGGGGAACGGCCTCGTAGTTGGCCTTTCGCGGCTCGCCAAGGATGTTCGCGGCGACCACCTCGCCCTCGTACTTGCCGACGTGGGTGAGCGGCCACTGCCCGTTCACGTCGCCGATCGCCCACACGTTCGCCGCCGCCCGCAGGTGCGCGTCGACTGGAACTCCGTGCGCGTCGGCCTCGACGCCGACGGTCTCCAGGCCCAGCCCAAGCACCCGCGGACGCCGTCCGGTGGCGACGAGCAGCTTCTCGCCGCGCAGCTCGCGTCCGTCGTCGATCTCGACGACGTAGTCCTCGCCCTCGCGGCGTGCGGCGCTCGCGTTCGCCGACAGGACGAGCTCGATGCCCTCACTACGCAGCACTTCGCCGAGCGCCTCACCGAGCGGCGCGGGCTCCCGCCCGAGCACGTGCTCGGCCATATCGATCACCGCCACCTCGCCGCCGAATCGACGCACGGCCTGCGCCATCTCCACGCCGACCGGACCGCCACCGAGGATCAACAGACGGCGGGGAACGGCCTTCATGGAGGTCACCTCGCGGTTGCTCCAAACGCCGTCCAGCTCGCGCAAGCCAGGCACGGGCGGCACGACCGGATCGGCACCGTTCGCGAGAACCACATGATCCGCGGTATGGCGCACACCGTCGACCTCCACGACCCCAGGGCCCGCGAGCCGCCCGCTGCCGCGCAGCAACTCGATGCCGCGATCGGCAAGGAAGCGCTCCTGGCCGGCGTCGGAGTATTCGGAGACCATGAAGTCACGCCAGGCAAGCGCCGCCTCAACATCCACTTCCGCGGTCGCGGCGGCCTCGCGCGCGCCATGGACCGCCTCGCCCGGCCGCAGCAGCGTCTTCGATGGAATGCAAGCCCAGTAGGAGCACTCCCCTCCCACGAGCTCGCGCTCCACGACGGCCACACGCAGGCCGCCCTCCGCCAGCGCGCTCGCACAATGCTCGCCCGGCGAGCCGCCACCGAGCACGATCACGTCATAGTCGCTGCTCATGCCGGCAGCTCTTCACCGGTGCGCTCGCGCACCATGTAGAGCGCATACCAGTCCGGCCAGTTCGGGTCCGCCTGGCCGGTTCGCTGCTCGTGCTCGCCGTGCGCCGCGGACGCCCGCCTGAGCGCGCCCGCGAGATCTTCCACAGACTCGTATGTCGTGGACATCAGCGTCTCCTCTCAGCGACCCGGCAGACGCGTGGTGATCTCCTGGAGCAGCCAGCCGTTGCCATCCGGATCGCTGAACGTCGCGAACGAGCCATAAGTGCCGCGGTCGGGCGCTGGCCCGGACTCACGCCCGGCCTCGTGGAAGCGAGCGCCGGGCGTCCCCTCGTGGAACACCTCGCTCACCTCCACGCCGTGGGCGAGCAGCTCCTCACGCGCAGCTTCGATGTCGGGGACGGCGAGGTACAGGCTCTGGGCCGAGCCGGACGCGGCCGCCGTGATGTTCGTGCCGAATTGGATCGAGCACGCGGAGCCCGGGGGCGTGAACTGAACTAGGCGGAGGTCCTCACCGCGCGCAACGTCGGCGTCGAGCCTCCAACCGAGGCCCCCGTAGAACTCCTTCGCCCGGTCGACGTCCGAGACCGGCAAGACCACGACCTCGAGCCTGAACTCCCCTGCGTTCACCGGCGGGGCGCCGGCCGCGCTTTCGCTGCTCACCTCGACACTGCTCATATCGCCTCCATCGGTTGACGGCGCCGCAACGCGGCACCATGTTCTCGCCGCACCGCACAGCGCGAGGCGGCGACGGTGAGGAGGCCGAGGCTGTGAGTGCGCTGCGAAAGGGCTATCGGCACGAACTCCCTTTTTTCCTGGTCGCCTCCAGGGCCGTTCTTCGACCGAGGACGCTCCCGTCGGGTAGCGCACACTCTCCACCTCATCCCAGCAGATGTCAAGGCTCTCCCGGACGGTGCGTGACGAGTCCGGGGCGCTCGCTATCGAACCCGCTCGGCGGGCGCGTCGCCAGGCACCCGCACGACGCTGGATCGATGCCAGAAACCGAAGCCGACCTGCAGGTGCCAACATGAGCAGCATGACCATGAGCGGTCAGCTTCCGGACCCTCGCCTGAGGAAGGTCTACCGCCTAGAGGTGACCCTCGGTGAGCCACTTGCGCCGACACCCGACTGCGCTCCTCAAAGGGAAAGGCGGTGACGGCGCCGACGCCGGAGCAGCGACCGAGGATCGACCAGGGGCACGCACAGGCGCGATGCGCGGTGCAACGCGTGACCGTAGCGGCAAATTCCAGAGACGGAGGTAAGCATGAGCAGCATCGACGAGCAGATGGTCTTGGCTCATTTCATCGTTTCGGATGATGTAGAGCGTTCCCGGCGCTTTTACACCGAGGTACTCGGCGGCAGGGTGGCCTTCTCCGGCCCGGGAGGGCTGACCTATGTCGCACTATCCAACAGTTGGATCATCATCAATGTCGGGGGAGGCCCGACCGACGACAAGCCGGCGGTGACCCTACAGACGCCACGCGATCTCGACCGGGTCAGCAGCTTCCTCAATATCCGGGTCAAGGACATCGAGGCCGTGTACGCCGAATGGAGCGCTCGGGGTGCTCAATTCCTGACACCGCCAAAGCAACACCAGTACGAGATCCGTTGCTACATCCGCGATCCCGACGGGCATCTGATCGAGGTGGGCCAAACCACCGACCCAGAGGGAGACTGGACCCCCCCTCAATGGCAGTCGAATACGTCCGTCGAGGAGTCATGACGACCGCGGTCATCGGCACCGGGACGCTCGGATCGGTCATCGCACGCCTGCTGGTCTCAGGAGGCGAGACCCTGCGGCTCTCGAGCGCCGACAATCGGTCGGCACGAATGCTGGCTGCAGAGATCGGTCCAGCCGCTGTCGTCGCCGGCGACAACCGCGACGCGTTGCAGGGCGCCGACGCCGTCGTCCTCGCCCTACGGTTTACCGCGCTTGAGGGCGTCATAGACGAGATCGTCGACCAGCTAACCGACAAGCTCGTGGTCGTTCCGAGCAACCCTCTCGGCATCGACGCACAAGGTAACGTCTCGCGTCTCCTGCCGAAAGAGCAATCCTCTGGCAAGGTTGTAGCGCGGTGGTTGCCGGCCGGGACGCGCTTGGCGATGGCGTTTGGAACCCTGTCGGCGGATATCTTCGAGTCCTCTAGCAAACGATCACCGGAGCTGGCGGTCCTCTTCTACATGACCGACGAGGACCGTGCCGGCGAAGAAGTCGAGCGGTTGATCCGAACAGCCGGCTTCGAGCCGGTGAAGGCCGGTGGGATCGAACAGTCGGGTCGACTCGAGGTGGGCGGCGACCTTCACGACCTCGTAGTCGGACCTACAGAGGCACGGTCATTGGCCGGTGGGGCCTGATCGCTCCGCGGCCCTGGTCGGAGGCACCTCTTCGGCAGTTCATAGTCGGGAAGGCGTGCCCCGACCTCAATGTCGCCGCGCATAATGAGCCTCCATCGGGTCAAACGTGGTGGCGTATAGCTTTACCATGAACGAGGTAGAGCCCCCGACCCTCACAATATCGGCTGCAAACCCGCCCGTAAGGGGGTATGAGTCCCAACAAGTGGAGGTGGCAGATGGCCGAAGCAGGACCGCCCACAGAGGGAATTATGCTGACCCACTTCATCGTCTCGGACGACGTTGAGCGTTCTCGGCGCTTTTACACCGACGTGCTCGGCGGCACGTTGGAACGCTCCGGAGAACCTACCAACGTCGCGCTCGCCAACAGCTGGATCGTCATCAATCGGGGCGGAGGCCCGACCGACGACAAGCCCACGGTCGCTCTGGAGACGCCAGGCGACCTCGACCGGGTCAGCAGCTTTCTGAATATCCGGGTCAAGGACATCGAGGCCGTATACGCCGAATGGAGCGCCCGTGGTGCGCAATTCCTGACGCCACCAAAGCAGCACCAGTACGAGATCCGTTGCTACATCCGCGATCCCGACGGGCATCTGATCGAGGTGGGGCAAACCACGGACCCTGAGGGGGACTGGACGCCCCCTCAGTGGCTGTCGAGTACGGCGGGCGGGGAGCCCGAGTGAACGCCGAGTTCAGCAGTGAGACCGTCACGGTTCCGCGGACCCTGAGATCCCACCACGCGCCGTTCCCGCGCTCTCGGCTGTAGCGCCAGCCTTGTCGTGACGGCAAGAAGCCCCGATTGCGTCCGTCAGCATGGTGGATAACGGCCACGCCCCCCGGCGTGAGCGCCCGTGATATCTCCTCCAGGTAGCTCGCCTGATCTAGCGGGGCAAGATGCACAAAAACATCGAACGACCACACAGCACCCATTGAGTCGTTTGCAAAACGCCGGCCAACTCGCTGCCTTTACGTAAGGACGTAGCTGACGTGGCCGTTCTCGCCGAAGCGCTGCCGACAAAGCTCTAGCGGCAGCTCGCTGACATCCACAAGTGTGAGATGGGAAGCACGAGACACCAACACGTCTATCCAACGGCCCGCCCCGGGACCGATCTCGAGTGGCGTCACTCCGGGCGGTATCCAGCGCAGAAGCACGTCGTCGATCAGCGCGTGCTTCCACTCGGGCGATGCGTTCCGACGAGGAGAAACCAGCGCACGGACCGTGGCGCATCCTCAAACACGGCGCGCGCCCACTGCTCGGGGGTGCGCTCGTTCGCCGCGACGACGGACGCTTCGAAGGAGTCGTCGTAGTCGCAGCGGTATCCGGCGAGGCCGCTCGGTATCCGCCTCACGAGGCTATCTGCCCGCGGGCGTTTGCGCGCGCTTCGTTCGGGTGATCGTTCTCGGAGGCGTGCCGAGGCGGCCTTCCAGGTTGCCATGTCGTGTCAGGCTCCGTGTCTGCTCCTCAGCAGAACCTGCGCTCCGCGGTTTGGCGGATAGGTGACAAAGCGCCGGCGTGGGCGCTCTGGTTTCGCCTCGGGCGCCTCCAGCTCGCACTGGGCAAAGACGTGGCGCAGAATGACCTTCATCTCGAGTGTCGCGAAGGCCGCGCCTATGCAACGGCGCGTGCCGCCGCCGAAGGGCAGCCAGGTGTAGGTGTCCGGGGCGTCTTCCATGAAGCGCTCCGGTCGGAACGCGTCCGGTTCGGGGTAGAGGTCGGGCCGGCTGTGCGTGAGGATCATCGAGCACGTCAGGAGCGTGCCCGGCGGTACCGTGTAGTCGCCGACGGCGAACGGCGAATTCACCTGGCGGGCCACCAGCGGCACGACGGGGCGCAGGCGCAGTCCCTCCTTGATCAGACAGTCCAGATACCGATCGTCGTCCTCGGCGACCGCGGTGCGCAGGCGCGCGTGGACCTCGGGCGTACGCAGCACACGTTCAAAGATCCACGCCAACCCCGTAGCCGTCGTCTCGTGGCCGGCGAGCAGCAGCGTGACGAGCTGGTCGCGCAACTCCTCGTCGGTCATCGACTCGCCGTGCTCGTCGCGCGCTCCGAGCAGCATCGAGAGGATGTCCTCGTGCTCGGCGAGGTCCGGGTCCGAGCGCTTGCGGGCGATCTCATCGAAGAGGATCTCATCGACACGCTCGCGCAATGCCACGAAGCGCCGCCAGGGGCTGCGGGCACCCATGTCGCGCTGCAGGACCGGCCACAGCAGCGCCGGGGAGTTCAGGAGCTTCGGTAGCAGCCGCTCCAGCTCGGCGGCGCGCGCGGCGTCTTCGATTCCGAGCACCGCGCGCAGGATCACGCGCAATGTGATCCGCTGCATCGAGGTGTGAGCCGAGAATGGCCTGCCAACCGGCCAGCTTGCGATCTCCTCGTCGGCGATCTCGCCGATCAGGTCGGCATAGACGCCCATGCGCTCGCCATGAAACGGTGGCAGCATCAGTTTGCGACGGTTGAGATGGCGCTTGCCGTCGAGCAGCAGCACCGACTCAGGCCCCGCGACGGGCTGCATCACGCCGTTGCCCTCGCCGGCGCGCAGCTGGTCTGGGTCGCTCGTGAACACGCGCTTGATCTCTGCTGGGTCGGCGATCACGACCAGGAAACCCACGGGCCAGATCCGCAGCGAGAAAACGTCGCCGTAACGGCGCCGGCAGCGCTCCAGCAGGTCGTGTTCGGCCAGCAGCCAGTATGAGCCGAGGAGATGCCGAGGGACGTGGGGGCCGGGCGGGGCTTGGGAGATGTCAGCGGGAGGAGCCTGCGGCTCGCGCGGCGGGACGTTGCGCCAGCGCGATTGACGGCGGGCCGCTAGCGGCGTTTCCGTGGTGGGTGTGGATGGGGCTGTGACTGTGGCCGCTTCGGTGTTCATGTGGGCTCCTTGGCTCGGAGGGTCATGCCGTCGTCGATGAGAGAGAGGATCTGCCCGAAGAGGTCCTCGGGCACGGCGTCGGGCTCGGTGAGCTGCTGAATCGAAAGTCCGTCGACGAGCGCGATCACGGCGGTCGCGAGCTGCTCTGCCGGGATCGCCATCGGAACGCCGATCGCCTCGTGCCGCGCGCGCATCGACACGGCGAGCTCCTCGCGCAGCCGCGCGTTGCGCTCGGCGTAGTGCGCGGCTACCTTGGGGTCACGTACGGCGAGCGCGGAGTACTCGTGAAAGAGCAGCACGACATCGTGTCCGTGCTCGAGCACGGCAGAGATCTCGCGGCTCAGATCGCCGCTGATGTCACGGTCCGCGGGCGCTAACGCCGCGGCGGTGATCAGCGCGCGCAGCTGCTCGTCGAGCTCGTCCAGCAGCGCGAAGAACAGCTCGTCCTTGCTCTCGAAGCTCCAGTAGAGCGCGCCCTTGGAGAATCCGGCCTCGGCGGCGATCTCGCTCATCGAGGCGCCGCGGTAGCCGCTGCGCGCGAACACTCGGGAGGCCGCCGCGAGGAGTTGCTCGCGCGAGCTGCCCAGCTGTGCTGACTTCGCCTTGACCTCGGCCTGCCGATGATCGAGCTTGACTGGCATCTCCAAGAATATACCGACCGGACGGTATGTAGTCAAGGGACGCTGAACGAGATCCTCGTCCGACTAACGGCGCCCGTCCAGGTGGGCGCTCGTGGCCAGTCCTGCTGTGGCGCTCGGTGAGCATTCTCGATACCTTGAACATATGGATACTTCGGATATCGCAATAGACCACGAGGTCGTCGTGATCGGTGCCGGCTTCTCGGGCATCGGGGCGGCGATCAAGCTCGACCAGGCCGGCTTCTGCGACTTCGTCGTGCTCGAGGCCGGGGACGGTGTGGGGGGCGCCTGGCACTGGAACACCTACCCGGGGATAGCGGTCGACATCCCGTCCTTCAGCTACCAGTTCTCCTTCGAGAAGCGCAGCGACTGGTCGCGCGTGTACGCGCCGGGGACGGAGCTCAAGGCCTACGCGGAGCACTGCGTGGACAAGTACGGGGTGCGCGATCGCATCCAGCTGAACACCAAGGTGGTCGGGGCGAGGTTCGACGAGGACACCCACGCGTGGCGCATCCAGACCGCGAACGGCGAGCAGATCATCGCGCGATACGTGGTCGGCGCGACAGGCGTGTTCAGCCAGCCCAAACCGCCCGAGATCGAGGGCCTCGACTCCTTTGCTGGCACGACCATGCACACGGCGCGCTGGGACCACTCGGTCGACTTGCGCGGCAAGCGCGTCGGGGTGATCGGCACGGGCGCTTCGGCGATCCAGCTCATTCCCGCGATCGCTCCTGAAGTCGAGCAGGTCACCGTCTTCCAACGTACTCCCATCTGGTGCCTACCCAAGCTCGACGCGCCGATGAGCCCGCGCGTGCGCCGGGCACTGCGCTCGGTTCCCGGCGCTGAGCTCGCTACGCGCTGGGCCAGTCAGGCCTTCGTGGAGCTCACCTTCGTGCTCGCCGCACACTTCGCCCGCCAGTTCCCGAGCCTCACCGCCCGTGGTGAAGCCACCGCTCGCAAGATGCTCCGCGAGGTCAAGGATCCCGTCGTGCGCGAGAAGCTCACGCCCAAGTACTCCCTTGGGTGCAAGCGCCCGAGCTTCTCCAATGAGTACATCCCCGTCTTCAACCGAGAGAACGTGCTGCTCGAAACCACCTCCATTGAGGCGATCACCGAGACGGGCGTTCGCACGAGCGACGGGGTCGAGCATCCTCTTGACGTGCTCGTCCTTGCGACCGGGTTCAAGGTGTTCGACTCCGGGAATTTGCCAGCATTCGAGATGCTGGGCGTGGGCGGTGTTGACCTCGAGGAGTGGTGGGATGCCAACCGGTTGCAGGCCTATGAGGGCGTGAGCGTCCCCGGCTTTCCGAACTCGTTCTCGATCCTCGGTCCCTACGGGTTCAACGGCCAGTCCTACTTCGGTCTGATCGAGACCCAGATGCGCCACATCGTGCGCTGCCTGAAGCGGGCACGCAGCGAAGGCGCCACGCGCGTGGAGATCACGCCCGAGGCCAACCGTCGCTACTTCGAGTCGATGCTCGGGCGCCGCCACAACCAGGTCTTCTTCCGGGGCGCCTGTTCTAACGCGAACAGCTACTACTTCGACAAGCACGGCGACGCGCCGTTCCGGCCCAGCCTCTCGCTCGAGGCGGCGTGGCGCAGCGCCCGCTTCGACCTCGACGACTACGCGTTCGCACGATGACCCGTCTAACGCGTGCAGAGTCCCAGGCGCGAACCCGAGCGCTGATCATCGACGCGGCCACGCGCCTGTTTCTGCGCGATGGCTTCCAGGTCACCTCCCTCGAGCAGATCGGCGAGGACGCGGGGTTCACCCGCGGCGCGGTCTACTCCAACTTCCCCAGCAAGACCGCGATGGGGATCGCCGTGATCGACGAGTTGTACGAGCGTATGGCGCGCGATCTCAGACATTCACTCGAGGAGACAGACGGCCTCGATGAGTGGTTTGACGCGCTCGCTGCGTGGGCGCAGGACACCATCGGCGAACCGCGGTGGACGCGCTTTGAGATAGAGCTCGCGGCATTCAGTGCTCATGACGACACCTACAAGGCCGCCGCCGCCGCTCGCCACGCGCGTCTTCGCGCGGGCTGGGCCGAAGTGATCGCTGCGCGGCTCGGCGAGGACTTCCCGATCGACCCCGAGGCGCTGAGCACCATCATCCTCGCGCTCGGACTCGGCACCGGGGTGCAGCGTGCCGTCGAGCCCGACCTTCCCGGGTCGGGTTGGGTCGAGCTCTTGCGCGTGCTCGCCGGATCGATCGTCGCGGGTGCCCGATGAAGGCCGTGAACTGTAAAGGAGGCCAGTTGACGGTCGTCGATCTGCCGACACCGACTCCCGAAAGGGGGCAGGTATTGATCGATGTCCTTCGCTGCGGCATCTGCGGATCGGACCTTCATGCTCGCCATCACTGCAACGAGATGGCAGATGTTGCTCTGGAGACCGGCTATGCGGACTTCATGCGCTCCGACCAGGACGTTGTGATGGGGCACGAGTTCTGCGGTGAGATCGTCGAACACGGCCCCTCCTGTCGGCGGTCGGCGCCGACGGGGACGACGGTGGTCTCGTTGCCTCTGCTGCGTGTCGGGAAGGAGGTCCACGCCACCGGTCTGTCGGTGGCGGCTCCCGGTGCCTATGCGGAGCAGATGCTCGTGCAGGAGTCTCTCACCGTTCCCGTGCCCAATGGCCTCGCGCCCGGAGTCGCCGTGCTGACCGAGCCGATGGCTGTCGGCTGGCACGCTGTACGCCGAGGTGAGGTCAAGAAGCGCACCGTCGCGGTCGTCATCGGCTGCGGGCCGATCGGCCTGTCGGTTATCTGCATGCTCAAGGCACACGGTGTGCGCACCGTCATCGCGAGCGACTTCTCCGCGGGGCGTCGCGCGTTGGCGAGGGCATGCGGCGCTGACGTCGTCGTCGACCCAGCACACGAATCGCCCCACGCCTCAGCCGAGAAGCACGGGCACCTCACCGCGGTTCCCGCCGCCCTCGACCTCGCAGTTGACGGTATGGGCAAGATGCAGCGGCTGCCGATTCCCTGGCATCACACCTGGCGCGCGGCCGAAGCGCTCGGCCTGGCCAAGCCCAAGAGCCCCGTGATCTTTGAATGCGTGGGTGTGCCCGGGGTGCTCGACCAGGTGATCTCGAGTGCGCCTCTGTTCTCCCGCGTGGTCGTCGTCGGCGTGTGTATGGGTACGGACAAGATCAGGCCGGCAATGGCGATCAACAAGGAAATCGACCTGCGCTTCGTCCTCGGTTACACCCCCGTCGAGTTCCGCGACACGCTTCACATGCTCGCCGAGGGAAAGGTGAACCCCGGTCCTCTTGTCACCGGCACTGTGGGACTCGACGGCGTCGACGGGGCCTTCGAGGCGCTCGGAGATCCCGAGACCCACGCAAAGATCCTGGTCGACCCAAAGAGCACCGCCGCCGCGCCTTAGCGCAAAAGCGAGCGCGTCAATCGACCGCTCCGACACTCGTGCAACGGACGACGACCGGGAGCGTGAAGCGGCGAACCAGGCACTCCCGTGCCTGTGCAGGTGAGCTTGATGAGTGCCTCGTGGTTGAGCTGAACGGTAATTGTGGACCCGTCGAGCGAAATGCTGCCGGTAGCTGGTGCCTTCATTTCTTCTTTTGCGCCGAGGACGCCCGATTCTTCCCTTTCTTCGTGGCCGCCGCTTCTATGCGCTCGACCCAGAGAACGCGAGACAACTATGGGAGCTATCACTACTAGCGGTGTCGTAACGCAACGACACCCGTGCGAACGGTCGGCACAGCGGCGAGCTCCCGATGACACAAGGCACGGGAGATATAGATCGACCTTTTGATTTGGACGGTAAGACCAATAAGCTTTGGTAAGGCTGCTGCTGGCCGGGTTGCTGGAAGCTCGGGCTTGGTGTGCTTTCTCTGCCGGCTCACCGTAACGTCTTATCCGAGCTCGATGCCGTGACGGCGCAGCCAGGCGTGTGTACTATCGATGAGCCTTGGAAGCGCTTGGCGGAGTCGCTCGACGGCGACGCGCACTTCCTCGGCGTCAACATCCGGTGATGCGTGCTCGATCCGACCCTCCAAGACGTAGATCTCGTTCAGCAGCGCAGCCTGGTCTTTGCTCAGTCCTCTGTCAACCACTAGCGCCTGAATGACTTGGTCGGCGTGTGGACGACGGTATGGGAGCAAGCCGATCAGGCGTGATCCGGCGGCGGCCTTGAGAATCTCGACATAGGCGTTGAGCACGGCCGAGTGATCGCCAGTGATGACCATCGTGCGATTGGTGTCGCGGGGCTCGTCAGACTGAAAAGCTCTCCTCCATTCTGCCGGGTCGAGTGGGTCGGCGAAGTTCTCCTCGATCGCCATGTCAAGCGCCTTGCGATGCTTGTTGATGGTCTGAAAGAAGCGAGCCAACCGTGCTTGCTCCGCCGCGAGGGCCTTGCTCCCCAGCTTGTCCAGCAGGTCTTCACTCACGCAGTCAACTCCTTGATCGCCAAGGCAGCGTCAGCCATATAGCGATTGTGAGCGCGACGGGCGCGGGCGGCAATGAGCGAGTGGCTCTCGCACAGTCGATTCCATTGCCCATCGCGGTCGATCAGGACGCGCCCCTCGTCAAGGGCGCGATCCAGAAGAAGCGGCGCCTTGGCCTCTACCCGCTCCAACTGGGCCACATCGACACGGCGAGCGCTGACGCGTTGAAGACGAGTGGCAAGCTCGTAACCCGCCGATAGGCGATCGTCGGCGAACGAGACCAGGAGGTCCAAATCAGATCCCTCATCCGCGTCGCCTCGCGCGAGTGAGCCATAGAGCACAGCCAGCCTCACGCGATGCTCGGTGCGCAGGGCCTGACGAAGCGCGGAGAGAAGCGGCCAATAGGCATGGAGGTACTCGCGCTCGCCAGGCGCCAGCCACGGCCGGCGCGGTCCAAGTCGGCCGGCGCGTAGCGCGCCTTGAGACATAGCGCGGCGCAAGGTGCGCTCCTGAACTTCGAGATCGGCTGCCAGCTCCTGAATCACGCCCATACTGGAGAAGCTACCATGCCGTATGTCCGTTACGCACAGAATCCGCTGCCGTACGGCACTTCTCCTGTAGAACGGTGACGACGAGTGCACGCCGAAGCTCGACCTCCCTTGGGCGCCCAGGCAGGTCCGGGTCGAGCCGGGAACCGTGATCTCTTTTCTTCTCGGGCGGTAACCTCGAGCGTAGACCGACCGAGAGGTCCAGGTAGAATTGGATCTGTGAGTACCGACCTGATCGACCGGCCGAGGGTCGCGCACGAGGTCGCGCTGGAGTTGCGCGACATCTATGGGGCTCGCCTCAGAGACGTCGTGCTCTACGGCTCGTCCGCTCGGGGAGACGCCCAGCCCGACTCGGACATCGATCTGCTGGTCGTCCTCGACGAGGTTCCCTCGCGTCGCCGCGAACTGGCACGCATGAGCGATGTCCTATGGCGCCACTCGCTCTCCAACGACGTCGTCCTCTCCGAGATCCCCATCTCAGTGAGCGAGTACCAGGATCATCGCGTCCCTCTGCTCGAGAGGGTACGTGCCGAGGGCGTCTCTGTAGCGTGAGCAAGGATCGCGGCGAAGCACTAATCGCGCGCGGCGACACGGAGTTGCTCGCCGCGCGTCACCTCGAGGAGGCCGGCTTCTCGGCCCAGGCAACCTCCCGCGCTTACTATGCCGCCTTTTATGCGGCGGAGGCTGCGCTCTTGAGCCTTGGCGAGACTCGCTCCAAGCACTCGGGGGGTACTATCAGCCTTTGGCCTACTCGTAGTCAAGCAGGGCGGCTTTGACCCGAAAGCTTGCCGCTGAGTTGCGAAGGCTGTTCGAGCTGCGCAGCATCGCTGACTACATGATGCTCGACGATATCGAACCCGACGACTACGATCCGATCGACGCGGCGCGCCAGTTCGTGGACGGTGTAAAGCGTTGGCTTGGTGGATCAGCTACCTGAGGCCTGCTGGTGCTATCTCGTCCTCGCCCTCCTGTTGGTTGGCTCATCGCGGTCGGTGTACTCGCAAGCTTCATCCTTATTGGTGTCGTCGTCGCAGGGATCATCACCGCATTGATTGTCGCCTTTATGCATCCGCCTCACCCGATTTCGATCCTGATGCTGATCGCATTGACCATCTTCCTGTCGCTCGTCGCGCTTTACCGCAGCGCCCCACAACGGTTTGCCTGGCTCGTCGGGCGCCAACCCCAAACCCGAGATTCGGACTGACCCCGAGAGCGCCTAACACTCTCGTACATCGGCACAATCCTCGGACTGTCGCAACCATCTGAACTCCGCAGGCCCATATTGGGAGGGCACGAACCCTCGTTGTTGAAGAGTACAAACGTGGACGCCGCAACCAGAGAGGCACGGACGGCACTGCGCGGGGCCTTGACCGACCTAATGGCGCCGAACAACCAAACGCCAAACCCCGCCCCAACACAAGCGATCCGCCCCATGCCCCGCCAGGAGTCGAACCTGGATCTACCGCTTAGGAGACTGGCGGAGGCGGAGGTCGAAAGGCCGGATCTATAGGCGATTGCTGGCGATTCTAGGGTTTGGCGCGCCAACGGTTTCGGCGGGATTGGGTGCGATTCAGTAGGGTTTGGGCACTGGAATGAGCCAGTGCCCATTCCGAGAACCGTCGCAGCCGATGAGTAGCCTGCACCGACGATGACGAACTCAAGTCGTTGGGAACCAACAGAGCGGGCACCACAACGCCCTGCCGCAAACCCTACCCGCGTCAAAGTCGGGGCGCGCGTCTGATGCCGCGTATCAGTGCGTTCTACGGGATCGTTGTGACGATGTACCACAGCGATCACGCGCCGCCGCACTTCCACGCGCGCTATGGGGAGTACGAGGCGCAGATCGTGATCGAAACTGGCGAACCCCTGGCCGGGTACCTGCCGATCCGCGCTCTGCGCCTCATCCGGGAGTGGGCCAGCCTTCACGAAGCCGAGTTGCAAGCAGACTGGGAGCTTGCCCAAGTTCGCGCGCCGCTCGCTAGCATTGACCCACTGCCATGAATCCAGCCCAAGCACTTCCGCGTGTCACCAGCGTCGAGCCGCTGGATGGCTTTCGGCTACAGCTCACCTTCACTGACGGACTCGTCCGCGAGGTCGATCTATCGGACGACCTATGGGGGCAGATGGCAGAACCGCTACAAGACCCCGACTACTTCCGACGGGTGCGCGTCGACACCGAGCTGGGCACCGTCGTCTGGCCCAACGGCTACGACCTCGACCCCGACGTGCTTCATGGTGATTACGAGCCAGTCGGACGTCCCGCCGCACCAGCATCACACTAGTGCGAGAGGGTTCGTGCCCAGCTACACGGGCGAAACTTGTCGGCGCGCAAACCAACCGCTGATGGCCACCTCGGTGATCCGCGTCGACTGATGCGGTGGACAATCTGGCCCAGCGCCGACGCGGAGGCCGCCACGCAGCTTTCCAACCATACCCGACCACTGAAAGCGCTGCTCGAATGTCTGCCGACGACCTCTCATCGGCGAGCACAGCCACGGCACGCGCGACAGTCGATTCGCAGCTCAGCACCGTCAGCGAGGCCGTGGCAGACTATTGCCTTGGTCGCCAGGGAGGGAGGTCCGGCGTTGATCGCTATTGCATTCGAACTCATTCAGCGCCCAATCACGCTGACTAACACGCTGCCCTTCTTCGCCGTCGTCGGCGGGATGCTCGGCGCGCTTTGGGACTACGTACGGAATCCCAAAGCTGGTTTCCCAACCACCCCCTCCTTGCGCGGGGCGATGCTTGGCGCATTGTTCTCGATTTGTCTGATCGGCTTTGGCTCGCACCTTGACGCCTTGAAGGCCGCCGCCGGCCCTCACGGACATGTACCGCACCTGTTTCCCCTAATGCTAGTCCGCATAGTGGGTCTCGTGGGTCTGGTGGTCACTACCTTCGTCGTCTCGACCATGCCACGTACCAAGTTCTGGCCATTTGAGAGCACCGGCTCTTGCGACCAAGCCAGCGAGATCGATGCCGTGAAGCGTTGAGGGATGTCGGCTGAGGCTTACTCGTCGCCGCAGCTGAGGATCATGCTACGGCAGGCGGTGATGCGCAGCGCCAATCGCAGGGCAGATGAGATCGAAGCTTGCGTCGGTACCCACGAGCCTCTCATCGTTGGCGCACTTGAGGGCGAAACAGAGCATGACAACACGCAGTCAAACGCCCAAGCCCGTATTAACACAGACGATCCGCCCCCATGCCCCCGCCAGGAGTCGAACCTGGATCTACCGCTTAGGAGGACGAAGGACGGGACCGTCGGATTAGGCGTATCGTTAGGCACAGCAACGGTTTCGGCTGTCGTCTCGGCACGGGCATGCCCGGCGATGCGGCACGATTGGGCTGGGTTTAGGCAGGGGTCTGGGGTCCACCGCCTAAACAGGTCCGCGCGTATCAGCAAAAGCAAGGCCAGAGAGAGCGGATGCGCTTCGCGCTGAAAGCATGCACCAACTCGCCAGCCGACGGAGACATCTGTGCTTCGTCGTGGGTGTCGCGCAAACGCCGGGTCCGTCCGAGCAGTTTAAGAGACTTCAAGCTTGGCTATGAACTTCTTGGCGTGCGATCGTGAGCAGGCGTTCCTGATGCCCCCAGACCCGCGGGATTGGCTGCCGGAGGGGC
>DATHNT010000023.1:0-74300 GCA_035485715.1 Solirubrobacteraceae bacterium | reverse complement strand
GCCACCACTATCGACGGTAGCGACCTCCCATCGCCGCCCGACCTCTTGCCGCTGACGCCTGCTGACCATATGCTGCCGGCTCCTGCCAACGGCGACGCACCGGACGATGATGCGACTGACGGACTTGTGCCCGAGTCGCTGCCGGTGAGCCCGTACCAAGGTTCCATTCAAGGTTCCGTTTTGAGCGAAACCGACCTCGCCGAGCCCGATCCAACCCCAGCAACCACGGGCAATCCCACTGTGCCCGAGCCCCCTTCGTCGGGCTCATAACCCGAAGGTCGCAGGTTCGAATCCTGCCCCCGCTATTCCGGGAAAACCCTCCAAATGGAGGGTTTTTCCGTTCTCGGGGGTCAGTGAACGTGGGCCTGAGGACTCCCGGGTCAAGCTCAGGGTCAAGGTCTTGCGAACGCGCTTGCTGGTCTGCTCGGCACGCAGCCCCCGATTTAGGCGCTCGAGCGCGGGCCGCAGCGTTCAGGCCACTGGGCTGGGAGTGATCGCGATAGTCAGCACCCCTGGCGCGCAGCACTTGAAACTCGTCGTAGCACGCGACCACTGGGTCTCGCTGGCACGGTGGTGCTCACTCACACCGAGCTGCTCAGGTTGGAACGAGAGTCAGCGGTGTGTAAGGTCGCGAGTCGATGTCACAAGGCTTCGAGTCGTTCAATAGCCAACCGCACGATCTCTAGCGACTCGTCGCTAGAGGATGCAGCTTCGGCTGCTTCGCCACGGAAACACTCGAGCAGGTCATCTAGATCCACAGGCTCGCCAGCGACCCAACGCGTCAAGGTCCCGGGCACTATTGCTGTCTCAGGCAGCCCATAGGTGTAGGACTGAAACTCGGCCAACGAGAGCACGGCTTGGTCTTGAACGTACAAATACTGCTGCTCAAGAGGCAGATTCATTCGCCGGAAGGATACCCCACCCGGCCGGACATACTGCGATGATTCTCCGCTGTGGGCTCGCGCACACCACCACATCGGCAAGCTGCCCACTAGGCTGAGTGTATGGCTATCAGCGTTCGACAGCGGCAAGCCTCGTTCAACCCAGCGGCCTTTGAGACATTTCGCTTCTTGACGCGTGAGATCGACGATCGGGGACGTGTGATCCTGCGCTACGGGCTCGATCAGGCGATTGAGTTCGTCGAGGAATTCGATCTGCCCGTCCGAGAACGACTCAGCCCTGCTGCCCGGAACAGCGTCGATGGGTTGCTATCGCTGCTGCACTGGGTCGCAGGAGTTAGTTATTTCAAGGCGGCGGCACCGCCCAAGGTGGGCTGTCTCATGGGTGCCCCGCCACCGGCTACCGCGACCCTGCTGGATGCGCTCTACTCCGAGGGTCTCGGCGAGTTCGCTTACAAGAACAGGCTGTCCTCAGTGCCGCGCCCGGTCTTTCCGATCGGTCCACTGAGGGAGCGTCTCCCTGTCGTCGAGGACCAGTCCCAGCCACGTGTTCTAGTTCCCGTTGGTGGTGGCAAGGACTCGGCCGTCGCGGTGGAGGTGGTGCGCCGATCAGGCTGCGAGCTTGCGCTGTTCTCTATGGGTGATGCGCCTCCGATCGCTCGGACGGCGGCTGTCGCCGGTCTCCCGCGCCTGATCTGTACCCGTCGGCTGGATCCCGGGCTTGGCGCGCTGAACGAGGTTGGCGCGTTGAACGGCCACATCCCGATTACGGCAATCGTCTCGTGTGTGGCGATGCTTACCGCGGCGCTCAACGGATTCAGCTCTATTGCTATGGCCAACGAGAGGTCCGCGTCCTACGGCAATGTGGTCTGGGATGGCATCGACGTGAATCACCAGTTCAGCAAGGGCCTGCGCGCCGAGCGCCTCCTGCGACCGGCGGTGGCCGAGGTCGCCCCCGGCCTGGAGCTGTTCTCTGTGCTGCGACCCGCCTCGGAGCTGGCCATCGCACGTGCATTCGCGCGGATGAAGCAGTATCACCACGCATTCACCAGCTGCAACGCGATCTTCCGACTCGACCCCTCGCTGCGAGGGACTTCGTGGTGCTGTGACTGCCCCAAGTGCCGTTTCGTCTTTCTCGTCCTCGCCCCATTTAGCGATCCAGCGCACCTACGCAACGTCTTCGGCTGCGACCTGCTGGACGACGAGGCGCAGTTCGACGGTTTCGCGTTGCTCACCGCGACCGGAGGGCATAAGCCGTTCGAGTGTGTCGGCGAGGAGCAGGAGAGCCTCGCGGCGGTTCGCATGCTCGCGACGCAGGCACGCTGGAGGGAGCATCGCGTCGTCCGGCGCCTAGTCACCGAGGTGCTTCCGCGGTTTTCCATGGACGTGGGCGATCCGGTTCGGGTGCTCACTCTCAGCGGCGAGCACGACGTGCCCGACTACCTCCTGCGGGATGTCACTGCGCTTCTCGGAACTTGACGGTGCGAGTGTCGGCGTCTGGGGCGCGGGCCGTGAGATCATCTCGTTCGCAGCCCAGTTGGCTCGGCATTTGCCGCTGGCACGGATCGCTGTCGTTGCACTAGACGCCGTCCCTGACGAGGATGTCCGTGCCACACTTGGGGTCTCCGGGGCTCGCCTTGCGATAGGCGCGGATGTGACCGCAGCACTTGCTGACTGCGACGTCGTCGTCCGATCTCCCGGCGTCTCGACCTATCGACCAGAGCTGCGTAAGCTACGTGGTGCAGGGATCCCCGTAACGACCGCCACGGCCTTGTGGCTCGCCGAGCGCAATGGGTCTCGCGTGATCGGCGTCACGGGGACCAAGGGCAAGAGCACCACTGCGACGCTCCTCGCCCATCTTGCGCGATCGGGTAGTCAGACTGTGGCGTTGGCGGGCAATATCGGTGTGCCTGCTCTCGATCTGTTCGACCGGCCTTCGACTGAGCTGGCGATCGTGGAGCTCTCCAGCTATCAGATTGCCGACCTGGAGACTGGCCCGGAAGTGGCTGTAATCACCAACTTGTTCCGCGAGCACACGGACTGGCATGGGTCCGAGGAGAATTACCGCTCAGACAAGTTGCGTATTCTCCGGCTTGTCGGCGTCCGCGCAACGGTGATCAACGGGCGCGATCCACAACTCATTGCGGTGGCCCCCAAAGCGGTCGAGCCCACATTCTTTGGTGTGCCGCAGGGGTGGGACGTGTCCCCCGACGGCCTCTCGCTGAATGGCGGACTCGTTGTCCCCGCGGCGGAGCTTCCGCTGCGCGGGGAGCACAATGCGCTGAACCTGTGCGCAGCGCTTGCCGCTCTGTCCGCCGCCGGGATCGTCACCCCTCAGCTGCCGGGTGCGCTGCGTGGCTTCAAGGCGCTGCCTCATCGGCTCACGGTGGTCGGTGAGCACAACGGCCTCACGTGGGTGGACGACAGCATCTCCACGACGCCGGAGTCGACGCTGGCAGCGCTGGCGAGCTTCCCCGATCGTGAGGTGGTGCTGCTTGGCGGCGGCCAAGACCGCGGGCAGGACTACGCGGAGCTCGGCCGCGTGCTTGCGGCGCGTAAGGCGGCGGTGGTGGGCGTGCCGACGACCGGCGATCGACTCGTCAAGGCCGCGCGAGCCGCTGGTGTTCCCGGGGAGCGTGCTCTCGACGCGCCTAATCTGGAGGGGGCCGTCGCCCGCGCGCTAGCGCTCGCGCGGCCCGGGAGCGTTGTCCTGCTCTCCCCCGCGGCACCGAGCTACGACACATATCGCAACTTCGAGGAGCGCGGAAGGCGTTTCAGGGCACTAGCACAGGAGGGCTAGGCGCGCACCCGGGGCCAACTCCAACTCTTCGTCCTTTGCTGCTCAGAAGTAGTATCGGTGCCGATGTGCGGAATTACGGTCTGCTGGCCTCCCGATTCCAGTGCGCTAGCGGGCGCGCTTGCGCGCATGCAGGAGCGAGGGCCTGATCGGACGAGCTCGGCGAGCTTCGCGACCGCGTCTCTCGGCGTCACCCGCCTCGCGATCGCCGATGTTCCCCGTGGGCATCAGCCGTTTCTCGCTCCCAGTGGCGGCGGAGCGGTCGGTCTTAACGGGGCGATCTACAACGCGCGGGCGCTCACGCGGCGTTGGGGCCTGCAACTCGCCACCGGCAACGACGGGGAGGTCATCTGGCCGCTGTATCGACGCTTTGGGTTGCGCTTCGCGGATGAGCTCGAGGGAATGTACGCGGTCTGCATCGTCGACGACGAGCGGTCCCGCGTGGTGCTGGCGGTCGATCCGATCGGCATCAAGCCGCTGTACCTCTCCACCGAAGGCGGAGCCTGGTTCGCGGCGAGCACCTTGCAGGCGCTTCCAGAGCGGCTGCGCCGGCATGCGTTCCGCGTGCCAGCGGGCACCGTCATGACCTCCGACGGCGAGGTCGCACGGATCGAGCCACGGGCGACAGTGTACGAATCGCTCCGCCGAGCGCTCGAGGCGTCGGTCGAGGAGCAGATCCCCGTTGAGGTCCCGTGGGGGTGCATGTTGAGTGGAGGATTGGACAGCTCGGTCCTGATCGCGCTCGCCGCCCGATGCCGGTCCGGCGCCGTGACGATCTCGGCCGGCCTGCCGGGTAGCGGCGACCTCGCGGCGGCATTACTCGTCGCGGCGACGCTCGGCACTGATCATCACGAGGAGCTCATCGATGAGGAGGAGCTTCCCGAGCTGATCGATGCGGCCGTGCGCGCCACCGCCAGTCCTGACGGCAGCACGGTGATGGGCGGCGTCGGCACATATGTCGCCGCTCGCGCCGCGAGGCGTTTGGGCTTGAAGGTGCTGCTGTCCGGCGAGGGCGCCGACGAGCTCTTTGCCGGCTACGACGAGTACCGGCTCACCCCGCGCGCCCTGCTCGACGCCGAGCTGCGGGCCGATCAGGAAGATCTCGCGGCGACCGAGTGCCTGCGCCTCGATCGCTGCACGATGGCGCATGGCATCGAGGCACGCGTACCGTACCTCTCCACCGCGGTGGTCGCGCACGCGCGGGCGCTGCCGCTCGAGGACAAGCTCGACCCCGCACGGCCCGAGCCGCGGGAGAAGCTCGCGCTGCGTCGCGTCGCGGATGAGCTCCTGCCGCCAGAGGTCGCTTGGCGGCCGAAGATCGGCTTCTCCACCGGGGCCGGCCTCATGGCTGCCGGCGCACGGCTTGCGCGACGGCTTGTCAGCGATGCGGAGCTGGCTGCCATCATGGCCATGCCGGGTTGGACGGCCTTCTCCCGCACCCAGCGGTTGATCGGGGTGGATGAGCGACTCGCCGCCTTGACCTTCAGTCGCTGGCGGGCGCTGCACGGGGAGTTCGGACCATGGGAGGAACTGCTCGGGCGCGGCCTTGCGCGTCGCTTCATGAGCGACGGCCCGTACCGGCCGCTCACGTCACGGGCGGCGGCCTCGGACGGATCGGCTCCGCACCGCGGCGTCCTCGTGCTGGCGAGCCGCATGCACGCGCAGCACCAATACGCCGAGTGGCTAGCCGACCTCACTTGCCCCGCCCTCGCCATTGCGCACGTAGCGTCGCCGCCGGCATCGGACTTCGCGCACGTGAGTCTCCTGAACTCCTGGGACGAGGACGAGATCGTCGAGCAGGCGCTCGCGCTCTACCGCACGCACGGCTTCGACCGCGTCATCGGGCTGGGCGAGGTCGACATCCTGCCTGCCGGGCGCATCCGGGAGATGCTGAACCTGCCCGGTCAACGTGCGGCCAGCGCGCTCGCCTACCGCGACAAGCTGACGATGCGCCGGCAGGCGGCTGCCGGCACCGTCGAGGTGCCCGCATTCGCCCCCACCGGCTGCGCGGAGGACGTGGTGCGATTCATGCGGCGACACGGCGGACCGGTGATCGTAAAGCCGCGGTTCGGAGGCGGCACAGTCGGCGTCCGACGGGTCGACGACATCGCGGAGGCGGCAGATCTGACCTTCCCGGACGGATCCGAGGGCCATATCGTCGAGGCGTTCGTGGAGGGGCCGACGTTCCACGTCGACGCCCTGCGCCTCGCGGGCGAGATTGTGCTGGCAGTGCCGTGTGCCTACACGGGTGACGGGTGTCTCTCCCACTGGGCGGACGCCGGCAACGGCAGCTGGACGCTCCCTCCCGAGAACCCGCTCTTTCCGCGACTCGTGGAGGCCACGGGTGGTGTGCTCGACGCCCTCCCCGGTCCGGACGACCTTGCGATCCACGCAGAGTTTTTCCTCGCTGGCAACAACCTCGTGCTGTGTGAGGCGGCCAGCCGCTGCGGTGGCATCCCGATCCCCTCCATGCTCATCCGGCGTCTCGGCACCGACATGCGCGAGCTTTGGTCGCGCATGCAGTGCGGCCTTCCTGTCGACTGGGAGGCTGTGGAGCGGCATCTGTCCCGCGCCCCGCTTGTGGCGAACTTCGGTCTTCCTCCTCGCGACGGGCGCATCCGGGCGCTGCCGGATGAGGTACCGGCCGGCGTCGAGGACCTCACGATCCACTGCACGCCCGGGGAGGACTTCGGCGGCGCACGATATGCGGTGCGCCGCTCCGGGGACTTCGTTGCCACATGGGTGGTGACGGCCAGTGAGGAGACTGAGCTGCTCCGCGCGATCGAGGCCACCTCGGCGCTGATGGAGCAGGCGGTCCTGTGGGACTCCCCTCCCGCGAGCGGGGACTATCGCGAGGCGGGGGTCGCGGTTGCGATCCCGAGCGTCGGCGAGAGCACGAACTGAGCAGCCAGGCAGTCGCCCCGCGGCAGGGTGACCACGACCGGGGCTGCCAGCGTCCCCCCGATCGCCAGCGCGTCGATCGGATGAGTGACGCATCGCGATCCGAGCGTTCCGGCGAGTGTGGTCCTGCCGTCCTGTGTGAGCGTGAAGCGGACCGGCTGCGGCGCTGGCTGAATGACCGCTTCCGCCGCCTGGCGATCCTTCGGCGGGTTCGCCGCGTAGGCGAAGACGGCGATCGCGGTGGCGGCGGCGATCGCGCAGGCGATCATCCATATCCAGGCGCGGTCGAAGCGGCGCTTGGACTCGCGGAAGGCCGCATCCTCGACCACATCGGCGATAACGGTCTGCCACATTCCCCGCGCCGCGGCGTCGAGGTGCCGGGACATCACGAGCTCCAGCGCTTCCACGGAGCTCGCGCCGCCCAGCATGCCTGGGCGGCGATCCGCGGCTTCGCGCAGCGCTTTGTCGTTAATCACATCCGCCAGTGACATCTCGACTGGCTGCAGGACCGACACCGCGAGCGCGACGATGAGGATCACGGCGGCGAGGGCGACGATCAGCGTGCCCCCCGCGACGAGCAGGCGCGTGCGGTCGTGTGAGAGGCTCAGCTGGCCGAGCGACGAGAGCTGCGTGCCCGCGAGCAGCAGGCCGCCGATCGCCGCGAAGATGCCGACGAGGTACTTTGCGATGTCGCGATGGCGGTTGATCCCAGCCTGGACCCCGGCGGGATCACCATGGGGTTCGTGGATGAGCGAGGTGCTCACGGACCGCTGTGGCGCCCGAAGAAGAGGCGGCTCCCGTAGAACCTAGGGCCCACAGCGCCCTCACCGCGCTTCTGTTGGGCCGGCAGCAGCAGCGGCCTGCCGTCGCCGAAACCGACGATCCAGCCGTTGGCTGCGACATTCAACCGGTTCCCCACGTGCTCCAGCAGCGCCTCATCGACCGGCGTCGCGTCTGCAGGCGGCTTGTCCCGCTCCACGATCGGGTCGCCGCTGTCGGTCGCAAACGCGACGTGCCACCCGTCGTGCCATAGGCCGCTCATGCAGTTGTTCGGGGCCATGCGGCAGACAGCGCTCGACATGGCTGAAACCTTAACAAGCGGGACCTCGCGACGCCTGCGAGCGCGGCGACAGAGACAGATATTCGTGCTGTGTGCAAAGTTTTGAGAATGGACCCCGTGACCGCCGAGTCGCAGCCGAGCGAGCCGCAGCGGTATTGGGATCCCTGGGAGCCGCCATCGGAGTATCTGGAGGCCGGTCTGCGTGAGCTTGCTCGCTATGTCGCTCCCGAGGCACTGAGCGACGTCAAGTGGGGCTCCGACGGCGCCCACGCGGTGGATGTCGCGAACGGCGCGGCAGGCGAGCGAGCGATGATCGTCCGTCTCTACGACCGCCTCGCGCGCGAGCCCATCGACTTCTGGCTGGACCCCTGGCTGCCCGACGCTGGCGGCCGGAACAGCCGTCAGCGCATCCGCCATCCATGGCTGCTCGTCCACGGCCGCCAGGGGACCTGTCTGGACTTCGCGACCACCTATGCCGCGATGTGCCTCGAGGCGTCGATCGCTCCCCTCCTTGCGCTTACACTCGAAGAGCAGGGAGACCGCGGCCATGCCCTCGTGCTTCTAACCCCTGCTCGCTCTGCGAATCCGCTCAAGCCGATCGGCTCCGACGGCCTCGCGAGCGGCTTTACACAGACGGACGCCGACGGTGTCGTGCGGCTCGCGTCGTGGGATGACTTCGAGACGGCGCTTGCCGAGGACACAATGCTGCCCGTCGATTTCGCGCGCGTGGTTGGCGAAGAGGGTCCCCCGTTCGCGGTGGCCGTGGAGCGTGGCCGCGAGCACCTGCGACAAGCCCGCCTCGCGAGGGACGCGTTGTGGCTGGTCGATGTCGCCTGGCTCCAGAGCAACCAGCGTGTGGTGCCGTTCGACCCTCCGGTGACGCGTGCGCCCATCCGCCGCTACATCCCCGGCGGACGTGCCCAGTTCGACCGATACGAGAGTCACTCCGGCATCGTGGCCGACCTCGAGCGCTACAACGGGACGGTGGTCCTGCACGGCGACGCTGGCACCGGCAAGAGCACGATCGCCCGCGAGCTTGCGTTTGGGGCGCAGTTCGGTGCCGCCTGGTTCCTCAACGCGTCCGAGCCGCAGGCGCTGATCAACAGTCTTAGCCAGGCGGACCTCTCTAGTCGCACCGACGATCTGCGGGTTGAGGAGCAGATCGACCGCGAGGGCTTTGCCGAGCAGGCGCGCCAGCGCCTGCTCGAAGCCGACGATGACTGGGTCGTCGTGCTCGACAACGCCGACGGCGACCCAGCGCGGCTCTCGCGCTGGCTGCCGTACCCTAACCCGAAGCGATCCGAGGGGGTCCGGCAGCTCGTGCTCGTCACGACGACGAATCCCACCTGGCGGGATGTCTATGATTTCCCCGTCCTGGAGCTGGAGCCCGTCGACGACGACGAGGCCGCACAGCACCTGCCCGGTTCGGAGTTGATCGAGCTCGCGGCTGGTCGCCCACTGCTGTTTGACGCTTTCCGCCGGCTCGCCGTGCGGACCGGCTGGGACGGCGCGCGGATAGCCGCATGCGCATCTGGGGAGGCCGACGGCGCGGATCTGGGAGCGGCAAAGCTGTGGGCGGCAGCGACGGAGGCGCTGGAGGACGAGCGAGACGCTCTGACGGCCGCAGCTTGCGTGGCCTACCTGCCACCGGACGGCCAGCCGCTCGAGGTGTTGGACGCGCTCCTGGCGGACACCGGCGCGCGCGGCGCCGTGCAGCGGCTGTCGGACCTCGGTCTCGTGGACATCGACGCCGAGATTGGCAGCCTTCGCATGCACCGCCTTGTTGGCGCGGCTGCGCGCGCGGATCTGCAGCGGCGCGAGCCGGAGACATGTGACGAGGTGGTGCAGCGGATCGCTTGCGAGCACTACGCCTACGCACTGCTCGACGACCATGGCGACCTCGCGACGATCACGCAGCTCGAGGATTGGCTCGGGCAGCTCGACGGACGCACCGTCGAGTGGAGCCATCGACTCGGAGTGGCCATGCACGGCATCGCCCTGCTGCTAGAGCTGCACGGGCATACGCGACGGTCCGATACCCGCTATCGCAAGGCCGATCGCCACCTCGAGGGCGACACGCAGCGGCTTGCGCGAGGCATGCACGGTCGCGCGCGTACCATCAATCAGCATCACGCCAATGATCCGATCCAACTCCGGCAGGCGCTCGAATGGGCGCGCGAAGCGGAGACGATGATGGCGGCGAGCGATCGGGTCGCCGCGGCGTCGTCGCTCGCGATGCAGGGACTGCTTCTACAGAAGCTCGCCGACTTCCCCCGCCAGAACGAGACGACGATCGCCCTGCTCCAGGAGGCGCTGGGCGTCCTGAAGGACGCCCACGCCCGCCTCAAGGCGCACTTCGCTGAGTCCGGCGATCCTGAACTCGGTCGCTTGGACCCCGAGTTGGCCCGCCGTTATTTCAACCTTGCCGGAATCCGCATCCGCCTCGCGCGCGAGCTGCCGGCGGAGGCGAAGGAGCACCTCGACGCGGCGTGGGACGTCTACACGGCTGTCGGGGAGGCGCGCCGCGCGATCTACCACCGAGACGTGCACCCTCACATCGCCGCCTGTGTGATCGGATGCGCATACGTCGACTACTTTCGCGCGCTGCTGCTTCCCGCGACGCGTGTCGAGCGCACCCGATGGCTGCGGCAGGCGACCTCGGCCACGCTCGCCGCGCTGGAGATGCGCGAGGCGCAGGAGGGCTCGCTCGACCTCGACGAGGTGACGAAGTGCGTGCGTTTCCTGGTTAAGGTCGCTGTCGCACGGGACTTCTAGCGGGCTCGCCGGCTGCCGTCGAGGCGAGGGCGGCGTGCAGCGCGTGCAGCGCGCGGATAGTCGAGCGGACCTCCTGGAGGTAGTGGTGGGTGTCGAAGGCCTGCTGCAGCTCAGGGTGCGCCCTGCCGGGATCGACACCCGTGACGTCGACCTCAACCCCGTAGGGGAGCGCCAGCATCCGCAGCGCGTCCGCGTGCTGGTAGGGCACATAGATCTCCGTCGTGACGATCAGCACCCGCTGGCCGCGATGGAGCCGCGCGAGTTCGGTGGCGAACCAGGCGTACGTGTCTGCCGTGTTCGCCCGGCGCACCCCCGGCTCGCTGGACGGTGCGGCGACGACCCGAATCGGCAGCCCGGTCACGGTTGCATACTCGCGCACCCGCCACGAGGCGCCGACGACGTTGGAGTCATCGCCGCAGTCGGACACGGGCTCGGCGACGGCGAACGCGTTGCGCAGGCCGGCGTCCATTGCATGGAACTCGTCGCTTGCCTGCTCCCCCACGACGCGCTCCACGAGGCCTACCTCGTCCCCAGCGATCACACGGAAGCCGCCGAGCGCCGTGACCGTCTTCGTCTCTATGTTTCCCTCGCGCAGCAGCTTGGCTGCATGCAGCGGCCGTGCCAGGCAGGCGCGGACGAGACCGCCGAGCACAAGGACGTCGTCGTAGCGACCGCCTGCGCCCTCCGGGCCATCGCCGAGGGGCGACGAGGCCGGCGCGCTGCGGAGGCCGAGGGCGAGGGCCGAGGCCGAGACGATCCGCTCTGCCGCTGACGTAAGCTGCGGCACCTCCACGAGATTGCGCTCCCGGCCACTGCGGAAGTCCCACCGCTCGGAGTATGCCTCGAGCCAGGTCAGCAGCGCGTCGAGCTCGAGATCGTCCGGAAGCCGGTCACCGAACGCCTCGACGAGTGCGGTGAGCGCCGGTGAGCGAGCCCAGCCCTCGATCGCGGTGGGCAGTTCTTCAGGGGTGGAGGGGAGCGGTAGCACTGGAGGAAAGGTGACTCCGCCCTCCTGCGGCTCGTCTGCGACGTGTGGATTCCATTCGGACATTGGTGATCGTGGGAGAATAGCCATGTGCCCGATGAGAAGGTAAAGGTCCGCATCGTGCGGGGTGGCGCAGGGCGAATCGACGACCTCGCACCGCTGTACATCGCGCTGCAGGAGCACCATCGGACTCTAGCCCCCAACCTCGCCGGAATGTCAGCGCGACCGCTGGACGATGCATGGGAACGACGACGTGACCGCTACGCACGCTGGCTCGTGAGGCCAGACGCGTTCACAGTGATAGCTGAACAGGGCTCGCACGCAGTGGGTTTCGCACTCGTGACGCTAGAGGAGGACTACGATGGATGGGCCTCGGGTGCTCGGATCGGCGAGCTGCGAGATCTGGCTGTCCTGCCCGAGCTGCGCGGGCAGGGCATCGGGAGCAGGCTGATGGCGGCGGTCGCGGGCGAGCTCGCGGCGGCAGGAGTGCGAGCGTGCCGCCTGACGGTGCTCGCGTGCAACGAGGACGCCAGGCGCTTCTACGCGCGCTGTGGCATGGCCACGGTGTCGCATGTGCTGGTCGGCGGGCTCACCTCTCGCGTCTCCCAGCCCGCTACCGACAGTGCCGTAAGCGCGGATTGAATTTCGAGCAACCGGACTACACTGCTGGACGGATTAGGAATACGCGAGGGACCGATTGTGGATATATGGCAGGCGGATCGCTCACGATATCCCGCTCATAACCCGAAGGTCGCAGGTTCGAATCCTGCCCCCGCTATTCAGAAAAGCCCTCCAAATGGAGGGTTTTTTTGTGGGCAGAAACGTGGCTCGGCTGTGGTTGTGGTTCTGGGTCAAGCTCTGGGTCAAGGTGTTGCAGACATCGCTTCGCGTGGCGGGCGGTGGCATCAGGCTCCAACCGTGCTCAGCGGAGTGTTCGTTTCAGGAAAGGTCAAAGGCTTTAGCCAGCTGGGCTCGCAACAAGCGCCCGCGTGCCGAGCGGACCGGCAGGGGTCTGCTCATCGGCCGTGGTCCTCTCGACCATGGCCCGTGGGCTCGGTCGTCATCCATTGCGTAAGTGCGCGCAGCTCCGGCGCAGACGCCTGCTTCCGGAATGGCAGGCGTCGAGTTCGCCGGAACCAAGAGTGTCGCGGCTCCCAGGGGAAGAGCGTCGATGCAGTTCCTCCTGTTGGGGAGTTGGCCGCCAAGACTCAACTGGGCATCTGATACCCAAGACCATCGCCGCGGGGGGTACTGACGCTTGCGCATCAGATCCGCGTGGCTGGCGGCGAGCGCAACGTCTACGCCTCGACTAGCTGCTCTGGCTACATGTATGGATGCGGGGATCTCCGGGTGTAGGCGGCGCTCCTGTGTCGGCTACTGACGACATCGGGTAGGCAGCCGAGGTTGGGGGAGGAGTGTGCTCTTGGCTGCCTCATAGAATCCGCCGACATGACCAAGCCAGCGCGCCGTGTTATCTACAGATCGACTAACGCACGGTTGGCACGCTTTGCGCTGGGTATCGTGTTCGCGGCAGTGACTGCCTGGCTTGTGCTCCCGGTTCTTGCGATCGATCGCGGCCCGCCACCTCCGTTCGCGATTACGCTAGGCACGAATGCGTTGGATCTAGGCCCCCGCGACGCGAACCTTCCGGGCACCGCACTTAGCGTCCTCAACGTCACTGCGCGCGCGCAGGGATGCTCCAACCCAGTGACGCTTGAAGGGACGCTCTGGCGATCAACCGACACCTGGTACGCGGAGAAGCGAGGGCGTTTCGCACGGCCACCGACCCAAGCGATCATCACGCTCGCCGGGGTGCCGGTCAGCTCCTTCGCCGCCGGCCTCGACTCGTTCTACACTCACGCAGTCGAAGGGGTGCGGCATGTGAGCGGCATAGCGCGTGTAACGAGCCTCAACGGTAAGAGTGTAGTTGTCCACGATCATATGCTGCGGCTGATTCATTCGGATGGCACCACCTCTGCCGTGCTCAACGCGCCTCAGTGGCCTCAAGCTGCAACGCCCCTTTGGTTCGCCATTAGTGCCGACCTCATGCGACCCGCAGGCTTCCAGAGCTGCTACCTCGATTTGCCGCAGCTCTTCCCGTATCAGTCGAGCACTGAAGGTGAAACGAGCGCATCCGCCCGTTCCCAGATTCAGCTCATCCGTATCGGCGAACACATGCACTCGCCCCGCGCTCTCAAGAGCCCTACCGGTCTGGCGGACGAACCCGAAGGGCTCGGTGCCGGGGCGGTGACGGTCTCTGTCGACGGCAAGCGAGTGGCAGACGGATCGATCGGCGCAGGCGCGACTACGACAACCAGTGGAGGGCTACGTTACCGATGTCATCGCTTTGTCCGGCAGAAAGTGCTGCCGGGCCTCGATTCACGAATCTCTCCAGAATTCAATCAGCAGGCGAATCCGGATTGTTCCGGTACTCCCCTGTTTGAGGCAGCCGATGTTACATCCGACACAACGCGCCGTCTCTTCGCCGCGGGAATTATTGGTGCCTTGGCCGCCACATTGATTGTCGAGGCCCTATTCCTCGGGGAAACCGAGAGTGCTGCACAGGAGGGCAAGACCCGGAAGCGCTCCCGTTGGCGCCAAACAGACTGACCTGCGTGGCGGTGCCCGCATCAGGCTGTCACCGCTTCCTGCAGCGTGACGGTGTGTCCGAGCACTTTGAGCTGGGCGATCAGGCGTTTGGTGGTGCGCTCGGGGTCGCGTTTGCGGAAGTAGTCGCCGCCGAGGTCTTTGTATAGCTCTCCGGTGGAGAGCATGTGCCAGCACGCGATGATGATGGAGTGCTTGATCGCGCCGAGCGCCTTCTTATGGCCACGGCGGGGTCGTAGCCGTGCGTATTGCGCGGCGAGGTAGACATCGTTGGTGCGGACCGCGGCCATGGCGGCCTCCTCGAGTGCCCAGGAGTCAAGCCACTTCGATCCCTCGCGCCTCCGTCACGGATCGGGGTGCGCGAACCGGCACGTCGCTCTACGCTTGCTGTCTACGATCCATCGGGGCGCTGTTCTTGATCGCTTGATAGATGAACTCCCAGCGCTCCGGCGTCTTTGGCTCCTCGCCTCGAAATCTGATGCCTGCCAGCATCTCCAAGTCGGCCTCGGGAAGGTTCCGGCTCTTGGCGAACTCGACGAGGCTGGGAGGTCGGCGGCCTGCCTGGGCAGCAGTGATCACGGGCCTGCCTAGCAAGTCGGACATCGCCACGCCCAGCGCACTGGCGATCCGGTAGAGGGTGTCCGCCGATGGCCTGCGCACATTCTTCGTCTGATCCTCGTGTTCGAGGGTTGATAGGTAGCTCTTCGCGACGTCGGCTTGCTCGGCCAGCTCACTCGAGCTCAGGCGACGCTCTTCGCGGAAGCGCTTGATGCGCTTACCGATGGTCTCACTGGACTTATTCATGTCGAACCTCCCCTTGTGCGCGCGGGCGTTAGCAGCGCTAGCACCCGTCCGTCGCTGCCGTAGCGCCGCGCGCTGATTCTGACTGGCCCAGACTCGGTGCTGGCTAGGTTGCCGAGCGTGCCCACCTCGTCGACCAGCTCCCCTTCGTGGGCACGCTTGATCGGTGAGCCGTCGCTGACCGACTTGTGCTGGCGCATGTATGGCCAATTACCGCGACGCCCGTGTGACCAGGACATGCGCAACTTGGGCTCGTACTCGTCCTCGTGGCCCCTCTCGGATGGCTTGTGCGCCACCCTGAAGACGAGCAGCATGGCGGCGTCCCGTTGAAGGTCGACAGCACGCAGTGCGGTGGCCTCGATGCTGGCCTCGTAGGACTTCGCGAGCGCCTCGACGCCCTCCAGCCCCGGTGTAGCATCGAGGAGGTCGCGCACGAAGAACCGCCGGGGCAGCAGCAGCTCGCTCGCCGCGATGTCACAGAGCTGCTCCTCTCTGGTCTTCGGGCCACTGCAGCGGTACTGGTTGGTGTCTGCGAAGCCCGGAAGCAGGGTGTGGCCTACCTCATGCAAGATCGTGAAGCGTTGCCGCTCGATGCCATCAAGCGCCCGCACGCCGACAACGAACCCATCGCGCGTCGGCGCCAGCAGGCCGGACCACGGCTGCTGTCGCCGCTCGACGCGCGCGATGCCTCGCATGGATGCCAGTAGCTCCACGGGCATCGGCGGAACGACGTCAGACTGGTCGAGCAGATCCTCGCAAAGGCGCCGCACGATCCCCTCGTCGGTCAAGGTCGGCTCGGCTTGGCTTAGCTGCTCGAACAGCGATAGTTGCTGGTTCTCCATTGCGAACCCGAGATCTTATTCTTGCACGTCGAGCAGCGGACCTGCTACCGTTCTCGATCAAGAACTATAGAACCTTGAATGTGCACCGTTGGGTGCGCAGTCAAAGGAGGGCTCATCCAGATGGCAATCGCGCGATACGTCCAGCATGATGTCTTGGCCAAGTTTGCACAGGACCACGTGAACCTCTCACCCCAGCGGGCGCGGGAATACCGCGAACAGGGCAATCGGATGCGGGAGAAGCTGGAGAAGCACATAGCCGGCCACCCTGGCTATGCGCTTGTAAAGATGCTCAACGCGGGCAGTGTGGCGAAGGGCACGGCGTTGGCCACGATCGGCGACATGGACCTCGCCGTGTATGTGAAGCGCGCCGCCGTCCCCGAAGGGGGCGAGGAGCTGGTCGAATGGCTGAGGGACCGCCTGCGAGAGTGCTATCCGCAGCTAGACGCCGATCAGTTCGAGCTGCGGGATCACTGCGTTCAGCTCTGTTTCCGCTCCCATAACCTCGTCGACGTCGATGTGGTGCCCGTCCTCTACGACGGGGAGCCGGACAACGTCGGCTGCCTTATCGTCAGGGATACCGGCGAGCGTGTGACCACTAGTGTCTCGCGGCACCTTGAGTTCATCCGCGCGCGCAAGGGCGGCTCGCCCAGCGCCTTCGCGCAGGTGATCCGTCTGCTGAAGTGGTGGGCGGGCGAGCTGAAGGATCGCGATCCGTCTTTCCGCTTCAAGTCCTTCATGATCGAGCTGATCTGCGCCCATCTCCATGACACCGGCACGGACTTCGCCGACTACGTGGAGGGGATGGAGGCGTTCTTCGCGTACATCGTGACCACCGGCCTGGAGGAGCGCATCGCCTTCACGGACTTTTGCTCCGCCAGCGACCTCCCGGCGCCGACTGGCGCGGAGATCGAGATCTTCGATCCCGTCAACCCGGAGAACAACGTCGCCGCCTCCTACTCGCGTACTCATCGCGAGATGATCGTGGCTGCCGCCGCCGAGGCGCACGACGCGCTCGCGGACGCTGTCTACGCCACCACTAAGGGGCGCTCGGTCGAGGACTGGCGGGACATCCTCGGCCCTACATTCGCGGGGGCGGTGTAGCTGATGAGCGGCTCCTATTCCTACAGCGAATCCGAGAGTTTCACCATCGCGCACGCGCGGCATATCTCCTCGCGCGTCGCCGCCGACATGCGGCAGATGAGCCGCTACTACGGCTACCCCGACGAGTCGCACATCGACAACCTCCTTGAGGAGCTTGCCCAGTACCTCGTGGCGGGCTTCCTCGGCACGTTCGAGATCGGCTTCAAGCGCGATGGGCGCCGCCTGTTCTCTCTCTTCTACGAAGTGCTCGCCGACGGTTCGCTATCGGACTCGCGCGGTGGAGGCGTCCCCGCCGGCATCGACATCGCGGGCGCGAAGTCGTTCAACCATCTGCGGCAGTCCGAGGCTTTCTTTTCTATGAGCCAGGATAAGCGAGAAGCCTTCAGAGCGAAGCTGCCTGTCCAGCGCGTCTTCGGAGAAGCCCCGGTCGACGGGAACGGGTGCTGGATCACTGAAGACCGCAGCTACGCGGCCGGCGGGACAGGCCTTCGGCGCCGACGGTTCGTACCGGCATGACCGAGCCCACCGATCTCTTCGACGCAGCCCAGAAGTTCCCAAACCCAAGCGCCGGAGCCCGCTACGACCGCTTGGTGGGGCTGGACGGCTTCAAGGAGCGCCTGCTCAAGGAGGCACGGCTGCTGCTCGATCCCCAGCTCCTCCACGCCTGGAGCCGCAAGCACCACGGCGGCGCTGTCTTGCCGGCCGTCGAGCTGTTCGGCGAGCGGATCCCCCTGTTCGTGTTCGCCGGCGACGTGGGCACCGGGAAGACAGCTCTGGCCGAGACGTTCGGGAACGAGCTGGCCCGGGCCAGCCGTATCTCGGTCACGCTGATGCCGCTGAGCCTCAACGCCCGCGGCACGGGGCGCGTGGGCGAGATGACGAGCTTGATCGCCTCAGCATTCCGCGCGGTCGAGGAGCGCGTCGCCGGCCAGCGCGGCGCTGAGCGCCCGACATCGGCCGTAATCGTCCTAATCGACGAGGCTGACGCGCTCGCGCAATCGCGTGAGGCCTCGCAGATGCACCACGAGGATCGTGCCGGCGTCAACGCGCTCATCCGCGGCATCAGCCACGTCTCAGCGGAAGGAATGCCCGTCATCACCGTGATGTGTACCAACCGCGCCTCCGCCATTGACCCAGCCATCAAGCGCCGAGCTGCGCAGATCTTCCACTTCGAGCGCCCAAATGACGAGCAGCGCGCTGACGTGCTCAAGCGCGCGTTCGAGGGCGCCGGCCTCAGCGAGGCGCACCTCGCAGATCTCGTGCGACGCACCGGCTCGGTCAACGGACGCTCCTATGGCTACACGTACTCCGATCTGACCATGAGGCTCATCCCCGGCGTGCTCATCGATGCGTTCCCTGACCGACATCTGGACTACGCGCGCATCAGGGAAATAGTGGAGGCCCATCCCCCCACTGCGCCGTTCTCCGACAGCCACGATGCCTGACCTGACCGGCAGGTGCTTCCTCAGCTACCGGCGCACGCGCTCCGAGGAAGCGAAGCTGCTGATTCTCGCACTGCACGATGTGGGCGTGCCCACGTGGCAGGACATCAGCGACTTGGGGGCCGAGCCCACGGTCGAAGCGCTGCGGAGGGTGATTGGCGACGCCGCAACCGCGTGCGCGCTCACCTGGATAACACCGGACGTGGAAGACTCGGACATCATCCGCAAGGTTGAGTTTCCGGCGATCATCGAACGCAAGCGAGCTGACAAGGGCTTCTTCGTGCAGCCGGTCGCCGCTGACGGCCTCGACTATGCCGAGGCCGGTGAGATCGCAAGCCGTCATCTCGGGATCGAGAATCTCGGCGCGTGGAACATCGCTCGCGCGGCCTCAAGTCCCATCGACGAGGCGGGGGCAGCCGAGATCGCCGAACTGGTGCTGCGCGAGCGCGTGAAGGCCATCGCCGGTGCGCTCGCAGATGGCGACGCCCTGCGCCTTTGCCTCCACACGCGCGAGCGTGCTCCGCGCACCACAGGAGTGGCGCTGGCCATCGACTGGTCCGGGCGCTTCGACGGACGCTGCGCGAGCGCTGCCGCCTGGCGCGACCTCCTACTACCGGCGGTCGGTCTCGTCGCTGCCACCGTGCGCGAGCTGGCACCCGGCGCGCACGTCGAGGCCGAAGGGCGCTGCGCGCTACCCGCCGCGCTTGCGCTCGGCGGCGCCTTCCTCGCTCCGAGCGGCCCTGAGCTGCGGTGGCGTCAGCGACGGGCAGGCGTCCCGGACGAGGTGTGGTCACTCGCCGCGGAGCGCGAGAACGCGCAAGTCGAGATCGACACGCGCGAGGTCATCGCTTCTTCAGAGGACATCGCCGTGCTCGTGTCGATCAACCACGATGCCGAGGAGGCGCTGCGGGAGAGTCGAGGCGAGGTGCCCGAGTTCCGTGGCTATGTGTGGCTGCGCGGCACAGAGGGCGCCCAGGTCACGCTGCGTAGTCCCGGCGAGGCTGTCGACGCGGCCATGAGACTAGTCGACGCCATCAAGGCAGCGAGAACGCGATGGCGCGACATCCGCCGGATACACCTCTTCATCGCCGGCCCTGTCGGGTTCGCGGTGCTCGTTGGCCAGTTGCTCAACGGGCTTGGGCCGATCCAGACCTACGAGCACGTCCCCAACGACGCCATCGGCCACTACAAGCGAGCCGCGCTATTGCATCCTGGAGCCTGATGGGTCGCGCACCCAGCCAACAATGACTACGCCTGCTCGGGACGGTGGGTGTCGCGCAAACCCCCGAAGGCCTCACTGAGTCCGTTCTAAGGGTGGGGTCGAAAAACCCGAAGGTCGTTGCTTGGCCGCGGCGCGCTCTGCTCGGCCTCGGCACTCCCAGCGTCTTCCACGGCCGTCTCAGCGAGCGCCGCACAGGTTCTCGTAGATGGCTTGTGCGACAGCCACGACGATCAGCGAGAGCCGTGACCGCGCAAGGTTTTGCTGTCGCAGCCTCCTACTTGAGCGGGTGTGATCTCATGGTGTCGGTGTCCCTCCTTATTGCGTTTGCGAAGTAGATGACCGTCGAGTCAACAAGCTGGCGACTCTCTTAGCCCACCAGCACCGCATCTCCTCATCAGTCGAGAACGTACTGGTCGCCTCCGCCGTTGCTCGCCGTCAGGCTGGCGACGCGTCGGGTCGTAGCTCCATATCCGGTAGTGGTCGCCCGGCTAGAAGCGTCGGAACTACGGGGTGGACAATCCGCGTTCGCGGCAGGCACGCAGGAGGTCGTCCACGTACCCGTGGGCATCGGCTGTCGCTGCGGGGTCGAGGTCCCCGATGCTCTCGAATTGCGCTGCGCGGCGGGGGCCGAGGCTGTCGGGCTCGGCGAAGTCGCTGGCGAGTGACTTGAGTGCGCGCTCGATCACCTCGCTGTGATCGGTCGCGTGGCGGGCGATACGGTCGGCGATGTCGCTGATGCCGTGTGGCCAGTGGCGCAGTACGTAAATGATGTCGTAGGCGTCCTTCGGCTCGCCGCGGTCGGCGAAGGCGAGAGCCTTGAGCACGACCAGGGCGCCGGGTCCGCAGACTGGGACGGTGCGGCTGACCTGCTCACCGTTGAGGGTGTGGCCGTCCATCTGAATCAGCTCGCGCTCCTGGAAGGCGAGTTCCAGGCCCGGGGCAATCAAGGCACCGAAGTCGCCTTCGAGCGGCTGCACGCGGCCGCCTTGTTCTGCGCCCGGGATGGGTGGTATGAGGAAGTCGATGGTGACATTGAGCTCGCCGAGTCGCCACCGCTGGGGTGTGGGGTTACCGTGGTCGTTGACGTCGGGTTCGAAGTTCTCTTGGCGCAGACGCCTGGCGATCTCGCTGTATTGCTGCTCGTCGAGCAGTGCGACGGCGAGGCCGACGTCGAGGTCGTTGGTGCCGGCATGTCCGGCCTCGCCTGTGGGATTGGCGTCGGCTCGGCGGTCGATGAGCAGGCTGGGAGCGAGCCCGCCGACGATGCACAGCCGGTCCATCATTGCACCGAGGGTTACGGCTACCGTCAGGCAGGCGGCTTCCACTAGCGCGGTTTCCTCGCGTTGGTAGCCGCTGTGGTGTCGGGGCTTATCCGGCGGAGGCATAGTGGAGATGGCGATGGCGTAGGTGCTCGGCGGCCTCGGGCGCGCGCTCGGGGAGGTGCAGCAGGTCGAGGTAGACCTGTGCTGGGGAGACACAGTTGAGCCCATCATGGGGGTACTCGTCGATGAAGATGCCGGAGTCGTCCGGTCCGACGAGCTGTACGTTGGCTCCCGGGGAGCCTTGGCGCAACTCCAAGCGCTTGGCAGCGTCGCGCGGGTCGCCCTCGACGTAGACCGTGGTCAGGCGAAAGCGGGCGAAGTGGTCGATCGCCCACGCGGCGGGGAGTCCGGTGAATGCGTGGCGGACGTCGAGAGCGTCAAGGCGTTGTGCGAGGTCGCGCGCGAGCTCGATCCCGTTGCCGCTGATGTGGCCGGTAAGGATGTCGTGGTGGGTGAAGCGGTAGTCCTGCGCCCAGGCGTCCAGCAGGCGGTCGGGGTCGCGGGGGCGCAGCTCGCGCTCGCGGCGCTCCAGCAGCAGCTCTTCGTCGAGTCGTCGCACGATGCGCGAGACGCTGCCGTCATCGAGACCGGTGGCCGTGACGAGCTCCTTCTGGCGCCACCACCGGCCAGGGTCCTCGAGCAGGACGCGCGTCACGCGGGCACTCTTGGGAGCGAACGGGGAGGATGGCCGCCCTCGTGAGCGAAACAGGTTGGGGCGACCCTGGACCCGCACGTAGAGATCTTCGCTGCGGATGTGGGCGTTGCCGGACAGGTCGATCCAGCTGAGCCCCGCTTCCTCTGCCGCGCGGGCTCCCGCGGGAGTCATGTGTGGCACCACTAGGACCGGAATCGTGTCGTCACGTCGGAGGTCGCGCATCCGCCTCGCCGTGTCGGCGACGCGGCCGGGCTGGCTCGAAGCCTTGACCTGGAAGACCCAGCGATGGCCCTGCTCGTCGTAACCAACGAGATCGACCCCGTCATCCGCCGCGGAAGGCGCGTCGAGACGCACGCCAGGCTCGCCCAGCAACTCAGCCAGGATCTCCGGCAGGCGATGCGTCGCCTCCCGCTCGATCGCCAACGCTCCCTCCTGCACTTATCGCTCCATTGCCATCATTTTGCAGGAAAGTATTATACGCAGGAGTTTTAGCGGTTGCTGCAAGAATTCGATCACCTGCAACGCACTGCATGTCTTGTCATTTACGCAGGAAATACTTGAGGGAGACGACCGAGCACTGCGCAGTCGGGCCCGGTGGCGCTGCGTTTCCGGGATGCGTGTGATAGGTCAGGAGCTGCGTGATGGCGGCCAAGCTTGTCAAGACGGAAACGCGGGGCATCTATCGGCGACATGCGAAGGACTGCGATCGAGTCGGCCGTTGTGGGTGCCCCTACGTGGTCGTATATCGCGGGAAGACGCGCACGTTTCTCCGTCTCGTTGAAGCCCGCGAGGGTAAGACGGCAATGGAGCGTGAGGCAAAGCTGACGAGAGGGCATGCTCTCGGGCTGCACCGCGACGAGTCTCGCGATGGCTGCCCTGACTGCGAGCGCGAACTTGCTGCGCATGGGCAGGTCGCCCCGTTTTTCCATGCGTATGCGTTGGAGTGGGTCGAGCGTTATCAGGGCACTGGCCGACGGGGCTATCGTGAGGAAACGCGCGACGAAGATCGCCGCCTGCTGAAGCGCTACGCACTGAAATTCTTCGCTGCCGATCTGCGTGTCGGTCACGTGGGACCACGTCTGGTCTCCGAGTTCATCGGCTGGCTGGTCAAGCAGTCGAGCCAGCGGGGCGGCACGCTCTCGGACAAGTCCGTGAAGAACGCGCTGCAGCCCGTCTCATCATGCTTGGCGACGGCTCGGCGGGAGGGTCTGATTGAGCACAACCCGTGTGACGATGCTGTGCTGCCTCACCGGCCGAGGATCGAGGAGGACGAGGAGGAGGACATTCGGTCGTTCCCTCGCCTCGAGCTCGATGACGCAGACGGTGAGATCGAGATCATCGAGAGCATGGAGCTCGTCGTCTCGCTCATCAATCCAAAGCACCGGCTGATGTTCGAACTGCTCGCGGCGACAGGGGTCCGCCGTTCGGAGCTGATCGCGTTCAAGGTCCATGATCTGAGTCTCAATGGCGGGGAGCCATACGTGAAGATCCGCCGCCGCATCCGCCGTCGACGTGGGATGGGACTGGTCGTGGGCGCGTTGAAGTCTCGCTACGCCAAGCGCGACCTGCCGATTCCGATCGAGGTGGCCGACCGGCTCAGGACTCACATTGCTGGGCGCTCCCGGAACGACTGGGTATTCGCCTCTGCGACCGGGGCGCCGCTTGACCCCGCCAACCTCGCTAACCGGGTGCTGGCGCCGGCGTGCGAGGAGGCCGCCGTCGAGTGGGCGGGCTTCCACACCTTCCGCCATACCGTCGCGTCTCGACTCTTCGCCGAAGGCCGCAACATCCTCCAGGTCCAGCGCTGGCTCGGACACCACTCCCCGAGCTTCACGCTCGACACCTATGTCCACCTGCTCGACAAGGATCTCGGGCGGCCCCTTGAGCCGCTTTGGGTCAAGGAAAAACCAGGCCAAGGTCTGGAAAAGCGCCGCCAGCGCGACAGTCGCCGCATCCGTGAAAATGGCGGATTAGCGGGGCAAAAACCAGAGACCCGCAAAGCACGGTGCTCTGATCCCGGCTCATAACCCGAAGGTCGCAGGTTCGAATCCTGTCCCCGCTATTTTTCCCTGCAAATGAGCGCTTTTTGAGTGAGTGGTAGTAGCGGTAGGAAGGTCGCTGACGCCGAATCGCCTAGATTGGCTCTGACGCCGAGTTGTCCTGCGATCCGTCGTTTGGAGTCCAAATCCCAGGGTTCCTGATGCGGAAACCGATCACGAGTACTGGTTTGATACCTCCTGCTATGGCGTTCCCGATCTGCGACGATGTTCGGAGCGCTGCTGTCCGCTATAGCTCGTGGACACGGCTATTCCTCCGCATAAAGCTCCTGCTGCTCGAAGTCCTCGGGCGATAGGTGAAGCCGGTCTAGCTGTTCCCGCATGCGGTTGAGGTTCCTGATGTAATGGGGGTGTTCGTAGACCGCGTTGGCGTGCAGCTTTGTTGTGCCTGACTTCAAGATCGAGGCTGTAGGCGTCCGTCGGCTTGCGCCCGCTCGGCCAGAGAAGCTCCAATCCGACTCCTCCAAAAGCGCGCACATGACCTTCAGGATCTCGATAGGGCGACTCTTCTCGCTCGGCTCGAGACTTGCGTCTACCGCGTATTGCACGACCATGATCCACGACTTCTCAGGGTTGTGACCTTGCCATCCGGCGGCCTGGATCGAGGTCTTGACCTCTATGCCCTCCTCGCCACGCAGGATTGAATCGCCTGGGTATGCGCCTCGGGGGATCAGATCGGGATGCCCTCCGATCTTTCCGTTGCGCACGAGGGTGCGGGAGTTCGCGCCGATGCCCTTGACTGCGAGCTCCGAGATGAAGCCAGACAGGCTGTTGCCGAGGATGATCTCCTCAAGGCGGTCGTATCCACGCGAGACTAGGAAAGCGTTGAGGTCATGGAGGAAGTCATAGATCCCCTCTAGAGCTGCGCGGACCTCCACTGTCGTCAGCCCGTAGGGCATGACCGCCCTGTCGTTGAAGCCTCGATCGTGGAGCATCGGACGCCGGACGTGGGGGGGAAGCTGGTCTGCCATCGAGTAGATGTTCTGGCCTTACCCGGTCTTCCCTCCTATCGGAAAAAGCCGTCCCCAGCGATCCATACACTGCCAGAGCCATGTCCACTGAGCCTTCCTTCGTAGACCTGTTCGGCGGTGCCGGCGGCCTCACGCGCGGCCTCGGCGCCGCCGGCTGGCGTCATCTTTTGTCCATCGAGAACTGGATGGACGCTGTAGCAACGCATCGCCTCAACTTTCCAAATCACTCCGTTGTTTCTGATGACATCCGTGATGTGACTTCGGCTCGACTTGCCGCTGAGCTCGATGGTCGCCCCGACTGGATTGTCGGCGGTCCGCCATGTCAGGGTTTTTCGACCGTAGGCAAGCGGAAGCGAGATGACGAACGCAACTTTCTAATGTTCGAGTTCAGGCGAATCGTGGCTCTCTTGAAGCCGGATGGCTTCCTTATAGAGAACGTCCTAGGTCTCAAGGACATGCAATGGCAGAACCAGATCATCGAGATGTTCAAGGATCTCGACTACAGCGCGGTCGTCCGCGTTTTGCGTGCTGCCGATTACGGCGTTCCCCAGCTTCGCCGCCGCGTGATCTTCGCGGGCCATCGTGATCGCGGGTATTTTCTCGGACCACGGCCAACCCATTCTGAGCACGACTGGATAACTGTCTGGGATGCCATTGGCGATCTACCATCCCTCATGCCCGGGGAGACTGCCACCGGATACAGTCGGGAGCCGTTTACGGGTTTCCAGCGCCTTGCTCGGGAGGGTTCCGACACGATTCAGGGTCATTCGATCAGTCGTCATCCCGACTATCTGGTCGAGGCGATCTCCCATATTCCGGACGGCGGTAACAGAAGAAGCATCCCAGATCATCTGCAGCCGTCGTCAGGCTTTCACAACACTTATTCGCGCCTTTTTAGCAAAGCCCCGGCCGTCGCGATTACCCAGAATATGGGTAAGCCATCTGGGACACGATGCATCCATCCGTTTCAGCACCGTGGCCTGTCGGCTCGTGAGGGGGCTCGGCTCCAAAGCTTCCCCGATCGGTTTCACTTCACGGCAGGGCAGACCTCGCAGAGGCTTCAGATCGCAAACGCAGTGCCTCCCATGCTCGGCGAGGCGATCGGACGTGGTCTTGAGGATCCAGAGAGGTGGGCGATGACTGAAGCAGATCGAGCGGCAATCGAGGATGCGCAACTGGCAATGATCTAGCCGTACAGCGTCATGAGCACTCCGTATCTCGGATCCCGTTCTCGAGGTTTCTTTCTTTAGGCCAGTTCTTCCTGAAGTGGACGAGGTCGTTGCGTGATGCTTTGATCGGTCGCGTACCGCGGCAAACCTTCGTGCCGAGTTCGTATCCTTCGGACGGTGAGTGATCGCTGGCGCACCTCTTTGGCACCGGCTCCACCGCCCTCGAGCGTCGCCGTGGCGGCTGTGATGCGGGGCAATCGTGGTATCGACACGGCGCCAGAGTTGGCACTACGACAGGCAGTCCACGCGCGTGGGTTGCGCTACAGGAAGCACGTCGCTCCGATTGCTGGCCTTCGTTGCAAGGCTGATCTCGTCTTTTCCCGTGCGCGCGTCGCCGTCTTTGTCGACGGCTGCTTTTGGCATCGATGTCCCGAGCATGGGGAGTTGCCCAAAGCCAACCGTGACTGGTGGAAGGCCAAGCTTGCGCGTACTTGGGAGCGTGATCGCGCAAACGATCTCGCGTTGCAAGCAGCGGGTTGGACTAGCGTGCGTGTCTGGGAGCATGAAGACCCCGATGAAGGGGCAGTGAGGGTCGCGAGAGCTGTGGCCGAGAGCCTGCCTGCGCTACGCACAGTCACCATCTCCGTGTGATGTTGTCGCTGGTGGGTGAGATCGCCTCGCTCGCGGGCTTGGCGAGTCCGCTTGTGGGTTGGACGCGAAAGCCCGTCGGGGGAGTGATCCCCTACTGCCTGCCGCTTGGCTTTTGGGCGATCGGCCCGATCCCAAGCTCTACCGGGCGGCCGTCAAGAACTGGGGCCGTGAAATCGACTTCAGCTACGGAAACGTGAAAGGAAACATGCCAGAACCCGACATGCAGATGGTCGACTCCTCAAACGTCGAAGCGGTTGGCTACGACGCAGACAACGCTTCGATCTACGTCCGCTTCCTGAGCGGTGACACGTACGTCTACTCCGGTGCCGATCAAGGCACCTTCGACGCGCTGCTGAATGCCGACTCGGTAGGCAGCTACCTGAACAGGGTGGTCAAGCCGAACTACGAGTACTCAAAGCTGTGAGCGACTAGTGGCTCCCGCTATCTCGGGCGGGCAGCTCGGACCTCCCACTAGGTCACGTGCTCGTGCAGTTCGCGCAGACGTGCGACCGTGCCCTGATCGACCGTATCGAGCGCATCAAGCAGGCGAGCGGACTCGCTTTGGTTGAGCGCGATCCGCTCGGCGATGGCTTCGTGCGCACTTGCAGTTGCTGCGCGGCGAAAAAAATTGCTCAGTGTCTCGCCGAGCTCCGTTGCCGCGGTGCTAGCGAGTTGGCGCGCGTCGTCGGTCAAGCGGAGTCTAGGTCGCGGGGTACGCATTTCTTCGATTTGCGACATCGTAAGGCTTCTCAAGGGCTATCCCGCGTCGTGCTCCGTGGAGCCCCATCCGTCGCCATATACGTTCATAGGCCCAGTCCCGGCCTGCCAAATCCCAAAGCGCCCAAGCCAGAAGCACGGTCGCAGGTTTAGCGACCAATCCCTCCCCCGCTATTTTTCCCTGCAAATAAGCCCTTTTGGGCGTTTGTTAGTGCGGTGAGGACGGTTGCGACAGCCGTTTCTACCAAGAAGACCATCTTGACGGCTTCTGCGAGAGGATGCGCAGGTCATCGATGACAAAGAAGCCCCCGTCGGGTAGACGGGGGCTTCGTACAGCAGTCCTTGTCTGCTGCGCGATCGCGATGTTCGCGCGCACGAGGGCGAACGAGCGCGTATACGAAGCTTGTGCGGTAGGGCTCGTTGCCAGCTGTCTCTCCAGACACAAGGTCTCCTTCCTCTCGGGAGGAGACAGGCGGCGGGCTACAATGGTCTTTGGTTCAACCTGGAGTCCGTCACACGGCTCCTCGTGTTTTGTCAAAGGGCTCACTGCCGCAAGCAGTGAGCCCTTTGTTGTTCTGGAGTAGTGTAACAGCTACGGGCGACGTTTTCCTCCAAAATTGTTGCTGGATCTCTTGAAATCGTCTGCTATCTGTGTCAAGATATTTACGTTGGCGTGTTTGGAACACGCCAACGATGGGGGTGAACGTCTGCCTCTGGGAGGCTATAGCGGCAAAATACGCAAGGAGTAGGTGTCTTATGCAGACTTATCAAGCACTCGAAGGCCGGCAGGGAGGCGTGCGCTTCTTCACGGCAAACGTGCCAGTCGGCGAGCTTGAGCACATGGTCCGATTCCCTGAGGATCTCGGTGAGCTGGACGAAGACCAGGAGATGCAGCGCGGCTTCAATCGCGCTCGCGTCAGAGAGATGGTCGAGTATCTGAAGGAGCCTGATCACTTCTACTCAGCAGTGACGCTGATCATCCTCCCGAGGGACCTCGATAGGCCGACGGAGGAGATCCAGGAAGAAGGTGAAGTCGGTGACTTTAGGTTCGTGCCGGTCCCCGACGATCTCCCGGGCAGAAGGCGCCTTGGCCTGCTGCACCTCTCAGGTGATGTGGTGCTCTTTCCGGGTGATGGTCAGCATCGGCTGCGGTCGGAGTTCGACGGCCTGGACGAGAAAATCCCCGGTCTCGCGAAGGAGGACCTGCCGGTTGTGCTGGTCCCCTTTGAGTCCGCCGATCAGGTTCGTCAGTTGTTCTCGGATCTCAATCTCAACGCTAAGCCCGTCAGCAAGACGATCGGCTACGCATTTGAGAAGCGTGATCCGCTCGTCCAGATCGCGAAGAGCGTCGCCGACGAGGTGCCGCTGTTCGTTGGGCGAGTCAACCGCCGGACGAACTCACTGTCCAAGACATCGACTGCCGTCATCACTCTGGGTACTCTGGTACCAAGTTCGAAGCTGATCGCGGAAGCCCTCGCCGGTGAGGCTGCGGTCGATGACTATCTAGCGAAGACTGAGGTCGCAACCGGGCAGGTCGGCGCGGTCTGGGGGGTGATCATAGACGCGTTCGCCAGCTACTGGCATGACGTACTGACCAACGAGCCCGGAGCGGCCGGGGAGCTCCGGGAGGAGTATCTCTTCCCCCATGGACTTGGCTGGCGGGCGCTTGCGCAGGCTGCCGCCGAACTGATTGAAGCTCGGGGACGCTCAGGTTGGGAGAAGCCATTTCGAACTGCCGTCCGATCCCTCGACTGGAAGCGCACCGCGGCGGAATGGAACGGAACCGCCGTGATTCATGACCCCGAAAAGGAAACCAACCGGGTCAACAACACCGGCCCGGCAGTACGTCAGCTAGCCGAGATGATCACCCAATTCGCCTAACGAAAGACGGGAGGCATCGCGCATGTCTTGCCACTTGCCGTGGCCGAGAGACGCTGTAGCTGGGGCCGTCGTGTCGCTACAGTCGAGCGCATGACGATCCAACGCATGGACCACGTGGGCATCGTGGTCGACGACCTTGCGGCCGCGACGGCGTTCTTCGTCGAGCTTGGACTCGAGCTGCAGGGCGAGGGGCCGGTCGAGGGTGGTTGGGTGGACCGTGTGGTGGGGCTCGAGGGCGTCCGGGCGGAGATCGCGATGATGGAGACCCCGGATGGCTACGGACGGATCGAGCTGGCGAAGTTTCACGCCCCGTCGGGCGAGGGCGGCGACCGGCACGCGCCGGCAAACACCCCGGGCATCCGCCATATCGCATTCGCGGTCGACAATATCGACGCCGTCGTCGCTGGCGTACGAGCCCGCGGCGCGGAGCTCGTTGGCGAGGTGGAGCGCTATGAGGACAGATATCAGCTCTGCTACGTCCGCGGCCCGGAGGGAATCATTGTCGAGCTGGCGCAGCGGATCGGCTGAGGGGCTCCCGTCCGGCCTTGGGGCGGAATGGAGGAGGGATCGTGCTGCGCTACGGCGTGTTCTACGGGCCGGGAACATCGCTCGCGCCGGGCGAGCAGCAGTTCGGGCTGGTCGGCAGGCGCGAGCCCCCGCTGCTCGGCGGCGCGGGCCTGTCCTAGGAGGCGGTCCGTTCTTGCAGTTCCTTCAGCGTGTGCCCAGCCGCGTCACGCCACTCGATGCGACCATTCTTGTTGCCCCCGCTGAGGACGCTCGCCGCCGCAGAAGGTGAGTCGAACAGGTGGTTCTTGGTAAGCCGCACGTGGTCGCCGGCGTCGACGAGGATGCCCTCTTGTACCAGTCGGTCTCGCAGCTGTTCGTAGCCGGGTACCATCAGCTTCTTCTCTTTGCGTCCGAGGGCGTCCTCGAACACCAAGAAGCCGCGCGACCTGTCTTCTCCCTCGGCCACAGTCAGCTGCGTCTTGAGATGTAGGCGCACGGCGCGCTCGCTCGCCGCGAGCTTCGATGGCGTCTCAGTATCGGTCGCAGCGATAACAGGCTCCCCGGCGGGTTCGAAGATGTTGACGCCAACCAATGCGAATAGCGGTATGACGTTGTCGAGGTAGGTCTCCATCTCGGCGATCTCGGGCTCGCTGAGGCCCAAGGGGCCAGGCGTCGTACCGTTGTCGAGCGAGGCATTGTCAGCGGTCACGGCAAGCGCAAGGAGTCGTGCCTCCAGGTACCGAATGTGGGCCTTGTTGAGCGAGTCGTCCTTCGTCGTGAGTACATAGCCATGGGTCCAGAAGTCCTTCTCCTTCTGGTGTGCGTCGAGGCGCACACGGATATCGTCGGTCTCGCCGATGTAGACCCGCTGCGTTTCACGTCCTTCGGGATCTGGGCCAAGCAAGACATAGACGCCGGTCCGCGAAACCTCGGGCCGGGCGCGAGCGCTCGGGTAATCTGCTCGCGCAAACGCCAGGAACGATCCAGTCCAACTCATGCGCTCGACCAGTCGCAGCCCCTGCGGCGTGCCGTCCACGAGGAAAATCCGGATTGTCACGCCACGCATAGGCTTGGATGCTGTCACTGCCACAAGTTAGGCCCGCGTGTATTGGCTTGCGCCCAGGGCGCCGCTCCCAGTTGCAACTGCCACAACACGTCTCGCAGAGGCCAGGGCAGTCTCAGGTGCGTCAGCAGTCCTTGACATGCGCATACTGTAGAGCGCGCGGTGGCGCTACTGAGTTGTGGCGAGTTCAGCGCACCGAATCGTCTCTGCGGGGCGATTGGGCTGTCGATTTCCGGACTTCCCGTTCGTCTCAAGCCAGACAGAAGATCCCCCCACCAGATCAGGAGTGACCATGACCGGCTCTTCAACCCAGGGAATCAAGACCGTGCTGCATCCCGTGTCCGACCTGGCGAGCGCCAAGACGGTGTACGCCGCCCTGCTTGGCGTCCCGCCAATCGCCGATTCGGACTACTACGTCGGCTTCGAGGCCGAGGGCCAGCACATCGGGCTGGTGCCGAATGGTGGACCGCAGGGCATGACTTCACCGGTGGCCTTCTGGCAGGTGCCGGACATCGAGGCGAAGCTGGCCGAGGTGACCGCTGCGGGCGCCACCGTGAAGGAACCAGCGCACGACGTCGGTGGCGGCCGTCTGGTGGCCACTTTCACCGATCCCGATGGCAACGTGCTCGGGCTGCTTCAGGATCGATGAGCGCCGGGCGGGTGGGGATCCGATCTGGCACTCAGCGTCGGGTAGGCCCAACAGATAAAACACGATGAGCATGGCCACGAGGACGAACACGAAGTCGCCTGCGTCGCACGCCGCCGAGAGCCACGAAGCAATCCGCGTGCATGGCGCCCGCGTCAACAACCTCAAGGACATCAGCGTTGAGATCCCCAAGCGCCGGCTGACGGCGTTCACCGGCGTCTCCGGCTCCGGCAAGAGTTCGCTGGTGTTCGGCACGATTGCCGCGGAGTCCCAGCGGCTGATCAACGAAACCTACAGCGCCTTCGTGCAGGGCTTCATGCCAACCATGGCGCGGCCCGAGGTCGATGTGCTCGAAGGGTTGACGACAGCGATCATCGTCGACCAAGAGCGGATGGGCGCCGACGCCCGCTCCACGGTCGGCACCGCCACCGACTCGGGCGCGATGCTGCGCATTCTCTTCAGCCGGCTCGGGAAGCCGTACATCGGCTCGCCCCAGGCGTTCTCCTTCAACGTCGCTTCGATCTCGGGTGCCGGCGCGGTCACGTTCGAGCGCGCCGGGCGCACCACGAAAGAGAAGCGAAGCTTCAGCATCCTCGGCGGCATGTGCCCGCGCTGCGAGGGCCGCGGCTCGGTAAACGACATCGATCTCACTCAGCTCTACGACGACAGCAAGTCGCTCAGAGACGGCGCGCTCACGATCCCCGGCTACAGCATGGATGGCTGGTACGGGCGGATCTTCCTGGGCTGCGGCTTCTTCGACCCGGACAAGCCGATCGAGAAGTTCACCAAGAAGGAACTGGGTGATCTGCTCCACAAGGAGCCGACCAAGATCAAGGTCGACGGCGTCAACCTGACCTACGAGGGCCTGATCCCGCGCATCCAGAAGTCGATGCTCTCCAAGGACGTCGACTCGCTGCAACCGCACATCCGCGCCTTCGTGGAGCGGGCGGTCGCTTTCACCACCTGTCCCGAGTGCGACGGGACCCGGCTCAGCGTGGAGGCCCGCTCGTCGAAGATCAAGGGCATCAACATCGCCGACGCCAGCGCCATGCAGATCAGCGACCTCGCCGCGTGGGTGGGCAAACTCGAGAACAAGTCGGTCGCGCCGCTGCTCGAGGCGCTGAGAGCGACGCTCGACTCGTTCGTGAACATCGGGCTGGGCTACCTCTCGCTCGAGCGGCCGTCGGGGACCCTGTCAGGCGGAGAGGCTCAGCGCGTCAAGATGATCCGCCAGCTCGGGTCCTCGCTCACCGACGTCACCTATGTCTTCGACGAGCCGACGATCGGGCTGCACCCGCACGACATCGAGCGGATGAACGAGCTGCTGCTGCAGTTGCGCGACAAGGGCAACACGGTGCTCGTCGTGGAGCACAAGCCAGAGACGATCACGATCGCCGACCATGTCGTCGACCTCGGCCCGAAGGCCGGGACCGACGGCGGCGAGGTGACGTTCGAGGGGACTGTGGAGGGGCTGAGGGCAAGCGACACGATCACTGGCCACCACCTCGACGACCGTGCCGCTCTCAAGCAGGAGGTGCGGACGCCGCACGGCACGCTCGAGATCCGTGGCGCCAGCACCCACAACCTGCAGGACGTCGACGTAGACATTCCGCTCGGCGTTTTGGTCGTCGTCACCGGCGTGGCGGGCTCGGGCAAGAGTTCGCTGATCGACGGCTCGATTGTCAAGTCCCATCCGCCCCGCGACGGAGTCGTCTCGATCGACCAGGCGGCGATCAAGGGCTCGCGGCGCAGCAACCCGGCGACGTACACGGGACTGCTCGACCCGATCCGCAAGGCGTTCGCCAATGAGAACGGCGTGAAGCCCGCACTGTTCAGCGCCAACTCCGAGGGCGCCTGTCCCAACTGCAGCGGCGCCGGCGTGATCTACACCGATCTGGCGATGATGCCCGGCGTCGCCGCCCCCTGCGAGGTGTGTGAGGGGAAGCGTTTCCAGGCCGAGGTGCTCGAGTACAAGTTCGGCGGCAAGGACATCAGCGAGGTGCTCGCGATGCCGGTGGTCGAGGCCAAGGAGTTCTTCGGTGCGGGCAAGGCGAAGACGCCGGCAGCGCACAAGATCCTCGACCGGCTCGCCGACGTCGGGCTCGGCTACCTCAGCCTCGGTCAGCCGCTGCCCACGCTCTCAGGCGGCGAGCGCCAGCGGCTCAAGCTGGCCACCCAGATGGTTGATAAAGGGTCCCGCCGGGTGGGCGGGACTTTCATCTACGTCCTCGACGAGCCGACGACAGGCCTACATCTCGCCGACGTCGAGCAGTTGCTCGGCCTACTCGACCGGCTCGTCGACTCCGGCAAGTCGGTCATCGTCATCGAGCACCACCAGGCGGTCATGGCGCACGCCGACTGGATCGTCGACCTCGGCCCCGGCGCCGGCCACGACGGTGGGCGGATCGTCTTCGAGGGCACGCCAGCCGACATCGTCGCCGACCGCTCCACCCTCACCGGCGAGTACCTCGCGGCCTACATTGGCGCCTGACCGAGGCTCTTGGGGGCACCACACCCCCAGCCTCGCGCTCAATCGGCCGGCCCTATCCGGGAAGGCGTAAGATCGGGCGATGACCGTTACCCCCGAGACAGCAGTCGGGGCATCGAACGCACGTGGGTCCTTGGCGCTCGAGGCATTGACGCTCTGCGAGGCGTTTCAGATCACAGCCGCCGAGAACGCTGAGCGTGTCGCTCTGCGCACCCCGGGCGCGAAGATCGAGTTGATGTTCGCGGAGGTGGTTGAGCGGGTCAGGAACATCGCGACGGGGCTGCACGAGCTTGGAGTGCGACGTGGCGACACCGTGGGGCTGATGTTGCTCAACCGGCCCGAGTTCAACTTGTGCGATTGCGCCGCGATGCACCTCGGAGCGACACCCTTCTCGATCTACAACACCTGCTCTCCCGAGCAGATCGCCTATCTATTCGCCAATGCCGCCAACAAGATTGTGATCACCGAGTTGCAGTTTTTGGAGACGATTCGCGCCGCCGGAGTTCGACTCGAGCACATTATCTGTGTAGATGGCGCCGCAGAGGGCACATTGGCACTCGAGGACGTCGAATCGCTCCAGTCCCCCGGCTTTGACTTCGATGCGACTTGGCGCGCTGTGAGCGGGGAGGACCTGATCACGATCTGTTACACCTCGGGCACGACCGGCCCGCCCAAGGGTGTCGAGCTGACCCACGCGAACGTGCTGGCAGAGTGTCAAGCCGCGTCGACGATGATCTCCGTGGGGCCTGAGGATCGCATCGTCTCCTACCTGCCTCATGCGCACATGGCCGACCGCTACTCGACACACTACGCGCTGATGCTCTATGGCTCACAGGTGACCGTGGTCGCGGATCCACGTGAGGTTATTGCTGCGCTGTCAGACGTGCGTCCAACGAGTTTTGGCTCGGTGCCACGAGTCTGGGAGAAGATGAAGGCCGGACTCGAGGCGGCGATCGCGGCCGATGAGGACTCGGAGCGCAAACAGGCGGTGCGCGGAGCGATCGATGTCGGCTTGCGGCGCGTGCGGGCGGAGCAAGCCGGTGAGTCGCCTTCGCCGGAGCTGCTCGCCGAGCATGTCCGTGCCGATGAACTGGTGCTCTCCAAGTTGCGCGAGCGGCTGGGGCTCGCCGAGGCGAAGATGGTCTATGCGGGGGCTGCCCCGACCCCGACCGACGTGCTCGAGTTCTTTCACGCGATCGGCCTGTCCATCTGCGAGGTATGGGGCATGTCCGAGCTGACCTGCGTAGGCACATGCAACCCGCACGAGCGTCCAAAGATCGGCACCGTCGGTCTTCCCCTTCCCGGCTTGGAGGTGCGCATCGCGGATGACGGCGAGTTGCTTTGTCGCGGGCCGATCCTGATGCGCGGCTACCGCTCTGACCCGGACCGGACCGCCGAGGCGATCGACGAGGCAGGATGGCTGCACACGGGCGACATCGCCGAGATAGACGAGGACGGCTATGTGAAGATCGTCGATCGTAAGAAGGAGCTGATCATCAACGCGGCGGGCAAGAACATGTCGCCGGCGAACATCGAGGCTCATATAAAGAGCTCGAGCTCTTTGATCGGACAGGCGATCGCGATCGGCGATCGGCGCCCCTACAACGTGGCCTTGATCGTGCTCGATCCCGACGGCGCCGGCGCCTGGGCCGCCGAGCACAGGCTTGGCGATATGACACCCGAGATGCTCGCGCAGGCCCCCAGCGCTCAGGCCGAGGTCGCCCGAGGCATCGAGCAGGCAAATAGTCACCTGAGCCGCGTAGAGCAGATCAAGCGCTTTACGATCCTCCCCTGCGACTGGCTTGCGGGCGGAGATGAGTTGACAGCGACGATGAAGCTCAAGCGCAAGCCGATAGCGGAGAAGTATTCGGCTGAGATCGCCGCGCTCTACGCCTGAGAACGCGTTTCAAATAGGCCACCGATCTTTTTGAACCACGTTCTTAGTAGAGGATCGCTCAGAACGCTTAGGTACCGCGCGGCGTCGCGTCGCGACTGCAGGTCGCTGGTAGGCCCGATGCGCTCTCGCCGACTCTCCTCGATGGACCACTGTGGGTGTGGTTCCAGGCTACGGGCAACGCTGGCCCGCTCTCGCCCTAGCCGGCCAGCGTGCCAAGGGTCGGCACTTCGGCGACCTCAGCGAGATAGCTGGCATAAAGCTCCAACTGAACGCGTGTCCTCTCGAGCGCGTCGCGGATTTCGCCGTGGTGCTTCCAGGAGCGCTCGTGGCTCAGGCTCGACTCTTGCTCGCCTCGTCTTGTCTCCCAGTCTTGCAGCGCGGGATGCCACTCGGAGAGGAACGGTCGCAGCAACTCGTTGAGGATGACGATCGCAAGCTGGCCAAATGAGGTGCTCCCCTTGCCTTGGGGGCGAGCCACCTTCGGACCATACTTCTTGAGGATCTCGCGAGTCGTTGCGAACAGGCTGTAATACGAGTTCAGCGCCTCGCGCACAAGTCCACGGTCTGCCGGTAGCTCGACGACGGTGACCCTGGTGGCGAGCTCAACGTACATCTCCCAAGCCGCTTCACGCTCATGTTCGCCTGGTTCCCAATCCGCGGAAAGCTTGATCGGGCTGAGCGGGAATTCGAAGGCGACCGTAATTTTCTTGATCGGCATATGCGCTCCGCTCCTCGGCATCGGACTGACCGATTCAGCATACTGTGGTCTTCGGAATAGAACTTCAAATGCGCTCGCCCATCTTTTTCAGTTACCCCAAGCCTTGGACGTCTACACAGGACGGCTTCATCGGACGTGTCTCGTCGTACTTGAAGCAACGAGGCCTAGAGCCACGAACGCTGGGCATCACCGACTATGACACCGACACCCCGCTGAAGGCCATAAGGCGGCTGATGCTGGAAAGCAACGGGCTCGTCACCGTGGCGACCGCCCGCATACACGTCGACCGGGCAACCGCGATGCTTCGCACAGTTGACGGTGTGCTGCGCGAAGAGCCTTTGGTCGACTGTTGGCTAACAACCCCATGGGCGCACATAGAGGCGGCCATGGCTTACCAGCTCGGCCTGCCGATCCTCATCTTCCGCGAGGAGGCGGTTCTCGCAGATGGGCTGCTGGAGAAGGGAATCGTAGGGCTCTCCATGCCGGCGATAGATGTCGAGGGAGACCTCGACGCCTACTTCGCGTCCGCGGCCTGGACCCAACCCCTCGGACAATGGGAGGGTCGGGTCCGGCGGGTGATCGAGCGCAAGGGAGAGCCACCACAGCTCTACTGACGATCCGTCGGCATCGCGTGCAGCACGTGCCGCCATATCTGCGGCGCATCGTCACTTCCAGATCATGGCCGGACTGTTCCTTTCACATTCGTCTACCGACAAGCCGTTCGTAACCAAGCTCGCCATCGACCTTGTCAACCGTGGCATGCCCGTCTGGTTTGACACATGGGAGATGGACACCGGCGACTCGCTCCAAGCCAGAATCTACGACGGTATAGGTGACAGCGATCTCATCGTCGTCGTACTCTCAGCCAGCAGCGTCGGGTCCAGCTGGGTGCGGAAGGAGTTGACTGCGGCACTGACACTCGAGGACCGTCGTGGGAAAACGCTTGTAGTTCCCATTCGTATCTCGGATTGTGAGATCCCGCTCGCGATTGCGGACCGCCTGTACGCTGATTTCTCCTCGGCGTACCTTGACCCGCTCGAGCAGCTTGTAGGCAGGCTCAAGCAGCTGGGCGTCGATGGTCTGAACGAGCCGCCTGACCACGCGCTCATCCCGCTCGTTTTCGAGCATGGAATATACCTGGACAGCGTGCAGTTGGAGAGACGCCTAGCGTCGCTTCGTCCGCGATTGCCCGCGGGGTTCACGGTTGGCGACGAGCAGTTTGTGATCAAGCCCGACGAGAACTATTCGGAGCTGAGACGACGTATGGTCGAGCGGGCCGAAGGCATCGAAGACGACCCATACTTCTCGCCCGATTTCTCACGCACTTTCAAGCAACTGTACAATGCCGTGCTCGACTACGAGAAGCATCTCGTCGAGGGCATTCGGCTGATTGTCAACGGGGGATTGTCGCACTCCGTGGGAGTCTATGATGTCGGCTTGGCGTGCCATTGGTATGCGCGGCTCATCCGCTCTGAGCTGCTCCATGTCCTGTGGAGTTCACAGAACCCGGACCGTTCCGATGTGATCGATTTTGGTAAGAGCTGCGATCCCGCGCCGCTCGGCGATTCCACCAGCGCGGCGCGCTTCTTCGAGGTTGAAGATGGAGCCTACGTAGACATCGGGCCACGAGGGCCCGACATCCCCGGCCTGCTTGTGCAATTCGCCAATTCTGTGCTGGTATTCGTAGACGGCGCCACCGGTCGCAGCGTAGGCGACGCACTGGTCTCCTCGGTCAACTCGCTTGGATACTCGGAGCTATATCCGAAGTATCTGCTTCCGCAGCTCGTTCGGCGATACGTCGCCGATCCAGCCAGCCCGATCACCTTCACTTTCGAGGATTGGTACGTCGGTCTCCACTAGTAGCCTGCTCATCTCATGCCCTGGAAAGGACTTCAGATGGAGCGCAAGTGGTGGACACTGATTGCGATCTGCGCGGCGACCTTCATGCTGCTGCTCGACATCACGGTCGTAAACACCGCGCTGCCGAGCATCCGCAAGGACCTCCACTCCTCCTTCACCGACCTGCAATGGGTCGTCGACGCCTACGCGCTGACGCTCGCCGCGTTCGTGCTCACCTCACGCGGCGCGCGAGGGCTTCACCCACGGTTTCTCCACGATTCTGCTGGTTGGTAGCGCGATGGCGCTCGTCGGTGCCGTGCTCGCCCTGCTGCTCGTGCGCGACAGCGACCTGCGCCATGACGAGGCCACCGGTATCGCGGCCGAGCCGTGCATGCACGGCTCGGTTCAGATCGCCGGTACCCCTATCCGAGGAGCCGCCCCTCCATCCCCCGCTTGTAGACTGCCCTGACCTTGGGTGGAATGTGACACATGGCTGAGGGTCTCTCGGCGGCGGAGGTGGGCAAAGAGATCGGCGAGCACAAACACGCGCCCGAGGCTCCGTCGAAGGACCGCCGGGACCGGTTGCTGTCAGTGACCGAGGCGCTCCTGCTGTCACTGGTAGCTGTGCTCGCGGCGTATTCAGGCTACGCGGCTGCCAAGTGGGGCACCTACTCGTCGGTCTCGTTGGCCAAGGCGTCGGCGGCGCGCACCAAGGCAAACCGCGCCGACCTCGAAGGTCTACAGATCCGCACACTGGACTCGGTGTCGTTCAACGCGTGGTTCAGCGCGTTCACAGCCGGTAACGCGCTTGCAGAGCGCCTCGCGGAGAAGCGTCTGCGTCCGGGCTACCGCCCCGCGTTCTATGCGTGGCTTGCCACCGATCCCGCTCACAACCCTCATGCACCGCCCGGCCCTTCCTATATGCCGCAGTACATCATTCCCCAGGAACGCCTCGCGAACGCCGACGACGCGCAGGCGGACGCCAGCTTCGCGAAGGGCTCGGAAGCGGGTGCGACCGGAGACAAGTACGTCCGCGACACGGTTTTCCTGGCCACGGTGCTGTTCCTGGTTGGGATCAGCGGTCACTTCCCGCTGCGCCAAGCGCGCTATGCCCTGATCGGCGTAGGCGCGCTGATCCTCGTGTTCGCGGTTGTTCAACTGCTCGGCCTACCAGGCCCTCCCTGATTCCGATGCCTGGCTTTTGGGAAGAGGCCACGGCCTAGGCGGCGACTAGTTCCACCTCGGCTCTAGGCTCGACCTCCTGGTCTGCCAAGACGGTCTCCGGCTGCCCGACGGCCGGCGGGCGCAACATCAGAAATGCCGCAAGGACGCCGAGACTGACGCACACAGCCGCAACCAGGTAGGCAATGTGATAGCCACCGGTCAAAGCACTGGCCAGCGAGTCCCCGCTTGCGCTCAGCGAGTTGGTGTGGTCCGTCGCGATCGTTCCAAGCGTCGCCAGGCCGATCGCGCCGAACAGCTGCACCGAGACGTTGATGATGCCCGATGCAAGCCCGGCGTCTTGGGGGGCCGAGTCGGACATCCCCATGGTCAGCAGTGGCAGGAACGACGCACCCGCACCAAGCCCGAGCGTGAGGAATGCGAAGAACAGCCCTGGGAAGTAGCTTGCGTGCAGGCCTTGCACGGCGAGCAGGATCAGGCCGACGACGATCCCGACCAGGCCGGCCATCAGCGTCTGCAGAGCGCCAAAGCGCTGCACAGCCCGAGCCGAGAGTCCCATCGACATCACCGCGATCGAGAATGTCAGCGGCAGAAACGCAAGGCCGGTGTCGATCGCGTCGTAGCCGAGCACCCGCTCCAGATAAAGCGCCCCAAGGAAGAAGGCCGAGAACATGCCGGTGATCAGCAGTCCGCGTACGAGGCTCGACCCCATCAGCATGCGCTGACGCAGGATGCGCAGCGGCATGATCGGGTTGGCAAGCCGCGACTCGAGCACAAGAAAGCCGGCAAGCAGCGCCAGCGATGCTCCGCCGATGCCAAGCGTGCGCGCCGAGAGCAGCCCGTATTCGCTGGACTTCACGATCGCGAACGCGCCGAGCATCGTCGCGAGCGTGATCAAAAACGAGCCGAACACATCGACGCCACCGGCAAGACCGATCCCCTCGTTCTCCTCGATCAACATCCAGCCGAACAAAAACGCGATCACGCCGATCGGCACGTTCACGAAGAAGATCCAGTGCCAGTCGAGCGATTGGGTGAGAGCGCCGCCGGCCAGCAGTCCGACCGAGCCGCCGCCGGCCGAGACGAATGCGTACATGCCCATCGCCTTGGCCTGCTCGGCGCGCTTGGGAAACTCCGTGACGATGATCGCCAGGATCACGCTGGAGGCGACAGCCCCGCCGACGCCTTGGATGATGCGCGAGACGATCAGCATCGTCTGGTCCTGGGCGAACCCGCAAAGCACGGAGGCCGCGGTGAACATCACGAGCCCGGTCAAGAAGACCTTCTTACGCCCGACAAGGTCGCCCATCCTGCCAGCCAGCAGCAGAAAGCCGCCGAAGGTGACGAGGTAGCCGTTGATGACCCAAGTGAGGTTGCCTTGGGAGAAGTGGAGTTCGCGCTGGATCGAGGGCAGCGCGACGTTCACGATCGTCGCGTCGAGCACCATCATCAACTGCCCAAGGCAAAGCACGGCAAGTGCAATCCAGCGCCGGCGCTCGCGCTTGCGCTCGGCCTCGCTAGGGCTGTCTGTCTGCTGGGCGCTTTCGGTGCGCTGGATGCTTTCTGGTGGGGCGGTGACGGTGCTCATGTTGCTCCTTCCGATCTGGGTCAGGGGAACAACATAGCAGGGATAATCCATCTAACAAGTATCATCTTGTTAGCGGTGATGATTGCTACATCATGGTATAATCCGCTCGTTATGGGTGATCGCAATCAAGCAGCCGATCTGGGCTCGATGGTCCTGTTGACGCGTCTGGCCAAGCAGGTCTACCGCCGCAGCACCGAGGAGCTCTTGGGCATCCACATGCGGCTCGTGATGGCGCTCAGCTACCTGCGCGATCACGACGGCGCCCCTCAGCAGGAGCTGGCCGAGGCGCTCTGTATGGACGCCAACAACGTCGTGCTACTGCTCAACGAGTTGGAGGACCTGGGCCACGTCGCCCGTCGGCGCGACCCCGAGGACCGCCGCCGCCATCGCGTCGAGCTGACAGAGCAGGGACGCAGCGCGCTGATCGAGGCCGAGCGCGCGCAGGAGACGATCGAGGACGAGGTTCTCCAAGCGCTGGACGCTGAGGAACGAGCAACTCTGTGGCGACTGTTGACGCGCGCGCTGCGCGCCGCCGAGCCGGACACCCCTCCGACCGTGGGCGCGCCGCGGTAGCAGGGGTTGGAGCGTCGGTGGCCTCAGCGCCGATGTCTCGCGAGTGAGCTGATCGCGGCTTTGACCAGCGAGGCTGGTTGATGGCGAGGAGCAGTCTTCGGCTTGGAGCGGGCGGGGTCGGAGAAGAACGACAGCCGGCGCCACTGGAACTTGACGCAAGAGCAGCGCGCACAGTCCGTCCCGCGCCGGTAGTGCTGGTGCTCGTGCTTGGGATGTCCGCAACGGCAGACCATTGCGGGTCATCATATATCTTTGCCCGGATGATCCGATTAGTTCGGATGTTACGAAAGCGTGACGGTGTCGGTGCTGCGATACACCACTTTGGGAAGACAGCGCCGCATGCGGCGCTGTCCCGGACCGTACATGTACGGTCCGGCCGGGTCGTGCATGCACGACCCGGAACATATGGGTCATATGTCAGTTGCCAGGGGGCGTGGGTAGTGTAAAGGTCGTCTCGGGATGGCCGTCCTTCAGGACTGTGGTCGTGCCTCGGTAAACCGCGATCTGACTCGCTGCGCCCGTTGGCGCCGGCACTGTGGCGTTGAACTTGCCCGCACCGTCGAGCTTGACCTTGGCGATCACCTTTTCACTGGAGCAGGTCACGCGCAGCAGAATCTTGACAACCGCGCCGGCCTTGAAACTGCCGGTGACGTAGCCGGAGAGCAGGACGTGCTCGCCCGAGTGCGTCGCGCTCGTCATGTACATGCGCCGGTCGAGCTTGAGGTTGAGCGAATGCAGCGAGCCGACGATCGCTTCGTAGCGCGCGAGATTCGATTCGCGGATCTTTGACGGAGGCAACACGGCGCTCGCGCTGAATGTTCCGTTGGCGGCGATCGTGGCGGTCGCGACCACCTTGTGCGTGGCCAGGAACTTGATGCTCACGCGCTTCCCGGCGAGCACCAACCGCGCCGCCCCGGTGATCTCCACGCGCGAGCCTTGCTGGACCACATCGATCAGGGCTACCTGGGCTGTGGTGCACTGCAGGATGGGGGAAATCTTTGGTGCCGTGGTGGGCCCGAGGACCGGCGATTTCGTCGGTTCGGTACCGGATGTGGTCGTGCCAGTCGTGGTGCCGGCGCCCGGCCCCGTTGTTTTGAGGACTTCGCCCGTACCAGCGGCAGTCGTGAATGTCGCATCTTTGCCTGCCACGGAGATCGTCGCTCCGGCCTCGTCGTAGTCGGCCACGATCCGGTAGTGGTAGGTCGTGCCCGGAGCAAGCCCGGAGAGTTCCTGTGACTCGGAGTGTCCGGCGTGGTCGCTGCCGACGCTCGGATCGGGCGTCGGCTGGCTGGCGCCGTAGGCGGTCGTCGTACCGTATTCGAAGTGGTAGCCGATCGGACGGCCCTGCGGGTTGACCGAGCCGGCGATGGTGTCGGATTCGGCGGTCGGCGTGCCCGCGGCGCCGGTGGTGGCGGTGGGAACCGAGCCGGACAGCAGGCGCACACGGTTGTTGCTCTGGTCCGCAATCAACACGTCTTCGCCCGGCATCATCGCAATTGAGGTCGGTTCGGCGAGCTCTGCTTCGGTACCGAGACCGCCGTCGCCAAGGAAGCCGCTCGTGCCGTTACCGGCGATCGTGTAGATGTCACCCGCGGTCATTTTCTGACCGTAGAATTCGCCGGTCGTCTGCGGCAGGAAGCGCACGGCGTCATGTTCGTGGTGAGGCGAGCCACTGCCATCCTGTGCGATGACAAGGTCGTCCGCGGCGTCGAACGTGAGGCCAGACGGGTAATCGAGTTCGGCGCTTGTCGCGGTGCCTTCGTCGCCGGCGTAGCCCTGTTTGCCGTTCCCGGCGATCACCGTTGGGGTGCCGGCGCTCAGTCCCGACTGGCCGAAGTAATTGCCGCCCTGAGCGGGGATCAGGCTGATGGTGGTCCCGCCGTAGCTCGCGAATGCGACATCGCCTGTCATGTCGACGGCGAGGTAATAAGGATCCGTTCCCAAGCTGCCGGGAACGGTAGTGGGAGTGGATGTGCCCGCGGCGAGCTCCTCGATGTCTGTGCCGGCGGTTGCGAACAGATCGTTCGCCGGGTCGAATGTGACGTCTGAACCGGGGATCGAACCGCCGAGCGTATACACGTCGCCCGCAGTCATGCTCTGGCCGTAATACTCGCCGGACTGCGCCGGCACAAAGCAGACGCGCCCGTTGTTCGGGTCGGCGATCGCCAAGTCACCACTTGCGTCGAGTGCGATCCCGCCGCCATCTTGGAAGGTGTCGAATTTTGCCGCCGTCGCCGGCCCGCCGATGCCGCTGTTGCCGATGCTCTGCGGAATTCCGTTCCCGGCGACGGTGTAAATGTCGCCGGCGGTCATCGCTTGGCCAAAATATGTACCGCTGGTCGTCGGTATGAAGCGCACGCGCGAGTCCGCTCCATCGACGATCGCCACATTTCCGGTTGCGTCGCTCGCGATCCAGCTGAGCTGGCCGAACTGTGCGGTGGCGCCCTCGATGCCGTCGCCGTCGTAGCCGTAGGAGCCGTCACCCGCGATCGTCTGGATGTCGTCGCTTGCACCGGAGACCAGCACCACGCCGTCGAGCCCACCGGCGGCAACCAGGTCGCCGCTCGAGTCGATGCTCACTCCAGCGGGTACGAGCGCGACGCTGGTTGCCGTGGCGCCGTCTGTGATTGCGCCGATCCCGTCGCCGGCGATGGCGTAAATGTCGCCGGCGGTCATTGTCTGTCCGAAATAGGTCCCGCCGCTCGACGGCACGAAACGGACCCCATCGACGCCCCCATCGGCGATCGTGAGATCGCCCTGGGCATCGAAGGCGATGGCCTTCGGCGATCCGATCGTCGCGTTGGGAGCGGGCCCGCCGTTGCCGGGGTTGGCGAAGCAGTTGTTGTCGTGGCAGGAATCGACAAGCGGATATGCGGTGCCCGCGTCTGGCATCGAGATGCCGAAATATGCGCCTTTGGCGCTGGCGCCGGTGTACGTGCCGCTGCTGCTCGCGGGCACGAGCTGGATCTCGTCTTCGCCGCCGCCGCCTCCACCGACGAACGCGACATCTCCGGTGGAGTCCACCGCCACGTCCTGGCCGCTGATCGAGCCTTCTCCTGGTATGGGCGTGGTTGTCCCGCTCGCAATGGAGACGAGGTGCATGGTGCCGTCGTAGGAGTAGACCAGGTTGCCCTGTGGACTGAGCGCGATTGCCTGGGCGTCGAGCGACGACAGGGTGTAGATGTGTCCGGCGCTCATCGACTCACCGAAGTAGCTGCCGCTGCTCACCGGCACGAACAGCACCTTGCCGTACTCAGCGAGGATGGCCATGTCGCCGTTTGAGTCAACTGCGACCGAGCCAGCGGGGCCGACCGTTGTTTCGGTAGCCAGACTTCCGTCGACCGCCGCGCCGAAGCCGCCATTGCCGGCGACGACCTGCTCTTGGCCGGTCGTAAGATCGATGCGACGCACGACGTTCTGGTAGGCGTCCGCGTAGTAGGCATAGGGCGTTCCGCCGAGTGTGGCGGTCGCTATGTTTGTGACAGTGCCGCCGCCAGCGCCGATCGAGGTCGCGCTCACCGGCCCGTACACCGGCGAGCCCGCGAACGTCGAGATCGTGCCGGGGCTGGGACCGACGCTGGCGCTTGCCGACGTCGGGACAAACGCGCAGGCGAGGAAGCTCGCTATGCAGGCGATCCGGACCATCTGAGACGTGCGGCGCATAGCGACCCCCGTGACGACGTTTAGGCGTCCGGGAATCCGGGCGCAAGCCGGCAGACTACTGTCGTAGCGATCTAGACACTGTCAATTGGGCCTATCGCGACCAAGCCCGAGGGCATGGCGCAGCGTGGCGGGAGTGCACCCAGTCTCCTGACCGATCACACGGCACAGGTGACTCTGGTCGGCGAAGCCCACATCGACGGCTATGCGCGCGAGGTCGCTCTCGCCCCCGGCCAAGCGCTCCAGCGCGGCGCGGGCGCGCAGGCGCATGCGCTGGCGGGAGATGGTGTGTCCGGTGATCGAGCGAAACACGCGACTGAGATGGTGTGGGGAGACGGCAAGCTCGTGGGCGAGCTCGGGTAGCGAGCGCTCGGGGTTGCCCACGAGGATCTCGCGGACTCCGTCGGCTACCGCTCGTTGCGCACGGATAGTGGCTGGGCGTCCTGAGGCGACAGGCCGAGGGTCACTCTGCTCGAACACGCTGGCGGCCAGCATGAGCGCTCGCTCCACCAGTTCGTGTGGGTCTGCTCCGTTGCGGCCGGCACTCAGCAGCAGCCGATGCTCGAGGTCGATCTCCGGCGAGGTGTGTAGCGGTGTTGAGGGAAGGCGCAGCTCGCCACCCCACAACGACGCGATCAGATCGGGATGCAGCACGAGCGAGGTGCAATCGTCGCCCTCGTCGTGAGGGTGGTCATAGCGCTGCTCCTCGCCAGCGTTCATGAAGTAGGCGACGGTCGGGTCGAGCAGACTCTCGACTCCGTCGGCGCTGCGCACGAAGCACCCACGGCGGATGAACACGATTGTGTGACCCCTCGTCTGCTCGTCCGTATGACCTCGCCCGCGCGGGTGCCGGCAGGCGACATCGGAGACTTCCACGCCGTCGCGGTTCGCGAGAGTGCACGCGCTCAGCATCGACGGATTGTCTCATGCGAGCACGATTGTCCAAGACTCTCCCTGTGCCGGCAGGCATGCTGCACGGCTACGCGTGCGCTACTCGCGTCAGCCCATGTTCGACGAGATTTGCTCTCAGGGATCGCGCTCGTTAGTTAGTTACCCGACCGATAGGAGAAGAAATGGCACACATCCGCAAGGAGATCTCGATCGACGCAAGCCCGGAGGTGGTGTGGGACGCGCTCCGCGATTGGGGTGCCCTGCATGAGCGTCTTGCGCCGGGCTTCGTGGTGGACACCAAGCTCGATGGAGAAGACAGGATCGTCACGTTCGCCAACGGCATGGTTGTGCGTGAGGTGCTTGTCGATCTCGACGATGACGCTCGCCGGCTTGCCTGGTCGATCGTCGATGGGCCTTACACACATCACAGCGCCTCTGCTCAGGTCTTCCCCGATGGGAAGAGCGCCTGCAAGTTCGTGTGGATTGCCGATCTGCTACCCAACGAGCTCGCCGAACCGACCGGCGAGGCGATGCAGCAGGGGACCAACGTGGTGAAGCAGACGCTCGAGGCGCAGGCGGTGCACGGCTAGAGGCGCTACCGCCCCGGGAGCCGGCGGTGTGCGATCAGTCGCTCTCGGGTGCGCTGCTCATCCCGGCTTCGATCCCGTCCAAGAGCTGGCGCAGGCCCTCCTCGAAGCGCTCGGGCTGGGAGATGATCTGCATCACGCGGCGCGTGCCATCGGCGACGTTGTCGGTGTGCAGCTCATCAGCCATCAGGGAGCCGATGCGGGGGTAGGCGCCGCTCTGCAGCTCGCGCTCGAACAGCTCGAGCGTACCCGGAGGCCACTGCTCGTCGCCGGCATCGCCGCCGAAGTCGATCGTCTCACGCAGGCTGTATCCGAACACGTACTCGTCCACGAGGCTGATCAGGCCCAGTCGCTTCTCAGCGGGGAGCCCGGTGTCCTGCACCGCCTCCAGTGACTGCTCGAAGTGCTTGATCCCATTCGGCCCTATCGATATGTCGGTCACCCGGTCCAGGGTCCAGCGGTGGCGTTCGAACGCGGCGTGGGAGCGACTGGCAATGGTTGTAATCGCCTCGCGCCACTCGCTAGGCAGCTCCCCGTCGGGCACGAGCACCTCGCCCATCACGGTGTCGTTCATCAGCATCACCAACTCGTCCTTGTTGCGCACGTAGTGGTAGAGCGTCATCGTGCCGGCACCCAGCTCCTGGGCGACTCTGCGCATCGACACGGCGTCGAAGCCCTCGGTGTCCGCGATCTGCACCGCGGCGGTGGCGATCTGCGCGCGCGAGTGGCCTGGGCGGCGTGTTCCGGGCTCATCTCGCAACCAGATCAGGGGGGGAGGCTCGTCGGATTGAGGAGGTGACGACATCTGGTACAGCGTACTGCTAGTCTTGTGCGTACGATGTACGAGATCAACGTACGAGGTACTAAATGAACCAGATAACTTCTTCACCGGCAATCGTCGCGCAAGGCCTCGGCAAGCTCTACGGCGAGCAGTGGGCGCTGCGAGACTTCGAGCTCGAGGTCCCCGCCGGCACGGTGCTCGGCCTGCTCGGCCACAACGGCGCCGGCAAGACAACAGCGATCCGCATCCTCACGACGCTCGCTCTGCCCACCGCGGGCAGCGCCACCGTGGCGGGTTTCGACGTGCTCACCCAGCCGGGTGAGGTGCGACGGCGCATCGGCTTGGCCAGTCAGACCGCCACCGTGGATGGATTGATGAGCGCTCAAGCCAACCTCGAGATGATCGGTCGTCTCTACCACCTCCCGCGTGTTGTAGCCCGCACGAGAGCAGCTGAGCTGCTCGAGCGGCTGCGTCTCGCCGACACAGGCGATCGGCTCGTGCGCGATTTCTCCGGCGGCATGCGACGCCGGCTCGACCTCGCCGCCAGTCTCGTCGCCGCCCCGCCCGTGCTGTTCCTCGACGAGCCCACCACCGGCCTCGACCCCGAGAGCCGCAGCGAGTTGTGGGAGCTGCTGCGCGAGCTGGTGGGGGAGGGGGCGACGCTGCTCCTGACCACCCAGTATCTGGAGGAGGCCGACCGTCTCAGCGATGACATCGTGTTGCTCGAGCAGGGACGCATCACGGCAAAAGGCACACCGGCGGAGTTGAAGGCCCGCTATGGCGGCGAGCGCATCGAGGTCGCCGTCACCGACGCCGGTCAGCTGGGCCCGGCCCAAGCGGCGCTCGAGTCGTTCGCCGACGGGTCTTGCTCCTCCGATGCGCAGCAGTTGCTGCTCACCGTTCCAGTGCGCGCCGACACGCGTCTGATCGAGGTCGTGCGTGCGCTCGACGAAGCCGGCGTCGACGCCAAGGACGTGCACCGTCGCGAGGCAACGCTCGACGACGTCTTCCTATCCATCACCCATTCTCCCCAAGCACAGGAGGCACTCACTTCATGAGCTCAGTCCAGCAGCCTATCCTTCAGCAGCAGCCGATCCTTCAGCAGCCCTCCATGCCGTTGCGCCAACTGGCAGCCGACAGCCTCGTGATCGCCAGGCGCAGCCTCTCCCACATCCGCCAGATACCAGAGAAGCTGATCGACGTGACCGTCCAGCCGCTGATGTTCGTGCTGTTGTTCGCTTTCGTCTTCGGCGGCGTCATTGCCGTCCCGGGCGGCAACTACCGCGACTATCTGATCGGCGGCATCCTCGTGCAGACGCTCACGTTCGGAATCATCGGGCCGGCCACCTCGATGGCCACCGATCTCGGCGAAGGCATCCTCGACCGCTTCCGCTCGCTGCCTATGCACCGCTCGGCCTTCCTGCTCGGACACCTCACCGCGGAGCTTGCCGCCTCGGTCCTGGCCATCGCGGTGATGGTCATCAGCGGCCTGATCGTCGGCTGGCGCATCCAGGGAAGTGCCCCAGACGCGCTCGCCGCCTTTGCCATCCTCGCCCTGCTCGCGGTGACGATGTTGTGGGTCGGCACGCTCGTGGGGATCGTCGCCCGCTCGCCCGACGTGGTCACGGGCATCGCCTTCCTGATCGTCTTCCCGCTCACGTTCATCGCCTCGACCTTCGTCCCGGTTGCCGGTCTGCCGAAAGGCCTGCGCCAGTTCGCCGAATACAACCCGATCAGCTGCTGGGCAGCCGCGATCCGCACACTGTTCGGCAACCCCACGGCGATTCCAAGCACCGCCGCGTGGCCGCTTCAGCATCCGGTGCTCTCCTCGGTGCTCTGGTGCCTGGCGCTGCTCGTCGTCGTGGTACCGGCGACGCTGCGCGCCTACCGCTGGCGCACGACCGGCTAGGCGCCGGTCGTGCTCGACCTGCGTTACCCGGCCGAGGGCGTCTCGACTTCGTCGAGCTCGCGCCGCAGCTCCTGCTTGAGTTCCTCGCCGTTGGCGTCGATCTCCTTCTCGATCGACTTCTCGGCGCGCTGCAGCGCCTTGTCGAGCTGCTCTTCCAGACGGGACTCGCCGATCACGACCAGCGCCGCCTCACCATTCTCCAGCAGCTCGCCAAGCTCTTTGGCATCGCCGCGCGAGATGCCCTTGCGCAGGTGGCCACCGACGCCACCGACGACGCCGCCGACAGCGGCCGCGCCGATGATCGAAGGCGGAAACAGGACGCCGACGAGCGCGCCGACCGCGATCCCGCCCCAAGCGCCGTGCTGGGTCGGCTTCTCGTGCTTGCCGACGTGCACTTTGCCCTCTGAGTCCTTGCTGATGAGGGCAACGTCGTAGGTGCCGACGAGCTTGGTGCGGTGCAGCTCGATCAGGCTGTCGTAGTCGGCCAGCGCGTCAGCCTGATCGGCATATGTCGCTGCATAGATGAAAACCGGCTTGTCGCTCATCGCATCTCGCTTTTCTCTGTCGGCTTGTTCGAGCGGCGCACATGCGTATCGCTCGCGGTTGGGGTTCGAGCGAGCGGCCAATCCAGCTGACGTGCCAGCGCTCAATAGGCGAGTCAACCAGTCAGGCGGGCGCTCGCCATCCGTAAAAAGCCCGCGCTATGCGGTGTCGAGCAGGCTCGCGACGAGCGCCACGAAATCTCCATATAGGCGCGTGTTGACCTCACCGGGCTGGTTGAGCGCCTCGACGGCCAGGCCAGATGCCAAGCGCGCGGAGGACCAGCGCCAGGTTCTTCATCTACGGGCGAGGGCTGCCAGCCAGATAAATAGTAGAAAGATAGTCTAGACGATTATACGTATAATCGGATATACTGATACGCGTGATCTTCCAGACACCCACAATCGGCAACACCCTTGCGCGCCAACTCGCCGAACTCGACGAGTTGCGCCAGCGCCTCGGTGATCAGGCTGGTGTTGCCGGTCCGTGGCTTGGCAGCCTGCGCCGGCAATGGCGCGCGTCCTCGGCGACAAGCTCGATCGAAATCGAGGGCTTCAAGGTTTCCGCGGAGGAAGCGATTGCGGTGGCAAGCGGCAATGAGCCTTCAGATCCCCACGGTGAGGACTCCATGGCCCTGTCGTGTTACGCCAGGGCCATGGACCACGTAGGCGTGATGTCTGAGGATCCGGCCTTTCGTTGGGTCGAGCGTGTCGTATTGGACTTGCACTTCGACACGTGTTATTTCCAGAAGAGCAGGGACCCAGGGCAGTATCGTCGGGGTGGCATCGAGGTGACCAGCCCGGGTGGCGGTCCGCCAGCGTATGTCGGGCCACCCTATGAACAAGTACCAAAGCTCATGCGTGAGGTCATCACATGGTTGGATCGTGGGGACCTCGACTCGCACGTCGCCGTCCGCGCCGCCATGGCCCATCTGCATCTGGTTTCTGTGCATCCGTTCAGCGACGGCAACGGCCGTATCTCACGCATAGTGCAGTCGCTTGTGCTGGCTCGCGGAGGCTTGCTCGCGCCCGAGTTTGCCTCAATCGAGGAGTACCTTGGCCGTAACACCGACAGGTATTACGCGACTCTGCAAAAAGTTCAGGGCGGCAGCTACCGGCCCGAGCGCGACGCTGCGCCGTGGGTGCGGTTTTGCATCGGCGCCCACCTCGAGCAGGCACAACGTCGTCTGGAGCAGATAGCCGAGGCGGGCAAGCGCTGGTCATTCCTAGAGGTGCTCGTCGAGCAGCGCGAATGGCCCGACCGGATCGTCGTCGCGCTCGAGCAGAGTCTCTTTCAAGGCACCGACAGGGCTTCCTATGCGGTTGAGGCCGAGGTCTCGCAACAGACAGCCAGCAATGACCTAAGGCGGCTGCGCGATGCAGGACTGGTCGTTCAGCAGGGCAACGGCCGCAGTACGCGGTATGTCGCTAGCAAGAGCCTACGAAGCGACCTCGGCTTGCATCTGCAGGGGTGATCTGTTTAAAGCGGGCTCTGAGATGACCAGCCGCAGCGCGCCGTCGAAGTTGTCCTGCTCGCGCAGGTGGCCATGCTCGGCATCCCATGTGCCGGAGCTGAGTGCGGCGGCGAGCCGCTCTACGATCCGCTGCTCGACGCCCTGATCGAGCAGTGCCCAAACCGATTGAGCGCCGCGGACCTTAGGATCTAGGAGTGCCTCGGGCCGCTTCCAGAACGCCTCGAAGAATCCATCGGTACAGTCGCCCGGAGTGGGAATTCGCTCCACCCGTATGCGCCCGCCCAGGACCTCTGCTACGTCGTTGATCGCGGGGAATCGTGGTAGCTCCTTTTCCACCCCCTCATGTAGATACTCCCGCTGCCAGGCAGGTAGGGCGTCGAGCTCGAACGTGAACACGACCACCGGCCCGCGGGACACCCTACGAAGCTCGGCCAGCCCAACCTCGGGCGGCTCCCAGTGGTGGATCGTCACGCACGCCATCGCCGCATCGAAGCTTTCATCGTCGAAGGGCAGCGCCTCCGCGCGTGCGTCGATCGCCGGCGCGGCTGCCGTAGGACGTTGCGCACGCATGGTCGCGCTCGGCTCTACGGCAAGCACCCAGCGATCGCTCGGCTCATATGAGCCGGCTCCTGCACCCACATTGAGCACGGTGTGTGCATCCCCGAGTGCGTCATGAATACGTGAAGCGATGCGCGGGTCCGCATGTCGATGCGCCGCATAGTTGCGCCCGTGGCGCTCGTAGTCAACCCGCGCTGTCATCCACCGACCTCGCGCTGTCAATCCAGCTGAAACTCCCCGTCGCGATAGATCACGCGCTCCTCGCCGCCGCGCAACTGGGCGGTGACGACCCGGTCGCTGGTGGAGACGATGTCGGTGTGCACGCTCGAGTTGTTGAAGCCGAGTCGATCCCACTCCTCGCTCTTGACCCCTGAGGGATCGCCTGCGTAGGCGTCCTGGTAGGAGCGTCCGAGCGCGATGTGAGTGTTGCCGAACGGTCCGCCGACGTTCTCGTCGTAGAGCGTGTGCGCCATGAAGCGCGTGATCCGTGAAAAGCGTTTGTCGGTGAGCGAGAACTCGCCGACCTTGTCGGCCCCCTCGGTCGCGATCATCTCGGTCAGGATGCGCTCGTTCTCATCGGCGCTGGCCTCGGTTACACGCCCATCGGCGAAGGCAAGGCGGATGCCCTTGACGAGATTCCCATACCGGTAGAGCGGCTGGTTGAAGCGGATCCAACCTTCGGTCCCGCGCCAATCGGGACTGGTGAAAATCTCAAAGCTGGGGATGTTGCGCCCGCGCCCGCCCAGCCAGCGCCGCTGCTCGCCGACGCTCACCCACAGATCGACGTCCTCCCCAAGCACATGGACGCGCTCGATGTCCAGCGCATCCAGACGCTCCCTGGTCTCATCCAGCCGCTGTCCGATCTCGCGCCAGCGCGCGATCGGGTCCTCCATGTCAAGGAAACAAGCATGGACGATCTGCTCCCAGTACTCCTCGATCGTCAGCTGGGCCTCGGTGGCCATCGCCGGCGTCCCGTACAGGCCGAGCGTCCAGCTGAAGCGACCGGCGTTCTCCTTCTCCGAGCGCCAGTCGAGCAGGGGACGCATCGCCTCGCCGCGGCGCATGATGCGCCCCGGATCGACCGACTCGAGCGCATGCGGATCGCTGTCGGCGAGGACTGAGACCTGATGATCCATTTCATCGATCAGCCCGCGCATGTACTTGGCGGGGAAATAGTCGAGTTGGGCGTCGTTGGCACCGTCGAAGAAATCGCGCGAGAAGTTCGTACGCCGATCGTCGTCAGGCTCGTAAGCACCGATCACATGCCCGCCGGCGCGCCAAATGGCCTTGCGCAGCTCGGCATACAGCGGCTTCGAGCTTTCCGGGGCAGCGATGCGCACCACTTCGCCGGGTTGCACGCCGGTCCCGCCACCAAGGGCGAAGTCGATCAAAACCGAGGCGTATCGTTCGAGAATCTCTTTGGGTGGGATGTAGGTCATGCGCTGACCTTACCCTTCGAGTGACTCGGACAGCTCGAGCCAAGCCGTCTCCAACCGCCCGCGCTCGGCAAGGAGCTTCTCCAGATCGGCCTGCAGCTCGGCGAGGCGGGCATGATCGGTGGCGCTCGCCTGCATCTCCTCGGTCAGTCCGCTCTCGCGTTCGGCCAGCTTCTCGATCGAGCGCTCCAGGCGCTTGACCTCGAGCTCGTCGCGACGCGTGTCCTTGCGCGCGGCACGGGCCGCGGCCCCTGGAGACTGACGGTGCTCCTGCGATGGGGATGCCGGCTGAGGATTCTCGGATGAGTGACGCTCCTTCAGATACTGCTCGATCCCTCCGGGAACGTGGCGCAATCCGCCGGCAGCGGTGATCGCGTACACCTCATCGCACACTCGCTCCACGAAGTAACGATCGTGGCTGACCACAACGAGCGTGCCAGGCCAGCCGTCGAGCAGATCCTCGAGCGCCGTCAGAGTGTCGATGTCGAGGTCGTTCGTTGGCTCGTCCAACAACAGCACATTGGGTCCACCCATCAACAGCCGCATCAGCCCCAGGCGCCGTCGCTCGCCACCGGATAGGTCTTGGACGAGCGTGCGCGACTTCTCACCGCGAAAGCCGAAGCGATCGCAAAGCAGTGAAGCGGTTATCTCGCGCCCGTCGCTCAGCACCGCGTTGCTACGCACCTCTTGCAGGGACTCGAGCACTCGCAGTTCGCCGGGGATCTCGACGGTGTCCTGCGAGAGATGGGCGATCCGTACCGTCGCGCCACGCTCGAGGAGGCCCGAGCTCGGCTCCAGTTCGCCGGCGAGCATTCTGACGAGCGAGGTCTTACCCGACCCGTTCACGCCGACAAGCGCAACTCGCTCGCCCGGCCCAAGCCGCCAAGTCAGATCATGCAACACCTCGCGCTCTCCAAGCGTGAGCGACACCTCCTCGGCGTCCAGCACCTTCTCGCCGAGGCGCGCGCCGGCAAAGCGCAACAGCTCCGCACGGTCGCGGGCCGGCGGCTCGTCGGCGATCAGGGCGTTGGCGGCTTCGATGCGGAACTTCGGCTTGGTCGTGCGCGCCGGTGGCCCGCGCCGCAGCCACGCAAGCTCCTTGCGTATCAACTGCTGGCGCCGACTCTCCTTCGCGCTCTCCTGACGGTCGCGCTCGGCCCGCGCAAGCACATATGCGGCATAGCCGCCTTCGTACTGGTGCACCGCGCCGTCGGCAACCTCCCAGGTGGCGGTGCACACGGCGTCCAGGAACCAGCGGTCGTGCGTCACCACCAACATCGACCCGCGTCGCTGAGCGAGATGACGGGCGAGCCAGTCGACGCCTTCGACGTCCAGATGGTTGGTCGGCTCGTCCAGCAGCAGCAACTCGGGCGGATCGAGCAGCAGGCGTGCCAGCGCGATGCGCCGCCGCTCGCCTCCGGAGAGTCCGTCGATCGCAGTGTCCATACCGGCGGGAAAGCGCTCGAGTCCCACCCCTCCCATCAGTCCGTCGAGCACGCCGCGAAATGCCCGGTCCGCCGCCCATTCGTGCTCGACGCGCTCGCCTACGAGCGCCGCACCGAGCGTTGTGTGGAGATCGAGCTCGTCCTGTTGGCCGAGTAGCGCCACGCCAACGTCCCCAGCACGCGTGACCGCGCCCGCGTCCGGTTCCTCCACAGCGGCGATCAGCCGCAGCAGCGTCGACTTGCCGCCGCCGTTCTGCCCCACCACGCCGATGCGCTCGCCGACGGACACCCCAAGTGTGATGTCGCGCAGGACAGAGCGGCTGCCATAGCCCTTGTCGACGTCCTTGAGGTTGAGCAGGTTGCGCGCCGTCGGCATCCGTGCATCCTGGCGGATCGACGCTCATCGGTAGCTGACGGCCGTACGCCCTCGCGTGACTCCGGAGCACACCCAGAGAGCCAGCCCGGCGCTATGGCGCTGCGGGCACCACCACGACAGGCCCGTCCGCGGCCGCGAGATTGCTGGTCTCGAAGCTCGGCGCATCGAGGCGCTCCACCCGGTCCATCAGCCCGAGGAATTCCTCGGCGTCCTCGAGGAAGCCGATGCGCGGAGTGCGGTAGTGCATCGGCACGACCCACTTCGGCTTCAGTTGCTCGACGATCGCCTTGGCGTCGCTCGCCCCGATCGTGGGACCGCCGCCGACCGGCAGGACGATCAGGTCGACCTCGCCGATCGCCTCTGCCTGCTCGGGGCGCAGCTCGCTCTGGCCGAAGTCGCCGAAGTGCGCGATCCGCACTCCGTCCAGCGTGAACACGAAGATCGTGTTCGGACCACGCTGCGTGCCGGCCGCTTCGTCGTGCTCGGAGGCGACAGCCACGACCTCGCCGATCGGCGACTCCAGGCGGCCGGCTGTGGAGCGCAGGGTGGCTGGCTCACCGGAGATCGCCTCGACGCCGTTGTGGTCGAGGTGCTCGTGGGTGACGAGCAGCAGGTCCACTCCATCGACGGAGATCGCGGGATAGTCGAACTGAATGCCGCGCTCGGCCATCGGCGAAAGATCGCCGAAGGGATCGATGAACACCTTGGCCTCAGGTGCTGTCAGGGCAAAGGCGGACTGGCCGAACCACTCAACGTGCATGCTGCTCCTCCAGTTGTCGGATTTTCTCAGGTATCGCTTTCTCGGGGGGCGGTTCCTCGACATGCTGATAGCGCCCGCCACGCAACATGGAGGCGCCGGCCGCAATCAGGCAGGCGACGATCGCGAACAGGAAGGCAGCGTGCAGGCCGTCGCGGAAGGGAGTGGAGATCAGGTGGGGGAAGAAGGCATGGCCGGTGAGGACCGCCTGTGCGTGTGCGCTCAACCCGTTCAGCGCGTGGGGCCCAACAAGCTGTTGGATCGGGTTGTAGCCCAGGAAGGCGGCGAACAGGATCGAGATCGGCGGCGCATGCGCGACGCGTCCCGCGACCTCCGCGGACAGCCCGTGGGCCTGCAGCCCGGTCTGTGCAGCCGCGGGCAGGCTGGAGGCGAGGCCGATGATCAAAAGAGTGAAGAAGATCCCAACCGAGAGCACCTGTGCAGAGTTCTGAAACGTCTGATTCATGCCGCCGCCGGCGCCGCGGTCGCCCGGAGGCAGGCTGTTCATCACGGCCGCGCGATTGGGCGAGGCGAACATCCCCATCGAGATGCCGGTCAACAGCAGCACCAGCGCGAACACCCAATAGTTGAAATCGGTCGGCAGCAGCATCATCAGAGCGAAGCTGAACGCCGCGCCGAGCATGCCCCCGGTGGCAAACCAGCGCGCGCCATAGCGGTCTGAGAGGTAGCCCGACGTGGGCCCTGCGACCAGCATCCCGAGCGTCAACGGCAGCATGTAGATCCCGGCCCAAAGCGGCGTCTCGGTGAAGGAATAGCCGTGCAGAGGCAGCCAGATCCCTTGCAGCCAGATGATCAGCATGAACATCAGCCCGCCGCGCGATATCGCCGAGAGAAACGTCGAGAGCGTTCCGAAGGTGAAGGCGCGGATGCGAAACAGGGTGAGGCGGAACATCGGCTCGGCGACGCGCTTCTCCACCACCACGAACGCCGTCAGCGAGACGAGCGCCGCCGCCAGGAGCGTGAGCACGCGCGGCGAGCCCCAGCCGGTGGCATGCCCGTTATAGGGGCGGATCCCATAGGTGACAGCCACCATCACCAGCACGAGCCCGAGCGCGAAAGTAACGTTGCCCCACCAGTCGATCGAGGAGCGTTTCGGCTGGCTGCGCTCCTCAAGCTTCAGATAGGCCCAGACCGTCGCGAACAGGCCGACCGGCACGGAGATCAAGAACACCAGCCGCCAGTTGATCGGGGCCAGCAGCCCGCCGAGGATCAGGCCGACGAACATGCCGCTGACACCGACGATGTTGTTGATGCCCAGCGCCATCCCGCGCTGGTGGACAGGGAAGGCGTCGGTGATGATCGCGGCTGCGTTGGCGAGCAGGCACGCCCCGCCAACCCCCTGCACGATGCGGAACACGATCAGATAGTCCGCGCCGGCTCGACCGGTCATCCAGTCGATCGCCAGCAGCAATGAGGCGATCGTGTAGATGACGAAGCCGAGGTTGTAGATCTTCACGCGCCCGAACATGTCGCCGAGGCGTCCGAGGCTGACGATCAGCACGCTCGAGACGACCAGGTAGCCGAGGATCATCCACAGCAGGTAGAAGCTGTTGGCCGGCTCCAGCGGATCGAGTTTGATGCCACGGAAGATGTCGGGCATCGCGATCAGCGTGATCGAAGCGTCGAGCGTCGCCAGCAGCACCGCGAGTGTGGTGTTAGACAGCGCAATCCACTTGTAGCGGTCGGCTTGCGAGGCACTTTGGCGGTGGGCTGGCGTGAGGGAAAGCCGCAAGCCAATGACTCTAGCCAGGCTGGTCGGTCCTCGGCGCAAGTGGCTTGGAAGCTTCGGTTTTGGGGTCGATCGGGTCTCGGCCAAGTGGGCGCCGATACGACGCTCGCAAGGCTCCGTGGTGCTAGGTTCAACTCGTCATGGCAGCAGAGCCAGCATCGCCCGCCGAGCCTCCGCAGCCGCCTCCGCGTGGGGCGTTGAGCCTACGTGTCGTGCTCGCGCTCGTCGTGATCGTCGTGATCGCCGGCGGCGTCGCGCTGCTGACCACCGGGAGCCCGAGCAAGCGTCCGAGCGTAGCCGGTATCCAGGGGATCGCCTCCGCCAAGTACGCCGGTTCGCTCGCCTCGCCGCCCGCTCCAGAGTTCCCCCTGTCGTTGCGCAACTACAAGGGTCAGCCCGTCAACATCGCCCAGTACAGGGGCAAGGCGGTGCTGCTCACATTCCTCTACACCCACTGTCCCGACGTGTGCCCGATCATCGCGTCCAACTTGGCCGTTGCGCTCAACAAGCTGGGATCGGCAGAGGCAGCCAAGGTGCAGGTGATCGCCGTGTCGGTCGACCCCCGTGGAGACACTCCTGCCGCGGTCGCAACATTCCTGCAGCGCCACGACATGACGGGTCGCATGCAGTACCTGATCGGCTCGGCCAAAGAACTGGGCAGCGTATGGAAGGCATGGGGTGTGGGGGCCGAACAGGATGCCCAGCAGCCGCAGTTGGTCAACCACAGCGGATTGGTGTACGGGATCAGCGCTCAGGGCAAGGTCACGACGTTGTACGCGGCAAGCTTCACACCGCAGGAAATCGTCCACGACGTGCCGCTGCTAGCTTCGAGCTGAGCGTCCCAAAAATGCACATGCCCCCGCGCGCGGGGGCATCACGGTTTCGGAGAGTTGAGCGCACGGCTCCGCGTTCGACCGGTCCGGGCGCGATCGGCGTGCGTCCACGCCGGGCTCAGTGCTCGACCGGACCGGGCACGCCTTCCAAACGCTTGCGCAGCTCTGGGCCGCGACCGGCGCCGACGGCGCGTGCGGCACGCTCCTCGCTCAGCTCGAGGCCCTGGGATTGGGCGAAGTCGAGCAGATCCTGGCGTTCCTCGCCCTGCTTTGCGGTGCGCAGGAACAGCCAGCAGAACAGGCACAGCGTGAGGATGCTCTCCTCGATCATCATCACCGCGCCTGCGAGGTTCTGGTCGGCGATCGGGGAGATGTGCCAGACAGCGTCGCCGTGGATGTAGTACGGGTAGAAGACGGTGCCAGACCACAAAAAGACGTTGCCCAGCACAGTGCCGGTGAGGCGTACCGCGACGATGTAGCCGAGCTTTGCCCCGTTGCCGAACCAGCTCGGCATCGGCAGCGGCCCGAACAGGCACATCCACATGTTGATGCCGAAGCCGAGGAACATGGCGTGCTCGAGCGCGTGCACGCCGGCGTGGCGCAGCGCCGCTTCATAGAAGACGGGCAGGTGCCACACGTACAGGTCGACCGCCCAAAGGGGAAAGGCGATCAGGGGATGGGCGAGGATGCGCAGCCGGTCGAACAGCTTGATGCGCAGGATCGGCGCGATCAGCGGTCCGGTCAGGCCGAGCACGATCAAGAGCGCGGCGATGTCTCCCAGCAGCAGGTGCTCGACCATGTGGGCGCTCAACAGTTCCTGGCTGTCGCCGCCGAGCGAGGTGAGCGCGACGCCGATCGTGACGAAACCGCCGTAAAAGCAGGCCTGGCGCCAACCTTCGACGGGGCGGCCTGCACGTCCGAGCGTGTGCACTCGCTTGGCATAGGCAAGGCCAAACAGCGCGAGCGGCCCCAGCTGTGTGAGTGCCGAGAAGGCGGTCGACGTGGCGAGGACGGTCGGCATCAGGATGGAGCCTACGACGTGGGAGCGGAGGTCGTGACCGCGCCTAAGGGGGACATTCGTGGCATAGACTGGCGCGCGCATGGTCACTCCGCGCCGTCTGCTGCCACCCGTCCTCGGCGGCCTGGGCATCGCGACGCTGGCATTCCCCGAGGTAGCCTCGGCGCACGGGATCGTGGGCAAGGCAGACCTGCCGATCCCCGTGTGGTTGTTCAGCTGGACCGCGGCGATCGTGCTCGTGGTCTCCTTCGTCGCCCTCTCCACGTTGTGGATGCGCCCGCAGTTGCAGAGCGAGCATCGCAAAAGGCTGTTCGTCATGCCGGCTGCGCTCGCGCATCTGGCCAGCTTGGCCGGTCTGGCGCTGTTCGCGCTGGTGCTCTACAGCGGTTTCGACGGCACGCAGGTGTGGTCGGCCAACTTCGACCCGACATTCATCTATGTGATCTTCTGGGTCGGCTTCCCACTGGCGAGCGTGATCTTCGGCGACATCTTCCGGGCCTTCAGCCCGTGGCGCTCGTTCGCGCGCGCGATCCGCTGGATCGGTGGGAAGCTCGCGCCGAGAGCGTTCGCCAAGGCTCCGCTTCGCTATCCCGAGCGGCTGGGCATGTGGCCTGCTGTGGCGGCGATCGTCGGCTTCGCCTGGATGGAGCTCGTCTACATCTTCCCCGACCGCGATCAGTCCTCCACGCTGGCAGCGCTGTCGCTCGCCTACTTCGTCGCGATGCTTGCCGGGATGGCCCTGTTCGGGGTGGAGGAATGGAGCGGGCGGGCGGACGGCTTCGGCGCCTACTTCAACCTGCTCTCTCGGATGTCGGTGCTCTGCCAGGACGAGCAGCCGAGGGCCCAGCACGACCCGGGCGTGGGCGCCGGTGGGCAGACCCTGGGGCAGGACGAGCACGGCGTCGTCTACTCGCGCCGGCCCCTGAGTGGACTCCCGGACATGCCGATTCGATCGGGCTCGATCGGGCTCATATGCGCGATCATCGGGACGACAACCTTCGACGGCTTCTCAAACGGTGGCATCTGGCGCACCAACGAGCCGAGCCTGCAGAGCCTCGCCGCCGACCTCGGCTTCAACCAGACGCCGGCGCTCGAGCTGACCTACTCGGTCGGGCTCGTGCTGTGCGTGCTGCTCGTCGCAGGCATCTACCGCTTGGGAATCATCGGTGTGCACAGCGTAAGCACGCGCTTTGACATGCCGGAGCTCAGCCGCACGTTCGCCCATACGCTCGTGCCGATCGGCTTCGCCTACGTGCTGGCCCACTACTTCTCATTGTTCATCTGGCAGGGCCAAGCGATCGGCTACCTGGCCTCCGACCCGCTGGGCAACGGTGCCAACTACTTCGGCACCAACGCCTATACGATCGACTATACGATCATCTCCTATGCGGCGATCTGGTACGTGCAGGTGGCGGCCCTGATCGCGGGTCACGTGGGCGGCTTGGTGCTCGCTCACGACCGTGCGCTCAGCATCTACCCCAATCAAGAGCAGGCGATTCGCTCGCAATACTGGATGCTTGCCGTGATGGTGGCGTTCACGAGCTTCGGTCTGTGGCTGCTGTCGGCGGTGGGGACGTGAGCGAGGGAGTAGAGTGGCCGACGTGTTGACGGGAATCTTGTTTCTCCTGCCAGCTCTTGTGCTGGCTCTGGTGTTGCTCTCACGCCGTTATCCGGGCGAGCGTAGGTTGGCCCGTCTCTCGGCTCCGCCACGCGCACGTTGGGCACGCCCACGCGCGAGCGTGCCGCATGCAGCAAGGACGTTCGCGGTAGCTGCGCACGGGGGCTTGTTGATCGCACGCTCGCTCGCGGTTCGTCCGCCTCCCGCGTTCGTCTCGGCGAGCTAGAGCACCGCGCCCGAGGAGGACGCGGCAAACTCGCCGTGAGCGAGTGCCGGTGCATGGCCGCTTGGGCGCGTGCACGCACTCCCTGTCCTGGCAAGTGCTGTAAGCGGTCCACTGGACCGCGAACTCTCCTCGCTATCCGTGTGTCCCTTCGAGCTCCGAGGAGCATCCATGTCACGTCGTCCGATTCTCGCCCTGCTGGGCGTTCTCGTGCTTGCACCGGGCGGTAGCGCGCTCGCAAGCAGTACCAGCCAAACGGGCTCGTCCTCCGAGAGTGAGAACCCGATCAACGACCAAGGCAGCAATTACAACTATCGCTCCGAAATAACGTCGGTCTCACCAAAAGTCACGGGCCTCGGCATCGAAGTGCTCGAGTTCGCCGACCGGCTTGTGCTGACCAATCACACGGGCAGGACGGTGACGGTGTACGGCTACTCGGGCGAACCCTACGCGCGCGTGCAAGCGAACGGTACAAGCGAACAAAACGTGCGTTCGCCGGCGGTTTATCTGAACACGAACTTCTATGGCAACGTGACCGTGCCGGCCTCGGCGAGCGCGAGCGATCCGCCCAAGTGGGTGGTGATGGATCGCAGCGGCAGCTTCGAATGGCACGACCACCGCATCCACTGGATGAGTCCTGTTACGCCTCCTCAGGTCAAAGACAAGAGCAAGCGCACTCTGATCTTCCATTGGAGCGTGCCGATCTCGGTGGGAGCGCAGAAGGGGGTGGTCGACGGACAGCTGTTCTGGGTGCCCGAGAGCTCGAAAGCGCCTGTCGCGGCGATTGTCGCGCTTGTCGCGATCGTCCTGCTCGCGCTTGTCTTCGTGCTCGTCGTACGACGCCACCGGGCGGGGCTTGCCCCGACGAGTCCGAGTAGCGGAGAGGCGGATACCTCTGAGCAAAAAGAGGCCTGGTGATGCCGACGCCAACGAAGGCGCCGATGATGGCTATGCGAATTGGGCACAACGCGCGTACCGCGGGAGAATGCCAGGTGCGTTGGCGGGCCCTGTCGAAGCTGGGTTTGGCGATTGCGTTGGTGGGCGCATCTCTGCTTGCGGCTGCGCCTGCGGCGCTCGCTCACGCGCAGCTGCTCGGTACTTCGCCGCTGTCGGGGTCGACAGTTCCCAAACAGCCTGCCGAGGTCATCTTCAAGTTCAATCAGGCGATCGGGGGAACGCTCGGGGCGGTACGCGTGTACAACGCCCAGGGCGAAGAGGTGGACAACCTCGACGTGGGCCACCCCGAAGGAAAACAGCACTGGATGGGTGTGGGGCTGAAGCCGAAGCTTCCGGATGGCACCTACACCGGCACCTATCGCGTCATCTCGGCCGACACGCACATCGTCTACGGAGGCCTCGTGTTCAACATCGGCCACGCCGGCGCGGCGCCGAAGTTCACGGTGGCGGGGCTGATCGATCGCAACAAGAGCGGCCGGGTCACCGAGGTCGCGTTCGGGGTGGTCCGAACGCTTGACTACCTGTCGCTCGCGCTAGGTCTCGGCGGTCTCGCGTTCCTGCTGTGGGCGTGGCTGCCGGCCCTGTCATCGGTGGCCGGCTCGGAGAGCGGCTGGCAGGCTGCCTCACGCGCGTTTGCCAAGCGTCTGTGGCTGCTCTTGATCGTGGCGGTGGCACTGGGAATAGTGGCGAGTGTGCTCGGCATCCTGCTGCAGGGGGCGAGCGCCGCCGGGGTCTCGCTATGGGCGTCGCTGAAAGCCCCGATCGTGAACGACACCCTGAAAAGCCGCTTCGGTGGGATATGGGGTCTGCGCGGGATCGTGTGGGTCGCACTCGGATCGCTGCTGATCGCGGCGCGCCTTGCTCGGCGCGAAGCAATCCCGGTGCTCCGCCCCGTCACGCTGGGCGCCGACGGAACGGCGCTCGGTCCGCGACCGCCGCGCGCGCTGCTCGTCGTGGTTGGGGTCGGTGTCGCCTTTCTTGCGATGACACCGGCCTTGAGCGGCCACGCAAGCGTTCAGAGTCCCACGGGGGTGTTCTTCCCTATCGATGTGATCCACGTTCTCGCCGCGAGCGTTTGGGTCGGTGGCATCGCATGTCTGCTGCTTGTCCTGCCCGCGGCGACCCGGCAGCTCGAGGCTCCTCAGCGCAGCCGTCTGCTGATGGCCACGCTCGCACGCTTTTCGCCGCTGGCGCTCGCTTGTGTGATCGCGATCGCCATGACGGGGGTCGTGCAGGCCTACATCGACGTACGCAGCTTCGAAGGTCTGTTTCACACGACCTATGGAGCGCTCGTGATCGTGAAGGTCGTGCTGCTCACCGCGCTGATCGGGCTCGGCTGGATCAACCGCGAACGGATACTGCCCGCCTTGCGTAGGATCGCTGCCGCTGGGGGCTCACCCGGGGCGGCCGGCGTGCTGGCGCGGCGTACGATGCGCGGCGAGCTCGCGTTGATGCTGGTTGTCTTCGGTGTGACTGCCGCGCTCGTCAGCTACGCGCCGCCGATCGACGCAGCAAGCGGACCCTTTTCGATTACCACCTCGCTCGGGCCGGCGGAGCTCGAGATGACCGTCGAACCGGCGAGAGTCGGTCTGAACACGGTCCACCTGTACCTGATCGACGCGAAGAGCGGAGCGCAGTTCACCGCGACCAAGGAACTCGCGGTGACCGCAAAGCTTCCCGCCAAGGGAATCGGGCCGCTGCCGCTACAGGCGAATCTGGCAGGCCCAGGCCACTACGCGCTCAATTCGGCCGAGCTGAGTCCGGGAGGCACATGGCATATCCGAGTCCTCGACCGTGTGTCGGAATTCGAAGAGTACGAAAAGACCGTGTCGGTCCCAATCCGGTGAGCGGGACCGGCCATTTCCGCGCGAGAGCGATGACGCATGATCCCGCCGCGGCGTAGGTCCGGCCCGGGGTCCCCATATCCACGAATAGGAGGCACACATGAAGCGAATTGCCATAGGAGCTCTCGCGATCGGAGCGCTGGTGCTTCCGGCGGCGGCACAAGCCCACATCAGCCTGCATCCCAACACGATCCCCGCCGGGGCGTTCGTCACGCTCGACGTGCGCGTTCCGGGCGAGCAGGAAGGCGCCTACGCCTACAAGGTCGACATGCTCATTCCGCCGGGTTTCACCGAGATCGATACGCAGAACGTGCCAGGCTGGAGCATCAAGGAGATGGTCGTCAAACCCGCCACCCCGATCCAAACGCCGGAAGGGCCCGTCGACGAAGAGGTCTCTCAGATCGTCTGGACCGGCGACCGCTCGAAGCTCGGGCGCCTTGAAAACGGCAGTTTCATCCAGTTCCCGCTGTCGATCGCGATGCCCAGCGACATCGCCGGCCAGTCGCTTGCGTTCAAGACGATCCAGTACTACAGCAATGGCAAGGTCATCCACTGGATCGGCTCGCCGAGCGCCGAATACCCGGCGCCGACGGTCAACATCACCGCCAAGGGCGGTGTGATCGAGGATGTTGCCGGTGGCGAGGCCGGGCCGACGCCGGGGGAGACGCCGACGGGCCAGGGCGCTGCAGTCGCGCCGGCGGGCACAAGTTCCAACGCAGTTGCGAGCACCCCCGGGGGGGCGAGCAAGGGCCTTGCGATCGCAGCGCTCGTGCTCGGCGCACTCGGCCTGATTGCGGGGGTCGGCGGTCTGCTGGCCGCGCGGCGGACTCGGAGCGCGGCTTGAGCCCGATCGGATGCATGGAGGGCAGGCGAGCGTGGTAATTTACGTGGAGATGACCGTGCTCGCTTGCATGATGCATTGGTATGCCTCGGCGATGTTCGTGGTGCCCGTGGTGGCCGTCGGCGGCTGGAGTTGGTGGAGTACCCGTCGCGCGAGCAGCGACGAGCAGCAGGGCCCTACGGCGCAGGCATAGATTCCCCGAAATACCAGCTTTGGCTGCTGGGTGGGTTTGGGTACATGCGCGAGGAAGGCATGCTCGTCAGCGCTGCTTTGGCCAGCAGTTACGCGTTGGCGGTATCGACGATCGACCCGAAGTCGATCTGCACGCGCGCGCCCCCTCCGGGCGCGTTCGCCGCTGTGACGTGGCCACCGTGTGCCTCAGCCGCCTGACGCACGATCGCCAGGCCGAGCCCAGAGCCCGGTAGCTTGCGGGCACGGTCGGCACGGTAGAAGCGCTCAAAGACGTGCGGCAGGTCGGCCTGCTCGAAGCCGGGGCCGTGGTCGCGGATGCTCAGCAGGCCGTCATGTAGATCGACCTCGACCGGCGCCTCCGCTGGGCTCCACTTGCGTGCGTTGTCCAGCAAGTTAGACACAGCGCGATCGATGCGCTCGGCTTCGCCTCTGACGAGCGTCGGCTCCAGGTTCACTTGAAAAGTCGTGTCCGAGCGGCGCTGTGCACGCTGCACCGCGCCGCGCACGATCTCATCCAAGGACACGTCGTGCAGCTCGCCCTTGGGCTCGGCGCCGCGCGCCAACTCGACCACGTCGCCCACGAGCCGGGTGAGCTCGTCGAGCTCGCCGACGATGTCTGCGCGCAGACTTGCCTGGTCCTCCGGTGGCAAGCGCTCGGCGTCGGCCAGCACCTGGATGTTGGCGCGCAAGCTGGCGATCGGTGTGCGCAGCTCGTGACTGGCGTCGGCCACGAGGTTGCGCTGGGACTCGACGGAGCGCTCCAGCGCATCGAGCGTGGCGTTGAAGCTGGTGGCAAGTCGTGCCAGCTCGTCGCGGCCGCTGTCAGGCAGACGCTGCGAGAGGTCGAGGCCCCCAGCGAGCGTCTCGGTGCGGCGCGTGAAACGCGCGATCGGGGCAAGCGCTGCCCGCGCGACCAGTGCGCCCAGCGCGGCTGCCAACGCGATGCCCACGACGCCGACGATCGCAAGGATCGCCAGCAGCCGGCTCAGCTCGTTGTTCACCTCGGTGAGGGGTCGCGCGACGAGCACCGCGCCGCGCGCGCCGTTGCCTTGCGTGAGCACGCGCAGCTGTACGCCTTTGACAGAACGATCACTCAGGGCTTGGCCCTTGCCGCTGCGCGCGATCGCCTTGTCCGTTGCATTCAATGGGATCGTTGTGGAAGAGCCCTGGCCGGCGGGTACGTGGACCGTGCCGTCGGGCGCAACGAACTGCACATAGCCAGAGGGTCCACCGAGCGGTGCAGGCTCGATGCTGCTCGGGAAGCCACCGTTGCCATCCTCGCCTGGAGGAGGCGGTCCACCCCCCCGGGGTGCAGGCAAGCCTTCTTGTGGGGACGGGCTCTCGGGCGATTGCGGTCCGCTCACCCCGTTTGAGGAGCCGTGAGGCATGAACGCTGTCGCTCGCTGACGCAGCGACTTGTCGACTTCGCTGCGCAGGTCCGAGCGCACCGCGACGTACAGGCTGATCGCGGCGACGAGCACGGTCAGCGCGACCGCCAGCCCGGCCACCGCCGCGATGCGCGCACGCAGGGTCACGGCTCGCGCAGCACATAGCCGACGCCTCTGACGGTGTGAATCAACGGACGGGCGCCGATCCCCTCCAACTTGCGCCGCAGATAACCGACATACACGCGCAATGCGTTCGACGCCGGGCCGAAGTCGTAACCCCACACGCGGTCGTAGATCAGGCTGTGCGGGAGCACGCGCTTCGGGTTGAGCATCAACAGCTCCAGCAACTGGTACTCGGTGCGCGTCAACTCGGTGAAGTTCTCCCCGACCTCGGCGCCGTGGCGGGCGCTGTCCAGCCGGATCTCGGCAAAGGCGAGCGCGTCAGGGTCGCCGGCCGAGCCCGTGCGTCGCAGCAGCGCGCGCAGGCGTGCCTTGGCCTCCTCGACGTCGAACGGCTTGACGAGGTAATCGTCGGCGCCGGCGTCGAGGCCGTCGATGCGGTCGCTGATCTGCTCGCGTGCCGTGAGGATCAGGATCGCCACGCGGTTGCCGAGCAGGCGCAGGCGGCGGCAGACCTCTAGGCCGTCGATGCCCGGCAGGCCGATGTCGAGCACGACGGCGTCTGGGACGTTCTGAACGACCATCTCGATCGCCTGCTCGCCGTCCTCGGCGGTCTGCACCTCATAGCCGCCGAGCGTCAGCGCGCGGCGCAACGCTTCGCGCACCGCCCGGTCGTCCTCCACCACCAAAATCATCATGAGCACGATTCTGACGTGCTGCGAAGCGCTTGCGGAGAACTCCTACATTCGCCTTATACAGCTCATAGCTTGCGCTAGTGCGGCTCCCCGATGCTGAGCGCGTGAATACAGACCGCACGTCGTCTACAACCCTTCTCTGGCTCGTTGCTGTGATCGCCGGTGCGCTCAGCTTCTGGGGGTTGACTCGCAACGGTTATGCGAACACCTACTACGCCGAGGCGGCACAGGCGGCCTCGCACAGCTGGAAGGCTTGGCTGACGAACGCGGTCGATACAAGCGGCTCGGACAGCCTCGACAAGGGGCCGTTGTCGAACATGCTGATGGGGCTCTCCGGGCGCCTGTTCGGATTCTCGACCTTCACGATGCTTGCGCCCGAGGCTCTTTGTGGCGTTGGCGCCGTGCTGCTTCTGCACAACACGGTCAAGCGCACGCTCGGGCATCGGGCGGCGCTGCTCGCCGCGTCGATGTTGGCGCTGACGCCGATCTTCGTGGCGATGAGCCGCTTCGACAATCCCGACGCGCTGCTCGTGCTGTTGGAGGTTGCTGCCGCCTGGGCGCTTGTGCGTGCGTTGCAGTCCGGTCGTACGCTAGACGTGCTGCTGTGCGGGCTGTTTGTCGGCCTTGCCTTCAATGTGAAGATGCTGCAGGCCTACCTGATCGTGCCCGGCTTGGCACTCACCCTGCTGATCGCCGGAGGAGGCACGATCCGACGGCGTCTCGCGCAGCTGTTGGCCGGCGGTGCGGCGATGTTCTTCGTGAGCTTCCTCTGGTACGCGACGATGATGCTGATCCCCGCGGCCGATCGTCCCTGGGTCGGCGACACGACCGACAACTCCTGGTTCTCGCTGATCTTCGGCGCCAACGGACTGAGCCGCGTCTCAGGCGAAGGCGGCGGGCCGGGAGGTGGCGCCAACTTCGGTGGCGCCGCGGGGCCTTTGCGGCTGTTCAACTCGATCGTCGGCGGTCAGATCGCTTGGCTGCTGCCGCTTGCAGTGGTCGGGTTGGCGCTCGGGCTTTGGACTAGTCGCCGCTCCCCGCGCACCGATCTGCGCCGCTCTGCCTATCTGTTGTGGGGCGGCTGGGCCTTCGTGTCCTGGGCGGTGTTCAGCTTCTCAAAAGGCATCTTTCACCCCTATTACACGACGGCGCTTGCGCCCGCCGTGGCCGTGCTTGCGGCTGGTGCGCTGGTGGCACTGTGGGACCGCTCGCGCGACTCGATTGGGTGGAGCGTGGCGCTCGTTGCTGGCCTGATCGGTACCGCAGCGCTTGGCGCCGTGTTGCTCGATCGCGCCACCGGCTTCGTGCCGTTTCTGGCTCCCGCGGTGGTGGTGATTGCCGTGTTTGCGGGCTGCCTGCTGATGCTCGCACGGGTGACACCTTTGCTTGGCTCGACCTCTATACGCGGCAATGTCGCCTTCGCCGCGGCGCTCGCCGGCCTGGTGGCGGTGCTGGCCGGCCCGACCGCGTACTCGCTCGCCACGGTCGGCAAGACCCTGAGTGGCGGCGATCCGCTTGCCGGCCCGGCCAGTGCTGAATTGGGCGTCGGCGGTCCGGGTGGTGGGGCTCCAGGACGTGGGTTTGGGGGAGGGATTGGTTTGCGTGCCGGCAATCTCCCCGGCGCCGCTGGCATGGCCCCCGGTGCAGGTGTACCGAGCGGGGGTGTGCCGGGCGGTGCTCCACCGGCCGCTGGGGAAGCGGGCGCTGGTAGCGCACCGAACCTGTTTGGCAACGGCGTGCGTGCCGGGTCCGGATCGAGTGCCGGCACCACTGCAGCGGGGTCCACGGGTGCTCCACCCACGGGGGCGCTCGCGAGCGCGAGTAAGGGCAACAGCAGCGGAGCGGATAGCAGCGGAGCACGCCCGGGCGCCGGTGCGGGCATTGGAGCTGGTCCTGGCGCCAATGTGAGTAAAACCCTCATTTCCTATTTGAAGGCCCACCAGGGCAAAGCCACCTACCTCGTCGCTGCGGTCGGTTCCAGCACCGCCGGCCCGATAGCGCTTCAGAGCGGGCGCAACGTGATCGACATGGGTGGCTTCATGGGCTCAGATCCCGCGCCGAGCCTCGCCAAGCTGAAGAGCTTCATCGACTCAGGGCAGTTGCACTACGTGCTGCTGAGCAGCGGTGGTGCGGGCGGTGGAACAGTCGGTGCTATCGGCGGACGTGCAGGCGCAGGCGCCGGTGGTGCGACTGGCGGTCCTGGCGGTAGCACCTCGGCCGCAACCGGCAAAGCGATCGGCGAACGCGACGCGTGGATCGAGACGCACGGCACGGTCGTGCACGTGTCCGGCGAAAGCTCTACTGCCGGAGGGATGACGCTGTACTACTTCTCGGGCTCCAAATAGACGCTCGTTCGCCGTCATGACCGATCGAACCCATCGGTCTCGGGCGTAGCCACCGAGACCGTAGGTGAATCGAGTAGGCCGGCCACCGGCCACCGGTGAGCGCGACGATCCATGGTCCGCGGTCGTTAGCGACCGTTGCGGCGGGCGGTCCATGCACGCGCGGCGGGTGATGGCGATATGCCCTCCGACAGGCGTTCGTCTGGAGTTGGCTCACCCGCGACAGTGTTCAGCGGGATGACGCCTGCCCACGTATCGAGCGCATAGTCCTCCTCGTCGTCCACCGGTGGACCCACTCGAAGCTTGGCCGAAGCCTCGCTGAGCGGCAACGCAAGCACCTGGATCGCCTTCAACTCTTTGGCTGTCGGCCCGCGTACCTCATCCCAGCGGCCCGGTATCAACCGCTCGGTAAATGCTTCGATCGCGGCCATCTTCTCCGTCGGCTCCTCGATCGCACGCGCCTGCCCGAGCACCACGACCGAGCGGTAGTTGACCGAGTGGTGCACCGCCGAGCGGGCGAGCACGAGCCCATCGAGCAGCGTCACCGTCAAACACATCCGCGCACCTGCCGCCAGCGCGCGCACAGTGCGACTGGCGCTGGAACCATGGAAATACACCTGCTCGCCGACGCGCGCATGCAGGGTGGGAACCACATAGGGCTGTTCGTCTACAGCAAAACCAAGGTGTGCCACAAGCCCCTCGTCAAGAATCGCGTCGATCGTCGCGCGCTCGTAGTCGGCGCGAGCCGGCATCCGCTGCACGCGCGTGCGGGCTGACGGGGCCTTCGTTGTGCATGGGGACTGTTGGGGTCGCGGCATGGTCATACGCGCGGATTGCTGGGTTCCGGCACGGTTGTGCGCGAGGGCTGTCGGGGTGCGGGCATGCTCATTACTCTACGTATCATTTGGCTCCGTGAAAAGGTCCAAGTCTTTATAAAAATCTAGAGCCAATGGATTTGCATCTCGATCTCTCCGATCTCTCCGGTGGCTCGCTGCGCACGCGCGTGGAGCGGGCACTGCGCGAGGCGGTGCGTAGTGGACGACTCCCACCCGGAAGCCGGCTGCCCTCCACGCGCGCGCTCTGTGTTCAGCTCGGCGTCTCGCGCGGGGTGTTGGTGGACGCTTACTCCCAGCTTGCCGCCGAGGGATACCTCCAGACACGGCGCGGCGGCGGTACCCGCGTCACCGGAACGGCAATGTCGGCCGGTGCGAGTTCGGCAAGTGTCACACCCGCAGGTGCCGTTCGCTATGACTTCAATCCTTATCGACCGGCGCTCGACGGCTTCCCCAGGGCGGCGTGGCTATCGGCCCTGACGCGCGTACTGCGTGGCGTTCCCGACGAGCGCCTCGCTTATCCCGACCCGGCTGGCACCCCCGAGCTGCGTGCTTCGCTCGCCGCATATCTCGGCAGGGTTCGCGGTGTGCGCGCGACGCCCGATCAGATCGTGGTCACGGGCGGGACGCGTCAAGGCGTCGAGTTGCTGTGGAGTGTGCTGGTGGGCGACGGCGCGCGCCGCGTGGCGGTCGAGCAGCCAGGTTGGCGTGGCATGAGCGAGACCGCTGTCGATGCGGGCCTGCTCACACTCGCCGTGCCCGTCGACGAGCACGGTCTGGTCGTGGAGCGCCTGCGAGATGAGCAGGTGGATGCGGTTGCACTCGCGCCAGCTCATCAATTTCCGACTGGCGCGGTTCTCTGCGCTGCTCGTCGTCTGATGCTCGTGGAGTGGGCACGCGCGCACGACACGTTGATCGTCGAGGACGACTATGACGCCGAGTATCGCTATGACCGTCAGCCGATCGGATCGTTGCAGGGACTTGCGCCCGAGCATGTTGCCTACGCAGGCTCGACCAGCAAGACACTGGCGCCCGCGATACGGCTGGGCTGGCTCGTCCTGATGCCGCGGCTCGCTGAGCAGGTTGCGGTCCGTCAGCGCAGACGCGGCAGTATGCCGTCGCCACTGAATCAGCTGGCGCTCTCCGATCTGATCGAGCGGGGCGAGCTCGACCGCCATCTGCGCCGCCAACGGCGTCGCTACAGCCGTCGCCGTGAGGTGCTGCTGGAAGCGCTGGCCCGCGAGCTGCCCGAGGCGAGAGTGTCCGGCGCGGCCGCGGGTCTGTACGTCGTCGTCGGCTTGCCCGACGGCATCAGCGAGCAGGCAGCACTGGTCGCCGCGCGCTCGCGCGGAATCGCGCTGGAGGGAGTCGGAGGACCCTCGCCCGCATTTGTACTCGGCTACGCCAACCTCGCCGACGCGGCTGTGGTCCCCGCGGTGGAGGCTCTGGCTGCGAGTTTGCGCGACGCAGGAAAGCCGAGCAGCACGGAAGCGCGATATGTCGGCTCCAAAAGGTTGAGAGGAGGCTCTCGTCCTTGAAGGACGAGGCACGATCCCGTATGACTCACGAGCTGGTGCCGTCTGCTTGCCCAGGCGGGGGCGAAACCTGCGGTGAGGCTTCCGCGGTTCGTCGCGAGCGCCCGGCAAAGTTGCCGACGAGCACTCCGATGACGGTGACCAGATACAGCTGGCCGAGCAGCATCTCCACGACCGCCAGCGATCGGCCCACGTTCGTGGCGGCCGTGAGATCGCCAAAGCCGGTGGTGGTCAGCACGGCGAAGCTGAAATAGACGATCTGGCTGGTGGAGGCGTGCGCCGTCTGGGCGAAGTAGGAGACGTCCTCGACTTTGTCGACGAAGCCGATCACCCATGCGAAGACAAGCCCAAGCAGCAGGTACAGGGTGAGCGCTCCCGAGACCGCTTGAGGAGTCACGCCGTGTAGGCGCACCAGCCGTATCAACCCGCCGACCAAGGCCAGCGGGATCGCGGCCGAGAGCAGGCCGCTGATCGCAAACAGCACCGAGTCGGAGAGTGCGCCGGCGGCCTCGCCCACCACCGTGAAGCTCGTGAGTCCCAAGAGCACGATCGCCACTGGCCGGCGCACGTTGCTGCTCGCGCGCGAGGTGGCGACGACCGTCAGCAGCGCCAGCCACTGCAGAGCGCAGGCGACGGCCCGAGCCCAGTTCGCCGCAGGAGCGACGATTACGAACACGAGCAGCGTGAGCGTCAGCAGGAATACGACGCCGTACCTGAACCCCGCCTCCCTGTCCTCGAAGGACACCATCACCACCTGATTGTGGCCTACTGGCCGGCGCGGCTCATCAGCGCGACCGGCACCGACAGGCCGGCCGAGCGCCTCAGAGTTGCGATGCGTCGGCCCGGTTGGACTGCCGCGCGGATCTCGCTGACGTGTTCGCCAAACTGCTCGACCGTCAGCTCGAGGTCTTGGCTGAGCAGCGCCAGACCCCAGAAGCACGCTGGCCTGTATTTGCCATCAGGGCGCGCTGCGAGCACCTCTTCCGGCTCTTGCACAATCTCCAGAATCACCTCGCCGAGGCGAAAGAACGCTTGGCGTGGAGCGCCCGCGGGCGTTGGCTGCTCGCGGATGCGGCGCAGGTCGAGCCCTGCTGTTTGGAGTGCCTTCACACTGCGGTTCAGGTTTGGCGTCATTGCCACTATGTGATCGATCGCAACGATTCCGTTGATGTGCTCGGTATGCCCCGTTGGGGTCGGGGTTGGCGACAGCTTCGCGAGGCTGGTCCGCAATCCGTCGAGCTGGACATTCGTGATCCCATGCAGCGACCAGTCGATTACTCCCCGACCCGCACCTGCCAGTACGACACGTACCGACCCAAGCTGCACCGTGGCCCCGCAAACGACAAAGCCGAGAGCTTCCCAACGCTCGGGCTCGTCCGCAACGGTGATCTTGTCGATAGTCGCTATGCGTTCAACCGAACGGGGAGCGTCTTGAGCTGGTTGATGAAAGCCGACTCGACTGTCGACGGCTTGCCGACGATCTCCATCTTCGGGAAGCGCTCGAGCGTCTCCTCGAAGAGGATGCGCAGCTCCAACCGCGCAAGTGCGGTGCCCAAACAGAAGTGGCGCCCGCCGGCACCGAAGGCCTGGTGCTCGGTCGTACGGCGCACGTCGAAGCGTTCGGGCTCCTCGTAGCGCGACTCGTCGCGGTTGGAGGAGGCGTACCACATGACAACACGCTCGCCGGCTTTGATCTGCTTGCCGCCGAGCTCGGTGTCCTTGGTCGCGGTACGCCTGAAGTGCGCGAATGCAGGAAACATGCGCAAGGACTCCTCCACGACGCCGGGCACGAGCGCGGGTTCGTCGAGTACCAGCGCCCGCTGCTCGGGATCTTCCATCAGCGCGCGCATGCCGCTGCAGTAGGTGGCCTTGGTGCTGTCGTTGCCGGCAGCAACGAGCAGGAAGAAGCCCATCACGATCTCGTGTTCCTCCAGGCGCTGCCCGTCCACCTCGGCGTGCACCAGCACGCTCGTCAGATCGTCGGTGGGGTGCTCGCGGCGCTGCGCGATCAGGCTGCCACAGCGCTGGAAGATCTCGGCGACGCCGGCTTGGACCCCCGCCTGCGGACTCTCGTGCGGATTCAGGTCGGGGTCGCCGGCGCCCAGCATCATGTTCATCAGGCGCGCCCATCCCTCGTCGTCCTCCGGTGGGATGCCCATGAAGCTGCCGATCACGCGCGAGACCACCGGCTGGGCCACGTCGGCGACGAGGTCGCACGTCTCCCTGCCCTGCAGCCCGTCGAGCGTCTCCACCACGATCTCCCGCACGGCCTGCTCGTGGGCGGCGATCCGCTTCGGCGTGAACCCCGCCTGGAACAGGGCCTTGATGCGGTCGTGCTTGG
>DATHNT010000022.1:0-153055 GCA_035485715.1 Solirubrobacteraceae bacterium | reverse complement strand
GGGTTGAAGAAGTGCATGCCGACGACGCGCTCGGGGTTCCTCGCGGCCGGCCCGAGCGCGGTGACGAGCAGCGACGAGGTGTTGCTCGCGAGCACGCAGTCGCCCGCGACGATCTCCGAGAGCTGCGCGTAGATCGCGTGCTTCAGCTCGATCCGCTCGGGCACGGCCTCGATCACGAGCTCGCACGGCGCGAACGCCGCCATCTCCTCGACGGCCTCGAGCCGCGCGCTCGCCGCCTCGGCCTCACCGTCGGTCAGCTTGCCCTTCGCGGCTTCTTTGCTCAGCCCGTCGCGCGCGCGCTCGAGGCCCTTTTGCAGTGCCGCGGGCAACGGGTCGTGCAGCAGCGCCCGCGCGCCGAAGCGCGCGGCGAGCTGCGCGATGCCGGAGCCCATCGTGCCGGCGCCGAGCACGCCGATCACAGCCGCAGCGCGAGGAGATCCGGCTCCGCCGGACATCAAGGCATCCTTACCAACGTCACGACTCGACATAGCGATCTCCCTCGGCCGCTCAGGCGGTCGGGACCATCGCGCCGATACCGGTCATTTCGCGACCGATGATCAGTTTCTGGATCTGCGAGGTGCCCTCATACAGCGTCGTCACGCGGGCGTCGCGGAAGTAGCGCTCGACGGGGTGGTCGTCGACGTAGCCGGCGCCGCCGTGCACCTGGATCGCCATGTTCGCGCACTCGAGTGAGGCCTCGGTCGCGTGAAGCTTTGCGATCGAAGTCTCGAGCGTGTTCTTGCGACCCTGGTCCTTCAGCCAGCCGGCGCGCCAGACGAGCATCCGCGAGGCCTCCGTCTTGACGGTCATGTCGGCGATCATCGCCTGCACGAGCTGGAAGCTCGCGATCGGCCGGCCGAACTGCTCGCGCTCCTTGGCGTATTTGACCGACTCCTCCACGCATCCCTGGCAGATGCCCACGCAGCCGGCCGCTACCGAGTAGCGCCCGGAGTCGAGGGAGGACATCGCCACCTTGAAGCCATCGCCGATCTCGCCAAGCATCTGATCGTCTGAGACCTCGACGTCTTCGAGGGCGATCGAGGCGGTGTCGGAGGCGTGCAACCCCATCTTGTGCTCGATCGTGCTCGGCTGGTAGCCGGGCTGGTCGGTGTCGACCATGAAGCACGCCAATCCGCGGTGTCCCTTCTCGGGGTCGGTCTGGGCGAAGATCAGCGCGACCTTCGCGAAGTTGCCCATCGAGATCCACATCTTCGCGCCGTTGATGACCCAGCCTTTGTCGGTCTTCTTCGCACGCGTGCGCTGTTTGGCGGCATCCGAGCCTGTATCTGGCTCGGTGAGACCGAAGCATCCCAGCCACTCGCCTGAGCACAGCTTTGGCAGGTAGTGCTGCTTCTGCTCCTCGGTCCCCCATTTGAGGATCGCGCTGCACACAAGCGAGGTCTGCACGGAGATGACGGTGCGCACCGACGAGCAGCCCCGGCCGATCTCCTCCACCACCAGTCCGTAGGAGATGTAATCCAGGCCCGCGCCTCCGTACTCGCGCGGCACGATCGCACCCAAATAGCCTTGATCGGCGATCTTCTTCACGATCTCCAGGTCGAAATGGTGATTGCGCGCGTTCTGCTTCGCCTGCTCCACGATCTCCTTGTCTGTGAACTCGCGTGCGGTGCTGCGGATCAGCTCTTGCTCGTCGGTCAGGTCGAAGTCCATCTCTCTCCTTATGCGTTCAACTTGGGTGTTTGCCATGGTGCCGCCAGGCGCTTTTCGAGCTCGCCGGGGAGCTCTTCGATCTTGATGCGATCCTGGGCCAGCGAATCGCGGTCTCGCAGTGTGACGGTCCCGTCCTCGATCGACTGGTGGTCGATCGTCACGCCCCACGGGGTGCCGATCTCGTCCTGTCTGCGATAGCGCTTGCCGATCGACCCGCCCTCGTCGTACTCGCTCTGCATGCGTCTGCGCAGGTCCTCGTAGATCTCGCGCGCAAGCTCCGGTTGGCCGTCCTTCTTGACGAGCGGCATCACCGCCACCTTCACGGGGGCAAGGCGCGGGTGCAGGCGCAGCACGGTGCGGGTTTCCGGCGGCTTACCGCCCTTCTCCACCGATCCGTCCTCGGCGTTCGCGCTCTGCACGACTTCCTCGTCATAGGCATCCACCAGGAACGCGAGCGTCGCTCTGTCGGCGCCCGCGGCCGGCTCGATCACGTGGGGTATGTAGCGCTCGCCGCTCTGCGGATCGAAGTACTCGAGCTTCTCGCCTGAGAACTCAGCATGCTGTTTGAGGTCGAAGTCGCCGCGGTTGGCGATCCCCTCGAGCTCCGACCAGCCGATCGGGAACAGGTACTCCACATCGCTCGTGCCCGAGGAATAGTGCGAGAGCTCGTCGGGATCGTGCGCGCGCAGGCGCAGGTGGTCGGGGCGCAGGCCGAGCGTGGTGTACCAGTTCATCCGCTCGGTGAGCCAATGCTCGAACCACTTCTGCGCCTCGGCCGGCGGGGCGAAGAACTCCATCTCCATCTGCTCGAACTCGCGTGTGCGGAAGATGAAGTTGCCGGGCGTGATCTCGTTTCGAAACGACTTGCCCACCTGCGCGATCCCGAAGGGAGGCTTCTTGCGCGAGAACTGCAGCACGTTCTTGAAGTTGATGAAGATCCCCTGCGCGGTCTCTGGGCGCAGATAGGCGATTGAGCCCGACTCCTTCACCGGCCCGATCGTCGTCTCGAACATCAGGTTGAAGTCACGCGCCTCGGTGAGGTCGCACTCGTTGGTCTCGCCCGGGTGCTTTGAGGGCTTGCGCCCGCAGGGCAGATCGCCCAGGTGATCGGCGCGGAAGCGCTGTCCGCAGGTCTTGCAGTCAACGAGCGGGTCGGTGAAGCCGGCGAGATGGCCTGAGGCCTCCCACACGCGCGGATGCTGCAGGATCGCCGAGTCGAGCGCCACGATGTCGTCGCGCTGGCCCACCATCGCGCGCCACCACTCGTTCTTGACGTTGCCCTTCAGCAGCACCCCGTAGTGGCCGAAGTCATACGTCGAGCCGACGCCGCCGTAGATCTCCGAGGAGGGGAAGATGAAGCCGCGGCGCTTGCACAGCGCCACGATCTTGTCCATCGTCACCACATCTTCGCTTGAAGGGTCTTGCTCGGGCATCGGCTCGGATGGTATTGGAGCACGCTTACACGGGGATCCGAGCGGGCGTGCGCGTCTGACGCCGACGGAGTGCAACCCACAAAAAGAACGCCCTTGACATATCTCCGCACTTGTGTTTACATACGTTGTGTTCTCTTGCTGACAAGACGGCGGGGAGGAGGACTCTCCGCCGTTGGCGGCAACGAGCAATCGCAAGAGCGTGAGTGACTGAGCACGATCGCGCACAGGGTCGACGGGACGTTGTATCCAACCTCTCCCACGGCGTCTCGCACATATTCCCTGTTGCTATTCGGCGTGCCGCTCTCCTCGATAGGGCGCCGCGGTCCCCCACCGGCCGCGGCGCCCAAATGCGTTGGGCATAGGATTGCCGGGTGGCGAGAGTCCTGATCGTGGAGGGCGCAGACAGAGGCCTGCGCCTTGCCGAGGCGCTGCTCGCCGACGGTCACACGGTGCGAGCCACGACGAGCGACCCCGTCAGGGCCAGCGCGATCGAGGCCGTCGGGGGCGAATGCCTGCTGGGCACTCCTGATCGGCTTGCGACGCTGCGTGGCGCACTCGAGCACGTCACGGTTGCCTGCTGGCTGCTTGCCGACGTGGAGGATCCCGAGCTGGCTCGGGCGCTACACGGGCCGCGTCTGGAGCGCTTTCTCAGTGACGCAATCGACAGCACGCTACGCGGCTTCGTGTATGAGGCGGGCGGCAGGGCTGTGCCGGCCGAGGTGCTCGCCGACGCCAAGCGGATCGTGTCGGAGACGACGCGGCTCAACTCGATCCCCTTGGCACTGCTGACGGCCGATCCGCTCGATCTCGACGTCTGGTTGACACAGGCTCTGGACGCCATCCGGGGGCTGCTGGAAGGTCGCTAGAGAGACACGCAAGCGCGCTATCCTGGTCTATATACCCAAAAGCCGATCGGCTTTTGACGATGAGCTTCTACACAGGAGGACAGACGACTTGTCCGGATATTCGAAGAACGTGCTCGTCGACGCAGCCTGGCTTGAAGAGCATCTTGGCGACAGCGATATCCGCATCGTCGAGGTCGACGAGAACCCCAAGCTCTACGCCGAGGCCCACATACCCGGCGCAGTGGGATTCGACTGGAAGCAAGATTTGCAAGACCCCGTCAAACGAGATTTCCTCGGCCCCGAGGACTTCGGTGCGCTGTTCTCGCGCAGCGGGATCTCGAGCGGCCACACGATCGTGCTCTACGGCGATCGCAACAACTGGTTTGCCGCATACACCTACTGGTATTTGAAGTACTACGGCCACGACAAGGTGCTGCTGCTCGACGGACCGCGCGAAAAGTGGATCGCCGACGGACGGCCAACAACGACTGAGGCACCCAGCCACGCACCCGCAGCTTTTGTGGCCACGGCGGGCGACGAAACGATCAGAGCACGACGCGACGAGGTCTTGGCTGCGGTCGGCGACTCGGTCAACCTTGTCGACGTCCGCTCGCCCGCCGAGTTCGCTGGCGAGATCATCTCGCCCAGCGGCTACGAGCAGGAGGGTGCTCAGCGCGCGGGTCACATCCCGGGCGCGGCTTCGGTCCCGTGGGCGCAGGCCGTCAATGAGGACGGCACCTTCAAGAGCGCGGAGCAGTTGCGTGAGCTCTATGGCTCCAAGGGGGTGCTCGACGGCAAGGACATAATCGCCTACTGCCGCATCGGCGAGCGCTCGGCGCACACATGGTTCGTCCTACACGAGCTGCTTGGCTCCGGGCACGTCAAGAACTACGACGGCTCCTGGACGGAGTGGGGCAGCCTCGTCGGCGTCCCCGTCGCGACAGGAGCTTAGGGCCAGACTTCGAGTCCACCCCCTCTGGGCTCGCGGATGGGACCGCCGTGTCACTCGTTGGCGCGGCGGTCCAGTAACGACCCCACCCGCCCCACCCGCTCGAGCAGATCCTCGAGGATGCGCGCCGTCGCGCCCCACACGAGCTGTTCGTCGAACACATAGGCGTCGGTCTCGAAGGCGATACCGCGCCGTTCGACGAGCGTACGAGTCCTTCCCGCGCGAACGTCGCGCAGCGTCGGCTCGAGCACCGCATCGACCTCGAGCTCCGAAGCGCGCCACGGATGGGGACCTTTCAGCAGGCCGACGAAAGGATGGATCGCGTAGTTGGTGACGAACGTGGAGGTGCGCTCCAGCGCCCCGACCACCGTCACCTCCGAGCGCGCGAGCCCGATCTCCTCTTCGGCCTCGCGCAGCGCGGTATCCCTGAGGGTGGCGTCCTCGGGATCGCGACGTCCGCCCGGAAAGGAGATCTCACCTGCATGGCGGCGCAGGTCGGCGCGGCGCTTGGTCAAGACCACTCGCAGCCCGCCGTCGTCAGACTCGTACAACGCTACAAGCACGGCCGCTGGGACCTGCTCGTCGGCTTGCGGTTGGGAATGCGAGCCCGCGTCGAGCAGAACCTCCTGCAGCGCCGGCGCCAGCCCCACGTCTGAGTCTGAGCGCGGCAGCTTCTCAGACCGGGACGCTGGTGCGCTCGACACGCTCCTGGAACATGACCTCGCCGTCGAGCGTCCTGTGGACCGGACACTTCGCCGCGATCACCTGCAGGCGCTCCACCTGCTCCTCGGGTAGATCGTCAGGTAGTCGCAACACGACGTCGAACTTGGTCGGGCAGCCGCGCTCGGCAGGGGTGTACTGGACGTCCACCTCTACTTTGCCGATGTCCCAGCCCTTGCGAGCCGCGTACATCTCCATCGTGATCGCCGTACAGGAGGCGAGGCTCACCGCGAGCAGCTCCTGTGGGTCGGGACCTGCATCGTCGCCGCCGGACTCCAGCGGCTCGTCCACCGTCAACTGGTGGTCGCGCACTTGAACTGTGTGTTTGAACGCCGAATCCTTGCGCCTCACACTGGCCTTCATCACTGCAACACCTTCCGATCGGGTTGTCACAGCACCCTCTCCTTCCATGGTATCGACGGCACTGGGCTACGAAAGGGGGTTGAACAGCAGCCCGGTCAGTAGCTTCGGGTAAAAGAACGTCGACTTGGGCGGCATATTCTCGCCGCTGGCCGCAACATCGCGCACTTGGTCGACAGGCGTGGGGCGCATCAGGAAGGCCGCGTCGTACTCGCCCGAGCGCACCATCGCGACGGCCTCTTCGGTGCTGCGCGCATAGAAGAGGCCGTTGAAATGCGAGATGTCATCGTCGGAGAGGCCCAACGTCCGCTTGAGGATCAGCGCCTCCAGCACTCCAGTGTCCAGGCTGCGATAGGCCTCGGAGAAGTCCGGCAGAGCAGCGTCGGCGATCTTCTGATCCTTGAGCTTCAGGCGGTATGGCTGCTGGTGATGGGCGTCGATGTAGCCGAGCTCCAACGGCCCCGTGCCTGGTTGCGGAGCGAGCTGCTCGAGTGGTACCTCGGCGATCTCGAAGTCGCGGTGCAATGTTTCTCTCAGTGCCTCCTGGCGTGCGCGGTCGAGGCCGCGCACGACGCGGTGGGTCGGGAAGACCGTGAGGCCGGGGTCCTCGAGCGCGACAAGGCACATGAGCATGTAGCGGTGCTCGCCCTCGCCGCCGAGCTCTTTGGCGTAGGTGTCCGCGGTCTCATAGCGGTGGTGCCCGTCGGCGATCAACAGCTCGACGTCGCTCGTAGCCTGCTGCACGGCCGCGATCGCCTGCGGGTCGGTCACGCGCCACAGCTTGTGTACCGTCCCTTCCGCATCTGTGACCTCGCCCCAGGGGGCGTTTTCGGTCGCCGGCTCAAGTGCCTTCCAGGCGGCGTTCGTGGGGTCCGAGAACAAAGAGAAGATGGGGGAGAGGTTCGTGCGTGTCGTCCTCATCAGGCGCAGGCGATCCTCCTTGGGCCCCGGATGCGTGCGCTCGTGCGGGCGTACTCGGCCAGGGCCGTAGCCCTCGATCCGCACTCGGCAGAAGAAGCCTCTGCGCGTGCGGGTCTGTCCGTCCGGGCCGGTGTATGTCTGTGTGTGAGCCCACAGCGACGGCTCAGGATCGCGCACTACCGCGCCCTGTAGCTGCCATGCCTCGAACAGCTCGCCCGCCCGCGCGTATGGGTCCGGCTCGCCTTTGGGCAAGTCCACCGCGACCACGTTGAACGGCGAGCGTTTCAGCAACTCCTCGCGCTGCCGCGCGTCGATCACGTCGTACGGCGGGGCCGTCACGTTCGCCAGTGGACCGGTGAGCGATTGGTCGTAGTGCAGCGCGCGCAGAGGTTGGATATCGGCCATGGCGGGGCGGACCCTAGCAGCGGCCACTACTCTTAGTGTTCATCGGGGCGTGGCGCAGCTTGGTAGCGCACCTGCTTTGGGAGCAGGGGGTCGCCGGTTCAAATCCGGCCGCCCCGATTCCGGAAACCCATGGACGAGCAACTCAGCGAGTATCTGGCGGACCTTTATCGCCGCGGTCGTGAGCACGACGCAGGGAAGGCCGACCGCCTCGCGCGCCTGCGTAACGTTGAGCCCGACACCGCGCGACTGCTCGTCGTGCTTGTGCGAGCGCTCGAAGCCAAGCGGCTGCTCGAGTTGGGTACGTCGAATGGCTACTCGACTCGACCGTGTGGCTCGCCGATGCGGCTCGTAGCGTCGGCGGCAAGGTGGTGAGCGTCGATATTGACCCTACGCGTACCGCACAGGCAGCGGAGCACCTTTCGCAGGTACAGCTTCAGGGCTACGTCGAATTGCGAACGGAGGACGCCACCGCGACCCTCAGCCAGGCGGCAGACGCTTCGGTGGACATGATCTTCCTCGACGCCGAACGTCCTGCTTACTCGGGCTATTGGCCGGACCTGCTTCGCGCGCTGCGTCCAGGCGGGCTGCTGGTGGTTGACAACGTGCTCTCCCACGCCGAGGAGGTCAAGCCGTTTCGGGACCTCGTCCAAGACGAGGATGGCGTCATCGAGTCCGTGGTGCCAGTTGGCGCAGGCCTTCTGCTGGTTGTCAGAGATCCGCCCTAAGCGAGGTAGTTCTCGTCGATACCCGCCCCGACTAAGCCCGAGCGTATTCGTCAGCGCTCACGATGCGTCGATTAGACCGAACCTACTTGAAGGTCGGAACTTAGCTGGGGACCGTCTGAGTACTGTTTCAGCGGACGCTTCGGACCACTAGAACAGATGGCCATACTTGCACTTATGGCTAAAGCTCACTACCATGCCGCAAACGCGCCGTGGCCGAGTAGTAGCTGAGTAGTCTATATTCGACTGGCTCAACGCGTCCTAAAATAAGAGATGCTGTCTGAGACAAACAAGTCGCGCCAAGTCGGCTCTGTCATGGTGCCGGGGGCTCGATCGCCTAGCAGGGGCTCCACAAAGATGCCTAGCGAATGGGGCGGTTGGCCCTTTTCGGAGTCATCCTTTGCTCGGCCTAATCCGACTATTACAGTCGGACTGATAGGTGGGCAATGTCTGTTGCGCAATGCGATCGCGAGTCATCTCGCCGCTCAGGATGGGATGGATGTACTCGGTGCCTTCGAGTCCGTAGCCGATTTCTTGGCTATTGACGTGGAGAAGCAGCCGTGCGTTCTACTACTCGACTGCGATGGAGGCGTTCCCGGTGGCTGCCACAGTACTGTCGGGACGCTGAGCGCCCATACGAAGTCCGCAATCGTGATGTTCTGCGGAGAGATGTGCGAGGAAATTATTCGCTGCGCGATCGAGCATCGAGTGGGTGGCGTCATCCTCAAGAGCTTCTCGACCGACGACGTTATGGCGGCCATGCGGTATATGGCGACCGGCCGTACAGTCATGCCGGCTGGCTGGCAGCGAGTGGTCGCCGCGCCTTTGGAGCAGAAGATCAGCCTGAGTCCGCGTCACCGACAGATACTCGCTCTCATCGCACAGGGCATGCGCAACGAGGAGATTGCAAGCGAGCTCAAGCTCAGCCCGAACACGATCAAGTTTCATATCCAGGCCCTCTACTTACGATTGGAAGTGCGCAATCGGGTCCAAGCGGCAAATCAGTACGCGCAGATCACCGGCGACGGCAGCTGATCCCAGGATCGCGATCGTCGGTGTAGCTGGGGCCCTGGCAACCGAGGCTCTCGCTTGGATTCTCACGAAAAGCGGGAACCACGTGGTCGGCGTCTATTCGACCGTTCGCGAGCTGGATTCGGTATTGCGCGCCGGCCCGCAGGAATTGCAGGCGGCGATCATCGATGCCGACGAGCAAACCGCTGGGCTGGGAGCTGTGGCGGAGATCAGATGTGGATATCCCGAGTTGAAGATCCTGCTGCTGTGTGAGGTAGCCACACCAGCCGTTGTCCGCTGTGCGATCGAGGAGCATGCCGAGGGCGTAGTCTTGAAGTCAGAGACCGTCGAGGACATGGTCCTGGCGCTCCGGCATGTGCTGGCGGGCCGCGCGGTCATGCCCGTTGGCTGGCAGGCAGCCTCGGTCGAGTCAGAACCTGGCCCTATCCGCGCTGCCGCGCTGAGCGTGCGCGAGCGTGAAGTTCTCGATCTTGTGACGGCGGGAATGAGCAATGAGGAGGTAGCAAAACATCTGGTGATCTCATCTAACACAGTCAAGTTCCATCTGCGGATGATCTACTCCAGGCTGGGCGTGCATAACCGTGTGGAGGCGACACGCGTGGGGAGTCACGTGCAGGTGAATCGTGATGGTGCATCGAATTTGTCCGGTAGCAGCTGAAGGAAGCTACCTATTACGGGCGCGCGCGAATTGCTCCGCTTCCAGGCTTTCGTGGAGTTTTCCCCATTCAGCGCCTGCGGATCGTAGTCCGTCATCGCATTTCGGGTAGGGCCTCACCTACCCGTTTGCACTAGTTAAGACTACCCGACATAACGATTGTGGAGGGCGGACAACAAGCATAATATGCCGCTCCGATATGCCCGCTCGTGGGCCTATTGAGACATCTGTGATGTCGATAGAAACGGACTTCTAGTCCACTCATTCAAGGAGGAGGCCGCACACAAATGCGACCACAGCAGAATAAAAAAATGATCGCTGGACTAGTTTCCGCGGTAGGAGCGGCGGTGTTGGCTCTGTGTCTGCTTGCCACAGGTGCCTTTGCCGCTCCCAATCCGGGGCCGGGATCGGACGGCCCACAGAGCGCAAATGTTCCATATGTCGCCTGGGTGGGCGAGCACGTCCGCCTGGTCGTGTGCGACCCGGCGATAACCACAGGCGATGAAGCTCAGGTCGCCAATTATCAGGTGGAGGACTGGTCCGGCTACCAGTTCCAGCCCCCGACGCCGGATGGCGATGCGGGAAGCAGCATCGGTCAGATATTCGATCCAGGACCGAGCGCGTTCTTTAGGTCCTCTGAGCCCGCTCATCAGATCAGCGACAGCGATGAACAAGAGGGCTGTGTGGCGACCGATTACAAGTCGCTGAATCCCGGCCTGACACGGATCAGGGTTGACGTCAGAAGCGAGGAAACAGGAGCTATCGCATTCTCGCACCAGTTCCTCGTGATCTGGTTGACGGCTAACAAGCCGACGCTGTCGGAGGCAAGCCTGAGCGGCAAAGAAGGCGAAGTCTTCCAGTCGCAAACCGACTCGAGCGCCCTGGCTAAATTCCTGGGCGACCCGTCGGGCGACGGAAAATTCATCCCCTCCCCGTTCAGTGGAGCAAACGAAGACAAGGGCCTGATTCAGATTAAGGTCACGGGAAGCTTCCCGGTCATCGAAGAATCTCCGCTGCACAACATCCTCGGCAACCCCAGCTACACGCTGCCGAGCGACTGGCAGCTTCTTGCCGAAACGTTGGCAAGCAGCTCCAACGAAACAGAACCGCCTGGCACCAATCCGGGTCTGTGGGACATCCACGGCACTCCGAGTGAAGCCACGACCACCAACGAAGGGTCCGCTACCAACGACCCGTTGCACGCCCTATTCTCACGACCCGCGTTCTCCGACTTCACGTCTGGCGCGACCGCGACAGTGGGGCCCTACGATCCGCAGGCCGCTAACGAGACGCTGCTCAGCGATGGCAGGATCAACGCTGACGACGCCCCGATGCCGGCGATGCGCGTCGATGTGAGCATCGCAGCAAACGAAGGTGGAGCAGACCTCGGTGGGGTGGGGCAGATCTCTGGTGCCAGCAAGGCTCAGATCTATAGCCACGACTTCACGGGCAATGCCGAAGAGGGTGGCAACCTGTACAACCCGTACTACGGCGCGTACATCCCGTCCACCGATCGTCCTGTCAACGAGGCGTCCGGTGTCACGGGGCCAAGCCCCGGAGGAGACTTCCCGGGCTTCTTGAACACACATCCAGACCCATATACGTTCTGGACTTCGGTGCTCAGCGCCAATTATCGTTCGTCTGAATCGACCGGATGCCTACGTCGGGCTCCCGGCCTGGCGACCGAAGCGAGCTCAGAGGACGACTACCAGACCCCGAGCGGTCCTCGGACCGAAACGTTCTACACCGACGAGCGCGGTGAGGCGTACGTGACCTACACGCCGGGCGACGGGTTCTACCTGAACCACATCCCGGGAATCACGACCGACTCCAACGGTGGATGCGATCTGGAATCGCTCTACGAAAAGGAAATCGGCCACTCGTCGATCACGGCCAGGGCCGTGTACCCGTACGAGCCTGTCGATTATCCGGCGCTCACATCGGAACCGCTGGTCAAGACAGTCAGCTCCCGGTGGCTAAAGGAAATCTACGAGTTCCCGAAGGGCACGACCAAAGCCGATCAGAACGTGCGCATCGTCGTTGCCAAGGCCCAGGACATCGATGGGCATCCTTTCGCGGACGAGATCGTGTGCTTCCACGCTCAGCAGGAAAGTGGAGTGCTCCAGTTCACCGGAAGTGTCGTCGATACGAACGGTGTGCTTGAAGGCGAACCGGGTAGGACGGTCAGCCTGAGCGGTACCACAGTGGTGCCGTCACCGATTCCCTCTGAAGGCGAGTTCTGCGAGACCACCAACTCGGCGGGTCTGGCAGGTATCGAGTTGCAGAACAGTTCATTCACATCGGTCGATTTGACTACCTTCTACGTCAATGAGGGCATCACACGCGACAATTCGCTCGATTTCTCGACGAATCAGGCCGGCGAAGAAAAGAAGAAGCACGAAGAAGAAGCGGCCGCTGAAAAGAAGAAGCACGAAGAAGAAGCGGCCGCTGAAAAGAAGAAGCACGAAGAAGAAGCAGCCGCTGAAAAGACAAAGCACGAAGAAGAAGCAGCCGCTGAAAAGAAGAAGCACGAAGAAGAAGCAGCCGCTGAAAAGGCAAAGCACGAAGAAGAAGCAGCTGCTGAAAAGAAGAAGCACGAAGAAGAAATCCAAAAAGCAGAAGCTGAAAAAAAGACTAAAGAAGAAATAGAAGCACTCAAGAAGAAACTCGAAGAAGAAGAAGCCACAGCGACGAAGAGGCGCGAAGACGAAGCGACTGAAAAGAAGACACACGGAGAAGAAGAAGCGGCAGCGAAAGCAAAGATGCACGAAGAAGAAGAAGCCGCTGCCAATAAGAAGCGCGAAGAAGAAGAAAAAGCAAAAGCTCCAGCAGCAGCAGTTGCTACGTCGGGCGGCGGCTCCGCGTCACCGCTCCTCGCGTCGGCTCCGGGTCCGGTTCTCGGCCTGCCGAGTAACGCGCCTGCCGGCGGGGTGAAGAGCAGCAAGGTCCACAAGGCCAAGGTGGCCAAGCACAGCAAGAAGAAGGGCAAAAAGAGCAATAAGAAGGGCAAGAAGGGCAAAAGCAAGAAGAAGTAAGTAGTAAGTAGGAACTAGCGAGAAGTAAGACCGAGGGCCCGCCTGGTGCGGGCCCTCGGTGCGTCTATCGGGGGCTGGAACGGATCTTGCTCACCGAGCCAGCTGCAAGAATGCGTCTCCTGAGAACCATCCAACCCAGGAAGGACAGCATGGCCCCTGACTTGTTGAGTGTGATTTGCTACGAAATCGATGAGCGTCTGGGCGAGCTGCGGCCGCTGCTGGACGAGCACGAACGTTTGCTCGACGCTGCAGCGGCGCTTGAGATGGCGGGGGAGCTCGATGTGTCCGGTGCGTCGCCGGCGGCCAAGGGCGGCAGTCGTGGAGCACGCATTGGCAGCGCTCGACGTGGCTCGGCGGCCGGAGCGATCAAGCTGGCGGCGGCAGGACCGGCTACTGACGCGCTCGATCGGTCGGCGGCAGAGCAGTCACGTGACGGCGACTCCTCTACGCGATTCAACGGAAAGCCACAATCGGCGGCGAGACCTTCGCGACGAGTTGCAGATCCAAAGCCCGAGCGTGTCTCACGAGACATCGCGCGCGAGACGATTCTCGCCGCCCTGGAACACGGCTCGCACACCGTCGGTGAGTTGGCTGTAGTAACCGCGATGAGCGGGCCTAGCATCAACGGCAACCTGCGTAAGCTCGTCTCCGAGGGTGCGGTCGTCAAGACCGAGCGCGAAGGCAAGGCCGCCTGGGCGTTAGCGGCTGCCGCCTAGCCGAATGCGCTTGGGGTCTCGCCCGTCGGCGTCTCGGGGACGGTCCCCTCTCCATGAAGACGGCGCAGTGAGAAGTAGAGCACCGCACCTATCAATGCCGTAAAAGGCGCCAACAAGATGTCGAGAACCCACTGCGCGATCGCGACCCCCACGGTGCCAAGGCCCGAGGAGAGGATGGCGACGACGATGGAGATGACGATGCTCAGTGCGATCACGACAAGGATTACCCAGAAGACCTGCCAGCCGTGGCCGCGCACAAGTTCTCTGCTGCGACCGAAGGCGGTGAATACGCCGTGGCGCTCGATAACGAGCGAAGGGGCCGCCACTGACCAGATCGTCATCAGGAAAAGGCCGGGGACGATGATCAGGATGAAGCCGATACCAACGCCGATCGCCAAAAGGATCGAGAGACCGATCAGCGGGAGCACTACCGGAGCGACGCTGCGAAACAGTTGCTCGACAGAGCTGTCGCGACGCCCATCCTGGATGTCGCGCACGAGTTCCACAACCATCCCCTGATAAAAGGTCCCGATCACAAGTGCAATAAGTGAGACGAGCGCCGCGGCGCCGCCGGTGAATAGGAGCCGCGAAAGCGCGACGATCGCGAACACGGCAACGGCTGCCGGAAGAAGCACCCCGGCCTGTTCGCGGTAGATCTCCAGTGCAGAGCCAATGACCTCGCTTGGCTTGATCTTCTCAGTAGACATGCGCTCCTCCTTGGATGCGAGATCGTCGCTGCGTAGTGCTTCGTGCTCGGCAGGCGTACCCGCGGCGCCCGACGGCTACCCAGGTGTTCGGTCTGAAGCCTCTCGGTCCTGCTAGCGAGCGCTCAAGCCCCTCGTTGGCAGGGACGGCTACCGTGGTCTGATGGCTGGTGCTCTGGCGGTGCTGCGCAGTGACGCCTACAGGAAGCGACTGACCCTGGTTGCGTGCATTCTCGGCTCGGGTATCGCGCTGCTTGACAGCACGGTGGTCAACGTCGCGCTGCCGACGATCCAGCGCGATCTCGGTGGCGGGTTGGCGGCGCAGCAGTGGGTCGTCAACGCCTATCTGCTCACGCTTGGTTCGTTGATCCTGATCGGCGGCTCGCTGGGGGATCTGTATGGCGAGCGACGGATCTTCGCGCTTGGTGTTGGGGGATTTGGAGTGGCTTCACTGCTCTGCGCGCTTGCACCGTCGATCGGAGCGCTGATCGCTGCCCGGGCGCTTCAAGGCGTGGCGAGTGCTCTACTTACGCCTAGTGCCCTGGCCGTGATCGTCGCGACCTTCCGCGAGTCCGAGCGTGGTCCGGCGATCGGCAGTTGGACGGCGTGGGGAGGAATCGCCACGGTGCTCGGACCGCTGGCCGGAGGCGAGTTGCTGTATATCGCCTCATGGCGGTGGATCTTCCTGATCAACCTGCCGTTCGTGGTGATCTGCATGACGCTGATTCTGACCGTCATCCCTGGGGCCAAGCCACGAGCGCAGACGGGGCGTAGCATCGATTTCCTCGGCGGCCTGCTTTGTGCGCTGGGTCTCGGCGGGCCGGTGTTCGCGCTGATCGAGCAACCGCGCCTGGGGTGGTCGAGCCCGGGTGTGATCCTCCCACTGGTTGCCGGCGTGGTGCTCTTCGCCAGCTTTTTGGCGCACGAGTCGAGGACCCGCGATCCGATGCTGCCGCTACGGCTGTTTCGCCGGCGCAACTTCTCGGCCGGCAACATCGAGACGCTGTCGATGTATGCGGGCCTGGCGATCCTGTTCTTCTTTCTGACGATCTTCCTACAGCAGATCGGCGGTTACACACCGCTACAGGCCGGCCTTGCCACGCTACCCGCCACCGTCGTGATGTTCATGTTCTCAAAGCGCTTCGGCGGGCTGGCTGACAAGTTTGGCCCGCGCCTGTTCATGGGGGCGGGACCGCTGGTAGCGGCGTGTGGGCTGCTGCTCTTTCAGCGCATCGGCATACACGTTGACTACGTAACAGACGTGCTGCCTGGGATTCTCGTCTTCTCGCTCGGCCTCTCCATGACCGTGGCCCCCCTGACGGCAGCGGTGCTCGCTGGTGTGGATACCTCTCAGGCGGGAATCGCCTCGGCCGTCAACAACGCCGTCGCTCGTGTGGCGGGGCTACTTGGCACGGCGGCGGTTGGCGCGGCCGTCGCCGGGTCGTTCGTGTCGGGCCTGGATAGCAATCTTGCCGGTCGTCCGCTTGGGCCACCGGCGAAGGCCGCGGTTGCCGAAGCCAAGAAGCTGCCGCTCGGTCGTCCCAACGTTGCCGGTCTGCCGCGAGCCCAGGCGAATGCGATCACCGTGGCAGCGGACGAAGCGTCGCTGAAAAGCTTTCACCTCGGTCTTGGGATAGCGGCACTGCTGGTTGCCGCCGGAGGATTGGCGGGGGCCGTCGGCGTGCGCAACCCCGAGCGAATGGTGAGCGCCGAGGATTGCGAGGGAGGGGCGCTTGTCGGCGCGGCGCTTGATGCAGCCGGCTGTCACGAGGGAGATCTGGCGCTCGGAGACGAGTCTCAGCCGACGGTCTCGGCGTAGGCGCGCATCGCCTCGATCACCGGCGCCAGACGCCGCCCACGGGGGGTCAGGCGATACTCGACCATCGGCGGGCTCGTGGGCAGCACGGTCCGCTCGATCAAACCGGCACCCTCCAGATCGCGCAGACGCTCGGAGAGCATTCGCGGTGAGATCCCCTGTACGGCCTCGGCGAATTCGTTGAAGCGCAATGCGCCGCTGAGGGCTGCGTAGATGATCGACAGTTGCCAGCGGCGCTCGAGGAGGTCCGCGGCTTGGCGGACCTCCAAGGGCACCGGTTGACATCGGCGGGAGCTACGTGCGGACATCGCCGGACTCCTAGGAGACCTGTGCGAGCTTGGGCGCTGGCTCCAAGGCCACGTCGAGCACTTCGTCGACGCTCATCACCGGGTGGAAGCTCATCTGCTCGCGAACCTCCTCGGGGATGTCGTCGAGATCGCCCCGGTTGCGCTCCGGCAGGATCACGTCCGTGAGCCCGGCCGCGTGGGCGGCAAGCACCTTCTGCTTGAGCCCGCCGATCGGCAACACGCGGCCCTGCAGCGTGACCTCGCCGGTCATGCCTACCGTGTGCTTGACCGGACGCGCCGAGAGCAACGAGGCGAGTGCCGTGACCATCGTCACGCCGGCGCTCGGCCCATCCTTGGGGATCGCCCCCGCCGGCACGTGCACGTGGAACTCGCTGTTCTCAAACGCCGAAGGGTCGATCCCGAGCTCCTCGGCGTGGCCACGCACGTAGGAGAGCGCGATCCGCGCCGACTCCTTCATTACGTCACCCAGTTGTCCAGTGAGCACGAGCCCGTTGCCGGCGGAGCCGCTGCCCTTCATCGCAGTTGCCTCGACGAACAGCACGTCGCCGCCGGTCCCCGTGACAGCCAGGCCGGTGGCCACGCCTGGTGTGGCCGTCCGCGCAGCTGACTCCTGGAAGAACTTCTGGCGTCCAAGTGCATCGCGCACGCGCTCCAGATTGATCTCCACTGGTGGCTCTACCTTGCCGGCGGCGATCTGGGTTGCGATCTTGCGCAGCACCGTGCCAAGCTCGCGCTCCAAGTTGCGCACGCCCGCCTCGCGCGTGTACTCGGCGATGACCGTCCGCAGCACATCGTCTGAGACGTTCACCTCCTCCTCACGCAGGCCGTTACGGTCGCGTTGACGTGGCCACAGATAGCCCTTGGCGATCGCCAGCTTCTCCTCTGAGGTGTACCCGTCGAAGCGGATCACCTCCATGCGGTCGAGCAGCGGCCCCGGGATCGTGTCGGCGACGTTGGCGGTCGCTATGAACATGACCTGGCTGAGGTCAAGCTCCACGTCCAAGTAGTGGTCGCGGAAGGAATGGTTCTGGGCCGGGTCTAGTACCTCGAGCAGTGCTGCCGAGGGGTCTCCGCGCCAATCGGCGCCGACCTTGTCGACCTCATCGAGCAGGATCACAGGGTTGATCGTCCCGGCGTCACGCAAAGCTCGCACCAGTCGTCCTGGCAGTGCTCCGATATAGGTGCGTCGATGCCCGCGGATCTCCGCCTCGTCGCGTACTCCGCCGAGTGACATGCGCACGAACTCGCGTCCGGTTGCACGCGCTATCGACTCACCGATTGAGGTCTTGCCGGTGCCCGGAGGACCTATCAGAGTCAAGATCGCCCCAGACTTGGGGTCTGCCTCGATGCCACGATCCTGGCGCAACTTGCGCACCGCCAGGTACTCGGTGATGCGGTCCTTCACATCTTCGAGTCCCTCGTGGTCAGCGTCGAGCACCTCGCGTGCCGCAACTGGATCCAGGTGCTCCTCAGAGCGCTTGTTCCACGGCACCGCGATCAACCAGTCCAGGTAGGTGCGGATCATGCTCGACTCGCCGGTCTGCTCGCCCATGCGCTCGAGGCGACCGAGCTCCTTCAGCGCCTGCTCATGCACCTCCTCGGGCATCTCTGCGGCCTCGATCTTCGCGCGGTACTCCTCGACGATCGAACCCTCGTCCTCGTCGAGCTCCTTGCGTATCGACTCCATCTGCTTGCGCAGGAAGTACTCACGTTGCTGCTTGTCGGCGCCCTCCTGCACGTCCTCGCGGATGCGCTTGCGCACCTGCAGCTCGGCGAGGCTGTCGCGCTGCAGCTTGACGGCGAGCTGGAGCCTGTCGGTCACCCCGAGCGTGCGCAGCAGCTCGACCTTCTGCTCGTAGGTCAAGTTGGGGGAGTAGCCGGCGGAATCCGCCAGGGGGCCGGGCTCGACGATCGCACGCAGGAACGCGGCGATACGTCCGTCGTCGCCGCGCAGCTCGAGGATCTCCTCGACCACGGCGCGGTATTCGCGCTCGAGCTCACGCGTGCGCTTGTCCACGGGCACGTCGTCGGGACGCTCGTCGACCTCGACGCGCAGCTCACCTTCGGGACCGGTCTGGGCCGCGCCGATCAGCGCGCGGTGCTCTCCTGAGAGAGCTACGGCGTGACCGCCTCCCGGCAGACGTAGCTGCTCTGAGACCTCGGCGATCGTGCCGACCTCGAGGAACTCGTTCTCATGACGCGGCACGAGCACGACGCGCTCGTCGTCGCCGACGTCGATCGTGAGCGTGATCCCCATGCTGGGGAAGACGACCGTGTCATCTAGGGGAATCAACCGCAGCACAGGCTTGGCTTGTGGCTCGGGCGGCTGAGGGCTTTGTGAAGGTGGTGAAGGGATCGAAGCCATCGCTATACGCTCCATATAAGGTTACGAATTGATAGTTAGTATAGCGCCGTCACGAACGTTTTCAAGGGCTCCCTCCGTCCGGTCGAATGTGCCGAGCAGACCACTGAGGCCACGCTGAGCAGCACCACAAAGGCCACGATCTCAAAGGTCAAGCGGGACATCGTTTTGCGGTGCGTTGGCGCTGTTGGTTCAAGAGTCCGAGCTGTCCGAGCTCTCCCCGAGCAGTTTGCGTGGCCACAGTCGCTTGGCGCGCACGACGTTCACCTCTGCGGCGATCAGCGTCACCTGCCCGCCCAGGTACAGCCAGGTGAGCAGCCCGAGCACGAATGCGAACAGGCCGGAGGTGTCCTTTGCGTGGCGCACCACATGCTCTACGTAGAAGCCGCCGAGGTGCTGCAGGATCTGCCACAGCACGGCGGCCACGATCACACCGACGATCAGGTCACGGGTGGCTACCTCATCGGCGGTGAGCAACCGGAACACCGCAAAGAACAACATGAGGTTCGCCGCCAGCGCAATCACGATTCCCGCGAGCACTCCGACGATCCCAATCGTCTGTGCTGTCACATAGCCGGCTGCGACCGTCGAGACGATCGTGAGCAGGCCGAAGACGACCAGCAGCCCGACCCCGCGCACGCGCCACGCCAGAAAGCCGAGCTGGCGTTTGCGCGGAATGTGCCAGACGTTGTTGAGCGCGCTCTGGGCCGCGCCGGTTATGCCAAGGCCGGCCAGCGTCGCGCCCACGAGCCCGATCGCAAGCGCCGGGACGCTGCCTTTCAGCGAGTGCACGTTGTTCTGCAGTTGCGTGCCGATGATCGGGAACTGGCTCAACGTCGAGTGCAGCACGCTCGCCTGCGTGCTGGGACTGCCTTCGAGCACGAAGCCGAGCACCGTCACGAACACCAGCAGCAGCGGGAACAGCGAGAAGAAGCCGTAGTAGGCGATCAACGCTCCCATCTGACTGCATTGGTCGTCGTCGAAGCGCTTGAAGACGGCGACCACGAAGCCCAGCAGACGTTTGCGCTGCTGGTAGCGGTCCACGGCGCCTAGTCCGTCGCGGAGAAATTGGGAGGGGGGTCTGCGGGCCACTTGCACCGACATGCTTGCGTGTCTACCCGACAACAGAGCTCGAAACGAACTATCGGAGGGCCAGGAGGGCTCGGTGGGCGTGCGCTTGGCCTGCTCGACCCCAGCGAAACGGTCGCGCTCGTGGCCCGCTCGCGTTGCGAGCTCCTGCTTGCCTGCCACCGCCGGCGGCTGGGGCGCGAGGACCTGGAGGACTGCTACAGCCAGGCGACGCTCGAGCTGTTGACCCGAGCCAGACGCGGAGAAGGATTCGCCGACGCTGTTCACATCGCCAATGCGCTCGAGCAGAAATTCCTCTCGCGCATCCACGATCGCCGCCGTGCGCTGAACGGGCGCAGCCCGATCCAAGCGGCGCTGGCCGGTTCGCTTCCTCTTGCCGGCGGCGCGTGCGGTGGGGTGGACGTGGCCGACGCGCGTGCCGACGTCGAGCGTCTGACCTTCTTGCGCCACGATCTGCGCTGCATCGCTCGACTCTCGCACCAGCTATCGGGCGATCAGCGGCTCGTGCTGGCAAGCGAGCTCTCGGGTGAACCGGGTTGCGCTGAGTTCTGTCTCGAGCACGGTTGGAGCAGGGACAAGTACCGAAAGGTGGCTCAGCGGGCGCGCGCCCGGCTGCTGCGGCTGCTCGCGGGCGAGTCGGCCCAGGTTCAGGGAGACATATGTGTCCCGCTCGAGCGCGCCCGTCGGATCAGTGAGCAGGGACACACCTATGAGACCTCCTCGCCCCACACATAGGCGCGTCCCCTGGGACGCCGACGATCGGTTGCCGAGACGATCGAACGGCGCTTCCCATCCGCACGTAGGCGGCCGGGAGCTTGGCTGCTCCCCCTCCTCGCTCCCGGTCGCATGCGTGCTTCGCCTCGAATTGGGAGCGTCGCGCGTATGAGCCTCTGGCGTCGGGCTCCACGCGAGGTGTACCGCGTGTACGGGGAGGATCAGTATCTAGAAGGAGACACGGCTCCAGAAGGGGAGGCCGCTCCCCCGGAAGACACAACGGCCGTTGAGCCCGACAGCCGCGGCGTGGCATCGCGGACTGCTTTCGCTGCCGATGTTCCTCCCGCCCCTCCAGGTGCCGCCGGCAGCCCGTCCGCTCGCCCTGGCGGGTCGCATGCCGGTCGTCTGGTCGGGGTCGGCCTACTCATGGGCGTCGGCCTCGCAACGCTCGTGCTTGTCTTCTCGAACCTGTCCGATCGGCATGGAGCGCCGCCCGATCCGGTCGGGCAAGACGCCCGAGTGAAGGACGAGCAAAGAGTTGAGCGTGCAGCCGGCGCCGGCCGTGCGCAGGCGATCGCGCGCAGTGTGAGCAGCAGGCCAGTCCAGGCTCCGCGCTTCTCTGCCCCGCCTGTGAGGACACCCATACGCGTGTCCGGGTCTAGGCTTCGGCCTCGCGCGGGTGCGGGCGGCGGGTCAGATACAGCCCCGCGCCTGGAGCGAGCGTGGTCAGCGGCGTTGCAAGCGTCCGGCGACGGGACGCCCGCAATAGTTGCGGTTGAACCGGCAAGGCCGGTCGCGGTCGAGCCGCCCATGCAAGACGAATTTGGCTTTGAGCAGTGACAGAGGATGTCACGCGTCCGCTCACAAACGCTCGTCAGCGTCACGCCAAGGTCGATCTGGCGGATACGGCTCGCGCGGGAACTGCCTCGCTATCTGCTCCAGGCCCTGGCGATAGTTGGCTTGCTCGCGAGCGCACGCTTCGCGATTGCGCCGCCACGGCCGATCCTTGCGCGCACCTCGACATCTGGTCTCGCTGCCACCGACCGGGCGGCGGAAGGCTTCGCCACGCTGTTTGCCCGCAGCTATCTCAGTTGGGACTCGCGCGATCCGGAAGCGCACAGGCTTGCGCTGGCCCCGTTCGTGGGCTCGTGGATGGAACCCGAAGCCGGCCTGCAGCCGCCAGAAAGCGGCGAGCAGCAGGTGCTGTGGACGCAGGTCGTGCAGGTGCGCGTCCTGGCCTCGGGCGAGCAGCTGTACACCGTTGCTGCCCAAACCGACACAGCGGGCCTGCTGTACCTGGCCGTCGGCGTGGTTCGCAAGGCTGGAGAGCTGGCGCTGGCCGGCTATCCGGCCTTCGTCGGTGCGCCCGCCGCCACCGGCGCCGTAGCCCCGGTGCGTCTGCGCGAAGTCGAGGAACCGACGCTCGAGACCGTCGTGACCCGAGCCTTGCACAACTATCTGGCGCGCGCGGAATCGGAGCTCGCCGCCGACCTGGCCACCGGCGTCCGCGTCTCGCTCCCCGCGCAGGTGTTCGCACTTCAGTCGCTCGACAGTCTCGATTGGTCATCGAGCGGCCGCTCGGTACTCGCGACGCTGCGCGCTCGGGACGAGCGCGGAACCCAGTACACGCTCGCCTACGAACTCGGCGTGCGGCTGAGCGCTGGGCGCTGGGAGATATCGGCGATCCAGACCAACCCCGACAGCTAGCGCTTGCAATGGCACGACCGAACCAAAGGAGATCCCGATGCACACGCTCCACACGATCCACGCATTGATGGCGGCGACCGAAGGGACCGGCTCGCTCGAATCTGCGGCGAGCAAGGCAGGTGAAACGGGCCGCAAGGTCGCGATGAGCTTGATCGCTCTTGGCTTCGCGATCGCCTCGATCGTGCTCGCCTTCAGACGCGACTTCAAGGAGGCGGCAGGCATATTCGCGGTCGGCCTCGTCGCGATCCTGCTCGCCACACCGGCCGGAGTCAACGTCCTGCACGACACCGTTAACACGCTGTTTGGCGAATCCTGAGAGATGTCAAACGAGATCCGCTCCTACAGGTGTGTGTTCGACCTAGAGCGGCGCCTCTATCGCATCGATCGGTTGCGGCTCAACCCAGCTGGTGTGCCGCTGCGCGGGATCGTCTATTTCCTGGCACTGCTTGGCACGGTGCTACTGGCCGGAGCGTTGCCGCTTGTCGGCGCGCTCGTGCGCATGCTGCCCTGGTACTTGCGCGAGGTTGGCGCGCCCGGCGCCTGTGCCGCGTTGTTGACGCTGATCAAGGTCGAGGGAAGACCATTTCACTTGGCGGCGCTGGCGCTGGTGCGCTACGGCGTCGGGCCGCGTGAGCTCTCCGGGCTCAGGCCGCGCCGCAGTGCCGATCGACGCTGGCGTCTTGATGAACTGGTTGTACTGGCGGATGGGTCGGATTCGCGCTTGCGCCGATTGCGTTACACGGGCCAGGGGGCTGTGCTCGTCAGCACAGCCCATGTTCTCAGCAGTTGGCACCGCGGGCTCGTGCGAGGTCTCATGCGCCGGCCCGACATGCGGCTCGTGGCGCTGCCGGCAAAGCCACGACCGGCAAAAGGCCAGGTGATCGCGCTCACAGACGGGGCTCGCCTGGAGGTGAGAACTTGAGGCCGCCGATCTCTTTCGTCTACGGCAATCTGGTGTTCGGAGCGAGCACTGACGACGTGTGGGCGGCGTTCTCGATCCCCTGCGCGTCGTACGAGTGGCTCTCAGGCGAGGCCAAGCGCACGCGCATGCTTGCGCTGATGGGCGCGCTGGAAGCGCTCGAAGCCGACGTGCAGATCCTACGTGTCGGGCGCCGCTGGAATTTGGAGGGCTACCTGGGCGAATTGGAGCAATCCGTCCGCGGAAAGCACGTACAGGCAAACCAGCGCTACGCATGCGAACACGCCGAGCAGTTGAGCGACGTCGGCCACGCGCGGCCGACACTGTTTCTGCTCGTCAGCTTGCGCGAGCCCGAGCGCGACGTCGCCTCCTACGTCTCCCAGGCCGTCGAGCAGCATCCGCGCGAGTGGCTGCGCTCGATCGCGCGCGCCCTCTCGACGAACGATCGCCGCCTGTTGAAAGCCTCCGGGCTCGAGGACCTGCGCGTGCGAGCTGACCAGGCTCATGCGCGGCTCGCCGACTTCCTGAGCGCCAGACCCGCGCGCGGCATCGAGTTGCAGTGGCTGGTGCGCAGGGCGTTCTGTCGCGGCCTCGGCGAGCCGCTCGTCGAGGGCTTGCACGAGCCGCGAGCGCTCGTCTTTGAGCGCAACGGGGAAGCGTTGCTCGCGCCGCTGGAAGGCGACGTGGTGCGTTGGATGGACGGCTACGTGGAGCACCGCGGTCGTGCCCTGCGCATTGAATCCGAGCTTGGCGAGAGCTGGCAGGCCCAGCTCGTGCTCGGCGCGCTACCCGAGCGCGCGGCCTTCCCGGGCGCACGCGTGGAGTTGATGTTCGCGGCCGTCGAGAGCCTGCCATTCTCCGTGGACCTGTCGCTCAACGCCCGCTTCCTGCCAAACGAGCTGGCGCTGAGGATCGCGCGCAGACGCGTGCAGGACGCCGACCAGATTCTGCGCGCCGAGTCAGACGGCGATCAGGGCGTCTCCGACATCGGCTACCAGCGCACCCAGGAAGCACGTGATCTGCTCGCGCATCTACAGGCCTCCAGCCGCCCGCCGCTCTTGCGAGCAACGCTGGCGTTGGCAATCGGCGCGGAGGACGAGACCCAGCTCTCAGAGCGCGTGGAGATGTGCAGGCGTGCTTACGGCGAGATCCGCTTGCACCGTCCGCTCGGTGATCAGCTGGCGCTTTTCATCCAGCAGCTTCCCGGTCAGCGCACGCGCGTGGCCGGCTATGACGACACACTCACAACAGAGCAGGTGGGCGCGATGGTGCCGAATGCCACGCATGTTGTCGGCTCGCGCACAGGCTTCTACCTGGGGCACACGTTGTCGGGCTCACGTCAACCCGTGCGCTTCAACCTACGCGAGGGCTCTGAGCGCGATCGCAACACCGCGATCCTGAGCGTCGGCGCGCTCGGCTCGGGCAAGACGACGCTCGCGCAGAAGCTCAAGTACGAGGGCTTCCTGCAGGGAGCGCGCGTGATCGATTGCGATCCGAAGGGCGACCACCGCTTCCACTTGCTGGAGGAGGTCGCGCCGCACGCCGAGACGATCGCGCTGCGTCCAGATCCTGCCTTGCGTGGAATGCTCGACCCGCTGCGCGTTGCGCCCGAGCACCTGCGCCAGGACGCCGCCGTCTCCTTCCTGCGCGACCTACTTCCCGGCCGCGCCGAGGCGGCCTGGGAGACTGCTGTCGTCGGCGCGGTGGACGTCGTTCTACGGCGCGCAAGCGAGCCGACGTGCACAGAGGTGGTGCGTGCCTTGTGCGAAGGCGAGGGCAGTGAGGCTCAAGTCGGCGAGGCGCTTGCCGTCTATTCGCGCTCAGGTCTCACTCAGCTCGGCTTTGCCGATGCCTCGGTGAAGCTCGCGCCGGTCGGTCGCCAACAGGTCACCTACATCCCGATCCGCGACCTCCCCGGCCCCGAGCCTGGCACACCCCGCTCGGATTACACGCAGGCCGAGCGCGTCGGCGTGCAGATCGTGCGCCTGATCGCGATGTTCGCGATGCATCTGATGTCGCGCGAGCGCGAGCGCTTGAAGTTGTTCAGCTTCGACGAGGGCTGGAGATTGCTCAGCGACCCTGTTGGGCGCACGCTGCTTGCCTCGCTGCAGCGCATGGGTCGTTCGGAGTTGGCTGTGCCGATCGTCAGCACGCAACTCGTGACCGACGCGCTCGTCGGTGAGCGCGAGTCGCTGGAGAATCTGCTCGGCGCCACGTTCGTGTTCGGCATGCGCTCTGAGGCCGAGGCTGCCAGAGCGCTGATCTTGCTCGGGCTTGATCCCGATGACCGCCGCGCGCGCGAGCGCCTGCTCGAGATGCAGGCCGGGCGCTGTCTGCTGCGCGACCACAGCGGCCGCGTCGAGGCGATCCAAGTCGATGTGGTCGCGCCGTCGTTGCTGCGCGCCTTCTCCACGACTCCGCCGGCGCAAGCTCAGTGAGTAGAGGACGGGGCGCAGCTTTGGTGCTAGGCCTCGTGAGCGCTTTCTTGCTCGTGCTGGGCGGCACAGTAGCGGCTGCTGGCCTCTCACGGGAGGCGCCTCGAACGTCTACTGGGGGAGCCCCGACGGTCGAGACGGCTCGGCCTATTAGCACTGCCCCATCGGTGAAGAGTGCCCCGAGCGGACTGCCGCTCACTTCGCCGCTGGAGGGGGGTGGAGCAGAAGACACCGCTGGAGTGCCGTCGCTCGAAGGCGATCAGCTCGTGGAAAACGGTCTCTCGAGCCCGCTGTGCGAAGCCGGCAAAGCCTCGGCGCTGTCAAGCATTGCGCGGAGCAATTGCCAAACATCGGGCTTTGTCGCCTCGCCTGTGCCCACGAACAACTACGACCTCGACGTCAACATCGACACGGGAACGCTCGGGCTCAGCAACGGACAGTTGCTCTCGGTCATTCAAGACGTGTTCATCGCACCGGTGTGGGAGGGGCTCGTCTGGCTCGTTCATGCGCTCGTGGTGATGCTCCAGTGGTGCTACACGCTCGAACTGCTCGGTGGCTCGATGACAAGTGGCCTGAGAAGCTCCCTACGCGAGGCGCAGGCGAATTTCACCCAGCCGTGGCTTGCGCTGGCCCTGGCCGCCGCTTCAGTCCTCGCTTTCTACAACGGGCTGATCCTTCGCCGTATCGGCGAGACGCTCGGTCAAGCACTTCTGACGATCGCGATGATGGCGGCCGGACTGTGGCTGATCGCCGACCCGCTCGGCACCGTCGGCGCCGTCGGTCAGTTTGCCAACCAGGCAAGCCTGGGAACGCTCGGCGCGGTCGCCCAAGGCAGTACTGCAAACGCCTCGAGAACACTTGGCGACAGCATGCGCGCGCTGTTCGCGAGCGCGATCGAAGCGCCTTGGTGCTACCTGGAGTTCGGCAATGTGCGCTGGTGCAACGACCCCGCGATGCTCGAACCGCGCCTGCGCAAGGCCGCCTCGAGCATCGTTGCCTCCGAGCAGGCCAAGTTCGGCTGCCAGACGAGCCTGTCGTGTCGACCTTCGCCCAAGAGTTCCACGCTGGCGCGCACGAGCGAACTGGTGGGCAGGGCCGACACCAACGGCGCCCTGTTCCTCGCGTTCCCGGCCAACGGCCCTGAACGCAACTCGAGCAAAGACAGCAGCTCGCTTTTGCACCTTCTGTGCCAAAGCGAAAACGACAGTAAATGCGAAGGTGCCACGGCGACACAGGCGGAGTTTCGCTCCGACGGTGGCACCTTCCCGCGCATGCTCGGGGTGGCTCTGATCGCTGTCGGTGTGCTCGGCATGGCGATGCTTCTCGGGCTGATCGTCGTCCACTTGCTCGCCGCAGCACTGATCAGCTTGTTCATGTTGCTGCTCGCCCCGGTCGTGGTGCTTGCCCCAGCGCTCGGAGACACGGGCCGTGCCGTGTTCAGCGGCTGGCTGACGCGCCTGCTGGGAGCCGTCTGCTCGAAGCTGATCTTCTCCTTCCTGCTTGGTGCGCTCATGAGCATGCAGCACATGCTCATGTCGCTCGAATCGCTGGGCTGGTGGACGCAGTGGCTGTTGACCTCAGCCTTCTGGTGGGTCGTGTTCATCAAGCGCCACCAAGCGCTGGCGTTCGTGCGCAACGGCGGACGTGCATCGGCTGTGCCCGTGCGCCAGACGCTCGGGCACAGGATCCGCGGAGCACGTCAAGCAACGCAAGACATCGCCTACCCGGTGCGCTGGGCCAAGAACAAGTTGCTGGCGCCCTTGCCCAAGGACGAGAAGCTGGACAAGCCGGAGCCCCAGCGTCCTAAGCCTGGACGGCGAGCGCCAGGGCAAACCGATCTGGAAGAGCAACAGGCTGGAGGAGCGAATCAGCCGACGACGCCACCTCAGCAACAGCTGGGCCGCACAGAGGAGCAACCAGGGCAAGAGCAACCAGCCGATCGGTCGCAGCAGACGGGCGCGGACGAGCGGTCTGGTCGTGACGGCGACCAGACGGCGTATGCCGCAGAGACCCCAGCGGCTGTTGAGACCCAGCTCGCCACACCTCGCGAGCCTCGCGATCGAGCCGGCCCTGCCGCGTCCGGCGGCGCAGGCAGCTCGCCTGACAATCGAGACCGCTCAGAAAAGTCGACAAAGCTCGAGCGCGCCGCACGGCCGGCTGCGTACGCCGGCGATCCGGAGTACGACGAGGCCGCCTGGCCCTCCGACGCCCGTCGAGCACCACAGCCGTCGCCGGCCCCGCCGAGCCAGTACCAGCCCGAGCGCCAGCCGTCGCCCTCGCAGCCCAGCGACTCGTCCGTTTCAAAGCGGGCGCGTGTGGCGCTGAACCCCAGTGAGTCCAACGCGCAGAACATGCGCATGCGCACCTCTCGCGAAATCATGGACGACGCGCGCGAAGTCGCGGCTGGACGCAAGCGTCAGCTCGGGGTCGAACCAGCCCCAGCCGACGAGTCGCAGTCGTGAGCACACACGCGCTTGCACAGCCCGCCATCTCCTCCAAGCGGTCGCTGAAGCTGGCGGGTGTGGCAATTCTCACTGCGGCGCTTGCGACTCTGCTCCTGCTGATGCTGGTCGCCTCGCTGCTGGGCATGGGTGTCGTCTCGCTTGGCGGCGCGCCCGAGCGCTTCGGCGTCTCCGCGTTAGCCGAGGCTGAAATCCCTCCGCTCTACCTCAGCCTCTACGAGCAGGCTGCCAGGCGTTACGGCCTCGAATGGGCGATCCTCGCCGGTATCGGCAAGGTCGAGTGTGACCACGGACGCGACCCCGATCCTTCGTGCACGAAGCGGGGCGCTGTCAACTCGGCCGGCGCTGGCGGTCCTGCTCAGTTCCTTGCTTCGACCTGGGCCGAGTACGGGGTGGACGTCGACGGCGAGGGACCGCCAGATCGCTGGGATCCGGCCGATGCCATATACGGAATGGCCAACTATCTGCATGCCTCGGGCGCCCCGCAGAATTACCGCAAGGCGATCTATGCCTACAACCACGCGTGGTGGTATGTGAATGAGGTAGAGCATTGGGCCTCGCTATATCGCGGTCCGGCGCAGACGGCTGTGGAAATCGACCCTGGGAGTGCGCGTGAAGTAACAGATATCGACTGGCCGGGCGTCGGCGCGGTCGAGACGATCGCCGGCACGCGCGCACTGCTCTCGCCAGGAGATGGTCACCTTGCGCTCGTGCCCGCGCAGGCTCCGGCGGTGGTGCAGGCGATGGTGATCGCCGGCAACGAGTTGCAGGATTTGCCATACGGCCCCGACGGCCACCCCGATCCGCTTGGCGCTCCCGATGAGGACTGTTCGAGCACTGTCAACTATGTGCTCTATCGCTCCGGTATCCGCCTGCTCTCGGAAATCCTGCGCGAGAATCCGCTGGCCCAGGATTACGTCGACTGGGGCGCCCCAGGCCCTGGCCGCTGGGTCACGATCTACGCCACCACCGAGCCAACCGATCACGTTTTCATCGTCATCGCAGGGCTACGTCTCGACACCTCCTATAAAGGCACCGACGTCGGCCCGAACCGTGACGAAGGCGGGCCGCGCTGGCGCATCCTCGACCACATCCCAAGCTGGGCGCACTGGTTGGTGCGCCACCCTCCAGGGTTGTAATGTGGCGAGCATGCGCGAGGTCGAACACCTGCTGATCGGGGGCGGCCTCGCCTGCGCCACCTGTGCCCAATCGCTGCGCGAGGGTGGGGCTACCGGCGAGATCATGCTCGTCGGTCGCGAGCCGGACCCGCCCTACAACCGGCCCGAGTGCTCGAAGGGCTATCTGCGCGGCGAAGAGAGCCGCGAGGAGCCGCTCGTGCAGCCCAAGGAGTTCTGGCCCGAGCAGAACGTCGAGCTGCTGACGCGCACGAGCGTCACCGCCCTGGACTTGGAGGGCCGCGTCGCGAAGCTCTCGGACAAGCAGGAGATCCACTTCGAGAAGGCCTTGATCGCGACGGGCGCGAACGTGCGGCGCCTGAACGTGGCTGGCTGCGAGCTCGAGCAGATCCACTATCTGCGCACGCTCGGCAACTCCGACCACATCCGTGCGGGAGTGGCCGACGCGGAGCGGGTGGTCTTGATCGGGGGCTCCTACATCGGCTGTGAGGTCGCTGCCTCCTTGACGATGATGGGCAAGCAGGCGACGATCGTGATGCTGGAGGACGTGACGCTCGAGCGCGGCTTCGGCAAGACGGCCGGGCGCTTCTTCCAGGGCCTGCTGGAATCGCACGGCGTCACGGTCCACGGCGCCGACGGTCTGGAGCGCTTCGAGGGCGATGGCCGCGTTGGCAAGGTCGTCACGACAAACGGCTTGGAGCTTGCGGCCGATGCTGTCGTGATCGGCGCCGGAGTCACCCCGGACATCGCGCTTGCCAAGCGCGCCGGCATCGAGATCGGCGAGCGGGGTGGCGTGCTCTGCTCCTCGCGTCTCGAGACCTCAGCCCCGGGTGTGTTCGCCGCCGGCGACATCGCCGAGTACGACTCGCCCCTGCACAGCGGCTACGTGCGCATCGAGCACTGGGATGTGGCCTTCAACCATGGCAAGACCGCCGCCGCCAACATGCTCGGCGGCAACACGCCGCACGAGGTCGTGCCCTACTTCTACTCGGTGCTCGCCGACTGGGGGGAACTCGAATACGTCGGCCCCGCCTACGAGTGGGATCAGGAGATCGTGCGCGGCTCCTACGAGCAGGCAAACTTCACCACGTGGTATCTGAAGGAGGGTCGCGTCGTAGCGGCACTCACCTTCGGCCGTCCCGACGATCTCGACACCGCCCGCCGGCTGATCGTCGAGCGTCCGGTGCTGGACGAGGCTCAGCGCCAAAAGCTTGCGAGCCTCGATACAGACATCGCCACCCTGTAGGATGGCCTCGTAAATAGACGGTCGGTGGCGAAGGGAAGCCGGTGCGAATCCGGCGCGGACCCGCCACTGTGACCGGGGATGCCAGCCGCAAGCGCGACTAAAGCGCAGCCACTGATCGGCCGTTCGGCAGATCGGGAAGGCGCGGAGGGTGGGCCCGGGAGCCAGGAGACCTGCCTCCGACCACAAGCCCACAAGCCCTCGTGGAAAGGGGTGGCTCATGCTCATATCCCGTCGTATCTACTTGCGCGCATTTCTTCTGGTCGGCGCGCTGCTCTGTCTGGTTGTGCCCGCCTCAGCCTTTGCCGGAGGTCCCGCGACGGCCACGGTCCGGGTCGAGGGACTGACTGAAACAAAGCTCCTTCCGACATCCGTGACCACAACCACGTCGCCGGTCTCCAAGGCCGAAACCTCAACGGATTCCTGCCCCGGCACGAGCGCCCTCGGCGCTCTGCAGCTCGCTACAGCCGGCAACTGGTCTGGGCCGTGGGAAGCGGAATTCAACCAGTACTCGATCTACACGATCGAGGGTGAGACGCACGAATTCGAAGCGAGCTCGAATGCCAACTACTACTGGTCCTTCTGGCTTGACAACAAAGAAGCAACGGTTGGCGCTTGCGCTGCCGAACTCCAGGCCGGAGATCAGGTGCTGTTCTTTCCCGCCTGCTACGGCGCCGCCTGTCCGACCCCCGAACCGACTCCGCTTGCGATCGAGGCTCCGACCACCGCAAACGCAGGCGAACAAGTGAATGTCACGGTCGAGCAATACAACTCCAAGGGCGAAGCCGCCCCTGCGGTTGGCGCAAACGTGGGCGGTGGCGGCACAAGTGCTGTGACCGACTCGCAAGGCCACGCGACCTTGAAGTTCGCCGGTGACGGGACCTACACGTTGCGTTCTACCAGTGGTTTCGAAGAGCCACCTGCGATTCGCGACGAGACGACGATCTGCGTTCACGAAGGCAACGATGGGACCTGCGGGACGGCCCGTCCTGGTGCTCCGAATACCAACACCGGACCACCGACGGTGAATGTCACGCCCGTGGTTGGCGACACCGCCACGATCGGTGGCGTCAAGGACGGCCGCCACTATTCCCGTCGCAAAGGGCCGCGCATCCTGCAGGGGCTTGTCCAGGCACCCGCCGGTGGGACGCTGCGTGAAGTACGCATCAGCCTGCAGCGTCGCAAGGGCAAGCATTGCACGGTGTTCAGCGGGACCAAGGAGACGTTCGTGCGCGCGCGCTGTGGCGCTACGCGCTTCTTCTCGGTCGGCGACGCAGAGTCGTTCAGCTACCTGCTCCCGACGTCGTTGCCGCCGGGCCGCTACGTCTACGACATTGAGGCGATCGACGGCACCGGCAAGCCAACTAAGCTCGTTCCGGGTGTCAGTCACGTCGTCTTCTATGTCAAGTAGACCCAGCTCGTTGGGCGCGCGTATTCGGCGCGCGCCCGGCCGGGCGCTGCCCGGTTTCCCGGGCCTGGCGCTGGTGGGACTGCTGGCGCTCGCCGGCTGCGGCCTTGGCCCGGGCTCGACGCCGGGCGGAATCAGCCTCTCCGTGACCCAGGACTTCGGCGCGCTTCCTGTTGGCTACGCCGGCACGCCGCGCGTGAGCGGCCAGGAGACCGTGATGAGCCTCCTACAGCGCAACTATGAAGTCAAGACCCGCTACGGCGGCGGCTTCGTGGAGAGCGTCAACGGGCACGCCGGCGGCACGCAAGCGGGGGAACCGATCGACTGGTTCTACTACGTCAATGGCGTGGAGGCCCCCAAGGGAGCCGCAGACACCAATGTGCGGACGGGCGATCGCATCTGGTGGGATCTGCACGACTGGAGCCAAACCGACAACATCCCGGCGGTAGTCGGCTCCTTCCCCGAGCCGTTCGTGGGGGGGATCGAAGGCAAGCGCTATCCCGTGCGCGTCGAATGTTCCGAACCATCGAGCTCCGCCTGCGCAACGGTGCACACGCGCCTCAGTGCGCTGGGCGTACCGGTGGCCGGGGCCGCTGTCTCAGACGAAGAAGAGCAGCTGACGATGAGAGTGCTGGTCGGCCCTTACTCGGCATTGGGAAACTCGCTCAGCGTGCACGACCTCGGCGCCGGGCCACGCTATAGCGGTGTTTACGCCCGCTTCTCAGAGGGTGGCAGCGTGCTCAGCCTGCTCGACCCAGCGGGCAGCGTCGTGCGAAAACTCGGCACTGGAGCCGGTCTGATCGCGGCGACGCGCTATGGCGAAGAGGCGCCGGTGTGGCTCATCACAGGCACCGACGCCGCCGGCGTGACCCATGCCGCGAATTCGCTGCGCGAAAGCACGCTGCACAACGTCTTCGCGCTCGCGCTCGAACCGTCGGGAACGGCCCAGCCGGTGCCGGTTTCGGGGCCATGAGCAATCGGAGCTAGCCATGGCAATGGGCGCCACGCTGTTCTACCGCCGCCTTGCGAGTCCGCTGCACGCGACACGCGCGACGGTGGCTGCCATGTGGGCCTGTGCGCTGATCGCCGCGACGCTGCTCAGCGAAAGCCCGATGGTGCTGGGAGCACTCCTGATCGGCGTGCTCGGCGCGGGCGCTGGCGCCGGACTGGGCCGCGAGCTTGCGCGCACGCTGCGCACCGTATCGATCGTGGCAATCCCGATCGTGCTCGTCAATGTGCTCGTCTACCACGAAGGTCTCACCGTGTTCGCGCGCCTCGGCGACCTCGGCCCTTTCGGGCAGGGCGACTTGACGCTCGAGGCGCTCGTCTACGGCGCCGTGATCGCTCTGAAGGTCGGTCTGCTGATGCTCGTCACGACGCTCGCCGGCCTCGCGATCGACCCGGACGGGCTGCTGGCTGTGTTTCGCCGCCACTCGTTTCGCTCGGCGCTCACAGCTTCGCTCGCCACGCGCATGATCGGCGTGCTGTCGGCCGACTCGCAGCGTTTGGCCGAGGCGCAACGCACGCGCCCCGGCGGTAGCGCCACGGGTGCACGCGCACGCGTCAGATTGTTGAGCGCGATCGTCGGCTCCTCGCTCGATCGCTCGATGGACGTGGCCGCGACGCTCGAGCTGCGCGGCTTCGCCGCCGGCCGGCACACAGGCAACCGAGCACCGCGTCGCGCCTTCTCGCGCCACGACCGCGCATTCGCCATCTCCGCCGTGTTCATGTTCGCGCTTGCGTTGTTCGGGCGACTGGCGGGAGCCGCGCCGTTCAATGCCTACCCGCTTCTGAGCATGCCGGTATCGGCGGCGACTCTTGCGCTGTGCGTAGCGCTGCCTGTGGCTGTCCTGCTGCCATTTGCCGACCGCAGGGGGATTGAATTTTGAGATCCGCTGTTGCGTTCTCGCAGGTCACCTACGCCTATCCCGAAAGTTCCGAGGCCGCTTTGCGCGGGGTGACGCTGGAGCTCGAGCAGGGTGAGCTGTGCCTACTCGCCGGTCGCTCCGGGCAGGGCAAGTCGACGCTGCTGCGTGCGGCCTGCGGCCTTGTCCCGCACTTCCACGGCGGCACGTTCGCCGGCAGCGTCAGCGTCGCGGGCATGGACACGCGCGAGCATCCGCCGGCGCAGCTCGGCGCCCACATCGGCGTGCTGCAGGGCGATTCGGAGACACAGCTGGTGATGAGCTCGGTGCGTGCCGAGCTGGCGCTGGCGATGGAGAGTCGCGGGCACGGAGCAACGGCTGTTGCGCGCGCAGTCGAGGAGGTCGCGCTCGCGCTCGGCATCGACCACCTGCTCGAGCGCTCCACCCACGACCTCTCCGGTGGGGAGAAGCAGCGCGTGGCACTCGGTGCGGCGCTCGTGGGCCGTCCACGCGTGGTGCTGCTGGACGAGCCCACCTCTCAGCTCGACCCCGTCGCCGGCGACGAGCTGATCGGGCTGCTGCGTCGGCTCAACCAGGAGTGGGACACGACGATCCTGCTCTCAGAGCACCGTCTGGAGCGTTGCCTGTCGGCGGCAGACCGTGTGATCTCACTGGAGGGTGGCGCGGTCGTCCACGACGGCTCGCCAAGCTCGTTCCTGCAGTTCGCCGTGGAGCACGAGCCCTCGCTGCAAACGCCCGGCGCGAAGCTGTTCGCGCTCGCCGGCATCGGCCCCCCGCCGGTAGGCGTCAAGCAGGCACGTGCGTCACTGCGGCGAGAAGGACGGCTGCCCGACGAGCCGGATCCGCACTCGGTGCAGCCGGCAAGCCGCGGCGACGCGCGGAGTCAGGACGGCGCCGCGGGGCCAGACACAGACACAAGTGGCCCCAACCCACGCGGTGCCGGCGTGCGTGGACGGCTCACGAGGCGGGCTGGGGGAGGGGCTGTCGCAGCCTCAGCACTCACCTTGCACGGCGTGTGGTGTGAGCTCCCGCGCGGGCCGGCGATCCTGCGAGGCGTGGACCTCACGATCGCCCCAGGCGAACGCGTCGCGCTGATGGGTCGCAACGGGGCCGGCAAGTCCACGCTGCTGCGCCACGCAGCCGGCTTGGTGGCCCCGACGCGGGGAAAGGTCGAGCGGTCGGGGAGGGTGGCGCTGCTGCTGCAAAACCCCAACGACTATTTCCTGCATGAGCGCGTCCGCGATGAGCTCTCAGCCGAGGCGCTGCAGCGCGCGGGCCTGGACGCGCTGGCCGAACGCAACCCGCGTGACCTATCGGGAGGCGAGCGCCAACGGCTGGCGCTGGCGATCGTCGCTGACGGAGGCGAGACCCCGGTGGTGGTAGCGCTCGATGAGCCAACACGCGGCATGGACCGCGAGGCCAAGGCGCAGCTGGCGGAGGAGCTGCATCGCCGCGCGAGCGAGGGCCAGGCGGTGATCGTCGCCACGCACGACCCAGAGTTCGCGGCAAGCTGTGCGCAGCGGGCGATCCTGCTCGCCGACGGACGTGTGATCGCCGACGGCCCGGCGGCTGACCTGCTGGCGGGCGGCTGGTACTTCGCCACCGAGACCGCTCGCATCCTCGGTGGCGCCGGCGGGGCTCTGCGCCCAGAGGACGGCGCCGAGCTGTTGCGTGGCGCACGGACAGGGGAAGCCGGTTCGCTGTCAGGCGGACCCGAAGCTCATCCAGCGGGGGATGTGCAAGGGACGCGCGGTCCCCGACAAGGAACGAACAAACAATCCCAAGAAACACCCGAACTCTTGATCCACGCTGCGGCAGACACACACACATGAGCTGGCCGCTCGCCTCCTTCGCGATCGTCGCCGGCATCCTGCTGGCCGGCTGGCTTGCCTATGAGCGCTCGCGCCCCTCCGCGCGCATGGTCGCGGTCGTGGCCACGCTCGCAGCCGTGGCGGCGCTCGGCCGCGACGCGTTCGTGGCGCTACCGGACGTCAAGCCGATCACCGCGATCGCGCTCGTCGTCGGCTACGCGCTCGGGCCGCTGCCCGGCTTCACGGTGGGCGCGATCGGGATGCTGGCCTCGAACATGATGCTGGGTCAGGGCCCTTACACGCCTTGGCAGATGGCGGCTTGGGGCCTTGTCGGCCTGGCCGGCGCGTTGCTCGGGCGCGTGAGCGCCAGACGCATGGGCCGCTTCGGCCTGGCGCTCGCTTGCGCGGTGATGGCGCTTGTGGCCAAGGAGATCATGAACGTTTACACGTGGACCTTGGGCGCCGCCCATACGCCGGCCGCGTTCCTTTTGATCGCCGGTCAGGGGCTGCCGTTCGACATCACCGACACGGTTGCGAGCTTCCTGTTCGGGTTTGCCTTCGGACCCGAGCTCGCGCGCCTGTTGGGACGCATGCGCGCCCGTATGACCGTTGAATGGGAACCCGCCCACCCGGCCGGCACGACGCCGCCGGCGCTGCTTGTACTGGTGTGCGTCGTGGGGGTCGTGGGTGTCTCAATAACGGCTGCCCCCCCGCGCGCGCGGGGGGCCGTTCCGTTTCGGGTATCGGAGGCCCGACTGTCCAAGCCCGCATCGTCCACACCCATTCCGGCCAGCGCCGCGCCATCGCGGCACGTCCGAGCCCGAGCGCAGACGTCCTCTGCGATCGCGCGCGCCGTCGCCTATCTACAGCACGCCCAGAACAGCGACGGCGGCTTCGGCGGTGCGCCGGGGCAACACAGCAGCGAGCTGTACTCGGCTTGGGTCGCGATCGGCTTGGCCGCGGCCGGGCGCGACCCGCTGACATTCACCCGCGACAGGCATTCGCTGTTGAGCTCGCTGCGCGGCGAAGCATCGACGCTCGAAGACGCCGGTGACGACGAGCGCACGATCCTCGCCCTGCACGCCTGCGGCCTGCCCGCATCTGATTTTCCGGGTACGAGCCTCCTCGCCAAGCTGGTGCATGAACGCTCGAGCGACGGCTCCTTCGGCCACCTCGTCAACATCACAGCGTTCGCGATCTTTGCCCTGCGCGTCGCCGGCAGCTCCGCGGACAATCTGCTCGTCAGCGACGCCGGACGCTGGATCGCGGCTCAGCAGGACAGCGACGGCGGCTTTGGCTTCGCCGGGCGCGGTGGCGGCGAGGACGTCGACGACACGGCCGCGGCGCTGCAGGCGGTGATCGACGCAAGCGGCCAACGGGGGGGCACTGTCGTCGCGCACGCGGTGGCGTATCTACGCCGCGCGCAGAACCCCGACGGCGGCTTTCCCCAGCAGCCCGGCGGCGAATCCAACGCCCAGTCGACCGCCTGGGCCGTGCAGGGCTTGGACGCCGCCGGCGTGAACGTGAGCACCGTCAAACGTGGACACAGCCGCTCGCCGCTCGCCTACCTGGAAAGCCTCATGGCGCCCAACGGCAGCGTCTACTACTCGCGCACGAGCGCCCAGACGCCGGTATGGGTCACAGCGCAGGCGCTGACCGCGCTCGCGGCCAAGCCGTTTCCAATCGCACCTGACTTCAGCGGCGGTTAAGCGACTCTCCTACCCTTGGGAGATGTCCGCGAGCTTCTCCAGGGCCGCCCCAGCAGGCCCGCGCGGCTATGGCGGCCCGCTGTTGCTTGCCGCGGCATGCGTCGTAGGTTTGGCTCTGACCTGGGTGCTGGCGGCGCTGGTGCCGCTCACGCACGACAAGGACGCCATCGCCCTGTATGACTTCACGCGTCTGGACAGGCCTGTCATCGAAGCCCCAGCGCGGCTTTTGCTCGACCTGCTCGAACCGGCGTTCTTCATCGTGTGGGGAATCGCGCTCGTAGCAATCGCGCTCTCGCATGGGCGCAGGCGTGTCGCGCTCGCCGTAGCCCTGGTTCTCTCACTGGCGCCGGCCAGCGCCGAGCTGCTCAAGCCGCTGCTTGCCCACCCGCACGCGGAGGTCGTGCCGCTCTACATCAAGGGAGCCTCGTGGCCCAGCGGTCATGCGACTGCGGCCACCGCATTGGTGTGGTGCGTTTTGCTCGTGGCGCCAGCCAACCGACGGCGTGCGCTGGCGCTGATTGGCGCCGTGTTCCTGACGGCCGTCGGCTGCTCGCTTTTGATCCTCGCCTGGCACATGCCAAGCGACGTGATCGGCGGCTACCTGCTTGGCACGCTGTGGTTCGCGCTGGCGCTCCTCGGCCTACGAGCGAGCGACCGTGCTCCGACTGCTCACTCCTCGCCGCCGGCTGAGCCGGCGTGCTCGCCGGGAGCCCAGAGCAGCTCGGCGCTCGCCGGCTCGGGGGCGGTCGGATCGTCGTTGGCCGCTCGACCGAGGATGAACAGCATGTCCGACAGCCGGTTCAAGTAGCGGACAACCTCGGGGTTGCACTCGTCGCCGACGGCGATCGCGCGCCGCTCGGCACGCCGGCAGACGGTGCGGCAGACGTGTAGCTGTGCCGCCGCGGGGGTGCCGCCGGGGATCACAAACGAGCGCAGTGGCTCGAGCGTCGCGTTGACCCGGTCGCAGACCTCCTCCAGCCACTGCGCGTACTCGGCGGTGACACGCAGACGCTCATGGCCCTTGCGTGTCGCGTCGGGCGCGCCTTCGGGGGGAGCCGGCACCGACAGATCGGCTCCTACGTCGAGCAGGTCGTTCTGCACCCGCGCCAGCCACTGCGCGAAGGTGGCGGGCAGCCCGGGCGCGAGCAGGGCCACACCGAGCGTCGCGTTGAGCTCGTCGACGGTGCCATAGGCCTCCACGCGGGGATGGCACTTGGACACGCGGCTCATGTCTCCGAGGTGGGTCTCGCCGCGGTCTCCGCCCTTGGTGTAGATGCGTGTCAGGTTGACCGTCATGGCCTGTCGAGTCTGGCATATGGAAGGCCCGGACGTCCGTCTGCAAGCGAAGTTTGGAGTGGTGCGCTGGGCGACGGGAGCGGTGCGCTACGGCCTCGTGTGAGCAGTCGCACTGCGTGGCGTCGGGCAGATCGGATACTTTCCCGGCCTTCATGCGGGTAGCTGTTCCGAAGGAGACAGCCGAGGGCGAGCACAGAGTTGCGCTCGTTCCGGAGGTCGTAGCCAAGTTGAAGGCCAAGGGCGTCGAAGTCCTGGTCGAGAATGGCGCGGGCGCAGACGCGCTGCTGCCTGACGCCGCCTTCGCTGAGGCCGGCGCGCAAATGAGCTCTGACGCCGCCGAGCTGTGGCAGTCGGATGTGGTCGTCAAGATCTCGCCGCCCAGCGAGACCGAGATCGGGCGGCTCGGAGCCGGCTCGATCCTGATCGGCTTCCTGGCGCCGCTCACGAGCCCACAGACGACGCGTGCGCTTGCAGCAGCCAAAGCCACCGCCTTCGCGATGGAGTCGATCCCGCGCATCTCGCGTGCACAGTCGATGGACGCGCTCTCCTCGCAGAGCAACATCGCCGGCTACAAGGCCGCGCTTTTGGGCGCAGAGAACATGGGACGTTTCTATCCGATGCTGATGACTGCCGCCGGCACGATCCCACCCGCCAAGGTGCTCGTGCTGGGAGCCGGGGTCGCCGGCCTGCAGGCGCTCGCCACCGCCAAGCGCCTGGGTGCGCGCACGACCGGCTACGACGTCCGCCCGGAGGTGGCCGAGCAGGTGCAGTCGCTCGGCGCGCAGTGGCTGGACCTGGGCTTGGAGGCAAGCGGCGAGGGCGGCTATGCGCGTGAGCTGACCGAGCAGGAGCGCGCCCAGCAGCAGCAGGCGCTCACCGATGCGATCAAGGGCTTCGATGTCGTGATCACGACCGCGCTGGTGCCGGGCCGACCGGCCCCGAAGCTGGTTACCGCCGAGGCGGTGCAGGGCATGAAGCCAGGCTCTGTGATTGTCGATCTGGCAGGCGAGTCGGGCGGCAACTGCGAGCTGACCGAGCCCGGCCAAACCGTCGTCAAGTACGACGTGAAGATCGTCTCGCCCTTGAACCTGCCGGCGAGCATGGCCGAGCACTCCTCGCAACTGTTCGCGCGCAATGTGCAGGCGCTGCTGGACCTCTTGGTCGCTCCGAAGGAAGACGGACCCACCCACCCCGGCGCCGAGGGCGAGGTCGAGCTCAAACTCGACTTCGAGGACGAGATCGTCGCCGGCGCGTGCATCGTGCGCGACGGGGAGATCGTCAACCCAGGCGCCAAGGCGGCCGTGGAGGCGAGCGCATGATCCTCGCAAGCATCCTTACGACCAACCTCGCGATCCTCGTGCTCGCGGGCTTCATCGGCTTCGTCGTCATCTCCAAGGTGCCCAACACACTGCACACGCCGCTGATGAGCGGCACCAACGCGATCCACGGGATCGTGCTGGTTGGCGGCCTGCTGCTGTTCGGCCTCGCCGAACTGGACTCGTTCAGCAAGGCCCTGCTGGTGATCGCCGTCGCGTTCGGCACGATCAACATCGTCGGCGGTTTCCTGGTCACCGACCGGATGCTCGAGATGTTCAAGTCGCGCCCGAAGCCCAAGGCGTCCGAGCAGGACTCGGCCGGTGAGGGCAAGCCCGGCACGGACGGGAAGGCAGGCTCATGACCAATCTGCCGCTTGCCACCAGCTTCCTGCAGAGCGAAAGCTTCATCTACGTCCTCTACATCATCGCCTTCGCGCTGTTCATCCAGGGGCTGCGCGGGCTCTCTGGCCCGACCGGCGCCGTGCGCGGCAACCGCATCGCCGCGGTTGGCATGGGTATCGCGGTCGTCGCGACGCTGCTCAACCCAGGCGAGGGAAACTGGGGTCTGATCGCGCTCGGCATCGCGCTCGGCGTCGCCGTCGGGGTGCCCGCGGCGCGCCAGGTGAAGATGACCGCGATGCCACAGATGGTCGCCCTCTTCAACGGCGTCGGTGGCGGCGCGGTGGCGATCATCGCCTGGGTCGAGTTCCGCAACCACGGCTCCACCTATGGCTCGCACCTGGCGCTGCGCACGTTCGAATCGGGTCCGTTCGTCGAACACGCCATCGTTCGCACCGGCGCGCTACCCACATATGTGGCGATCTTCTCGGTGTTCGCCGCGATCGTCGGCTCGGTCTCCTTCTGGGGTTCGAACATTGCTTTCGGCAAGCTCCAGGAAATCATCCCCGGGCGTCCGATCTCGCTCGGCTCGGCTCAGCAAATCGTCAACCTCGTGCTTTTGATCCTGGCGCTGGCGGCAGGCATCGACCTGGTCTCAGGCGCCCATTCCGAACTGCTGTTCATCGGGATGCTGATCGTGGCGGCGCTGCTCGGTAACGCCGTGGTGCTGCCGATCGGCGGCGCGGACATGCCGGTCGTGATCTCGCTCTTGAACGCCTTCACCGGCCTCTCGGCCGCGGCGACGGGCATGGCGCTCAACAATCCGGCGCTGATCGTCGCCGGCATGATCGTGGGCGCCTCGGGCTCGATCCTCACCAACCTGATGGCGACCGCCATGAACCGCTCGATCCCCTCGATCGTCGCCGGCGGCTTTGGTGGCGGCGGCGCCGTCGAGGGAGCCGAGGGCGCCGGCGAGCATCAGGGCACCGTGCGCTCCACCAGCGCCTCCGACGCGGCAATTCAGCTTGCCTATGCCAATCGCGTAGTGGTCGTTCCCGGCTACGGCATGGCCGTCGCCCAAGCTCAGCACGCCGTGCGCGAGTTGACCAAGGAGCTCGAGGCCCGTGGCGTGGAAGTCAGCTACGCGATCCATCCGGTCGCAGGGCGCATGCCCGGCCACATGAACGTGCTGCTGGCCGAGGCGGACGTGCCCTATGACCAGCTCAAGGAGATGGACGACGCCAACCCCGAGTTCCAGCGCACCGACGTGTCGCTCGTGATCGGAGCCAACGACGTCACCAACCCGGCAGCCAAGAACACGCCTTCCTCACCGATCTATGGGATGCCGATCCTCGAAGTCTCCGACTCCGCCTCGGTGATCGTGATCAAGCGCTCGATGAACCCCGGCTTCGCCGGCATCGAGAACGAGCTGTACTTCGACCCGAAGACCTCCATGCTCTTCGGCGACGCCAAGTCGGCTGTGAGTGAGATCACAGCCGAGCTGTCGGCTCTCTGACGCTCGATCGAAAGAGAAGCGCCGTTGCTCTCGGGCGCGGATGGCTGCTGCTTCTTCCGGACGGAGCGATTGCGTCGCTCACGTATGCGGGTAGCAGCCGGCATGCCTAGGCTTCGCCCGGCTCGGGCAAATTGGTACGCAATGCAGACAATACAGACATTGTCAACAAGATACTACGTATATTAGACTCAAGTGAGGAGAGGGATACGCGTATCAGTTGGAGGGGTCTGGTATTTCGGCACATCGCCGGACAATTTTCGGTCAATCGTGGTTCGTGCCAGTCATCGGCACGCTGGCCTGTACCGCGTCCTTCTGCGGACTGGCGCTGTGCGTGGGCGCCAACGCCGAGTCCTTGCCGACGGCCTCGCCGGTTGACTCTGCATGGACCCTGGCGCGGGCTGCGCGGCGTCCCGACCCGCGCGCGCATGCGAGCATCGTCGGCGGGCAGAGCGCTTCGATAGCGAACTTTCCCTTTCAGGTTGCTCTGTACGACCCTCAGACAGGCTCACCGGCGGTGGGCTTCTTCTGCGGCGGGGTCATCATCGATGCCACCCATGTGATCACAGCCGCTCACTGCGTCTCCGGTGGCGTCCGCCAAGTGGCCCCCTCTGCCGGCATCGAGGTGCTCGCCGGCTCCACCTCGCTCGATCAGCCGGCTGCGGGCAGCGTCCGCGACCCTGTTCAGTCCAGCGCCGTTGATTCCGGTTATGACCCGCTCGACAGCAACGACGACATCGCGCTGCTCACGCTCGTCCATCCGCTGTGGTCGGGCTCGATTGCGCCGACTGTCAACGGCGTCAACACGATCGCACCGCTGGGACTCGACCCCGGTGCGGCGTCGATATATGCCAATCCAAACGCGAGCCCGGCGGTCCCAGCCACGGCCAGCGGCTGGGGCGATGTCGAGTCGGCGCCAGGGCATGCGGCAAGCTACCCGACGAGCCTGCGAGCTGTGAGGCTGATGCTCGTCTCCGAATCGACTTGCGAAGAACAGTACGCGACGATCGAACAGCCGATTACCTCGAGCATGATCTGTGCCGGTGGTGGTAGCGCTCGCGTGGACACTTGCTACGGAGACAGCGGTGGACCGCTCCTCGTCGACGCGGACACGCCGGCGCGTCCGCCGCAGGACTACGTCCTCGCCGGACTCGTCGACTTTGGCAACGGTTGCGCTCAGCCTGGCTATGCGGGCGTATACACGCGGGTCTCGAGCCCAGGGATCATGCACTTCCTCAGTTCGGGAGCAGGCAACGTCGTGGCACCGGTCGGCATGCAGGCCAAGCACAAGAAGAAGCGGCGCAAGAAGCGCGATCGCCGCAGCGTCCGCTAGCGGCCCTTCCGCGTCCTCTGGGACACTGGGAGCGTGATCTCCAGAGAAGCGGCAATCGACGCTCTGCGCACGAACGAGTTCGACCTCGTGGTCGTCGGCGGCGGGATCACCGGCGCCGGGGTCGCGCTCGACGCCGCGGCACGCGGTTACAGCGTGGCCCTCGTGGAGCGCGCCGACTACGCTTCGGGCACCTCCAGCCGCTCCAGCAAGCTCGTGCACGGTGGTTTGCGCTATCTCCAGCACTTCGACCTCGGCCTGGTGCGCGAGGCGTTGTTGGAGCGCCAACTGATGGTCGCCCTGGCACCGCATCTGGTGCATCCGTTGCCGCTTGTCGTGCCGGCTTTCGACGGCGCTCGACCCGACCGGCTGATGGGGGTCGGGCTGAACCTTTATGACGTGATGTCGGTCGATCGCGAGCGCCTACGCACACGCCGCTCGCGTAGAAATCGAGGCGAGCAGCCGTCGCGAAGCGAGCAGGCAGCCGGTGAGGGCGGTGCCGCGAGAAGGACGGCTGTGCTGGAGCAGGGAGAGTCCTGGAGCCCTGAGCGTCATCGCGTCATCTCAGGCGAGGAGGTGCTCGAGTTGCTGCCGGCGATGGCCGGCCGCGAGCCGACCAGCGGATATCTCTTCTACGACTGCCAGACCGACGACGCGCGTCTGGTCCTGACCGTGCTCGGCGAGGCGGAGCGCTTCGGGGCGTTGTGCGCGAATCGGATCAACGCGACGGCGCTGCTGGAGCGCGACGGACGGGCCTGTGGCGTGTGCTTGTGCGACGAGGAGAGTGGCGAGCGCTTTGAGGTGCGGGCCGAGAACGTCGTCAACGCGACCGGGGTGTGGGCCGATGAGCTGCGACCGCGAGAGCTACACGACGAGGCCGAGCTGCCACAGATCAGACCGAGTCGCGGGACCCACATCACGCTGCGCCACGAGGACCTGCCGCTCGTGGCAGGCGCGATCGTGCCGGCGGGCTCCGGCCGGACGATCTTTGCGCTGCCGTGGCTCGGGCGCACGCTGGTAGGCACCACCGACAACGACTACGAGGGCCCGCTTGCGCATGTGCGGCCGTCCGAGCAGGACGTTCATTATCTCCTGGCTGCGGTCAACGAGTTCTTTGCGACCGATCTCACCAGCGAGAGCCTCACCGGTGCCTACGCAGGCGTGCGCCCGCTGATCTCGACCGGCGACACAAAGAAATCGGTCGACATCTCGCGCAAGGCCGAGCTGTATGAGACCTCCAGCGGCATGATCACGATCACCGGTGGCAAGCTCACGACGTGGCGGCGGATGGCCAAGATGGTCGTCGATCGGCTCGTGGAGCGCGAAGCGCGCGACGCCCCGTGCCGCACCGCCGAGATTCCGCTCGGGCAGGCCGTCGCAGTCGAGGATCTTCCGCCGGTGCAGGGACTCTCCGAGGGGGCCAAGGCAGCGCTTGCAGCACGCTATGGGTTCGGGGCGCACGAGGTGCTCGCGCTGATCGCGGACAGACCAGAACTTGCTCGGCCGATCGTTGCCGGACTCCCGGACGTAATGGCCGAGGTCGCGATCGCCGCCCGTCGCGAGCAGGCACGCAGTGTCGGCGACGTGCTGCTCAGGCGAACCCGACTCGGCTTGCTCGCCGCGCGCGAACTGCTGGCCGATGCCTCAGAGGCCGGGTCCTCTGTCAGGCGTGTGGCCGCACTGCTGGCAGACGAGCTCGGCTGGAGCGAGCAGCGCACCGCCGAGGAGGTGGAGCGCTTCCTGGAGGAGGCCGGCGCAGAGGGCATCCTCGGCCTCGGCTAGGGTATGAGGCGCACACGGGTGCTGGTCGCTGTCCAACGCGACCGGACGCCAACCGCCCTTACCGACGAACCAAGGAGAAGATTCATATGACAGTGCTCGACCGCTCCGAGCTGCAGGCAAGTCCGCTTGCCGATCTGCACCTGATTGCCGACCAGATCGGACTAGAGGGCTTCAGGCGCCTGCGCAAGGCCGATCTGATTGATGCGATCCTGGGCGAGAAGGGGTCTGCCGATGGCGACTCGGACGCTGGCGAGAGCGACGGTGACGGTGAGACGCCTGAGCGTCGTCCACGCGCGCGTCGCCCCTCGCGTTCACGACGCGCAGGTTCGGCGAGGAAGCCAGTCGAGAGCGAGGATGAGCAGGAGGAGCAGGAGGAGAAGCCTGCGGCAGAGAAGCCTGTGCCCGCTCGGCGCACACAGAGGGGCCAAGGCGGGCGCGCGCGCGGTGAGCGCGAGAAGTCCGAGGATGGCGAACGTGTCGCCGAGGGAGTGGTCGAGGTCATGGGCAACGGTTCCGCCTTCTTGCGGGTGGCGGGGCCGGAGCCGTCCGACGGGGATGTCTACATCTCGGCCGCTCAGGTGCGCCGCTGCGAGTTGGTCTCCGGCGACCGCGTGAGCGGGCCGGTACGTACGCCGCGACGCTCGGAGCGCTACTGCTCGCTCCTCCGGATCGACACGATCAACGGCGAGTCGGCAGACTCGGTGAGCGAGGGCACGCGCTATGAGGAGCTCCCGGTCTCCTACCCAAGCGAGCGGCTTGCGTTCGATTCCGAGGACCCGACGCTGAAGGCGATCGAGTGGCTGACCCCGCTCGGCCGCGGCTCGCGTGCGGTGATCGCCGGTGGCGCGCGCTCGGGCAAGAGCGAGACGCTGCGCGGCGTACTTGGCGCGCTTGCCGGACGTGAGGGCCTCGAGCTATCGCTCGTGCTCGCCGGCGCACGTCCAGAGGAGCTCGCCGATTGGCAGCAGGGACCTGTGGCGCCAGCCGTGGCGCTCACCTTTGCGGCCTCGCCAGAGGCTCGGGCGCAGGCGATCGAGCCGGTGATGGAGACGGCGAAGCGGATTGCCGCGCGCGGCGGCGACGCGATCGTGTTGATCGACGGCCTGGACGGACTGCCGCCACACAGCGCGCGCAAGCTGCTGGCAGCAGCCCGCAAGCTCGTCGATGGAGGCTCGCTGACAGTGATCGCAACCGCCGCGGAGCCGCTTGGCGGCGAGACGACGGTCATCGTTTTGGACGCTGTACGCGCGAACACCGGCAAGCTGCCGGCGCTTGACCTCGTGAGCAGCGGCACCCTGAAGCCGGAGTTGCTGGTCGGCGAGGACGGGGCCGAGGCGATCACTCGCGCTCGGGCTACCGCGGCAGAGGGATAGGAGCAGGACGGACGCGCGCACAGCATGGCGGGACGTTGACGCCGTCATCTTCTTCGCAGGCGGATTTGACGCCGTCAAGTTGGCTCACCTCGCCCATCGCCGTGAAGACGCGCGGCGGGGGAGGTGTGAACATGCACTACGGGAAGATCCGACATATAACTTCTTGGTTATATTCCGGATCAAAGCATTCTTGGACATGCATTCGCGCACTCAGGCCCAGAACGCGGCTAGCGGCCTCAGCGCAGCGCAGACTACGCGCGACCCTCCGCCGCGTGGCCCCTCTAGCGCCTGTAGGCGACCCGGCCCCATGAGGGCTCGGGCGCCAGCTCGATCGGCTCGCCGGAGCGATCGTGCTGCACGTAGACGAAACTGCCGGTGTCCTCGATGAAGGCAAATGTCAGCTCGCCCTCGTTGACGCGCTGATCCAGCCACGCGCCGCGGAACACCAACCGGCGTAGCCAGTGCACGAGCGACCGCTCGGCCGGGCCGACCAGTTCCGGCCAGCACTCGTTGACGTGCTCGCCAAGCGCCGAGGCCGGGTCCTGGATGTCGCCGTTGACCGCAAGGTTGACGAGATCCTCGAGCTCGTCATCGCCGAGACGTCCGCCGACGAAGCCAAGCTTGAGGGCGGCCTGCTCGCAGCGTTCACTGAAGTCGCGTTCGTTGAAGGTGAAGCGCAGATCGCCGTATTCGAGGACGAAGTCCTCACCGGAGTTGTAGTTGCCGCGACGTGTCTTGTCCATGGGTATAAGTTTCGTGGGAGGGGATATGGGCGCGTAGCGAGTGGATTGGCCTTGAGTCCTCATCGGCCGTAAGCCGTCGAGATCATATGCTGGCCTCCTGCCCGTCCGCTGTACCTGCACGCGATATTGCATTCAACGGATACGAACGCCAGGCGGGTGGCTAGTGTTGGGAGCGCGTTACACGATGGCGAGGTCGTGCCCTGCGGGAAGTGCAGTTTCGGCTCGACAGGTGGGCTCAGCGATGGCGTGTGCGCCCGCTGCGACTTCGACGCAGCGGCGCTCCTCTATACGCTCCGCCGTAGATGGCACGCCTCACAGAACATGGGCTACGCCGGTCGGTCGGAGTCTCCGGCCTGTTCGCGACCGCCTACGGAAACGTCGGTTCCTCGATCTACTACGCACTGGGACTGGTGGCGGCGCATGCGCTCGGGCTCACGCCGCTTGTGTTCGTCTTCGCCGGTGGCCTGTTCGCGCTGACGGCCAAGACTTACGCCGAGGGCGCCGCGATGTTCCCCGAGGCTGGAGGGTCCTCCTCGTTTGCGCGCCACGCCTTCAACGAGCTCATCTCCTTCTTCGCGGGCTGGGCGCTGAGCCTGGACTACATCCTCACGATCGCGATCTCCGCGTTCTTCGTGCCCCACTACTTGAGCACTTTTCCGGGTCTGGGAGGGCTGAACCACAATCCCGGTGACATCTTCGGCGGACTGATCGTGATCGTCGCCCTCGCGGGCCTGAACATCCGCGGGCTGGGCGAGTCGGCCAAGCTCAACTTCATCCTTGCGATCGTCGATCTCTCGACGCAGGTCCTGCTCGTGGCGGTTGGCGCGGTGCTGGTGTTGGACCCTTCGCTGCTGATACATCAGGTCCACCTGGGCACCGTGCCGAGCTGGCACGAACTGATCTTCGCGCTGTCTCTGGCGATGCTCGCCTATACGGGCATCGAGACCGTCTCGAACATGGCCGAGGAGGCACGCGATCCGGGTACGCAGGTTCCCAAGGCGGTGAATCTCGTCGTGCTTGCCGTGCTCGGTGTGTACCTGGGTATCTCGCTGATCGCGCTGTCAGCGCTGCCCGTGACTGCTGTGGCTGGGCATCCGCATCAGTACCAGACACTGCTCGGCGTCGAAGGCCACGGCGGCTTCCAGAACGACCCGGTGCTGGGGATCGTCTCGCGCCTGGGCCTGCACGGAACGGTGCTCACGATCGCCCAGTACTACGTGGGACTGCTTGCCGCCACGATCCTGTTCATCGCAACCAACGCAGGCATGATCGGGATCTCACGCCTGTCGTGGTCGCTTTCCGAACACCGCCAGCTGCCCGGCATCTTCTCGCAGTTGCACGCACGCTTTCGCACGCCCTGGTTCACGATCCTGTTCTTCTCGGGGCTGGCGGGGGTGCTGGTGCTCTATGGCAACACCAATGTGCTGGGCAACCTCTATTCGTTCGGTGCGCTGCTGTCCTTCACGATCGCGCACATCTCGGTGATCGCGCTGCGCGTCAAGATGCCCGACCAAGAGAGGCCATACCGGTTGCCGTGGAACGTACGCATTCGCGGCTCCTCGATCCCGCTCACCGCCGTGATCGGAGGCATCGGCACGGCCACGGTTTGGGTGGTGGTCGTCATCACCCACCCGGAGGCACGTGTCGTCGGCATCCCCTGGATGGTGCTGGGAATGGTCGGCTACATCGCTTACCGACGCAGTCAGGGTCTCGACCTGCGCGAGACCGCTCACATCCAACGGGCGGAGAGGCCCGCCGACTTCGAGGCGCTCGGCTATCGCACCGCGCTCGTGCCGATCTTCGGGGGCGACGTCAGCGCCAGCGCGTTGTCGAGTGCGGCGAAGCTGATCGGCGAAGAGGGTGTGGTGTACGCGGTGTTCGTGCTGCCGGTGCCCAGCCAGCTCTCGCTCGAGTCGGGCCTGGAAGCCGAGGAGGCCGAAGGTCGCGCGGCACTCGAGAGCGCGCGCATCAAGGCACGGCGCTCGGGTATCAAGATCCGCACCGGGCTGATTCGTACGCGCAACCCCGGGGCGGCGCTGGTCGACGAGGCAAAGCGCGTCGACGCGGACGTCATCTACTGGTCGACGATCCATGCCCCTGTGGGCGAGCAGCGGATCGGGCCGACCGCCACCTATCTACTCAGCAAGCGGCCCTGCCGGGTGATCATCGAGACCGAGAACCGCCCTTCCCGCGCACACGGCCATGCGGTGGGGACGCCGCTCAGCGGAACTCCTGCCTGAGGTCTAGCACGCTGTTAGCTGCTGCCGACGTGCTTTCGTAGCACTTGCCCAGGCACGACAAACGATCTGTAGCCCCCGTCCAGGGACGCATACGGTCAGGTAACTGAAATTGGATACGAAGACGCTGCCGTATGTCACAATCGACATTAGATATGCGGGGGAGCTTGATTGGTCTTGTCGGGGTGCTTGCTGTTGGGCTGATGCCCAGCCCGGCGTTTGCCGCCTCCCAGAGAGACGTTTCCTCGACACACACGGCGCTTGTCGCTGCCAATTCGACTTTGCAGTCTGTCGTTCGTACATGGCCAGCCATGGAAGCAAGCTTGCGCAGGCTCGATCGTAAGTTCGCAGCTGAATGTCCTGACGTCGGCGCTGGCTCTCCTCAGAGCGAAGCGGAGCAGAATCTAAGCTACGAGGTTGCGGGCGCGCTGTGGGCGACCGCCTACCGCACGGACTCGAAGTACGCCCAGGCCTTTATCAAAGCGGTGAGCCCTTTGCGATGGAGCAATCCCACGATCGGTCGCACTGCGCACAAATTCATCAGAGGGCTGCGCGAAATGACCTCACTGCAGGTACCGAACCTCTGCGCCGACGTGCGCTCATGGACCGCAAGCGGCTACCAGACGATCCCATCGAGCACGCTGCGATTCGACAGGCACGTAGAAGCAATCGAAGTAGAAGTCCCTTCGCCGCGGATCCTCTCGACATACGTACAGCCTGCCGACCGCGGTCTCTTTGCGAAAGTGGAGCACCTCCTGACTAGATTTGAAGAACTAGAATTTAGTACCGGCCAGCGATACTGGGACACCGTGCTTGAAACGCTCGGGCTGAACCAGTAGCACCCGAGGTAGCGGCTCAAGCAAGACCGACAACCACGCGGAAGTGCTGTACGCCACCCTGGCTCGTGGCACCCGCGGTCAGCGTGCCGAGCGACTTGAAGTAGGGCACGAGGCTCGAGACGCCCGGGCTCTGAGCCAGCCCGACTCCTTCGAGGAAGCCGAGTAGCGTCGGGAATTCGACGATCAGGCTCGGTTCGATGCCTCCTCCCAGCGCAGAGGTTGCGCTGGCGTAGGAGGGCGAGGTGGACAATGTGCTCGACGGGCTGAGGGCGCCCTGGACTGAAGATTCTCCGAGCCCGAGCACGAACTTGCCTTCGCCGTCGGCGATGTAGATGACCGCCGGGAAGCCCTGCAGCTTGACGCTGACAGCGGCGTCGGTCCCAGCGATCGAGACGTTGCTGACAATCGCTCCAGCGCTTTTCATCAGATCGCCCAGCTGGCCGACCGCGGCGCGCGAGGCGCTGGGGTTGTTCGAGGAGATCACCAGCGCAGCCTGCAGGTTGAACAGGCCTGTGCCGCTCACGAACATCCCGCCGGAGCCCGCCCAGCCCGCGAAGTCCTGTTGCAGTTTGGCGTTCGGCGAATCGATTGCCGTGAACAGCTTTTCGATGCTCGGTCCGCCGAGCGAAGAGAAGATCGTAGAGGTGCCAAACGAGGCGACGCCGTGCAGCAGCGCAAGCGCACGGGGAAGGTTGGCGCCGACGTTGCCGACGCCTGCGGCAAGCCAGGAGTTGCCTGGCAGCTTACCCAGCTGCTTCGCGCCTTCCTGGCCGAACAGGGGTGCCGAGTCGTTGCTCGAGTGGATTTCGCCCTGTATCGAGATCGTGTTCGACGTGGGTGTCACAGACAGCGAAGCGGTCTGTGCGTCGGCAAACAGCTCGCCGAGCAGCGACACGCCCTGACCGGCCAGGCCGCCTGAGCCGTGAATCGCCTTGATCAGTGCTTCAGGCTGGGCATAGGCGCTGACGATCGCGTCGCTTGGCGGCTTGACATAGCCGGATGCACTCGTGATGGGCGAGCCTCCAAGCGATGTATCGATAGTTTCCTTCAAGCCCGATTCGCTGCCGATCACAGCGAAGTCCTTGACAATGCCCTCCGCCTCTCCGCCGGCCGAGACCTGGTAGGTGACTCCCCGGTAGCTCGTAGTGTGTGCTTGTTGTTCGTGTGCGCGTCCTTCCAGGAACGAGCGAGCCTTGCCGACGTCAGAGGTCTCGAAGACGATTGCCCCCTGGGCGCCACTCGTGCCAAACGTGCCGGCGCCGAGGGAGGATGCGGCGCTTGTCAGGCCACCTTCGAGTAGCGCCTGAGCGGAGCTCCCGCTCTTGGGCAGCTTGCTGGTGTCCAGCGAGGTGATGAAGATGCCGGCGCTCTGTCCGACCCACGGCTCGATGTCGCGTTTGAATTCGACATGGCTGCCTTCACTCGAGAGCAGCGCCTGGGCGAGGCTGCCGTACGGTTCGGCGAGGTGCGTAAGATCCTTGGCGGCCGTCGACGCGTCGCCACCCGATCCACCGCTCGGCTTGACGGTCACGTTCGCATAGAGCGGCGCAGACACCGGCACGAGGCTGGCCGGTTCGCCGCTCGAGCCAGAGGATCCGCATCCTGCGAGCGCGCTCGCGCCGAGGAGCGACATCAGCGCAAGGGCTATGCAGCTTGTGCGGACCTTGTGTGCGCTCGTGCGGCCCTTGTGCGCGGCTGGCAGGTCGCGCCTGCGCCGGCGCGCGTGCTTGGCGGGCTTGGCGGGCGAGCAGCGGCGATCGTGCGGGTCGGTCGTGGCGGAGGGCAACACGTTCCTTTCTCTTGCTGACTCTGGTCGGAGCTCTGCAACGAACGTTACACGCGCCGCCCCTGCAAGCTTGCATGCACGCTCCCAGCGTGGTTGCGCGCATGCCTCCCACCGGCAAAACCCAAGCTGAGCAGGCTCTTTTGTGCGTTTTTGGGCCTCGAGACATGGATTGTGGGAGAAAATGTGCAATTAGGGTTGCATTGTGGGGGAAAGTGGGGTAAGTTCGCGGCAGCGAGCCGTGGTGGAGGAGCTCCTCCCACTCCTCCACCGCGGCTCGACCAACTTGATTGGAGTCCCCCAGTGGCCTTCCGCGGCACCTTCGACCACACGCTCGACGCGAAGAACCGGCTCACCGTTCCGGCCCGTTATCGCGCCGCGCTGTCGGAGGGCGTGGTGCTCGCGATGCCGGTGGACCTCAAGCCGTATGTCGGCGTATGGCGTCCGCAGGACTACGAGCGCTACACCGAGCGCTCGCTTGCCGAGCTGCCGCCGCTCTCCTCGCGGCTGACGGAGCTCGAGCGCTTCTTCTACGGGAGCTCACACGACGCTGAGCTGGACGCCGCCGGGCGGATCATGGTGCCTGGCTTCCTCGGAGAGCACGCAAAGCTCAGCAAGGAGGTCGTCGTGGTGGGAGCCGGCGATCGCCTGGAGCTGTGGGATCGCACCAGCTGGGACGAACATCGACCGGCGCTGCTCGGCAGCGTCGCAGAGATCACCGCGCGCGTTGACCATCCTGCTTGACATGACCACCGTTCACATTCCGGTGCTCGCCGAGGAGCTGCTCGACCTGCTCGACCTGGATCGGATCCCACCCGCCCAGACCGTAATCGACTGCACTTTCGGCGGTGGCGGGCACGCGCGCGCCCTCGCCGAGCGTCTTGGCTCGCAGGGAACGCTCGTGGCCATCGACCGAGATCCCTTCGCGCAGGAGCGCTTCCTCGAACTCGCCCAGGAGATTCCCTGCTCGGCGCGCTTCATCCGCGGCGACTATGCGGAGGGCCTGGAGATGCTCTCCGAAGAAGGAGTGATCGCGGACGCCGTCTACTTCGACCTGGGCATGTCCTCGATGCAGATCGACACGCGCGAGCGCGGCTTCTCCTATTCCTATGACGCGCCGCTTGACATGCGTATGGATCCGCGTCAGGAGCTCACCGCGCGAGAGATCGTTGCCACCTGGGACGAGCGCCGGCTGGCGGGGATCTTGCGCGAATTCGGCGAGGAGCGCCACGCCTCCCAGATCGCCCGTGCGATCGTGCGCGCTCGCGCACAGTCTCCGATCGAAACGACGCTCGCGCTCGTGGAGGTCATCACTGCCGCGATTCCCACCCCGGCTCGCTTTGCCGCCGGGCACCCCGCCAAGCGCACGTTTCAGGCTCTGCGGATCGCCGTCAACGACGAGCTTGGACAGCTCGATCGGGCCTTGCCGCTTGCTTGGGGACTCTTGCGCGAGGGCGGCGTGCTTGCCGCGATCTCCTTTCACTCGCTGGAGGACAGGCGTGTGAAGCATTTCCTCGTCGAGCGCGCTCGTGGCTGCATCTGTCCGCCCGACATGCCGGTCTGCGGTTGTGGGCGCGTGCCCGAGGCGGCGCTGGTCACGCGTGGATCGATCGTGCCCTCGGCAGAGGAGATGGCGCGCAACCCGCGCGCTTCCTCGGCGCGTCTACGTGCGGGCGCAAAGCTTGCAGGTCTCTCAACCGATCAAGGAGGTCAAGCATGACCCCGCCCGCTACGGCCCGCTCGCTTCCCAAGCGCGCCGCGCCCGACCGATCGAAGATCGGCGGGCGCCCCGCCGCGCCCCGCCGCGCCAGACGCGTATCGGGTCCCAGCGCTCCCGCTCGCTCGGGTCCGCTCGCCGTCGCGGCTGCGGTCGCGATCCCGGCGCCAGGTGTTGCGCTACCGCGCGAACGCCCGGGGCTACCGAGTTCACCCGCGCGCAAGCGCTCGGCTCCTGCGCGGGGGCGCACCTCGACCGGAGCCACTCCGGGTATTGCGCTGCGTGGCGTCCAGGCTCTGGACGGCATATCGAGCAGTGCCTTCGTGGACAGGCTGATTCGAGGACGCTTGTGGATCGGCCTGCTGGCCTTCGCCCTGATCGGGATCGTCGCAATGCAGCTACTGGTGCTCAAGCTCAACACTGGCATCGGTCGCACGCTCGGGCATGTGGCGACGCTGCAGCGTGAAAACGCTCAACTGAACATCGAAGACTCGATGTACTCATCCGAAAACCGGGTCGCGCCCTTGGCGACGGCCGCCGGCATGACGCTGGCGCCGACCGGGACGGTTCACTTCGTCACGGCGAACATGGCTGACATCTCACGCGCGGCGGCTGCACTCTCCACCGCCGCCCAAGCCTCTGCGAGCACGGCGTCCGCGGCGAGCACTACCGGTGGCGAATCCTCCAGCGGGAGCGCTGGCGGTGAAGCCGCCTCTCAGACGAGCGGTGCAGCAGAAGCGTCCGGCTCAGCGGAAGATTCCAGCTCCTCCACCTCCGGCTCGACGGGCGAAAGCGCTGTGGGGTCGGCAGAAACCCAGTCGACAAGCTCGCCGTCGAGTGCCTCGCCGCCAAGCACCGGCTCATCCACGTCGGCCGAAAACGCTCCATCGGTCGCGGGCGCCCGAGCCGCCGAAGCGCCGGCGTCGTCGCCGAGCTCCAGTGGCGCGGCGGCGAGCGCTCCCGCCGGCGGCACCCAGGCCGGCACAGGGGAATAGCCGATGGCGGCCGTCCAACGTCGCGTCGGGCTGCTGTTCGGGCTGTTCGTCGTGCTGCTGCTGATCGCAAGCGCACGCGCTCTCTACCTCGGTGGTCCTCACAGCGGCGTGCTGCGCAGAGCCGCACAGACGCAGCAGCTCACCGACGAAGTGGTGCCCGCCCAGCGTGGCACGATCACCGATCGCAACGGCGTGGCGCTGGCGATCTCCGAACCGGCGCAGGAACTCACCGTCGATCCTTACCTGATCGAAGATCCACTCGATGCCGCTCGCCAGCTGGCTCCGCTGCTCGGCCTCACCCAGGCGCAGGTGCTCACAAAGCTGAGCGAGCACACCGGTTTTGTGTACCTGTCGCGGGCGCTTTCCTATGACACAGCGCAGCAGGCGCTGGCGTTGAAGATCCCGGGCCCGCTCGGCACCCCAGAGAAAATTCCCGGATTGCGGGGCACCCCGGTGATGCGCCGCGTATATCCCCGCGGCGCGCTGGCCGCGCAAGTGCTTGGGATCGTCGGCACCGAACACGAAGGGGCGGGGCTCATGGGTCTCGAGTATTCCGAGAATGCAACGCTCGCGGGGCGTGCCGGCGAGCGCAGCGTTGTGAGCGACGCGATCGGCCAGCCGATCTCGATCGCCGAAACCCGCCACGAGCGGGAGGGCTCCTCGATCGCGCTCACGCTCGACGCCAACATCCAACAGCGTGCCGAAGACGTGCTCAGCGCCGTCGGCCGCGTCTTTCATCCCAAGGACTCCACCGCGATCGTGATGGACCCGCGCACTGGCGCGATCCTCGCCATGGCCAACTGGCCGCTTGTCAACAGCAACGATCCACCCGCAAAGCCCGAAGAAGCGTTCGAGAACCGGGCGGTCAGCTTCAACTACGAACCTGGATCGACATTCAAGGTCGTGACCGTCTCCGGGGCGTTGCAGGAAGGACGGATCACGCCCAACTCAGGCTTTGAAATCCCCGATCAGATCGAACTCGGCGGGCGCACGATCCACGACGACACCGAACACGAAACCGAGTCTTTGACCGCGTCACAGATCCTGGCCCAGTCGAGCAACGTCGGCGCTATCAAGATCGCAAGCCTGTTGGGCCCGGAAAAGTTCAACTCCTGGGTGCACAGCTTCGGCTTTGGAGCGCCGACGGGCGCGAACATACCCGGCGAAGAAGGTGGAGCGACGCTGCCGCTGGACAAATACTCGGGCTCCTCGATGGGCAACTTGCCGATCGGCCAGGGCGAGTTGGTGACACCGATTCAGATGGCCACGCTCTATTCGGCGATTGCCAACGGAGGCATCTTGCGCCGGCCGCACATCGTTGGGACGGTCGGCGGCCACACGGTCGCAGAGCCGGCAGGGCGGCGGGTCATCTCGTCGAGCGTCGCGGCCGAGGTTCGCGAAATGCTCAAGGGGGTGCTCGCACCGGGAGGCACCGCGAGTGAGGTGTCGATACCCGGCTACGAACTGGCCGGGAAGACCGGAACGGCCAGCAAGATCGACCCTGAAACAGGTGAATATTCCAAAAGCGCCTATGTCGCTTCGTTCGTCGGCTTCGCTCCCGCCTCCGACCCCAAGCTGCTGTGTGCGGTGATCGTCGACGAACCGCAGGCCGACTCGATCTACGGTGGCGTCGTCGCCGCCCCTGCCTTCGGCCAGATCATGGAATTCGCACTGCCATACCTGGGGATCCCGCCGAGCTAGGGCTCGGCCGGCACAGCTCGGGCCATCCCTTCTGGCACTAGCCCTAGACTCTCGCTCCTTGAGCTCAGACGGCGCAAAGCCATGAGGTTGGACGAGTTGACGGCCGCGGAGCTGCCCGGACTGCGGGTGCTCTCGCCGATCCCCGATTCGCCTGAGATAAGCGGCCTGGCCTATGACAGCCGTCGTGTGCAGGCAGGCACGCTGTTCTTCTGCGTTCCTGGCTACGAGCGCGACGGCCACGATTTCGCTGCGCAGGCGGTGGCGGCCGGGGCGGCGGCGCTGGTCGTCGAGCGCCCGCTCGGACTGGGCGTCCCCGAGCTGCTGGTGAGCTCGACCCGGGCGGCGATGGGTCCGCTCGCTGCGCGTTTCTACGGCGAGCCGACCGCGCGTTTGCACGTGGTCGGCATCACGGGCACCAACGGCAAGACGACGAGCGCCCATCTGGTGTGCGCGCTGTTGGAAGCCACCGGCGAGCGCTGTGGGTTGCTTGGCACCGTGGAATCGCGTGTCGCCGGCGAGCGGCGAGCCGCGAGTCGCACGACTCCCGAGGCGATCGACCTGCAGGGCGACTTCTGGGCGATGCTCGACAGTGGCCAGAGCAGCTGTGCGATGGAGGTCTCCTCGCACGCACTGGCACTGGGACGCACCGACTGTGTGCGCTTCGCCGCCGCGATCTTCACGAACCTGACCCAGGATCACCTCGACTTTCACGAGACGATGGAGGACTACTTCCAAGCCAAGCAACGGTTGTTCGTGCAGTCCGGGCAACAGGCCAAGCCCGGCGTTGCGGTCGTGAACCTGGACGACCCCTACGGGCGACGCCTGGCCGCCGAACAGGAGGAGGTGGTGACCTTCGCGATCGACACCGAGGCGGATTACCGTGCGCGCGAGGTACAGATCGAGCTGGGCAGGACGCACCTGCAGTTGGACACGCCGTCGGGCACGCGCTCGCTCTCACTCGGTCTGCCCGGCCGCTTCAATGTCTCAAACGCGCTTGGCGCGCTTGCCGCCGTCCACACGCTCGGCGGCGATCTCGACACGCTGCTTGCCGCGCTCGAGCGCGGCGTGCGCGTGCCCGGGCGCTTGGAGCCGGTCGATGCTGGACAGGATTTCGCGGTGCTCGTCGACTACGCGCACACGCCCGACTCGCTACAGAACGTATTGAACACTGCACATGAAGTCGGTCATGGCAGGGTGATCTGCGTATTCGGCGCCGGCGGCGATCGCGATCGTGGCAAGCGTCCACTGATGGGTACGATCGGGGCTTCTCTGGCCGACGTGCTGCTCGTCACCTCCGACAATCCGCGCTCGGAGGATCCACAGGCGATCATCGCCGAGATCATGCAGGGCGCGGTTCGCGCAGAGCGTCCCTCCGGGGCTCCGGCAGTCGCCTGCGAGGTCGACCGGCGTGCCGCGATCGAGCAGGCCGTATCGCTCGCGCAAGACGGCGACGTGCTCGTGATCGCCGGCAAGGGCCACGAGCAGGGACAGGAATTCGCCGAAGGCGTGAAGGTGCCCTTCGACGACGTCACGGTTGCCCGCGAAGCCCTGGGCGCACGGATCAGCTGATGGGTCGCATCCTCATCGGGGGCACGGCAGCGCTGCTCATCTGCATCTTCTTGAGCCCGAAGTTCATCGAGTTCTTGCGCCGGCGCGAGTTCGGCCAGCATATTCGCGAGGACGGTCCTCAGGGCCACCACGAGAAGGCGGGCACGCCGACGATGGGCGGGATCATCATCTTCGTCGCGGTCGCGATCCCGTATCTGATTCTCACAAATTTCGAATGGCGCTCCGTTGGCGTCTTCGGGACTGCGATCGCCTGTGCGTTGCTGGGCTTCGCCGACGACTACACAAAGCTGGTCAAGCGCCGCTCGCTCGGTCTTCGCGGTCGCACCAAGCTCGCGATCACAATCGCGATTTCGCTGGGGCTTTGGTACGTGGCAAGACACGGGGCCGACCTCGCGCCGACATTGCGTTTGCGTTTCGTCGACTACACCGTCGATCTGGGCGTCTTCTATCCGGTGCTCATCTATTTCGTGGTCGCCGGAACCACCAACGCCGTCAACCTGACAGACGGGCTCGACGGGCTTGCGGCCGGTTGCGGCGCGATCGTGCTGCTTACCTACATCGGCATCACGTTCATAGCCGAAGACTCCGACCTCGCGATGCTGGCAGGTGTGCTCGTCGGTGCCTGCATCGGTTTCCTGTGGTTCAACGCGTTCCCGGCCACGATCTTCATGGGGGATACCGGCTCGCTCGGCATCGGTGGCGCGATCGCCGGCCTTGCTGTGATGACCAAGACCGAGACGTTGTTGATCCTGATCGGTGGCATCTTCGTGATCGAGGCGCTGTCGGTGGTGATCCAGGTGATCTCCTTCCAGATGACACGAAAGCGGGTGTTCCTGATGGCGCCAATACACCATCATTTCGAGCTGCGTTCCTGGTCGGAGACGAAGATCATCCTGCGCTTCTGGATTGTCGCTGCGATCTGCTGTGCGATCGGCTTCACCCTCTATCGCCAGAGCCTGCACGGTTGATGAGCGCTTGCGCAGAGCGCACGGAGTGAGATCGGCACAGTCGTGAAGCCTCGGCCCGATCTACCGCCAGGCCCCTACCTGATCGTGGGTCTTGCCCGGTCGGGCGTCGCCGCGGCGCTGGCGCTGCGCGCGAGGGGAGCGGAGGTGCTCGGGGTCGACGCCGGTGCCCCAGATGGGCTCGAGGTGCTCGCGCAGGCGGGTGTCGATTTGCATTTGCGCGAGCAGGGAGTCACGTTGCTCGAGCGTGCACGCACGCTCGTCAAGAGTCCGGGCGTGCCAGCACAGGCGCCGTTGATCTCCCAGGCACGCTCGCTTGGGATGTCCGTCATCGGCGAGCTCGAGCTGGCATGGCGGCTTCTGCCAAACGAGTTCATCGCGGTCACAGGCACGAACGGCAAGACCACGACGGTCGAGCTGGTCGGGCACATCCATCGCGTGGCGGGCCTTGCAGTGGCCGTGGCGGGCAATGTGGGAGTGGCGCTCAGCGGGCTCGACGGCCGTATCGACGAGCGCGTGATCGTCGTATGCGAGGCGTCCTCATTTCAGCTGGAAGACACGCTCGCGTTCGCGCCTGAGGCGGCGGTGTTGCTCAATCTCACGCCCGATCATCTCGACCGTCACGGGACGCTCGACGCCTATTTGGCTGCCAAGCTCGAGATATTCACGCGACAGGAAAGCGAAGATCTGGCGGTAGTGCCGACAGAGTTCCAGTCCGAGGGCCTGCCTGGTGCGGCACGAAGAGTGAGCTTCGGCAGCGATCCGCATGCACAGCTTTCAGTGCGCGACGGAACGCTCTATTGGCAAGGTCAAGCGCTACTCGCATCGAGCGAGCTTTCGCTGCGGGGCCGCCACAATTTGGAGAACGCGATGGCTGCCGCCGCGGTGTGCCTGGCGCGTGGCCTGGATCTCGAGGCGGTGCGGGCTGGGTTGCGCAGCTTCGCCGGAGTAGCTCACCGTTTGGAGCATGTGGCAACCAGGGAAGGCGTTCTCTTTGTCAACGATTCCAAGGCGACCAACGTGGCGAGCACGCTTGTCGCGCTCAAGGCGATGGCAGCCGAGCATCTGCCTGTACACCTGATCCTCGGTGGTCAAGCCAAGGCTCAGGACTTCACAGCGCTGCAAAGACCCGTGAGCGCCGGCTGTCGCGCCGTCTACCTAATCGGCGAAGACGCGCACATAATCGAGCGGGCGATAGGTGGGGAGCAGGTGGAGGTGCACATGTGTGGCGACCTCGACTATGCGCTCTCGCTTGCTGCCGCCACGGCCGTCCACGGTGAGGTGGTGCTGCTCTCACCCGGCTGCGCGAGCTTCGACCAGTTCGCAGACTTCGAAGCTCGCGGAGAGTGCTTCCGCGAGTTCGTCCAGCAGCTGTAACGACCGGGGCCCGCACCACGGCGCATAGCGCTCTCGTAAGAGCCCTCCTCGTAAGCACTCGGAGAGCCGTAGAAGTACGCACTAGAAGGCGTAGGGGTAAGTGCTGGGAAGGCTGTAGAGGCTTCCGAGGACCAGTGTCGAAGAGGGCTCTGATGTCTGTAGCCGGACGGCGCTCAAATTCTGCCACGACCCCGAAGTCGCGGGCCAAGCGCGCACGGCGGGGAGCGTCCGCCCAGACGAAGCGGGCGCAGTCGCTCGAGTACAACATCCTGTTGACGGCCACACTTTGCCTGCTCGCCTTCGGGGCGGTCATGGTCTACAGCGCCTCTTCGGCCAGCAGCCTGCTGGCGAGCGGCGGCAGCGGCACGGGCGAGCTGATGAGGTTCGTTCTCTACGGCGCCCTCGGGTTGTTTTTGATGAGGGTGCTCGCGCGCGACGGCATCGCGCGCGTCCAGGGAGCGGTCGCGCCGCTGCTTGCCGTCTCCTTCGTGCTCGTGCTCGCCGTGCACATCCCACACGTCGGCGTGAGCGTCAACGGCGCGCGCCGCTGGATCGGCAGCGGGCCGCTCCAGTTCCAGCCTTCCGAGCTGCTCAAGCTCGCGCTCGTGCTCTACTCGGCGACGCTGCTTGCGAGCCGCCCGCAGCGCGTGCACGATCTGCGTGAGCTGTGCAAACCGCTGCTGGCGGTCGTCGGTGCCGCCTGTCTGCTGGTCGTTACCCAGCCAGACCTCGGCACCGCGATGGTGATCGCCTTCACGACCTGCGCGCTGCTCGTAGCGGCCGGCATCCCAGCTCGCAACTTGGCGATCATCGGCGGCTCGGTGGTTGCGATCGTCGCTCTGATCGCAATCGCACGCCCCTATGAGCGAGCCCGCCTGACCTCGTTCGTCGATCCGTGGGCTCACGCCTCGGGCAGCGGCTTCCAGGCGGTCCAAGGGCAGATAGCGATCGGCTCCGGCGGGCTGTTCGGTGTCGGCCCTGGACAGTCGGTGCAGAAGATCTTCTACCTGCCGGAGGCCCAGACCGACTTCATCCTCGCGGTGATCGGCGAGGAGCTCGGCGTCCTCGGCGTATTTGCGCTGCTGTTCCTCTACGGCATGATCGCCTACGCCGGCCTACGCGTCGCCAAGTCCGCTCGCAGCCTGCACAGCGCGCTGATCGCCGTCGGCATGACCTCGCTGATCGTCTCCCAAGCATTGCTCAACGCCTTTGCGGTACTCGGCCTGGCTCCGCTCACAGGCGTTCCGTTGCCGCTGGTCTCCTACGGCTCGAGCAGCCTGATCGTGACGCTTGTCGCGATGGGGTTGCTGCTGAACGTGGCAGCCGGCGGTAGCGCCCACGTGCGTGCGGTGAGCTCATCGCGAGGCAAGCGCCCGCGCGCTGTCTCTGCCGAGGTGGACGACTCGAGTAGCGCCGCGCAGGGCTCTCGACGGGCAGTGGCCGACGCCTCGCCGCGCGAACCGGCACGATGGGGCCGTGAGCACAGAGCAGAAGAGGATCGTGATAGCCGCCGGCGGGACGGCCGGGCACGTGGTTCCGGCGCTCGCGGTGGCGGACGCGCTGCGGGCTGAGGGCGCCGCGGTCACATTCATCGGCGGGGCGCGGGCGGAGGCACAGCTGGTGCCGCAGGCCGGCTATCAGTTCAGGGCGATCTCGGTGGAAGGCCTCAGTCGCTCGAGCCCGGTACACGCGGCGCGTGCGCTGCTGCGCGCCGCCCGTGCGACGCTGCGTGCGCGTGCGCTTTTGGCAGAGCTCCGACCGGACGCTGTGATGGGGGGCGGCGGCTATGCCGCCGGACCGGTCGGTGTGGCGGCGCTCACACGGCGCATCCCGCTCGTGCTGAGTGAGGCCGACAGCCATCTCGGGCTCACCAATCGCATGCTCGCTCGCTTTGCCAGGCGGGTGTGCCTGGCGTTCCCGATCACCGGCCGTGAAGGAGCGCGCTACCGGCTCACCGGGCGCCCGATCCCTGCGGTGCAGGTCGAGCGCACAGACGCACGCGAGCGGCTCGGGATCGCGGCCGATGAGACCTGTGTGCTCGTCTTCGGCGGCTCGCTCGGAGCGCGCACGCTCAACCAGGCGGCGCTCAGCGCATTCGCCTCGACTGCATTTCATGTCCTGCATGTGTGCGGGCGGCGCGATTACCCCGAACTGTCGGGCCAGCCGCTCCCGGCCGGCTACGACCTACGCGAGTATCTCGACATAGACGAGTTCACAGCCGCTCTGGCCGCCAGCGACCTGGTCGTGGCGCGTGCCGGTGGCTCGCTGTTCGAGATCGCCGCGCACGGCCTGCCGGCGATCCTCGTTCCCTATCCGCATGCCTCAGCAGACCATCAGAGCGCCAACGCCCGCTGGATGTCCGAGGCCGGTGCCGCAATCGTTGTGCAGGACGCCGAGCTCAGTCCTTCCAGGCTGGCGCGCGAGGTGGCACAACTGCTGGCCAACCCGGCCCGTCTAAGCACGATGGCAAGCGCCTCGCGACGGCTCGCGCGTCCAAATGCGGCTCGCGAGATCGCGGCGGAGCTGCTGGAGGCAGCCGGACAATGACGTCGGTCGTCCGCAATGGGCATGAGACACGTTCCAAGCGCGTGCGCCCCTCGGAGCGGGTGCGATGAACGATTCCAAGCGGCCATGGACGCGTCGTCGCCTGCACTTCGTCGGTGTGGGTGGTGCCGGGATGAGCGGCTATGCGCGTGCGGCCCACGCACTCGGAGCAAGCGTGAGTGGGTCCGACAGGGCATCCAGCGTGCACTCCGAGCGCCTGCGCGAGGAGGGCGTGCTCGAGGCGAGCATCGGACACGATGCGGCAAACGTGCCCGATGGGGCGGAGGTCGAGATCATTTACTCCAGCGCCGTCCCGGCGGACAACCCCGAGCGTCTCGCCGCGCGCCGGCGGGGCCTTGCCGACCGCCCCAGGGCAGAGCTGCTGGCCGAGCTGAGCGCGTTGCGTCGCACGATCGCCGTCGCGGGGGCTCACGGCAAGACGACCACCGCTTCGATGATCGTGCACCTGCTGCGTGAGGGCGGAGCCGACCCCGGCTGGCTTGTGGGCAGCTCGGTTGGGCCGGGCCTTGCCAACTCACACTGGAGCGAGGGCGAGTGGCTGGTCGTCGAGGCCGACGAGTCCGATCGCTCGATGCTCAGCCTCGACGTCGAGATCGCGCTGCTCACGAATGTCGAGCTCGACCATCACGCGACATTCGGCTCGCTGGAGGAGCTGCGCGAGGCCTTCCGCGAGTTTCTTGCTCTGGCCCGGCGGGCCGTCGTCATTTGGGACAGGCCCGATTTGCTGGCTCTGCTTTCACCCGCCGCCGCTTCCAGCGCGATCCATATGAACGGCACGGACGTGGGCGCAGTCCAGGACCCGCCCGCTTCTCCCGCGCGCGAGGAGTGCGCCGGAAACATCGAGGTCGTCGCTTACGACGTGGCGGCGCCGGAACTGGAGCCGGGCGGCTCCTGGTTTTGTTGGCGGGGGGGTGAGGTGCACGTCATGGTTCCGGGTGCTCACAACGCTTGTAACGCCGCGGGCGCGCTCGAGGTCGCGCGTCTGGTGGGGCTCGCCGACAGTGCCCGCACGGCGATCGCCGGCTTCACCGGTGCCGCGCGGCGCTTCCAGCGCCTGGGAACGACCGCGAGCGGAGCAGTCGTGATCGACGACTACGCTCATCACCCGACCGAGGTGGCGGCTACCTTGAACGCAGCCCGTACGCTTGGCCCGAAGCGGCTCGTCGCGGTCTTCCAGCCACATCTGTATTCGCGCACGGCGCTGCTCGCAGATGAGTTCGGCAAGGCTCTTGCGATTGCCGACGTCGTCGTGGTGCTCGAGGTCTATCCGGCACGCGAGCGCGCCAAGGATCATCCGGGCATCGGCGGAGAGACGCTTGTGCACTCGACCGTTGCGCATGCCCAGGGACGTGAGGTGCTTTGGAAGGCTGGTTTCGATGAGGCACAGGAGGCACTCGGCGAACTACTCGAGGATGGCGATCTGTGCGTGGTGATGGGAGCCGGCGACGTGGATGCGCTGGGACGAGGATTGGTGGATGACGATGGCCTCTAGAGATTCGCCGAATACCGCACCGTCGATCGTGCAACGCGATTTTCCGCTCGCCCGTTTGGCGACGATCCGGACAGGCGGCGATGCCGACTATTTCGCCCGCGCCGGGAGCAATGCTCAACTGAGCGAGCTGCTCACCTGGGCGAGCGCGATCGAGGTTCCGATCGCCGTGGTGGGGTCGGGCTCGAATCTGCTGATCGCCGACGGGGGCGTCCCCGGGCTGGTCATCAAGCTCGATCGCAAGTTGGCTCAGGTCCAGCACGAAGGGCAGCGGATCGTGTGCGGGGGCGGAGCCCGCCTACCTTCGGTTGCGGCCCGGGCGGCTCAGGCGGGGCTGTCCGGCATCGAGTTCGGCGTCAACATTCCCGGTAGCGTTGGAGGCGCCTTGCGGATGAACGCAAACGCCTATGGCGGCCAGCTGGCCGACACGCTCGAATGGGCCGAGATCGTCACCGCTGAGGGGATCGAGCGCCGCACGGCGGAGCAGTTGGGCTTCGGCTATCGCCACTCCAATCTGGCCGAGGGGGAAGTCGTCGCGCACGCTTCGTTCGCGCTTGAGCCGGCCAATGTGGACATCGTCAAGGCGACGCTTGCCGAGATGCGCGCCCGCCGCCACGAGGCCCAGCCGCAGGGGATCAAGACGTTTGGCTCGACCTTCAAGAACCCTGAGGACGAGCGAGCGGGGGGGCACAGTGCCGGCCTGCTGCTATCGGAGGCCGGCTGCAACGGCCTGGGCGTCGGCGGTGCCCGCTTTGCCCCCAAGCACGCCAATTTCATCGAGAACACCGGCACGGCCACGACAGCCGACGTGGTGGCGCTGATGGACGAGGGCCGTCGGCGCGTGATCGAGCGCTTCGGCGTAGAGCTGGAGCCCGAGGTTCAAACTCTGGGAGCCGTGCGCTTCCCCTGGCCGGATCGGTCGGAGTCGAGCTCTTAGAAGCCCGCGGTGACCAGCTTGGTCCATGAACGTCCCAAGCGCACCCTCATTTTGAAAGAGCTTCTTTGCTGCTGTTGACCGCGGCGCATGCGCCGCGGTCCGGGACGGCACATGTGCCGTCCCGCGGGGCGCGCATGCGCGCCCCGTTCCCAATGATGTTCATTCAATCCGTGCGTGGAGCTCGAAGCGACTCATAGCGCTCGGCTGCGTGCGCGAGGATCTCGAGCATCGCCGGCGTCGCCGGACTGAGGCGTGCGTCGGTTGGCGCCGCCGCGATCACCTGACGCACAGGAGGACTCGGAGCAAGCGTGCGGATCGCGATGTCCTCGCGCACAACCGACAACGCCAGCTCGGGAATCAGCGCGACGCCGACTCCGGCGGCGACAAGTCCCTGAACCGTCTGGTAGTCGTCGCTCTCAAACGCGACGTTCGGCTCAAATCCGGCGGCGTGACAAGAACGCACGACATGGCGCGCGCAGGGACTGGAGCGGGAGGTCTGCACCCACGCCTCGCCATGCAGATCCTCCAGGCGCAGATCGTTCTTCCGGGCGAGCATGTGCTCGCGGGGTAGCGCCAGGTACATCGGATCCTCGAGCAGCTCTACGCGCGTCAGGCCCTCGACGCTTGCAGGCTCGTCGAACTCGAACAACAGGGCCAGGTCGAACTCGCCGGCCTGCAGGCGAGGAGCGATCTCCTCGGGCTCTCCCTCGGCGAGCGTCAACTCCAGCTCCGGGTAGCGCGAGCGGAACGTTGCGATTGCAAGCGGCATCAGCGTCGCGCCCGCGGTCGGAAAGGAGGCCATGCGCAGCCTCCCGGCCCGCAAGCCTGCGATCGCAGACAGCTCGTCTTCGGCAGCCTCCAAGCGCGCAAGGATGCCTTCGGCGTGCTCCACGAGCGCCTGTCCAGCGGCGGTCACGCGCACGCCACGCGCGTGGCGCTCGAGCAGCGTCATGCCGGTTTCGGCCTCCAGCGTCGCGACTTGCTGGGAGACGGCCGACTGGGTGTAGGAAAGTGCCTCGGCCGCGCCCGAGAACGAGCCACGTCTGGCGACCTCTACGAGGACTCGCAATCGAGCAACGTTGAGCATTAGCTGTCCTTATAGCTCAGATTACGAGATTCACTGGTGCTGATGGCAGGGAATGGGCACCATGTAATGGAAGTTCAGTTTGGATCGTGCCAGAGGGCGATCGCCACAAGACGGCAATAGGCGCCAGGCAACAAAACGAAGCCGGGCGAAACGGCACAGAGAAAGAGTCGAAAAATGTCCGCCAACATCATCATCTCCTATGACGGAACCAACAACGAGGACGACGCGGTTGCGCTCGGCCGGCTGTTCGCAAGCGCCGGTGCGACGGTGTCGCTCGCCTACGTACGCCACGCGCCCGAGGGGGAGACCAGTCGCGAGATCCTCGCCCAGCACGAGGCCGAAGAGCTGCTGCGCAAGGGCACGGAGCTACTCGGCGACAGCGATGCCCCGCGTCACGTCATCACCGACCCCTCCACCCCAGGGGGCCTGAGCAAGCTGGCCACGCAGACCGAGGCCGACATGATCGTGTTCTGCTCGGACTCGCACACCGCCAAGGGCAGCGTCACGGTCGGCAACTCCGCGCAGCGTCTGCTGAACGGTGGCGCCGTCGCCGTCGCGATCGCCCCAGCCGGATATGCACAGAACGGCGATTCGCAGCTCACGCGTGGTATCGCGGTGGCCGGTGACGGTGGCGCCCAGGCGACCGCCGAGGCACTTGCTCGGGCGTTTGGAGCAGAGCTCGTCGCGGCAGAGCGGGAGGCCGGCCTGATCGTGGTCGGCTCACGCCCCGAGGCCGAGGAGGGTCGTGTCTCGCTCAGCGCCGCCAGCGAGAACCTGATCGAGAATGCCGGTTGCCCGGTGCTCGTCGTCCCGCGCGGCAAGGCGCTGGCGTTCGACGGTCACGTGGTCGCAGCCGCGTAACGAATCGCACAGGTAGGCGCCCCGCTCGACGATACGGTCAGCGGGGCGCGTGCTCACCGCGGCGTCGGGCGCGCATATAGCCCACCAGCGCTTCTGCGAAGTCCAGCGAGCCGCCGAGCAGGTGTCCGACAGGACCTGTCCAAAGCCAGCCCTCCAGACGGCGTATGCCACGAGCGCGAACCAGCATCGGCTCGCACGGTATCGTGGCAGCCATGCCAACGGCCCTGAAGACAACCGTCACCGAGCTGCCCGAGTCGCGTGTGCGCGTGCAGGTGGAGGTCCCCTCGAGTGAGATCGAGGATCGCCTGGCGCGCAAGGCCCGCCAATTGGGGCGGGAAATGAAGCTCCCTGGATTTCGTCGCGGCAAGGTCCCGGCGCCGCTGGTGATCCAGCGCGTGGGACGCGAGGTGGTGCTGGAGGAAGCGGTTCGCGACACCTTGGGCAGTTGGTATTCGGATGCGATCGAGACGGCCGGCATCGTGCCGGTGGGAGATCCACAGCTGGATCTCGCCGATCTCCCGGGGCAGGGCGCGGCACTGGAGTTCTCGATCGAGATAGGCGTATTGCCGACCGCACAACTCGGCAACTACAAGGGCCTCGAGGTCGGTCGCCGCGAGGTCGTCGTCGAGGACGAGGCCATCCAACAGGAGATCGACGGGCTGCGCGATCGCTTGGCGCGACTGGAGACCGTCGAGCGTCCAGCAGCCTCGGGCGATTTCGTCGTAGTCGACTATCTCGGCTCGACCGCGGGCGAGCCGTTCGAGGGTGGGGAGGGGCGCGATCAGCTCATAGAGCTTGGTTCGGGCAACTTGATCCCCGGCTTCGAGGAGGGCTTGGAGGGATCCGCGGCGGGAGAGGCTCGGACGATCGAGGTCTCTTTTCCGGCCGATTATCAAAGTGAGCAGCTGGCGGGCGCCGACGCCTCCTTCGAGGTGGCGGTCAAGGAGGTAAAGCACAAGCTGCTCCCAGAAGTGGACGAGGATTTCGCCGTGGACATGGGCTTTGACTCAGTTGCGGAGCTCACCGAGGACATTCGTACGCGCCTGGCAGACGCCGACGCCAAGCGCATCGAGGCCGAGTTTCGCGAGGCCGCGCTCGACGTGGCGGCGGCCGAAGCGCACGTCGAGGTGCCCGAGGCGCTCGTTCAGGCAAAGGCCCGCGAGATGTGGGATCGCATGCTGCACTCCCTCTCCCATCGCGGTATCACCCGCGAGGTGTATCTGAAGATCACCGGACGCGAGGAGGACGACATGATCGCCGAGCTGCTGCCCGACGCCGGTCAGTCGCTTCGCCGCGAGGCGGTGATCGCCGCGGTCGTCGCGGCCGAGAAGATCGTGCCGAGTGAGGAGGACCTGCTCGAGGTCCTGACTCCCACGGCAGAGCGCGAGGGAGTCGAGCCGCAAAAGCTGCTCGTGCAGCTGCGCGACTCCGGGCGCCTGGAGGACATCCGCGAGGATCTTGCTGCCCGCCAGGCAGTCGAGCTGATCGCCTCCGAGGCTACGCCGATCCCTCTCGAGCAGGCCCAGGCGCGTGAGAAGCTTTGGACACCGGAGTCCGAGGAGAAGCAGGGCGAGGGTGGCGGCGAGGCGGCTGCGGCGAGACTTTGGACGCCAGGGCGCTAGCCTAGTCAGCACCCCGCTCGGGATATGTTCAGAAGGAATCCGGCCTGTAAAGCGAAACTGAAGCGAGGACCATGAGCCCACTTGTACCAATGGTGGTTGAGCAGACCTCGCGAGGCGAGCGCGCGTTCGACATCTACAGCCGTCTGCTCAACGAGCGGATCATCTTTCTCGGCACGCCCGTCGACGATCAGGTCGCCAACCTGATCGTCGCCCAACTGCTGCATCTGGAGTCCGAGGACCCCACCAAGGACGTCTCGATCTACATCAACTCGCCCGGCGGTTCGGTGTACGCAGGCCTTGCGATCTACGACACGATGCAGTTCATCAAGCCTGACGTGCAGACGATCTGTGTCGGCATCGCGATGTCGATGGGGGCGCTGCTGCTCGCCGGGGGCGCCAAGGGCAAGCGCATGGCCCTGCCCAACGCGAAGATCCTGATCCACCAGGTCTCATCGAGCTTCCAGGGGCAGGCGAGCGACATCGAGATCCACGCGAAGGAGATCATCGACGTGCGCAAACGCTTGGATGAGATCATCGCCAAACACACCGGCAAGAAGCTCGATCAAGTCAGCAAAGATACGGAGCGCGACTACTTCATGAGCTCCGAGGAGGCCAAGGAGTACGGCATCATCGATCGCGTCATCTCAGAGCACTAGTTCTGAGATGACGGTCGCGTTGTAGGAGGAGAGACTCAACATGGCCAGACCAACCGATTCCAACGAGCAGCTCCTCTGCAGTTTCTGCGGCAAGTCTCAGCGGCAGGTCAAGAAGCTGATCGCGGGCCCTGGCGTCTACATCTGCGATGAGTGCATCGATCTCTGCAACGAGATCATCGACGAGGAGCTGGCGGCACCACCAGCGTTCGACCTCGAGAACCTGCCCAAGCCGCGCGCCATCTACGACGTGCTCGACGAGTATGTCGTCGGCCAGGAGGCATCCAAGCGCACTCTTTCGGTCGCCGTCTACAACCACTACAAGCGCGTGCAGATGATGCAGTCCGAGGATTCGGACATCGAGCTGCAGAAGTCCAACATCCTGCTACTCGGTCCCACCGGCTGCGGCAAGACGCTGTTGGCTCAGACCCTCGCACGCATCCTGAACGTGCCGTTCGCGATTGCCGACGCGACCGCGCTTACCGAGGCCGGATATGTCGGCGAGGACGTCGAGAACATTCTGCTCAAGCTGATCCAAGCCGCCGACTATGACGTCAAGAAGGCCGAGACGGGGATCATCTACATCGACGAGGTCGACAAGATCGCGCGCAAGGCCGACAATCCCTCGATCACTCGCGACGTCTCCGGCGAGGGCGTGCAGCAGGCGCTGTTGAAGATCCTCGAGGGCACACAGGCATCGGTGCCGCCACAGGGGGGACGCAAGCACCCACACCAGGAGTTCCTCACGATCGACACGACCAACATCCTGTTCATCTGCGGAGGCGCGTTCGCGCACCTCGACAAGGTGATCGAGCGGCGTATCGGCCACAACGGCATCGGCTTTGCCTCGGCAATCGAAACCAAACTCGAGCGCGACACCGGCGAAATATTCGAGCACTGCCTGCCCGAGGACTTGATCGAGTACGGCCTGATTCCCGAGTTCATCGGACGCCTGCCGGTCATGTCAGCTGTCCACCAGCTCACCTGTGAGGATCTCGTCTCGATCCTCACCGAGCCGCGCAACGCCCTTGTCAAGCAGTTCCAACGCTTCTTCTCCTTCGACGGGATCGAGCTCGTGTTCGCCGAGGACTCGCTGCTGGCGGTCGCAGAGAAGGGGCTTGAGCGGGAAACCGGCGCGCGTGGCTTGCGCTCGATCATCGAGGAGATCCTGCTCGAGGTCCAATTCGAGCTGCCCTCCCGCCGCGACGTCAAGAAGTGCGTCGTCACGCGCGACACGGTCGAGAAAGGCACGACGCCTACGCTGGTCACCGAAGCCGCGCCAGAGGAGCCCGCCGAGCGCTCCTTGCGTGAGGAGTCGGCTTAGAGCTCGTCGAGGGGGCTCTCGTCTGCGTCAAGCCGATGCGCGGGGGCGGCGCTTAGCGCGAGACGGTGTCCGGTGGCCCGTAGGACATTGTCGAGTGTGTCCACGGTTGGGTTGGCTCCCTGTCGCTCCAGCTTGGCGATAGCGGCCTGGCTGACATCGAGTCGCTCGGCGAGCGCGGCTTGGGTGAGGCCCGCTGCGTAGCGAGCCTCGCGGATGAGTGTTGCGGCTTCGGGCATTGTCGAAAACGCGATTATAACCAATGGGTTATAAGTGGGATCTGCGATATGCAGAACACCAAGCTTTGTTCGCCAGCAGCGCCGTCCGCTAGCATCCTCCGCCATGCCCGCATCCGCCATGCCCCTACACATCCGTGATCTCCATGCATGACGACTTCCGCATCCGCGTAGAGCTGCCACGCGCACAAGCGCACGAGCTACTGCACGCGCTGGAGGCACACGAGCGCGATGGCAGTGGTGGCCGTCCAAGTCCAGAGCACGTCGCCGTGAGCCACGAGGACGGGCATGTCTTCCTATATGCCGACTCCGGCGATGAGGCCGCGAGCGCACGCGCAACCGTCGAAGCGATCCTCTCCGAGAAGGGCATCGTCGCGCAGGTCAGCTCCTGGCGTTGGCATCCTGAGGAGGAGCGTTGGGAGGACGCTTCGCTTGCGTTGCCGGGCACCTCCGTCGAGCACGCCGTCGAGCATGAGCGCTTGGAGGAGTTGGAGACCGAGGAGTCAGAGCAAACCGGCTATCCGGCCTGGGAAGTGCGTGTCACGCTGCCCACTCATCACGACGCCCGTGCGTTTGCCGAGCGTCTCGCCGCCGAGGGGATCCCTGTACAGCGCCATTGGCGCCATCTCACGCTCGGCGCCGAAGACGAGGACGACGCGCGTGCGCTTGCCGAGCGCTTGCGCTCCGAGGCGCCGCAGGGCTCGACTCTCGATGTCGAGGGCACCGCATGGGATGCCTGGGTAGCGGTGAATGGACCGGCACGTCCGTTTGCGCTGTTCGGCGGTCTGGCGCAGTAGCAGCCGCGCGGTGGCGAAGACTAGAGTGCGGCCTGAATGTGGCCGCAGTCCTGCGAGGCGTACTGCGTGGTGCAGTAGGTCTGGGCGGTCCACTTTTTCCTGAAGTCGCTCACAAAGTGCTTCAGTGCCTCGTGCTTCTTGTGCACACCATGTACGCCGGCTACTACGCGCCGCTGAAGGTGCTGTGAGAGAAGATCCAGTTCCACGCGCAGAAGTATGTCCGTAACGGTCTCCTTGCTTCGTCCCAGGAAGGCCTGGAATTCGCTCTGCTTGGGGAACTGTGCCTTTCGCGTCCGGTTGAACGTTCGCCTCACCTCAGCTGGGCTTGCATGGACATTCAAGTCGCGCGCTTCGCCGATAACCCAATCGGCCGATATCAGGAAGCCCATGACCTGGGTTGTGACTTCGGAGGCGCTCGGTTGGCGTCCGGCTTGCGAGCTGGGCTCGGCTTGAGCTACGGCACTCCAATGCTGGAAGGCTGCTTCCGTGATCGGTTGCGATCCGACGCATGCCACGAGGCCCTGTGACGGGCTCGTGGGCGTTGGCGGGCTCGTGGCGCCCGTCGTGACGCTCGAGTTGGGCGGACAAGTGGTGTCGGCCGCCGCTCGGGCCTGGCTCGGCATGTGTCCCAGGAGGCAGAAGCAGGCGATCGCCGCCGCGCAGAACCCTATGCCCGTCCATCTGGCTGTATGCGCGTACACGTCGAACATTCGCAAGAACGATATCTCGAAAAATGGAACGACGACCTGTGATCGGGCCTGGCGTGGTGCGGCTGCGTACACTCACGCTCCATGAGCGAGCGCATCAAAGAGCTCGAAGAGCGCACCCGGTTTGAGCCCTCGCAGGTCGAGCCGCGGATCGTCGAGCGCTGGTTGGCTTCAGGCCTGTTTCATCCCGAGCCCGACGGAGAAGCGAGCGAGAACTACTCGATCGCGATACCGCCGCCGAACGTAACCGGTTCGCTGCACATGGGGCACGCGCTCAACGGTTCTGTGCAAGACACCCTGATTCGCTACAACCGGATGAAATCCCCACCCACCCGACGCACGAAGTGGATCCTCGGCACCGACCATGCCGGGATTGCCACGCAGGCGCAGGTCGAGAAGGCGCTGCTCGCCGAGGGCGTCAACCGTCACGAGTTGGGACGTGAAGCGTTCGTGGAGCGCGTGTGGGAGTGGCGAGCGCACTACGGCGGCACGATCGTCGAGCAGTTCAAGCGGCTCGGCGCCTCGTGCGACTACTCCGAAGAGCGCTTCACGCTCGACGATGGCTACGCCCGTGCGGTCATGCAGGTCTTCGTCAAGCTCTACGAGAAGGGCTGGATCTACCGCGACCGCTACATCGTCAACTGGGATCCAGGCAGTCGCTCGGCGATCTCGGACCTGGAGGTCGAGGAGCGTCGCGAGACAGACACGCTCTACTCGATTCGCTACGACGTGGAGGGGGGTGGCAGCGTCACGATCGCCACCGTTCGTCCCGAGACGATGCTCGGTGACACCGCGGTGGCGGTTCATCCGGAGGACGAGCGCTACCGAGCGCTGGTCGGGCGCAAGGCGATCCTGCCGCTCGTCGGGCGACATCTGCCGATCGTCGCCGACGACTACGTGAAGATGGACTTCGGCACCGGCCAGCTGAAGGTCACCCCGGCCCACGATCCCAACGATTTCGAGATAGGCACTCGCCACGAGCTCGATCAGGTGTCGGTGATCGGGGAGGACGGACGCATGACCGCCGAGGCCGGCGAGCGCTTCGCCGGTCTTACGGTCATGGAGGCGCGTGAGGCCGTTGTCGCCGAACTCGAGCGTGAAGGTCGGATCGTCGCACGCGAGGACTACGAGCACGAGGTGCCCTACTCGCACCGCTCCGGTCAGCGCATCGAGCCGTTGATCTCGCTGCAATGGTTCATGAGCATGGACGAGCTGGCGCGCCCGGCGCTCGCCGCCGTGCGCGAGGGACGCGTGCGGATCGTGCCCGAGAACCATCGGCGTGTCTACCTGGACTGGATGGAGAACATCCGTCCCTGGTGCATCTCACGCCAGCTCTGGTGGGGCCACCGCCTGCCCGTCTACTACTGCGAGACCTGCGGCCACGTCAACGTGGCGCTCAGCGCACCCGATGCCTGTGCGGAGTGCGCAGGGCACCTCCGCCAGGAGGAGGATGTGCTGGACACGTGGTTCTCCTCTGCGCTATGGCCATTTGCAACGCTCGGTTGGCCCGAGGACACCCCTGAGCTGAAAGCGTTCTACCCGACGAACGTGCTCTCCACCGCCAGGGACATCCTGTTCCTGTGGGTCGCGCGCATGATCATGATGGGGATCGAGTTGACCGGCGATGTGCCGTTCTCCGACGTCTACATCCACTCGGTGATCCAGGCACCCGACGGGCGGCGCATGTCCAAGTCGTTGGGCACCGGCATCGACCCATTGCAGGAGATCGACCGCCACGGGGCCGACGCGGTGCGCTTCGGCCTGCTTGCGATGTCCTCCACGCAGGACGTCCGCTACTCCGCCGAGAAGGTCCAGCAGGGGCAGGCGCTGGCCAACAAGCTGTTCAACGCGGCGCGCTTCGCACTTGTGCGTATCGACGCGAGCCTTGGAGCAGAGCGCGCACAGGCTGTCGAGCCTGCGCCGAAGCCGTGCACGGTCGAGGATCGCTGGATCCTCTCTCGGCTCACGCGGGTTCTGGCGGACACAGCCGCGCGTATAGAGCAGTACGACTTCTCTCACGCCGCGCTCGGCCTCTACGACTTCGTCTACGGCGAGTTGTGCGACTGGTATCTGGAGATCGTCAAGCAGAGGCTGCCCGACCTGGCTGAGGCAGGCGGCGAGGATGACGGTAGGCAGGAGCTCGCCGCGACGTTGCTCTATGTGCTGCGCGAGACGGTCGCCATGGCCCACCCGTTGATTCCGTTTGTCACAGAGGAGCTCTGGCGATACCTCGATGACACGGGCGAATTGCTCGCCGGCTGTCCCTATCCGCGCGCTCGAGAGGATTTGATCGACCCGCAGGCGGAGGCCGAGCTGGCGCGCACGATCGAGGCGGTAACGCTGGTGCGCGGTTGGCGGGACTCGGTCGGCGCCAAGGCCGGTCAGTTCGTGGCCGCGCGTCTTTGCGCGGATGGCTACGAGATGACCGGTCCGCTACTTGTACGCTTGGCGCGTTTGCAGCTTCTCCCCGAGGATGAGCAGTCTCAGGCACTCGATGGGGTGGATGCAGGTCCCATCAATGGGGGTGTCTCCGTCGCGGGCGGGGGAGAGCCTTCGGTGGCGCCTGCCGCGGTCGCCTCCGTCCCCATCCCCGGCGGCACGGTCGAGGTGCTCTCGGGGGAGGGTCTGGATCTCGGCGCCGCCGAGCGGCGACGCGAGGCCGCCAAGCAGAAGCTGCTCGCGGAGATCGAGCGTGTGCAGGGCAAGCTGGAGCGGCCGGGCTTCGCGGAGAAGGCGCCGGCAGCCGTGGTCGAGGGCGAGCGAGAGCGTCTTGGGCGCTTGCGTGCCGAACTGGAGGTCCTATGAGCCAGGATTGGAGCCCCGAGCACGCCGAGCGTCATCTGCGCTCACTCGAGCTGTTCGGGATGCGCTTCGGACTGGACCGGATGCACCGCATGATGACGGTGCTCGGATCGCCCGAGCGCAGCTTTGACTCGATCCACGTGGTGGGCACGAACGGAAAGAGTTCGACCACGCGCATGATCGCAGCGATCCTCGAGCGCCACGGGCTGCATAGCGGCTGCTATCTCTCGCCGCACCTCCTGTCCTATTCCGAGCGTGTTCAGATCGGCGAGCGCGATGTCGAGACGCACGCCTTCGCGGCGGCGGTCGCGCGCGCTGCCTGGGCGGCGGAGCGGGTCAACCGTACCCTTGCCGAGGACGACCACGTGACCCAGTTCGAGCTGCTGACGGCCGCTGCCTTCTGGGAGCTCGCGCGACGCGATGCCCAGGTCGTGGTTGTCGAGGCCGGTCTGGGCGGGCGCTATGACGCGACGAACGTGATCGACTCGAAGGTGGCCGCTCTCACCAACGTCGGCCTCGAGCACACACGCTGGCTTGGTCCCACATTGGCCGACATCGCCACTGAGAAGCTCGCGGTCCTCGGTGAGCGCTCGGTGCTGGCAGTCGGTTCACAGCTGCAGCCGGAGGTGCTCGCGCTCGCGCGTCGTGTCGCGGCCGAACGTAATGCCGAACTGTTGATCGCAGACGCAGCTCCCAAGGATCTACAGATGGGCGCGCGCGGCTCGTTCCAGCGTGAGAACTTCGCGCTCGCGCGATTGGCGGCGGAGTCCTACCTGCGGCGGTCAGGGCTCGTCTCGAGCGAGCAGGCCGTGCGAGACGCCGCGATCTCGACATTGGTTGCGGGCCGTATGCAAATCCTCGGGGACGACCCGCTCACGGTGGTGGACGGCGCGCACAATCCAGCTGCGATCACCGCGCTGGTGGAGTCCTTGCCCGAGTTGCTCGGCGGACGCCCGCTGGCGCTGGTGCTCGGTGTGCTCGATGACAAGGATGCCGCCGGCATGCTCCGTGAGCTGCTGCCGTTGTGCGAGCGGGCCTGGTTCACCGCGCCTCCGAGCCAAAGAGCGCTCTCGCCCGCGACACTGCAATCGCTGGCCGGTCAGCTCGGCTTCGAGCAGTGCACCTGCGAGTCCCAGCCGGCCAAAGCGTTGACGGCGGCGCGCAACTGGGCGCGCGAGCGCGCCGCCGCGGTTCTGGCAACTGGATCTGTATATCTGGTCGGGGATCTGCTCGCTCACGCGGGGGAACTCGATCTGGACGTCGCGATAGGGCCTGGGGAGTCTGACGAGCAAGGGGAGCGCTTGCAGGAAGGGGGTCGCCGTGAACGATGACGGCCCATCGGTACTGACGATGATCGGTGCCGTCGCCTTGATCGTGGCGCTCGTGATCCTCGTGTTCTTCGCAGCCGGCTACGGCTTCGGTCGGCTGTTCCTGTGAGGCCGGAGACCTGCAAGAACATGCCCTCCGAAAGCTTGATCGCGCATTTTTTGCCCGATAGCCTCTAAACTCGGCCGCCCGATGCGCCATCACGGATCGAAGCGCCCCGTTTCACGCGTGCTTGCAGGGAAATCCCTTAGCGGAGCCGTATAGGGTCATCGATGTCACCGCCAATCGCCTACTTCGGAATCGAAAGCAAAAGCTTGAGCCTGGTCATCGACCTGTTGATCCTGTTCGTCGTGGTCCTGTACTTCTCGCTGCTGTACTGGACCTACGCGGACGCCCGCCGTCGTATCGCCGATCCGATGCTGGTAGGCTGTGCCACGGTAGCGTCGCTGTTCCCGTTCGTGGGGACGATCGTCTACATGATCCTGCGTCCGCCCGAGTATCTGGAGGACGTGCGTGAGCGCGAACTGGAGTTGCAGGCGGCCGAAGCGCGGCTGCACGAACTCGACTACAGCCTCTGCCCTCATTGCGACTATCGCATCGAGCGCGACTTCGTTCGTTGTCCGAGTTGCCTGCGCAAGCTGAAGGAGCGTTGCGTCAGCTGTTCGCGACCGCTCGACCGTGCCTGGACGATCTGCCCGTACTGCGAGACCGACGTGCCCACGACGGCCAAGGCAACGCGACGTGCGGCTCGCTCGGAGCGTACGAGCGCCTCGGCCACGGCCCGTACCCGCGCCGGCGTCGAGGACGAACTGGAGGTGGCTGCGCTCGACGTGGAGGGGGTATCGCCGGCCCGTGCGCGCGCGGCCAAGCGTGCTGCCGTAAGGGCCCCTGAGCCGGCCGCTTTCGTCGGTGAGGTCTCGTTTGCCTCGGAGTCGAGCTCTGCCGCCGAGGACCCCGAGATCGGGCGCGAGGATTCCGAGCCAGAAGCCACCGTCAAGCCAAGCTCGCGCCCGCGCTCGCGTCGTCCGCGCCCGACCTCCTGAGCCTCCTCGAACATTCTTCTCAAGACCAGTCGGCCCCGGGCCGCGACCATCTCCTACGAACCAAAGGAACACATGGACCGCACGTTGATCCTCGTAAAGCCGGACGCTTTCGCCCGCTCGCTCACGGGCGAGATCATCGCTCGCTTCGAGCGCAAGGGCCTGCGCATCGTCGCGCTGCGACACATGACCGTGACGCGCGAGCTGGCAGAGCGCCACTATGCCGAGCACGCCGAGAAGCCGTTCTTCGACGAGCTGGTGCAATTCATCACTTCCGGGCCGATCGTGGCGATGGTGCTCGAGGGTCTCGATGCCGTCAAGGCGGCTCGGCAGACGATCGGTGCCACCAATCCACTCGATGCCGCTACCGGCTCGATCCGTGGCGACTTCGCCATCGAGATGGGCCAGAACATGGTCCACGGCTCGGATTCGGCCGAGTCGGCGGCGCGCGAGGCGGCATTGTTCTTTCCCGAGCTCTCGGCCTGAGCGGCAGCGCGGCCGCGCCCGCGGCGGCGATCGAGATCTTCACGGCGGCGAGTATGCGTTCGAGCGGCTCATGAGCGGGGTCGGTCCGCTCGTGCTCGCCTCAGCCTCGCCGCAGCGACGGGCGATTCTCGAGCGCCTGGGGGTGTCTTTCACGGTACGTGCGACCGATGTCGAGGAGATCGAGCAGGGCGAGCCTGAGCAGGTGGCGGTCAAGAACGCGCTGCTGAAGGCGCGCGCGGCGCACACGGCCAGCGCGCAAGAGTCGGTGCTCGGCGTCGACACGCTGGTGGCGCTCGGTACTCGTATCTACGGTAAGCCGGTGGATGAGCACGAGGCGCGCGAGACGCTCGCGGCGCTCTGCGCAGAGACGCACACGGTCGTAAGTGGCATCGCGCTGCTACGAGGAGATCGCGAGCAGGTGGGGCTCGCACGGACGGAGGTCGTCTTCAGGCAGTGCTCTGAGGAGCTGATCGACTGGTATGTGGCCAGCGGCGAGTGGCGCGGGCGTGCCGGCGGCTATGCAATCCAGGGGATTGGAGCAGTGCTGGTGCGCGAGATTCGCGGGGACTACGAGAACGTTGTCGGCTTGCCTGTGGCCAAGCTCATGGACATGGCCCCCGAGCTTTTCCCTGTACCAGTCAACGACCGGCCCTGAGGGGCTTTCCCGCTGCAAATACGCTGTCAAGGTTGCGAGCCGGGCGATGTGGTCCGCTAGACTCCCCGCGGGTACGCCCCGGAGCGCCCGGATGCCAGCCAACCGGCTAGGCGAAGCCGAATCCGAGCGTGCTCCCTACCTAAAAGATGAGCATCCTCACCTACCTCACAGGGTTCGGTGGCCGCGACATGGCGGTCGACCTGGGAACCGCCAACACGCTCGTATATGTGCGCGGGCGTGGGATCGTGCTGTCCGAGCCGAGTGTGGTGGCGATCGATTCGCGCACCGGCGAGGTGCATGCGGTAGGCATCGAGGCCAAGCGTATGCTCGGTCGCACCCCTGGCACGATCCAGGCGATCCGCCCACTCAAGGACGGGGTGATCGCCGACTTCGACGTGACCGAGGAGATGTTGCGCCACTTCATCCAGAAGGTCCACCAGAACCGCTGGGCCCATCCGCGCGTCGTCGTGTGCGTGCCCTCGGGCGTGACGGGCGTTGAGAAGCGCGCTGTGGAGGAGGCGTGCCTGTCGGCCGGTGCGCGTACGGCCTACCTGATCGAGGAGCCGATGGCCGCTGCGATCGGTGCCGGGCTGCCGGTCGGTGAGCCGACCGGCTCGATGGTCGTCGACATCGGAGGGGGGACCTCCGAGGTGGCGGTCATCTCGCTTGGCGGGATCGTCGTGTCGCAGTCCATCAGGGTTGGCGGAGATGAGATGGACGAGGCGATCATCAACTACGCAAAGAAGGAGTACAAGCTCCTGATCGGCCAACAGACCGCCGAGGAGCTCAAGCTCGAGATCGGCTCCGCCTGCGCAATGGAGGAGGAGCTGCAAGCCGAGATTCGCGGGCGCGACATGGTGGCGGGCCTGCCCAAGACGGTTGTGCTCACCAGCGAGGAGATCCGCCAGGCGCTCGAGGAGCCGCTTTCGCAGATCATCGAGGCGGTCAAGGAGACACTCGACCGCACCCCGCCGGAGCTTGCCTCGGACATCATGGATCGCGGGATCATGCTTGCCGGGGGTGGCGCGCTGCTACAAGGACTCGATCAGCGTTTGCGTGAGGAGACACAGATGCCCGCGCACTTGGCGGAGTCTCCGCTGACGTGCGTGGCGGTTGGGTCGGGGCGCTCGCTCGAGGAGTTCGAGGCGATTCACCGTTCCAACCGCAACTCGCGCAGCCGCCGCCGTCGATGAGCGAACCCTCCGGCTGCCTGCAGCTCGCCGTCTGCGGTCTGCCGCTCAACGGCCTCGACCGGCTCCGCCCGGCGGCACTGTGTGTGTCTGCCGCTGCCCGCGCAGTACGCGGGTACTCTTTCCCATGAACGCTTCGGAAGGTCCCAATTCGTGTATGAGAAGACGGTTCGGCGCAGACGTGCGGTGCTCGCACTGCTCGTCGTGCTCTCCCTGATACTGCTGACCGCCTACTTCGGCGAGGCTCCAAGCGGTGGCCTGCACTCAGTGCAGCGCGGCTTCCTGACCGTTGTCTCGCCGATCCAGGATGGCGCCAACAAGGCAGTGAAGCCCGTTCGAGATCTGTTTGGCTGGTTTGGCAGCACCCTGAAAGCCAAGAGCCAGAATGCCGAACTGCACAAGCAGCTCGACAAGCTGCGTTCGCAGTACACGGCCAACCAGGAAAACGAACACTCCTACCGGGAACTGGTCAAGCTCTTCCACCTCGACCACGAGCTCAGCATCGCCGACTACAACCCGGTCACGGCCACCGTCGTCTATCAGTCGCCCAACATCTGGTATTCGATCATCACGATCGACCGAGGCTCCTCCTCGGGAGTGCGTGTCAACGACCCTGTGATCGCCGACGAAGCACTTGTCGGCAAGGTGACCGAGGTCGTCCCAGACGCCGCCCAGGTGAGCTTGATCACCGACAGCGCGGTCGAAGTGACGGCCAAGGTCAGCGCAACCGGAGCAGTGGGACTCGTGCAGCCTCAGGTCGGCGAACCCGGTCGTCTGCTCATGCAGATCTATCAGTCCTCCACGACCGCGCCCGTGCCAGGCGACTACGTCGTGACCTCAGGCACCGTCGCAAGCCCGGGCGTCTCGCTCTATCCAAAGGGGATCCCGATCGGTCAGGTCACCTCGGTCAACGAACAGGGTGGCTTCAAGTCGGTTGCCGTGAGCCCGCTTGCCGACCTGCGCAGCCTTGAATTCGTACAGGTGCTGACCTACTCATCCGGCTCGCGGGCGGCCTCGCTCAACAATGTCGCGGCCACGCTGACGCCGACCCGCCAGCTCAGTCCAGAAGAAGAATCTCAAGGTCGGGGCGGTCAGCTAGCGCAAACGGGAGGAGGCGGAGGATGAATGGGCCGCTCCTCGGCGGGCGCGGAGCCACATCGATCGCAACCGCCCAGCGCTCGGGCGCCGACGGAGGAGCGGCATGGCTGCCGGGCTCGCTGGTATGGCGCGTGGCAGTGCTGTCGATCGTCGTTGTCTTCATCCAGATCAGTGTCGTCTCAGAGATCCCGGTCTTTGGCGTAAGCGTCGATCTCACGCCGCTGCTGGTGGCGTTCATCGGACTGTTGTGCGGCTCCACGCTGGGCGCTGTCGCCGGCTTCTGTGTTGGGCTGCTGGTCGACCTGGCGTTGATGCAGACGCTTGGCGTCACTTCGCTCACGTTCACGATCGTCGGCTACTGGGCCGGCCGCCTGCGCGAGCTGCGCGATCCACAGGCGGCGCTCACGCCTCTGTTCGTCGGAGCGGCCGCGGCGAGCGCTGCGATGGTCGGCTATTCGGTGATCGAGTTCCTACTTGGCGTGGACGCGCCCGTGAGCCTCGAGCTGCTGCGTGAGATCGTGGTCGGCGTCCTGCTCGACACGGTGGTGGCGCTGCCGATGTGGGCGCTGGTGCGCCGCTGCCTGGTCGGCGCTCTGCCAGACGATCCACGCCGCCGCCGCCGCCGCGCCTACACGACCGGCGGTCTCAGCCCGCTCTCACAGGGCAGGGGAGGCGCCAGGTGAGCACGATCGAGCAGCTGCGACCGAGCGATCCACGCGGGGTGGGTGGGCCTTCATCCCCCTCGCTTGCGTTGCGCGTAGCAATCCTCGGCAGCATCGCGCTCGTCATGTTCGGGATCATCTTCTTTCGCCTGTGGTACCTGCAGGTGCTCAGCGGCGAACAGTACGTTCAGCAGGCTCAGGCCAACGACCAGCGCGAACTGTCGATACCCGCTCCACGCGGGGAGATCCTCGCCCGTGAAGGTCAGCCGATCGTGACGAGCCAGGTCAGCAACGCCGTCCAGATCCTGCCGAGCTCGCTACCTCAGTCCGTCAAGGAAGAGGCGGTCGAATATCAGGCACGTCTGGCCGAAGCGGACAAGCAGTACGTGGCGGCGGGCGAACGACTGAAAGCGTATGAGGAGAACCTGAACGACTATGAGAGCGAGGGTCGTCACGGGCACAGGCATGCCGACAGGGCTCAGCTGGCCGAGCTGCACGTGCTTGCTCGCGCGGACCATCTGCGCAGGGTCCCGATTCCCGCGCTGCCTGCCTCGGCCGTCGAGACTCGCGAGCTCTTCCGCCGGCTGGCACCGGTGATCGGTCTCAGCCCGAGGTTGATCGACGAACGTGTGATCGCCGGCATTACGCAGCTCCCATATGCGCCGGTCACGATCAAGACCGATGCCGGACTTGCGGCTCTTACGGTGCTCGCCGAGCGCCAGAATGATTTTCCAGGCGTCAAGCAGGAACCGGTCTCGATCAGGAGCTATCCGTATCGCGAATTGGCCGCCCAGACGCTTGGTCACGTCGGCTCGGTCAGCGAAGAAGAGCTCAAGCTGCCGGCCTTCAAGGGCGTGCCAAAGGACACCGTCGTCGGGCAGTCGGGTCTTGAGTACTACTACGACCGCTATCTGCGCGGCAAGCCCGGAGAGCGGTTCGTCCAGGTCAACGCGGAAGGTCAGCCGGAGCCGGCCGAGCTGCCGGTTGTGGAGCCGAAGGCCGGCCACGACCTCAAGCTGACGATCGACCTGGGACTTCAGCAGATAGGCGAAAAGGCGCTGCGCGATGGGGTGGCGCTCGCTCAGGGGAAAGGCAACCCGGGCTCCGGGGCGGCGTTCGTGGCGATGAACCCGCTCAACGGCGAAATCTATGCGATGGGGTCATATCCGAGCTATGACCCCAATCGCTTTGCCAAACCGATGACACAGAACGAATTCGACCAGCTCAACGGCAGCGGCGAAGACGAAGGCCCCGATCCGCGCGCACCGCTGCTCAACCGCGCCGTGGAAGGTCAGTATCCGACCGGCTCGACGTTCAAGCCGATCACGGCCATGGGGGCCCTCGAAGCGGGTGTGATCGATCCACAGGAGCCGCTGGGAGGCGGCTCCTGCATCACCGTGGGCGCGGAGCAGTTTTGCAATTCAGGCAAAAACGACTACGGCGCATTGCCGCTGGTCCAAGCGCTCACGGTCTCCTCGGACACTTATTTCTTCACGGTCGGCGAGTACGCAAACAGCCACGGCGATGTGATCCAAAAGATGGCCAAGGAGCTTGGGATCGGCAAAGAAACGCAGGTGGATCTGCCGAACGAGATCGAAGGGACCGTGCCCGATGCCGCTTGGCGCGCTCAGCAGAACAAGCTGCAGGAACGCTGCGAACACAACCACCCGAAGACCGCTGCGAGTGTCTGCCACATCGTCTCGGAAATCGGCCCGTGGACCGTCGGCGACGACATGCACCTGGCGGTGGGACAGGGCGAACTGCTCACCTCGCCGCTGCAGATGGCGGTCGCCTACTCGACGCTTGCCAGTGCATACATGCACGGTGGCGAAGGCACGGTCGTGCGTCCGCACCTGGGCCTGGAGATCGACAATTCCAACGGCGGTCTCGTGCAGAGCCTGCCCGCGTCTCCGATCCGCCACGTCCACCTCGATTACTCGGACTTGAACGACGTAATGGAAGGAATTCACGACGCGACGTTCGCGCCGGGCGGCACCTCGGCCGACGTGTGGGCGGGCTGGAACCAGGCGGAACATCCGGTATACGGCAAGACGGGCACCGCCGAACGCGCCGGTCAGGTCGAACAGGCTTGGTACATGTGCTTTCTGCCCGACCCAAAGCGCCCGCTCGTGATCGCGGCCACCGTAGAACAGGGCGGCTTCGGGGACGAAGCCGCCGCGCCGATCGCACGGCTGATCGCCTCCAAGTGGTTCCACAAGTCGCTGACGCTCGTCTCCGGCTCAAACCCGGACAAGTGAGCACGAGCATGTCGGCGTCATCGCTCAGCCCGATCCAACCGACCGAGGCACCTCCCACACCTTCCGGCGGTGGGCTGCGTCTGCCGTTGGACCCGCTGCTGACGCTCGCCACGGTCGGCCTCGGGATCTGCTCGATCGTCACGCTGCGAGTGGCGACCCGCAACCTGATTCCGGGCAGTCCCCATTACTACGTCGAGCGCCAGGCGATCTACCTGACGGTAGGACTGGCGCTGATGGTGGCGCTCTCACGCCTTGACTACGCGCGTCTGCGCCACCTGATGTACCCGATCTACGGCGCGCTGATCTTGAGCATCCTTGCGGTGCTCGCGCTCGGTCGTGAAATCAAGGGTTCGGTGCACTCGACGCGCGCGATCAGCTTCCCACTGTTCTCCTTCCAGGCCTCCGAGCTCGGCAAGGTGCTGCTGATCGTCGCGTTGTCGGCGTTCGTAGTGGCCCGCTCGCGGCGGCTGCGTGAGCTCGATACGACCGCGCGTGTGCTGCTCGCGGCGCTCGTGCCCGCGATGCTGGTGATCGTCCAGCCGGACCTCGGTTCGGGGCTCGTGTACATGGCGATCGCGTTCATGCTGCTGTTCGTGGCGGGAACCTCGTGGCGGCAGCTGGCAGGACTCGTCGCTTTGGTCATCGTCTCGGGCACGATCGTGCTGGTCGCGGCGCCGGCGGTTGGCGTGCACGTGCTGAAGCCCTATCAGCAGGAACGCCTGACAGCGTTCCTCGACCCATCGGCAGGTACCGGGGAAGGCGCCTACCAGCAGCAGCAGTCCAAGGTCGCCATCGGCTCTGGCCAAAAGACCGGCCGGGGCTCGCAGTCCACCCAGATTGAAGGCAAATATGTGCCCGAGGACGAAACCGATTTCGTCTTCGCGGCGGTCGGCGAGCAGTATGGATTCGTCGGTGCGGCGCTCGTGCTGTCGCTGTACGCGCTGCTGATCTGGCGCACATTGCGAATCCTCACCATGTCCAAGGATCTGTTCGGCTCGCTGGTCGCCGCCGGGGTCCTGGCTATGCTGATGTTCCAGGTCTTCGTGAACGTTGGCATGGCAGTAGGGATAATGCCGATCACCGGCGTCACGTTGCCTCTAATGAGCTATGGCGGATCGTCGGTCATCACAACCCTTCTGGCAGTGGGTCTACTGCAATCGATCTACGTCCAGGGACGCGCCTCTCAGGCGCTGAAGGGCCGCGTTGTCCGCCATTAGAGAAGATGTCAGCCGAGACTCCCCACCAACCAGCGAAGGCCGCGCCAGAGACCACAGTGCTCCGGCGCCCGCTTGCGTGGGATTCGGCGATGACACGGGCGCAGGGATTCGAAAACCCGCCCGTCCCACCCATTACAGATCTCGAAAGACTGGATCAAATTGAGAAAGCAAGTGCTTGTCAGCGTCGATCGCGCGGAGACGCGCGTGGCGCTTTTGGAGGCTGCCGGAACGCCCGGCGCCTCACGTCCCGCCGGGCGCACCTCCAAGCGCTCGACCGCACGCCCCGGTGCCGGCTACCGGATAGCTGAGCTCTACATCGAGCGCCGCGGCGGGCGCTCGATCGTCGGCAACATCTACAAGGGCAAGGTGGACAATGTGCTGCCCGGCTTGGAGGCTGCGTTCGTCGACATCGGTCTCGAGAAGAACGGCTTCCTGCACGTCGATGAGATAGTGCTCCCAGGAGTCGAGGCGCCCAAGCGCGGGCGCGGCGGCGGCCGCAAGATCTCAGAGCTGCTCCAGCCAGGCCAGGAGATCGTCGTGCAGGTCGTCAAGGACCCCCTGAAAACCAAGGGGGCGCGTCTGTCGATGGAGGTCACCATCGCCGGGCGCTACATGGTGTACGCGCCCACCGGCGAGGGCGTCGGCGTATCGCGGCGTCTGGAGGACAAAGAGCGCGAGCGCCTGCGCCGCCAGACGGCCAAGCTCGAGATCGGCCAGGGGGGAGTCATCATCCGCACCGCCGCCCACGGCGCGCAGCGGGCCGACTTCGAGCGCGAGCTGCTCTACCTGCACAAGCTGCACGAGGTGTTGATGAAGCGCGTGGAGGACATCCAGGCGCCGGAGATGGTCTTTCAGGAGGCCGACCTGTCGGTACGGGTGGTCCGCGACATCTTCTCTGAGCACTTCGAGCGCGCGATCGTGGACAACGAGCAGCAGCATCGCCGGCTGGTCTCGTTCTTCGCGCGTACCGCCCCAGAGCTGGTCGAGCGCGTCGAGCTGTGGGAGGGGCCGGAGCCGCTGCTCGACGCCTACAAAGTCACCGAGGCGATAGACGGGGTGCTCTCGCGGCGTGTGGATCTTCCAAGCGGCGGCTACCTGATGATCGATTACGCCGAGGCGCTCACCGTGATCGACGTGAACTCGGGCAGTTTCATCGGGCGAGGTAAGGGCGCGAGCCTCGAGGACACGATCACCAAGACCAACCTCGAGGCGGCTGAGGAGGTCGTCAACCAGCTGCGCCTGCGCGACATCGGCGGAATCATCGTGATCGACTTCATCGACATGGCGCGCGCGCGCAACCGCGACGCCGTGATGAAGACGCTGCGCAAAACGCTCGACGAGGACCGCACGAAGACGTTCACCGCCGAGATATCGCGCTTGGGACTGGTAGAGATGACTCGCCAGAACGTCACCGAGGGGGTGCGCGAGATCATGAGCCGCCCCTGCCCCACCTGCGAGGGAGAGGGCGTCATCCGCTCGGAGGAGACGATCGCGATCGAATTCGAGCGCAGATTGCGCGACCTGGTGGTCGAGCATCCCGACGCCGAGGCGTTCCTGGTGCAGATCAACCCGCGTGTCACCGCCCAGTACACCGGCCAAGGCTCACGCGTGCTGCACGCGCTCGAGGCCCAGACGGAACGCTCCTTTCACTTCGAGGGCTCCGAAGGGCTCGCGCTCGATCACTTCGCGATCACCTTCCAGGGAACGCGCGAGGAGGTCGAAGAACGCGCGCTGCCGTTCCGCGAGGGCGACGAGGTGCTCGTCGACATCGTCGAGCCGCACATGTACGACGTGGACGACGCCGTCGCCAAGCTCGACGGCTACATCATCTCGATCGCCGGCGCCGCACGCAACGTCGGCGAGAAGCGGATGGTGCGGATCGAGACGGTTGGCCGCACGGCGGCCAGCGCGCTGTTGCTGGACGAGTCCGGCGAGGTGATACGCCCAGCACCGCGACCGGCCGCGCGCCCGGCAGCCAAACGGCCGCGCAGGCGCTCCAAGTCGGTGGCACGAGCCAGCGCTGAGGAGTCGCCGACAAGTGAGCAGGAGCAGGCGGTGTTGGCCGAGGAGGGAGCGCCGTCGCGATCAGCGCAAGAGTCCTCTGATGAGCCTGAGAAGGAGCTGGTAGCGGCCGGCACGCCCGACGACGAGCAAGAGTCGGCGGACGCAGGCGGCGAGGATGACCTACAATCCAAGCCACGGCGCCGCGGCCGAAGAGGCGGACGGCGCCGTTCGGCCGCTAAGGCCCCGGCAACCTCGGAGTAGGAGCACATGTACGCGATCGTCAAGACAGGCGGCAAGCAGTACCGCGTCGAGCGGGGTCAAACCCTGCTCGTGGAGCGCCTCCCAGCCGAGGAGGGCGCCAGCGTGGCGCTCGAGCCGATCCTGTATCGCTCCGAGGACGCCGTATTCGACGCTGCCTCGCTGAAGAAGGTCAAGGTCACGGCGAAGGTGCTTGCGCACGAGCGTGGCGAGAAGCTGCGCGTGTTCAAGTTCAAGCCCAAGCGCGGCTACAAGCGCCGTACCGGCCACCGTCAGGAGCTCACCCGGATCGAGGTCACGAACATCTCGATGGGGGCGGCCGCGAAGGAGTCGGCCGCCAAGGCCACGTCCAAGCCGACAGCAGCGAAGGCCGAGACAGCCAAGCCCGAGGCGACAAAGCCAACGACCGCCAAGGCTGCCGCCGCCAAGTCAAGCACCGATACACCCCCAACACCTGCCGCCGTCTCAGGCGGCAAGGAGCAGGAGGACCCCAATGGCTCATAAGAAGGGACTCGGGTCGAGCCGCAACGGTCGAGACTCCAACGCCCAACGACTTGGCGTCAAGACGTTCGCCGGTCAGACCGTCACCGGTGGAGAGATCATCGTGCGCCAGCGCGGCACCCGCTTCAAGCCGGGGACAGGCGTCGGCATCGGCAAAGACGACACGCTCTACGCGCGTGCGGCCGGCACTCTGCAGTTCACGACCGGCCGCCGTGGCAGGGTTGTGAACGTGCTCTCCGAGAACAGCTGAAGCAGACCGCCCGTGGTGCGGGCGGGGAAGGCTTGGCTGGTGTCCCGAGTCATAAATTCGGTGTGTATTTCCCGGATGGATGGTCGTGATCTGAGGTTCGACGATATCGGTCTGCGTGCCGGTAGCACGTGGGCCGATATCGGCGGGACTCAGGCGCGTCCAGGCGCCGGGGAATGCCATCAAATTTATGATTTGGGACACTAGATGTTGGACGATCGCGCACGAATCGAAGTGAAGGCAGGCGCTGGCGGCGACGGTTCGGCCGGCTTCCGCCGCGAAGCGCACGTCCCGCGTGGCGGCCCCGACGGCGGCGATGGCGGTCGCGGCGGCGATGTGGTGATCGTCTGCGATGACTCTCTGCGCGACCTGCAGAGCTTTCGGCGCACCCCTCATTACCGAGCCGGTCGCGGTGGTCATGGAGAAGGCTCTCAGCGTCACGGCGCCGACGGCCAGACGCTGCTCGTACGGGTGCCGCCGGGCACGCAGGTCGAAGGAGTAGAGGGCGATGTCGCGAGACGGCGCTGGGACCTACTCGCCGCGGGACAGCGCGCGGTGGTGGCCAAGGGCGGCTCGGGGGGGAGAGGCAACAAGCGCTTTGCCACCCCGACGCGCCAAGCGCCGCGCTTTGCCGAGCGCGGCTTGATCGGCGAGGAAGGTTGGCTGCAGCTACAGCTCAAGCTGCTGGCCGACGTCGGCCTGGTGGGCTTGCCGAACGCCGGCAAGTCCTCGCTGCTGGCACGCCTCACGAGAGCAACGCCCAAGGTCGCGAGCTACCCGTTCACAACGCTCTCGCCGGCGCTCGGCGTACTCGAAGCAGACGAGCGCCAGTTGGTGATCGCCGACATCCCGGGCTTGATCGAGGGCGCAAGCGAAGGCGCCGGCCTGGGCAACGACTTCCTCGCTCACGTGGAGCGCACGCGGCTGCTCGTGCACGTGCTCGACCTGGCCCCGGAGCTCAGCGGCGAGGAGCAGGCAGACACGCTGGCCAATCACGCCACGATCGAGCACGAGCTGGCCTCGCACGATCAGCGTTTGGCGAGCCTGCCGCGCGTGCTTGCGCTTTCGAAGGCCGATCTCGTGCCGCCGCAGCGCGCCAGCGACGAGGTCGCGCGCTGGTCGGAGCGCCTCGGTGAGGATGTGCCGGTGATCGCCACCTCCAGCGCCACCGGAGCCGGGCTGGGAGAGCTGGCCGTCGAGCTGCTGCGACTCGTGCCGGCCCTCGAGCAGGTTGGGCAGGGCGCGGGGCGTGGCGTCGGCTTCGGGCCTGGCGCGGGCTCCGCCGCAGGGGCCGAGCAAAGCGGCAACGTCTTGGCAAGCGGCCAAGGGACCGGCGGGGGCGAGCCGGTGCTCGCCGAGCACATGGTGTTCCGCCCGGCAGCCTCCACCGGCTTTGCGGTCGAGCGCATCGGCCCTGGCTCCTATGCCGTCAGCGGCCGCGGAATCGAGCGCTTGGTGGCGCGCTATGACGTCGAGAACGAGGACGCAATGGCCTACCTGGAGGGTCGTCTGCGCAAGATCGGAGTGCTGCGAGCGCTGGAGGCAGAGGGCTTTCAGCCAGGAGACGACCTCGAGATAGCGGGAGTGGTCTTCGAGCTCGACCCGGACGACGCGACATAAGCGGCGTCCGTCGCGGCGTTGGGCCGCGATTCAGCTCCACCCGTGCGCACGTCCCGTCGCGTCGCCCCGCTTAGCCCAAAAACACCGCGCTCACACGCGACTCGCGTCCGCACCATCTAGGCTGCCCTCGATGGAGCGTGTGGTCATAAAGCTGGGTTCGAGCATCGTCGCCGACGACCAAGGCGAGTTGCGCAGGGACGTGCTCGCGCGCATCTGCGATGAGGTTGCCTCTTTGCACAGAGGAGGCAAGGAGGTCGTGATCGTCTCCTCGGGGGCGATCGCGCGCGGCGTGCGCATCATGGGCCTGCCTTCGCGTCCGGGGAGCGTCGATGAGCTGCAGGCCGCAAGCGCGGTCGGTCAGGGCAAGCTCTACCGCGCCTACGACGAGCTGCTGCGCGAGCGCGAGCTGATCTCCGCCCAGGTGCTCCTGACGTTCATGGACATGAGCGCTCGCACGCACTACCTCAACGCGCGCCAGACCCTGCGCAAGCTGCTCGACTGGCGGGTGGTACCGGTCATCAACGAGAACGACACGACCGCCACCGATGAGATCTCCTTCGGCGACAACGACTTCCTCGCAGCGCAGGTGGCGATCCTGACGAGCGCCGATCTGCTCGTGCTGCTGACCGACATCGACGGACTGCACACCGCCGACCCGAGGCACGACCCCGAGGCCGGCCTGGTCCGCGAGGTCACCGATTTCGAGGCGCTCGAGGGCATCGAGGTCGGCCACACGACTTCGCCGTTGGGCTCCGGCGGAATGCGTTCCAAGGTCGTCGCCGCCGACATGGCCACGGCGGCGGGTATTCGAGCGGTCATCTGCAACGGTGTGCGAGAGGGGGCCTTGCACGCGGTGCTGGCCGGGCAATTGGAGGGCACCAATTTCCCGCCGCGCGTAGCACGCCATTCATCCTTCAAGCTGTGGTTGCGCTACGCCAAGCCCAGCCACGGAACGCTGGTCGTCGATACGGGCGCCGCGAGGGCGTTGCGCGAGGAGGGCACCAGTCTGCTGCCGGTAGGGATCGTAGACGTGCTCGGCGCCTTCGATGCGGGCGATGCGGTGGAGATCGCCGAGTGCGGGCAGGACAACCGGGCGCAGGAGGGGCCCCAGGTCTTGGCGAAGGGCATCTGCAGCTATTCGGCCGAGGAGCTCAGGCGCGTGATGGGTCTGAAGTCGAAGGCGGTCCAGGAGATCCTGCCGCGCGCCAGCGAGGAGGCGGTGCACCGCGACTACATGGTGCTCGCCTGAGCTTGCCCCGCGGGGGTGAGATTTGGGTTCTGTTTGGGGTTCCCCCGCGCGCGCGGGGGAGCAACTTGGGGGATTTGCATTGGCTTGCCCCACGTGTACGCGAGCCCCTGTCGTACCCTGTAAAGCCATGGCCGTCACCGTCTCATCCGTAACCGAGGTCTGCACACGCGCCCGCAACGCGGCTCGTCTGCTCGCTCGCACCGATACCGCCACAAAGAATGCGGCGCTGCTGGCAATCGCAGCCGCGCTGCGCGAGCGCACCGAGGAGATCCTCTACGCCAACGAGCGCGATCTGGCGACCGGTCGCGAGGCCGATATCGGCGCCGCGCTGCTCGATCGTCTGCGGCTCGACGTAGAGCGGATCGAGGCGATTGCACAGGCGGTCGAAGCGGTCGCCCAGCTGCCCGATCCGGTGGGGGAGGTGATCGACGGTCACCGCCTGCCCAATGGCTTGGACGTACGCAAGGTGCGAGTCCCGCTGGGGGTGATCGCTGTCGTCTACGAGGCACGTCCCAACGTCACGATCGACGCCGCGGCACTGTGCCTGAAGTCTGGCAACGCGATCGTGCTGCGCGGCTCCTCGAGCGCCGAGCACTCAAACGCGGTGCTGTCCTCGATCGCCGCCGAGGCGGCTGTAGCTGCGGGACTGCCCGAGGGCTGCATCGGCCTGGTCGCCGGGGGCGGGCGCGCCGAGCTTGCCGAGCTGGCAACCCAGGACGGGTTGATCGACCTGCTGATCCCGCGCGGTGGCGAGGGCTTGAAGGCCGCCCTCAAGGAGGTGGCAAGCGTGCCGGTCATCTACGCCGCATCGGGTAACTGCCACGTCTATGTGGACGCGTCCGCGGATCTCGACGATGCGCTTGCGATTGTGCTGAACGCCAAGACGCAACGACCGGGTGTATGCAATGCCGCTGAGACGCTGCTCGTCCACGCCGATGCCGCACCTGTTTTCCTGCCGCTGGCATTGGCCGCATTGAGCGACGCCGGCGTGGAGCTGCGCGTCGAGGAGCGTGCCGAAGAGCATGCCGGCGAGGCCGCAGCGCTCACGACACCAGCAAGCGAGGAGGACTGGGACACCGAGTATCTGGCGCTGACATTTGCGGTCGCGGTCGTCGATTCGCTCCAGGACGCGATCGAGCACATTGCCCGCCACGGCTCCGGACATTCCGAGGCGATCCTCACAAAAGACACGGCCGGCGCTCGCGAATTCCAACTGGGCGTGGACGCCGCCTGCGTGTACGTCAACGCCTCGACACGCTTCACCGACGGGGGCGAGTTCGGGATGGGGGCCGAGATCGGCAACTCGACGCAAAAGCTCCACGCGCGCGGCCCGATCGGGTTGAGGGAGCTGTGCACGTCCAAGTACCTAATTGAAGGCGCCGGCCACGTCCGCTCCTGACGCCGTCGAGCGCGTCGGAATCCTCGGCGGCATGTTCAATCCGCCCCACATCGGCCATCTCGCGCTCGCACGGACGGCCGCGAGCGGCCTGGGGCTGCAGCGAGTGCTGCTGATACCTGTGCTGATCCCGCCGCACAAGCCCGCCAAGTGGGACCCGGGCGCCGAACACCGCAGGAGGATGTGCGAACTCGCCATCGGTGACGACCCTCGCCTGGGCGTGTGCACGCTCGAGCTGGAGCGCCCCGGCCCGTCCTACACAATCGATACCCTGAGAAGCGTTCATGCAAGCGACCCTGACGCAGAGCTGACCCTGATCGTCGGTGCCGACATGGCCAGTACGCTGGTTTCTTGGCGCGAGCCGCGCGAGATCATGAAGCTGGCGAGCCTCGCGGTGGCTGAGCGTGAGGATACGAGCCGGCGCGATGTGCTGGACGCGCTGGCCCCGCTGGACGGGGAGGCGCGCACCGAGTTCGTGGAGATGCCGCGACTCGACGTCTCCTCCTCGCAGGTCCGCAAGCGCCTGACTTCCGGCGAGCCGATCGACGAGTTGGTGGGCGCCGAGGTGGCGGCCTACATAGCCGAGCACGAGCTCTACGGCCGCCAGCCAGCAGGACGCGCGGGAGGAGTGGGATGACCTCCGAGGAGCTGCTGCAGCAGATCTGCCGCTACGCCGAGGACAAGAAGGCCGGCGAGCTTGTCACGCTCGACCTGCGCGGAGTGCTCGGCTACACGGACTGGTTCGTGATCTGCTCGGGCGGCACCGAGCGCCAGACCAAGGGGATCCACGACGGCATCCTCGAGGGCCTCAAGCACGAGCACGATCTGATCCCACGGCGCGTGGAGGGGTTTGGCAGCGCCGACTGGATCCTGATGGACTACCTGGACGTGGTCGTCCACATCTTCACGCCGGCGACGCGCGAGTTCTATCGTTTGGAGCAGCTGTGGGGCGAGGTCCCGGTGCGCCGAGCCGAGAACGTCTAACCGACCTTTCGACAAATTCTGCGTGGCGCAGGCGTTATCGACGGTTGTGACAAACGGGCATTCAGATGCCTGAGAATTGCTCCAACAGTCGAAGGCGCCGACGACCTCCCACGGCGAGAATTTCGCGGTGGGCGTCGCAGCAGACACAATCGAGGCCGGCTACCGGCCTCGCGCTCCATTCCGCGATGAGCTCTATGAGCCCGACGGCACGCCGCGCCCCGCGGCCCAGGCGCTCATCGCAGAGCTGGGCCGACTCGGGCCGGAGGGCTTGGTCGACGCAGGCCGCAAGCGCGATGCGATCTTCATGCAGCAGGGGATCACTTTCGAGACCAGCGGCGAGAGCGGTGGGGTGGGTGGGCACTCCAACGAACGACCGTTTCCGCTGGATCTCGTGCCACGCGTGCTCACCGGCGAAGAATGGCGCGCGATCAAGCGCGGCTTGGCCCAACGCATTCGCGCCCTCAACCACTTCGTCGACGACATCTACCACGCGCGTGAGATCGTCCGCGAGGGTCTCGTTCCCTGGCAGCTGGTGGCCGGATGTCCACACTTCGCGCGCGCCGTGCACGGGATACGCCCGCCCGGCGGGGTCTACTGCCACGTAGCCGGCTGCGACTTGGTGCGCGACAGCGACGGGGCCTGGCGTGTGATCGAGGACAACGTACGCATCCCCTCTGGCATCTCCTATGTGCTCGAGAATCGGGCCGCGATGGCGCGCTTGGTGCCCGAGCTGTTCGCCTCCTATCGCGTGCGCCCCGTCGACCACTACCCACAACTGTTGCTGCGGGCGCTGCGCTCGGTTGCTCCGTCCGCCGAGAGCGAGGCCACCGTCGTCGTATGGACTCCCGGCCCGGCCAACTCGGCTTACTTCGAGCATGCCTTCCTGGCTAGGCAGATGGGAGTGGAGCTTGTGGAGGCTTCGGACCTGGTCGTGCGCGACGATGTGCTCTACATGCGCACTACGCGCGGCCTGGAGCGCGTCCATGCCGTCTATCGGCGCCTGGACGACGACTTCGTCGATCCGCTCGAGTTCATGCCGGACTCGCTGTTGGGAGTGCCGGGCTTGGTGCGCGCCTATCGCGCCGGCAGCGTCGCGATCGCAAACGCGTTCGGCACGGGCGTGGCCGACGACAAGGCGATCTACTGCTTCGTGCCGGAGATGATCCGCTTCTATCTGGCGGAGGAGCCGATCCTCGAGAACGTCAATACCTACCTGCTCTCCGATCGGGAGGTGCGCGAGCACGTTCTCGGCAGGCTAGGTGAGCTGGTCGTCAAGCCGACGGGTGAGTCCGGCGGCAAAGGTGTGATGATCGGCCCGCACGCAAGCGAGCAGGAGCTCGCGCGCATGGGCGAGCGCATCAAGGCCCACCCCGAGCGTTGGATCGCCCAGGACGTCGTGCGCCTTTCAACAGCTCCCACCGTTTCTCCAGACGGGACGCTGCGTCCCTGCCATGTCGACCTACGTCCGTTTGCCGTCTTCGGCGAGAGCATCGAGATCGTCCCGGGCGGGCTCACGCGCGTAGCGTTGGAAGACGGCTCGATGATCGTCAACTCCTCGCGCGGCGGCGGATCCAAGGACACGTGGGTACTAGAGGACGGCGATGATGCCGATCGCGCCGGCCCACCGATCGCCGACACGCAGCCGCCGGCACTGCCGGACCTGCGCTACGGCGCATGGATGGGCCAGCAGCAGCAACAGCAGCAAGAAAGCCCTCAGCAACAGCAGCGGAGCTGATGCTCGCGCGCATCGCCCACGACCTCTACTGGCTGGGGCGCAACCTCGCGCGCGCCGAGTTCACCGCCCGTGCGGTGGAGGCCGTATTCCAGGCAGAGGTACAGGGCACATCCGATGCGATGCCGAGCGTCAGCTTCGGCTCCATCGGCCTGCTGGCGATGCTCGGCGACGAAGGTGAGCGCGAACGGGCCGACAACGTCGACGCACTCGCGCGACTGACACTCGACGCCGACCGTCCCGCCTCGATGCTGGCAAGCGTCGAGCGTGCGCGTGAGGGTGCACGCACGGTGCGCGACGTGATCAGCGCCGAGATGTGGGAGGCGATCAACACGACCACACTCAGCCTGCGCGGTGGCGGGCAGGGCGGGTGGGCTCCGAATCTACGAGCCCCCGCCGGGCCGTATCTGGCCGCTCAATACGTAAAGCAGCGCACAGCTCTGATCTGGGGTGTGGCGGCGCGCACGATGCTGCGCGACGAAGCCAAGTGCTTCTTGGATGCCGGTGGCACAATCGAGGTCTCGGACATGGTCTTGCGGATGCTGCGAATCGCCTTGCCGGCAGGCGAGCACGCTGCAGCCGACGGGCATGCACTGATCCTGCTGCAGGCTGTCGGCGGCTTTCACGCCTATCTGCGCGCGGTAACCGCTCCCCCGAATGCTCACCCTGTTGCACGCTTTCTTCTCTTCGAGCGTGCCTATCCAGACAGCGTGGCCGCGTGTGCGGACTCGCTGCACGATGCCTTCACGACCGCCGACGCCGGTCCGCGCAACTCAAAGCCCGTGCTGCGTGTCAGCCGGCTCGTGGCAGACCTGGATTTCCAAAGACGGGCGCTGCCCGACGGCGCCGAGCTGTCAGGAATCTGCGAGCGCACCCAGCAGGAGCTGGCGCGAATCGACGGCGACGTCGCCGAGCGCTACTTCGCCGGTGCTACCCCTGGCCAAGAGCGACCTTAGATGCACTTCGCGATCCGCTACATGACCGAGTACAACTACGAAGGCCCGGTCTCAGACAACCTCAACGCGCTGCGCGTGCGTCCCGCCACAACATCCTCGCAACGCTGCGACGAGTTCCACACTCGCATCGAGCCGGAGGCACGCGTCAGTCGGCACCTCGACTACTTCGGCACCGAGGTGCTCGAGTTCGGCGTCCCCACGGCCCACGAAAGCCTCACGATCGACGTGCGAGCGCGCGTGGTCACCTCCGATCCGCCCGAGCCTCCGCGCGGATCGTGGGAGAGTGTCGACAGCGACGCCTACATCGACGCCGCCGGCGAGTTCGGGTTGCCGTGGCAGGATCAGCCGATGATCGCCGGCCTGGAGGAGATGCAGGCAGAGCTCGCCGGTGTCAGCCCATTGGTGATGCTCGAGCAGTTGTGTGAGCGGATTCCGGATCGTTTCGAATACCGGCCCGGGGTTACATATGTCGGATCGACCGTCGAAGACTTGTTGCAAACGCGCGCCGGCGTCTGCCAGGACTTCGTGCACCTATCGCTGGTGCTGCTCCGTCGCTTCGGCATCGCCGCGCGCTACGTATCGGGCTACCTGTGGGCGGCGCCGGAGGACGGCGGCGCGGATTCGCTGGAGGTGGACACGCACGCTTGGCTCGAGGCTCTGCTCCCTGGGACCGATGGACACGCTGAGCCGATGTGGGTAGGGGCCGATCCCACGAATCGCCGCCTGGCGGGCGAGACCCACGTGAAGATCGGTCACGGGCGCTTCTACTCGGACGTGGCCCCAGTCAAGGGCCTCTACATGGGCGGCGCCGGCGCCGAGCTGAAAGCGGCTGTCACGATGTCGCGCCTTGACCCGCAAGCGGGGGCGCGCGCTTAGGGATGATCCCGATAGGCCCTTTGCTGAAGCGCTCGTGCCGTTGCTAGTGTTGCTCGCCAGGTGCCCAAGTTCGACGAGTGGCAGATCGAGTTGCACGGACGCCGGGCGGTCTACCGGATCGCGGGCGACGGGCCGCCCGTGGTGCTCATACACGGGATGCTCAACTCCTCGAGCCATTGGCAGTCCGTGGCGCTGGAGTTGGCCAGTGACTACACGGTCATCGCGCCCGACCTGATCGGCCACGGAGATTCCGCGGCGCCCCGCGGCGACTATTCGCTGGGCGCGCACGCGGCGAGCATCCGCGACCTGCTCACCGCCCTCGGCATCGAGCGCGCGACGATCGTGGGTCACTCGCTCGGCGGCGGCGTCGCGATGCAGTTCTTCTACCAGTTCCCCGCGCGCGTACAGCGCCTCGTGCTCGTCTCGAGCGGTGGCCTGGGACACGAGGTCAGCCCAATGCTGCGCACCGCGGCGCTGCCAGGCATGTCTGCCGCGCTGTCGCTCGCGGCACATCCTTGGTTGCTCGGCACCATGTGGGGTGCAGGCACTCGCCTGCGCCGCGCCGGCGTGCGCCAGGGCGCCTATGTGCAGGCGGTCGCCCGTGCTCTGCGTCCGCTGGAGCGCCCGCAAGCGCGCGAGGCATTCCTGCAGACGTTGCGAGCGGTGATCGACGTGCGCGGCCAGCGTGTCAGCGCCACCGATCGCCTGTACCTGCTCGAGTCGATGCCGACGATGATCGTGTGGGGCGAGCGCGACAACACGATCCCGCTCGAGCACGGTCGCCGCGCGCACGAGGCGACCCCCAACAGCCGTTTTCGCACGCTCCCACGGGCCGCGCACTTCCCACATCTGGAAGAGCCCGAGGCGCTGGCCGCCGTGCTGCGCGAGTTCCTGGAAGAGACCGAGCCGTGCGAATTGGACGATGCCGACTGGGGCTTGCTGCTCTCCAGAAGCGCGCTGCCCATGCGACGTTTGGCGGACGCCGCGGCATAGGCTCCTTGGGTTGGTTCGGTTTGTGGGAAGATCCCTTGTGTAGGAGGGGTGCCGCTGCCAAAGGGAACAAGCGATTGCTTCCCACGCATAGAACGGAGGCGGTTCACATGACCGAGACTCTGGAGTTGCAAACGCCCCAGGTCGAAACCAGGCAAGGCTCCTCGGCTTCGAAGATGCCGCCCACGATGCGCGGCTCCGTGCTGTTGCACACCCTGCGCTTCACATTCGATCCAGACGGCTTCTTCTGGAGTGCTCATCGCCGCTACGGCGACATCTTCAAGCTGAAGATACTGGGGCAGGAGTGGATTGCGATAGCGCATCCCGATGCGGTCAAGGAAGTGTTCTCGCATGGGCCCGCAGAGGTGAACTCGGGCGAGGCCAACCAGGCGCTCAGCCCGGTGCTCGGCACGCGCAACCTGCTGCTACTCGACGGGGAGGAGCACCTGCATCGCCGCCGTATCGTTCTGCCTCCGTTTCACGGCGAGCGCATGCGCGCCTACGAAGAGACGATACGCACGGCGATCTCAAAGCAGGTCGAGAGGTGGCCGCTCGGGGAGCCGGTCGTAGCGCTGCCGCGCATGCAGGAGCTCACGTTCGAGGTGATCATGCGCTGTGTCTTCGGTGTGGACGAAGACGAGCGGGTGGGCAAGCTGGGGGAGGCGCTGCAGGGCATGATCTCCTGGGTCACCGACATGAGACGCGTCCTGTTCTTCTTCCTAGTCGGTCCGGAGCGATTGAACAGCGTGCCCGCCTTTCGCCGCCAGCTCGCGTTCGTCGACAGTGAGATCCTGGCCGAGATATCGCGCAGACGCGCCTTGACGGATCTGGAGGAGCGCGAGGACATCCTTTCGATGTTGGTTCAGGCCACGGACGAGAATGGCGAGCATCTCACAGACGAGGAGCTGCGCGACGAACTGATGACGCTCCTGATCGCCGGCCACGAGACGACCGCGACGCTGCTCTCCTGGGCGATCCACGACCTTGCCCACGACCCTGTCAGTCAGGATCGCTTGGCTTGCGAGGGAGGCGCGTTCTGCGATGCGGTCGTCACCGAGACCCTACGCCTGCACCCGCCGACGGGCGGGGTGGCGCGTCGGCTGCGTAAGCCGCTTTCGATTGGCGGCTACGAATTGCCGGCAGGGACCGACCTGGTACCGGTGACACTGCTCGCCCACCGCCGCGCCGACGTCTACGAGCAGCCGTGGACATTCAAGCCGACACGCTTTCTGGACACGAGGCCCTCGGCCGGTGGCTGGTTCCCGTTCGGTGGTTCGGTACGTCGCTGCATCGGCGCGTCTTTCGCTCAGTTCGAGGCCAAAATCGTGCTGGAAGAGCTGACCAAAGCGCTTAGCCTGCGCCCTGTCAAGCGCCGGTCAGAGCGCACGAGCCGGCGAGCGATCGTGCTCGTGCCCTCAAAGGGCGCGATGGTGATCGCGCAGCGGCGCTGACGTGGCGGGACTCGAAACCATCATGTCGTAATACCGCCAGACATTCGCCTGTCGGTAGGTCAGACTTAGAGTGTGATCGAGGATTTTGATCGTTGCTACCAGGCCGCTCGGTCGCGTGACCCGCGCTTTGACGGGTGGTTCATCACGGCTGTGAGGACGACCGGCATCTACTGCCGGCCGAGCTGTCCCGCGATGACGCCAAAGCGCGAGAACGTGCGCTTCTACCCGTCGGCTGCAGCTGCGCAACAAGCGGGCTTCCGTGCCTGCAAGCGCTGTCGTCCCGACGCCGCCCCCGGCTCGCCGGAGTGGGACGGACGAGCGGATGTCGTGGCCAGGGCGATGCGTCTGATCGGCGATGGTGTCGTGGATCGCGAGGGCGTGCCTGGTCTCGCGACGCGGCTCGGCTACAGCGTGCGCCAGCTGCAGCGAATGCTGCTCGCCGAGCTGGGCGCAGGGCCGATAGCGATCGCCCGTGCCCAACGCGCACAGACCGCGCGCGTCCTGATCGAGACGACCACGCTGAACATGGTCGAGATTGCATTCGCAGCCGGCTTCTCGAGTGTGCGCCAGTTCAACGACACGATCCGCACGGTGTTCGCGACCCCCCCGACGGAGTTGCGAGCTCGCGCGAGCAAGCGACGGGACGCCGGCGAGGACCTGCGTCGAGGTCCCCGTGCCAAGGAGGTGCCACTCTCCGGTGCGGGCGCACAGGGCGCAATCCTGTTGCGGCTGCCGTTCCGCAAGCCCCTGTGCCCTGAGAACCTCTTCGGTCACCTTGCGGCCACGGCGATCCCAGGAGTCGAGGAGGTGCGCGACGGCGCCTATCGGCGCACCCTGCGTCTGCCGCACGGCCCGGGCATAGTCGAGCTGAGGCCCACGCCGGAGCACGTCGTGTGCCGCGCCCGGCTCGCCGACTTGCGCGACTTGACAACCGCCATAGCGCGTTGCCGTTGGCTGCTCGACCTCGACGCCGACCCGGTCGCGATCGACGAGCTCCTTCGCAGAGACCCGCAGCTGGGGCCAGTCGTGGCAAGGGCGCCGGGACGGCGGGTGCCGCGCTGCGTCGACGGAGCCGAGCTTGCGATTCGCGCGGTCCTGGGACAACAGGTCTCCACGGCCGCCGCACGTACGCACGCGGCCCGGATCGTCGCCCGCCACGGTGAGTCAGTCGGCGACGAGCAGGGCGGGCTCACGCATCTCTTCCCCGAGCCCGAGGCGTTGGGTCAGGTGCAGTTGGCGATGCCGCAGGCGCGCAAGCGCACGCTCGCGGCACTCATCGAGGCACTGCAGGGCAAGCGTCTGTCGCTCGACCCTGGCTGCGATCGCGCCGAGGCGCTCACCACCCTCTCAGAGCTTCCCGGCTTTGGCCCGTGGACCATACAGGTGATCGCGATGCGCGCCCTGGGCGAGCCCGACGCTTTCCCGGCCGCCGACTTGGGCGTGCGTCGTGCGGCCGAAGCGCTCGGCCTGCCGGCCTCTCCAAGAGCGCTGAGCGCCCACTCCGAGCGCTGGCGACCATGGCGAGCTTACGCGGTGCAGTACCTCTGGTCGGCCAGCTCCCATCCGATCAACCATTGGCCGCCGCTTGCGAGCGGCGAAAGCGTCGATCCAGCGTCCACAGGGACGCTGGCAGAGGAGGCAGCATGACACTCACAAGCACGAGCCTGCCCACGATCATCACCACGACGATGGACAGCCCGATAGGCGAGCTGACGCTCACCTCTGACGGGGAGAAGCTCACTGGCATCCAAATGCACGAACAGCGTCACCTCAAAAGAATCCCGGCCGAGGCGCAACGAGACGCTGGCGGACTCGCACCCGTCGTCGCGCAGTTGGAAGCGTATTTCGCCGGTGAGCTGACCGATTTCGATCTGCCGCTTCAGATGCACGGCACAGAGTTCCAGCGTCGCGTATGGGCGAGCCTGTGTGAGATCCCCTATGGCGAGACGATCAGCTACGGCGAGCTGGCGCGCTGGGTGGGCAACCCCAAAGCCTCGCGCGCCGTCGGCTTGGCCAACGGCCGCAACCCGGTTGCGATCGTCGTGCCGTGCCACCGCGTGATCGGGGCCGACGGCAGCCTCACCGGCTACGGCGGCGGGCTCGATCGCAAGGTGTGGCTGCTCGAGCACGAGGCCAGCTACCGCCCCGGCGCTGGAGTTCAAGCCAAGCTCGAGCTACAGGTCCAGCCCGCCTAGCGCGGCTCGCGCCGCACCTTGGCCACACATGCCGTGCACGCCACCGCCGGGCGGTGTGGAGGAGGAGCACAGGTAGACGCCCGGTATCGGCGTGCGGTAGGGATGCAGGCTGGGGGCGGGGCGGAACACGGTCTGGCGCAACGTCGCCGCGCCGGAGTTGATGTCGCCCCCAACGTAGTTGGGGTTGTGGCGCTCGGTTTCCACGGCGTTGACGCTGTGACGCGCGAGGATGAGATCGCGAAAGCCCGGAGCAAAGCGTTCGATCTGCGCCTCGATCCGCTCGCTCATGTCGCGCTCGGAGCCCGGGGGCACGTGGCAGTAGGCGTAGAAGGTGTGCTGACCAGCGGGCGCGCGAGTCGGATCGGCCACGCAGGGTTGCACGGCGATGCAAAAGGGACGCTCGGAGTGACGCCGGGCCGCGACATCAGCCTCGCTGCGCGCGATCTCCTCGAACGTGCCGCCGATGTGAAGCGTCGGAGCGCTTCGGCAGATGTCTGCTTGCCAGGGCACCGGCCCATCCAGCGCCCAGTCCATCTTGAAAATGCCCGGTCCGTATTTGAAGCGACGCATGGCTTTTCCGTAGCGCTCTGGCAAGCGCGATCCAGCGAGCTCCAGCAGGTTGCGGGGCGCTATGTCCAGCAGCGTGCTCTGCGCGCGCGGAAGCTCCTGCAGGTCTGTGATCCAGCGGCCGCTGTGGACTTGACCGCCGAGGTTCTCGAGCGCGGCGGTCATCGCGTCGACTATGCGCACGCTGCCCCCTTCCACGACCGGCCATCCGACGGCGTGCGCAAGCACGCCAAGCAGCAACGCAAACGCGCCAGTGCCAGGCGCTCCAAGCGGTCGCATCGAATGGGCGCCCAACCCGGCCAGCAGGGCACGCCCTTGGGCGGTCTTGAAACGACGAGCGAGCATCGTCGTCGGCCACAGTCCGAGCAAGCCGAAGCGAGCCATCGCCAGGGGATGGGCAGGAGGAGAGAGCAGCGGCGCCAACACCGAGGGAACGATCGCGTCGGTGTCCTTGACGAGCTGTGCGAAGAGGCGGCGATAGGCAGCTGCGTCGGCACCGAGAGTCGTGGCGGTCTGCTCGACCGAGCCCGAGACAGCGGCTGCCCGGCCGCCGTCGAGCGGGTGGGCGAAAGCGACCTCCGGAGTCTTCAGCGAAAGCCCGTCAAGCGGCTCCTCGGTGAAGAAGGGAGAGGCGGCGAGCAGCGGGTGAACCGTCGAGCAGACGTCGTGAGCAAAGCCGGGAAGCATCAGCTCCTCGGTGCGGCAGCCACCGCCGGGCGTGTCGGCCCCCTCGTAAACGTGCACGGCAAGTCCAGCACGCGCAAGCGTGAGGGCGGCGGCAAAACCGTTGGGGCCGGAGCCGACGACGACCGCGTCTGGAGTGCCCGTCGGCGTGGTGCTTGCGCTCATCGGCTCGAACCGGCGTGGCTCGCCCGTCGCGTGGGAAGGCCCCGTGCCCGTGCCATGCTCACAATTGCAGCACGGCATCCTGTGCGGCGACGATCACCTCGACACCGGAAGTCTCGGCGAAGCGCTCTTTCAGCTCGTCCAGCGCATCGTCGCTGCGGTCAGGCCGATGGTGGGCGAGCAGGACCTTTCGTGCTCGTGCGCGGCGCCCCAACTCGACCGCGTAGTCTGCGGCGGCGTGTCCGAAGCGCGCTTCGGCGGCGAGCTCTACCGGCGTCAGCAACTGCGAATCATGCAGCAGAGCATCCGTCTCAGCGGCAAGCTCCAATGCTGCTGCGTGGTACTCGCCGCAGCCGTCCGGCCCGGCGCCGAGAGAGGTGGGACAGTGGTCGGGCATATAGGTGAAAGTCGAGCGTCCGTCGCTGACGCGATAGCCGAACGTACGCCCGCCCTTGTGCGGGATCTCGCGCGCCAGCACCGTGAAGCCGTCGAATTCCTGCTCGCCGGGAGCGAGCGTCGCAAAGCTCCATGTACCACGCAGCTGGTCTGGTTCCATCGGAAAATGGGGCGGCGACATCGAACGTGCCAGCACCGAGGTTGCATCGGCGCCGTCCTCCTGCTCGGGCAGCAACAGGCGCACGCGAGCATCGTCGTGGTCGCCTGCGTGGAAGAACGGCAATCCCTGCACATGATCCCAGTGCAGATGCGTCAACAGGATCGTGCCGCCGAACGCCTGTCCGCCAAGCACCCCAGTCACGGAGCGTATGCCTGTGCCGGCGTCGAGGATCAAAGTGGGAGAGGCCGCGTCGTCGTGGGCGATCGCCACGCAGGACGTATGTCCGCCGTAGCGCAGAAAGTCGGCGCCGGGCGCGGGGGTCGAGCCCCGAACGCCACAGAGATGAGCTCGCACGTGGCTCTAGCCCCGAATGCGCATGCTGTCCTCGACCGCCTCCGCGGGGATCCATGACAGCGCGGTGATTGAGCTTTGGTGACGCAAGGCGGCTATCTCTGCCTTAGGGGTGGGGAATGTTGGGAACGAGTCGCGGACCCACCCTCCGGGTCGGGCGGGAGCTTAGCATTGGCCACAACGGGCCACACGGGGATTGCAGGCCACACCAACATCTCGTGCACAGCTCAACGAAACGGCGAGGGCGCCGAAGAAGATGCTGTCCCTCGAATGCGTCCGGTACCCCTCGATGGGCCGGCGCGAGATCTGGAGCCACGATGTCCGCAAGAGCTGCACTGCTCTCAGTCGTCGTCTGCGTATGCGCGATGAGTATTGGTCCGTCGTCGGCCGAGGCGGAGCCGAGTCGGTTGTCCAGTCAGGTTCCGGGTGCGGTCGGCATAGGCACGCTATCCGCGACGCCGAGCCCGTTGAAGTTCGCCGCGATCCCCTACACGCACGGCGAACACGAAGAAAAAGAAGGCCAGAACGAGACCGAACAGGTAAATATCGAGAGTCTCGAAGGCGCGGTCCAGATCGAATCCGTCAGTATCTCTGGTCCTGACGCCTCCTCCTTCTCGGTGCAGTACGGCGACTGCGTAGACGCTCAGCTCTCCGAAAACAACTCCTGCGACGTAGGCATCCGCTTCCAGCCCACTTCGCTTGGTGTGGAGCGCGCCGAACTCATGATCGACAGCGACTCGACATCCGGCCCGCTCGACGTCGTGCTCGAAGGCGAAGGACTGCTCGGTCCACAGATAAGCGTGAGCTCCGACGAATCGCAGCTCGGCAACGTCCCGATCGGCGGCTCGGCCTCGCACACCTTCAACGTCGAAAACAGCGGCGACTATCCGCTGTTCATCCAGCAGTCATTCCTGGTCACGGGAACTCCAAAGATGTTCCCGCTCCTGGCCAACACTTGCGACGGCGAGATCGTTGCGCCTGGCAGCTCCTGTGAATTCACGATCGGCTTCCAACCGACGACGCCCGGTGAAAAGGACGCCTCGCTTATCTTCATCACCAATGCCACGCCACAGATCAACGTGCTCGGCATCAACGGTGTCGGCACCCAGCCGGCGACTGCCCTACCTGTGACGCCGCCGCCCGTAGCCCTACAGCCCGCCACAGCTCCTCCTCAACTGTGGAAGCTCGCGCACAAGGGCGGCATCCGGCGACAGCCGTGCAGGCGTCGAGGTCGTGGTCCGCGAACTCGCAAAGCTGCCCGTCACGCACGCTCGTTCGGCAAAGCGCCCAGAGTCGGATCGCACGCGCCGGCGCACGGTGCCTGATCGCTCGCTCCTCGGCGCGTACGGCAGACATTCGCGAGGACTGTCACCATCTTCGCAGTGGCGACGCTGACCCTCAACTTCGCGACCTCGCATCACTTCCTCGACGAGCGCGGGCAGCGTGCCGGCTTCATCCTGTTGGGCGGATTTTTGGCTTCGTTCCTGTTCATTCGCACGAGCGCGCGCCTGATTCGCGACCCCAAAGTGACCTGGTGGCCTGGGAGCGTGACCACCAAAGGTGGGCTGCACCTGCACCATCTCGTGTGGGGGATCGTGCTGATCCTGGTGTCGGGATTCCTCAACTTCGTGCTGGTTCCGCCGAGCCCGTGGCTGGAGATATTTGCCGGCGCGTTCGGCATCGGTGCCGGTCTCACGCTGGACGAGTTCGCGCTGTGGATACACCTCGAAGACGTCTACTGGTCCAAGGAGGGCCGCGCCTCGATCGACGCGGTGATCGTCGCGACGCTGCTCGGCGGTCTCGTCGTGCTCGGCATCGCGCCGTTTGACGCCTCCGACAGCGCATCTCCAGTTGGCTCGCTGGTAGCGGTCGTAGCGATCGACCTCCTCTTCTCGGCGATAGCGATCCTCAAGGGCAAGCCGATGCTCGGCCTGATCGGCATATTCATCCCGCTCGCCTCGATCGCTGGGACGGTACGCCTTGCGGCGCCATCCTCGCCTTGGGCGCGTCGACGCTACTCGCCGGATGGGCGTCGCATGGCCCGCTCACAGGCACGCTTCAGGCGAGTGCGAGCACGCCGGCGCCGGCTGATGAACGCGATTGGCGGCGCTCCGAGCCAGCCGGCGGACGGCTAGTCGATAGACGGTCGGTCAGGGAGACGACGCTTCTGCGGATGCGGGGTCTCGCCTCGCGCCAACATCGCGACGAACTGCTCGATTCGCCGTGCCCGCGTGTCGGCGCGCTTGGCGTTGTGGGTCCGCAACAGCACCGCATATCGATTCTGACTGGAGAGGATCTCGAACATCGCCTGTGCTCGAGGCTCGGCCTCGAGCGCGCTTGCCAAATCGGCCGGCATCTCCATCGTCGCCTGGCCCTCATAGGCAGCCTCCCAGCGCCCGTCGACCTTGGCGCGCTCCACCGCGGCCAAGCCCGCGGGTTTCATCCTGCCTTCGTCTGTCAGTCGCGCGACATGGTCGACGTTGCGCTTGGACCAAGCGCTACGGCTGCGCCGCGGTGTGAAGCGTTGGCGGTAGGTCAGCTCGTCCAGGCGTCGTACCTGCCCGTCGATCCAGCCATGGCACAGAGCCTCGTCGAGGGCCTCGGTATAGCTGAGACGCGTCGGCTCGTGTGTGCCCTTCTTGGCCAGGCACAGCCAGATGCCCTTCGAGTACTCGTGATGCTCGGTCAACCATGCGTGCCACGCTGCGGCGTCGGGCACGATGAGGATCTCCTCGTCGTCGATCATCCTTGAAGCTTGCCAGCCAGGGGTGGCTCACACGACGCTCAGCGACGCCTGCGCTGGGTGCGCATCGCGGACGCGCTCGCGCAGGACCAACTGGCAGCCGCGGGCGGGGCTGACGGTGATGTTGCGCCTGCGTGTCTTCTCGCTGCGCGCCTGTGGCGGCTCGAGCTCGAAGCGCTGCAGCATCGCGCGTATCACGAGCTTCATCTCGAGCAGCGCAAAACTTGCGCCCAGGCAGCGCCTGCGCCCGCCGCCGAACGGGATCCATGTGTAGGTGCCTGGCGTCTGGTCGAGGAAGCGCTCCGGTCTGAACGCTTGAGGTTCTGGATAGATGGTCGGGTCGTGATGGACCAGATGTGCGTATGCCGCCAACATCACGCCGGGCGGATAGAGAAAGCCTCCGATCTCGACGGGGCGCATCGTCAGTCTTGGCTCGGCATGGGGGAGTACGGGTCGGTGGCGCAGGATCTCCTGGACCGTGGCGGTCAGGTAGGCATCCTCTGGGTCGTCGAGACCCTCGTACAGCCGCTTGAGCACGGCCGGCTCGCGGGCCAGTCGCTCGAAGCCCCAGGCAAGCTGCGATGCGGTCGTCTCGTGACCGGCGACGAGCGCGGTCATCAACTCGTCGCGGAGCTCCGCTGAGCTCATCGGCGAGCCGTCCTCGTGTTCGGCGCTCAGCAGAAGGGCGAGGACGTCGTCGCCCTCGCTATCTGTGCGACGGCGCTCGGCGATCAGCTCGAAGATCATCTCGTCGACGCTTGCCAGCAGCCGGTCCTGGCGGGCGATCGGGCCGCGCATCGTCAGCCATCGCGGCGGACGGGGAAACATCGACAGGGGGTTCTGGGAGAACGCGAGCGCCTTGCCCAACAGGTCACGCAGCCGCTCGAACTGTGCGCCTTGCTCCAGCCCGAAGACCGCGCGCAGGATGATCTCGAGCGTTAGGCGTTGCAGTCGAGGATGAAGTTCGATGACATGCCCGCATGGCCATGAGGCAATCTCCTCCTCGGCAAGCTCTTCCATCAAGCCCGACAGACGCTGCATGCGCTCGCCGTGGAAGGCCGGCAGCAGGAGCTTGCGCTGCTCTATATGCGGCTGCTCGTCGAGCAGGATCACCGAGTGTTTGCCGACCAGCCGTTCGAGGATGCGCGCTCCCTCGCCGGGGTGCAGCACGTCTGGTAGTGCCGTGAAGACTTCCTTGATCTCCTGCGGATCGGACAGCACGACAAAGGGCGGCTGGCCAATCACGCGCACTGTGAAGCGATGCCCGTAGCGTGCGTGGCTGCGCTCGATGAAGCCGCTCGGACGGCTCCAGAAACCGAGCGTCTGCAGAACGGCAGGCATGCGGGGGCCTGGTGGCAGCTGGTCTCTCATCGTTCTCTGCTCCTCACGCTAGAATATTGATACGAGTGAGTATATCTACTTAGAGGTATAATACAAGGGTGTCTTCGAATGGGCTGCCCGCCGGTGCGATGAGGAGAATTGCTTGATGCCGCGTGGACATTTCGATCGCTCCGAGCGCCGGGCCCAGACGCGCGCGCGACTGCTGGACGCGGCCGCTCAGGTCTACGCGCGCCGCGGCTTCGCCGGCGCGACGCTCGATGAAGTCGCCGCCGAGGCCGGCTTCACCAAGGGCGCCGTATACGGGCACTTCGGCAGCAAGGAGAACCTCCTGCTTGCACTCGTCGAGGAGTACCTGGCTGGACAGGTAGCCGAACAGATGGCGCTGTTCGACCGCGACCGCGCGACGTGGGAGCGTCCGTTGGCCGGCAGCCATCGTTGGATGGATCGTCTGGAGGAGAACCCAGACCGCTTTCGCCTGTTCGTAGAGCTGTGGGCCTATGCCCAGCGAGACGAACACCTTGCGCGGCGACTCGCCGACGGACTGGCGGCGCTGCGTGCGACATTCGCGCGCTTCGCCTCGGAGAGTTCGCGTGACGCCGGCCTCGAGCCGCCACCGGGGGTGCCCGAGCAGTTTGCCAACGTGATGCTCGGCTTGGGTGTGGGCCTCTCGATGCTGAAGTTGACAGATCCCGATGCGGTCCCTGGCGATCTGCTTGGGACTACTCTGTCGGTGCTGATCCGTGCGACCGAGTCAAGCGCCCAGGCGCAGGAGGCGTTCAAGGCTCTGGGCTAGTGCCGCCCGTTTCGTCCCTCGAAGCGCTTGAGGTCATGCAAGCGCTGAGCCGCTATCTGTGAGCCACCGTCAGGTCTTCTCGATCGGGTTCGACCAGTTTGCGCAGGACCCAGTTCACCACGCTGACGATGATCGCCGCGAGCGCCGCCCACCAGAAGCTCGAGATCGTGAACTGGGGGACGATCCAATGTGTCAGATATAGCATCAGGATGTTGATCAGGAAATAGAAGATCCCGAGTGTGACGATGATGAACGGGATCGAGAGGATCGCCAGGATGGGCTTCAAGAAGAAGTTGACCAACGTGAACACGAGTCCGGAGATCAACAGCACCCACCAATCGCTTCCGTAGCTGAGCCCGGACAGCAGCCACGTCGCCACGAACAGGGCGATGGTGTTGAACACCCATGTGATCGCGAGCCGCTGAAGCATCGGTCAAAGCCTAGCTTGACTTGCCTCGCTGGCTTTGCGTGCCGACGCCGCGCCGACGCATCCGCTCTGCTGAACTGCCGAATTCCCCCACTGCGTGCGCTAGCGTTTTCAAGCTGTGGCGACGACGGTGCAGCGGCGGGTTGTGAGCGCAGGCCCTCGGCATCGGCGATGGCCGGTGATCGGTGCGCTTGTGGTGGTATTGCTGCTGTTGGTTGGGTTGCGCCGGATCACGACGGAGGGGACGCCACCGCTCCTCGTCCATCGCATACTGCCGGCTTATGTTCGTCTCCCTGGAAGCGCGCCCGTGCTTGCCTGGCCTGAGGAAGGACAAGCGGCTGTGGAGGTGGATGGGGTCGGCAGTCTTGGCACCTCAGGGGGTTCTGCTCCTGTGCCGATCGCAAGTGTGGCGAAGGTGATGACCGCCTACCTGACGTTGCGCGAACACCCGTTGGCAGCAGGCGGGCAGGGGTTCTCGATGAGGATCACGGCTGCGGACGCTCAGGAAGAGGATCAGCGAGAGGCCCTGGGCGAGTCCACGCTGAACGTGCGGGCCGGCGAGCAACTCAGCGAGCGCCAGGCGCTGCAGGCGCTGCTTTTGCCCTCCGCGAACAACATCGCGGCGCTGTTGGCCCGCTACGACGCAGGTGGGATCGCGCCGTTCGTGGCGCGCATGAACGCCACCGCGCGGAGGCTTGGCATGGCCTCGAGCACGTACACCGATCCGAGCGGGTTCAATGACGAAACGGTCTCCACGGCAGCCGACCAATTGAAGCTTGCGCGCGCGGCGATGCGCATTCCCGCGTTCGCGGAAATCGTCGACGAGCCCTCGGTCGCGCTGCCGGTGGTCGGGCGCGTCGCCAACTACAACGGGCTCGTTGGCGAAGATGGATATGTGGGGGTCAAGACCGGCTCGGACAGAGCCGCCGGCGGGTGCCTGGTCTTCGCCAAGAGAGTTTTGATTGATGGGCGTGCCTTGACTGTGCTTGGCGTTGTGCTGAGTCAGCAGGACGGGTCGCTGATCCAAGCTGCGTTGGTTAGTGCTCGTCAGCTCGGGGACTCGGCAGCGGCAGACCTTCGTCTGAGGACAGCCATACCGGCTGGCACGGCTGTACTGAGCGCTAGTTCGGTGGACGGTCGAGAGACCACGGCCGTCACCGCGAGCGCCTTGCGAGCGATCGGCTGGGGAGGGGAGAGGATTCCCGTGGGGGTGGCTGCGCGCCCGGCGATGACCCGGCTGAAGGCCGGCGAGCCGATGGCGAGAGTGACCGTTCCTGGAGTGAGTGTCGCAAGCACGAGTGCGCTTGCGACAGGCTCGGTCGGGGCGCCATCGCTTGGCTGGCGCTTGCGGCACCTGTTCTGAAGCCACAGGGCGCCCGATAGGCCACGAATCTAGCCGGCAGTACATCTCGGGTTCTGCAGGCAGGTCCACCTTGACATGCAACCATTTGGTTGCGTATAGTGTCATGCAACCAAATGGTTGCATGTTTAGCGCTGGTGGAGATGGCATGAACGAGGTATTCCAGGCACTGGCAGATCCGGGCCGTCGCAGGCTGTTGGACAGCCTGAACACATACAACGGGCAGAGCCTCAGCGGTCTGTGCCGTGAGCTCGACATGACCAGGCAGGCCGTCAGCAAGCATTTGGCAGTTCTGGAAGCTGCCAACTTGGTGACCCCTGTCAGGCGCGGTCGGGAGAAGCTGCACTACATCAACGCCGAGCCGATCAATGCCATCCGCGAGCGCTGGATCGACAACTACGACCGCGAGCGCGTGCAAGCGCTCTCAGACCTCAAGAGAGCCCTGGAGGACAATCCGATGCAGAAGCCCGAGTTCGTCTACACGACCTACATCAAGACCACGGCCGAGCAGCTCTGGCAGGCACTGACCGATCCTACGTTCACGCAACGCTACTGGGGGGCGAGCTTCAGCTCGGACTGGAAGGCCGGCTCGCCGATGACCTGGGAGTACGGCGGCGTCACGATCGCCGATCCCGCGCAAGTCGTGCTCGAGTCCGAGCCCTACCGTAGGTTGGCCTACACTTGGCAGACAGTCACGCCGGAGTTCGCAAAGGTCGTCGGATTCAGTGAGGAGTATGTGGCCAGGCTGGCCGCTGAGCGTCGCTCCAAGGTGAGCTTCGACATCGAGCCGATGGGAGAGGGTGTCAAGCTGACCGTCGTCCACGACGACTTCGAGCCTGGAAGCGCAATGCTGGAGAGCATCAGCAACGGCTGGCCGCTGATCCTCGCGAGCCTCAAGACGCTGCTGGAGACAGGAGAGTCCCTGTCCGGGGCCCCCGAGGTTCCGCGTTCTCAAGAGGCGGCGTAGGTCGGGGGGCGACCGTTGAGCGAGTCGGCTCGAACGAGAGCGAGGCGGAGTCGACCGGGAACCGCTGTGCGAGGCTCGGTAGCGTCAGTCTGGGGTGACCGATATGCCACCCCAGTCCTCTGGGGCGACATCGGCGATTGTCTGCGAGAACGTCCACTGGTGGCCGGCGAGATCCTCGGCGGTGTACTGCCGCTCGCCGTAGGGGAAGTCGGTCGGCTCCTCGACGATGCGAGCGCCGTGCTTGCGAGCGCGCTCGCAGTGTGCGTACGCGTCGTCCACACGAACCATCACTGAGTGTGTGGCCTCGCCCGGCCGCGGCGGTCGGCGGTCGTGGCGCACATCGCCGAGGATCACCGCACCATCGCCGAAGCTCAGCTGCGCACGGTGGTCCTCGCCGATCTGTACACGCTCGACGAAGCCGAAGGCTGAGCCCAGCCAGTCAACTGCAGCGCGCACGTCGGGGTAGATCAGGACGGGGATGACGGTCGCTTTTGGGATGGAGCGGTTGGGCTTTGGCATTTTGGTCATCCTATATCGAGGAATCAGCTACGAGGACGAGGCCCAGCCAATGAATGGCCTGCCCCAGGGCAATATGAAGCGACTCTTTTGACTGGTTCGGGGCCTGTGGCACCATTCGTCGGATGGCACGAAAGGCAGGCGCTGATAGTCGCGCTGCGATTTTGCAGCGGGTGCGGGCGATTCCTCCAGGCTTCGTCCGCACCTACGGCGATGTTTCGCCGCGCGCGCCACGCCTGGCGGGCTATGTGTTGAGTCTCACCGATGCGCACGAGGTGCCGTGGCACCGCGTTGTTCGCGCCGATGGTTCGCTCGCAAAGGGGGCACGCCAGCGGCGTCTGCTCGAAGCAGAGGCAGTCCCGTTTCGCGGTGAGCGTGTAGTGCTGTCGAGCGCACGACTCGACGATCTCGATGTGACGTGACGGAGGCTGCGTCGCCCGCATGGTTCGACCACCTGCGGGCCGCTTCTACGGTCCATCAGAGAGTTATTTCGACAGGAGCTGGAGAAGCTCGGTGACATCACTTCGAACTGAGCACTACGCAAGGTCTCGATAGTGCTCATCGGCTTCGCTCAGACGGGGCCTGTGTTCTACTTCGCTCAGACGGAGCCTGTGTTCTACTGTTCCGCGTATGGCGGAGCAGGTCCCGGCAGTATGCGATGTGCTCGATGCGATCGAGCGTCGCAACTGGACGCGTCTACGGCGACTGCTCCATCCTGATGTTCAGTGGACTACCGCGGTCGAGGAGCACCTGTGCGGTGGCGACGAGGTGGTAGCACGCCTTTCCAACGACCCGCCGCCAGCCCCTCCGTCATACCACGAGCTTCGTGACGGGCTTATATACCGCTGGATCGACTGCCCCGGCTGACCACACCCAGCCGGAAGTGGCGGGGCGACGGGTCGCAAAGCGGGCCGAAGTGGCGAAACTGCTCGGCGCGCAAACCATGTGCTGGTGGCGGCGATGCCGCTGGATCTCGCGTAGCCAGGACCCGCAAGCTGCGCGTCGTCACGCCCGGGCGATCTTGAGATGGTGCTGCTCTAGCTGCTCGTCTTGCGGCGCGCCGCTCGTCTAGACATTTGGATTAGCGCGATTGCGACGGCCCCTCCGCCGAACGTGATCGCAGTCGAGATCCGCTCGCCTAAACCGACCGAGTAGCGCGGGGAACTCTCCCCTCACCCCGCCCGTCGGTAGCGGATGTGAGTGGCAAGCGGAGAGTGGAGCACCTCGACCGGCTCGAACCCGAGGGACTCGACTCCGTCGAACAGTCGCTCGCCGGACCCGAACAGGACGGGGACCACGTCGAGCGTGAGTTCGTCGATCACCCCGGCGGCGAGCGCCTGACGGACGGTCGAGGCGCCGCCCGCGATGTCGATGCCATCCTCGCCGGCCGTCTCACGCGCCTGCGCGTAGGCGGCCTCGAAGCCCTGTGTGACGAAGTGGAAGCTCGTGCCGCCCTCCATCTCGATCGGCTCGCGGGCGTGGTGGGTGAGCACGAAGACCGGTGCGTGGTAGGGCGGCTCGGAGCCCCACCATCCATCCCAGTCCTCGTCCCACTCGCCGCGGATCGGCCCGAACATGTTGCGGCCCATGACGTAGGCCCCGCGCGGTCGCATGAGCCAGCCTTCTGCCGTCGCGTCGGCATCGTTCGCGCGCTCGTCGCCAAGGTGCCAGCTGTGGATCTCCCTGCCGCGCTTCCCCAGCGGATTCTCCCGGCTCTGGTCCGGCCCGGCAACGAAGCCGTCGAGCGAGATCGACATGTGGCAGGTGGTGTCCGGCATCGGCCTCCTCCAAGTGATTGCGATTTGATCTGCCCTGGGTTTGGTGGAGGCGTTGATCTGCCCTGGATGGCTCAGCGAGCCCGAGCAAGCAAAGGCACTCCTCGCCATCCTCATCGGCGAGCTACGCGTCAACAGCCGCAACGAGATCCTGCCCACCTACCGCGTCGGCGCACCCGTGGTTTGCGCGCCGAACAGCAGTGGAGCTAGTCGGGCTCGAACCGACGACCTCCGCCATGCCATGGCGGCGCTCTTCCAGCTGAGCTATAGCCCCAAGTCGCCCTATCCTATCGACTTCAGTACCCGCGGTTCACGCTGGTTCGGTCGTCTGCGGCGAGGCTGAAATCTCGTCGCAGCGTTGTCTCAAACTCGTAGTCTTGCGCCCAACGCACCATTTAAGCATCTGATTGTTCCGGGTGGGCGCGAGTCGGAGGCTGATTGCGGATCGGCCTGCTATGTCCCGGATAGGGATCAAATAACACTTGTCTGTGTCCTCGGCGTACAACCTTACCCCCGAGGAATGAACTCCGGGACGTCCAGATCCGTGTCTGGATCGTCGTATGAGGCGCGGCTGGAGCGGGGGAAGGGGCGGTCGCGACGCGACCCGCCTGAGGGCGAAGCCCCCGGCGCCACCTGATCGAGTCGAGCGGTCATGCTTCCGTGGGTCAGCCTCACGTCGCGCAAAAGTCGCTCCGCGTTGTTGCGCATCGAGACGGACAGGTCGTGCAGGTTGCGCGACACCTCTGTGCCGTCGTCGAGCACTTCCCGTGCGATCTCGTTTGCTTCCCCGACGATCTCGCGCGCGTCCGCTCGTGCTCGGGCGCGTACCTCACTCGCCTGCTCCTCCGCGGCTGCGCGTTGCACGGCTAGCTGCTTCTCACCCTCGACAAGCCTCTGTGCGAGCTGCTTCTTGCCCTGGACAAGTCTCTGCTCGACTTGCTCCCGTGCGCTGGCGAGCATTCGCTCCGCCTCATCCTTCGCGCCAGCCAACGTCGCCTCGGACTGCGCCTGAGCATCCTCCAACAGGCGAGCCGCCTCCTGCTGTGCGCCTGTCAGCTCGCCGTTGGCGTGCTCGCGAGCGTTGGCCAGCTCCTGCTCAGCCTCCGACTGGGCCGCCGCCAGCACCTGCCCCGCTTCGGCGTGGATCCCTCCGACAGCCGCAACCGCCTCGTTGCGTGTCTGCTCTGCCTGAGCTCTGGCCTGTGCGAGGATCTCCAGCGCCTCGGCTTCGGCTGCCTGGACACGGTTGACGCCGGCGCGGTCGGCCTCGGCGATCCTTTCGGCCGCGCGCGCCTCAGCCTGCTCGCGCAACTCACGTGCCGCGCGCTCGGCGGCGTCGACGATGCCCTGGACGCGCTGTGATGCTTCACCCAACTCCATCGCCTCATGGTAAGGCCTTCTTGCCGGCGCCCATAGTCTCGACCCCGCGTATGCTCTCGCGCTTGCCATTCTGCATCAGAGCTGTCCACGCGAGCGTTGCAGCCGCCTTCTTCTCCGCAGTCGCACTTGGCCTCGCTGCGCCCGAGAGCCGCGCCGTCGCGACAGCGCCCAGTTGCGTGCCGTCCACGCTCAATGAGTCGGCCGCGCTGGCCAATGGCGCCGTCACGGTCACGCCGGCGCCTGACACGCTCGACGCCTCCTACCTGAGTCAGATCAGCTTCCTGGGTCCACCGACAGCCGACATCACGGATGTCAAGGTCTCGGGCTCGCGTAGCGGCACGCACAGTGGACGGTTGCTGGCCTACTCCCAAGGCGACGGGGCGAGCTTCGTACCGACCAAGCCATTCACGCAAGGCGAGATCGTCACGATTCACGCTGTCGTGCGCGGCCTCAACTCCAGCACGCCCATCGCCTGGCGCTTCACCGTCGCCGAAGTGGACAGCGTCAGCCGCTCGCTGGAGACGCCGCCGCCCCCGCCGCCGCCACCGAAGCCGAGCGAACTCCAGCACTTCGTCTCGCGTCCTGACCTGCAGCCGCCCGCTGTCGATGTGACCACGAGCACGGGCTCGCAGGCTCCTGGAGACATCTTTCTGGCGCCCTATGCCGGTCCGGGCCAGTACGGGCCGATGATCCTCGATGGTTCGGGCAAACTCGTTTGGTTCAAGCCCATACCTGCCGGAGAGCGGGCGGCGGACCTGCGCGTGCAGGAATACGAAGGGCACCCAGTGCTCACGTGGTGGCAAGACCCGCTCGTCTCCGGAGGTCAGCGCGACGCTGGGGTCGTGATCGCCAACAGCGCTTATGAGGACATCGCGATCGTACGAGCCGGCAACGGCTACCAGCCGGATCTGCACGCGTTTGCGATCTCATCGCGTGGCACGGCTTTGTTCACGGTCTACGACGCCATTCGCTGCAACCTGAGCGCATATGGGGGGCCGGCAAACGGTGCTGTAGCGGACACGCTCTTTCAAGAGATAGATCTGCGCACCGGCCTGGTTCGTTTCGAGTGGCACGCGCTCGACCACGTCCCTGTCGCCAACTCCTACATGCCGATTGGCGGCGGTGGCACGCCACGCTCGCCGTGGGACTGGTTTCACATCAACGCCGTCTCAGAACATGGCCCGAATCTACTGGTCGATTCGCGCAACACGTGGGCTGCCTACGAGGTGCAAGCGAGCGGCGGACAGGTGGCCTGGCGCTTGGGCGGCAAGCAATCGAGCTTTGCGATGGGCCCCGGAGCGGCCCCGGCATACCAGCACGACGTGCGCGAAGAGCCCGACGGCACGATCTCCTTCTTCGACAACGGCGGCACCCCCAAGGTGCACCCGCAATCGCGCGTCATCGTGCTCTCGCTCAACCGCCAGAAGATGACGGCAACGCTTGTCTCGAGCTTCACCCACACACCGCCGCTCTCGGCACCGAGTCAAGGCGATTTTCAACCGCAGGCCGACGGCAATTGGTTCGTCGGCTGGGGCCAGGAACCGTACTTCTCGGAATTTGCTCCAGAAGGCAAATTGCTCCTCGACGCCCATCTTCCGGCGCTCTATCAGTCCTATACGGTGCTCAAGTTCCCTTGGGCCGCTAGCCCAACGCAACCGCCGCGGCTCGTCGTGCGTGCCGGCCCTCAGGGTGGCCTCGTCGCCTACGCCAGCTGGAACGGAGCCACGGCTGTGACGCAGTGGGCCCTATTGGGCGGGGCCAGTCCGCATGCGCTTTCGCCATTGGCGGTTGCTCCGCGCAGCGGCTTCGAGACCGCGATCTCGAGCCCGAGCGCCCCGCGCTACCTTGCGGCACAGGCCCTTGGGGCGCAGGGTCAGGTGCTCGGCACCTCAGCGACTGCCACCGTCAAAGTCGGCTGACAGGAACCTGTCCTCTGGGTGAGAAGGTCGCCGAGGAAACAGGGCCAAGTTGCGAACAATGGTACTTGCCAACTAGTATGGCGCGCCGGTGCTCCGCGGTAAGCGGCGCTAAACAAATCGAGGGGGACAGGGCCGATGGCAGGCTGCCGCGCGATGTTGCACAAGACGGGCTCGCTGGCAGTAATCGCTGCCGTCATGCTTGTGGTGGCTTCGAATGCGAGCGCCTCAGCGCGAGCGCATCGTCTGCGCTGGCCAAGCGTATATCGAGTGCTTCACCGCTCGGTTCGTGCTTCAGGGCCCCCGTCGATCTTTCGTAACCTCGCGCGCTCGCCACGCGCTCGTGCGTCGATCGTCGGCGGCAGCCAAGTCGCGATCACACAGGCGCCCTGGCAGGTCTTCGTCCTCACGTTGATACCCCTCAACGAAGAAGAAGGATTGGCGCTCCTCTGTGGCGGGTCGGTAATCGACGAAACTCACATCGTGACTGCTGCTCATTGTATGTTCGACCCGGAAACCGGCTCCAAAGTCCCGCCGGAAGACGTATCGGTTGTGGCAGGCACATCCGATTTCAGACAATCCGAAGCCGGAGAGCAGGACGCCGAAGTCGCCGCTGTGCGAGTCCACCCTTACTTTGAACACGCGGTGGGCGCAGGCGCTCCAGATGACGTAGCCGTTCTCGATCTCACCAACCCTTTGACGTTCGGCGGAGTCGTTCAGCCGATCGGTCTGCCAGCGCCTGGCGCTGTTCCCGGTGAAGGTGCGCAGGTGAACCTCACGGGGTTTGGCCAAGAGATACCCACCGCCAACCCGGAAGGACCTTTGCGCTCAATCGGCATGACAATCGGCTACAGCAGATCTTGTGGGGGCTCTGCGGATGCGCTGTTCCTGTGCGCAAGCACGCCCGCGGGCTCCGGCTGTCACGGCGATAGCGGCAGCGGTCTCACTGAAGGTTCGCCGCCGACGCTGGTAGGGATCATGGATACCGTTGAAATTGTCTCCGCGGAATCGTGTCGTAGTGGCTCCGACAACGGCTTTGTCAACGTGGCTGCCCCAGAGATCCAAGACTTCATCGAGGGCTCGGAAACTCCACCGCTGGCGCCCCGGGGTGGAGGAGCTGCGATACGAGCCGTGACAGAAGCGGGCCATGTCATGACCTGTGAACCAGGCTCCTGGAGCGGGTCCCCTACGTACGCTTACGCGTTCGTCGACTCGGCCAACCAGCAGATTTTGCAGTCTGGCCAGTCTTCGACTTACCAGCTCGCCACGGCCGATGTCGGTCGCACGATCTATTGCCAAGTATCGGCGACGAATGCCGGTGGCACCGGCTTGGGTCGGACGCCGGCTCTGTCTGCGATCAGGGCTGCTCCGCTGTTACCTGCCACATCCTGGAACACACCTCCTGAACAGATTTCCCCGACGCTGTTGTTTTCGACGCTCTCGCTCGCGGATGCCGATCTCGCCACCGCTGCTAACGGCTCGGTCACGATCAAGCTCGAATGCGAAGGCGAACAAGCGTGCGCTGGCCGGCTCACGCTCAAGGCCCGACAATTGGTTAAGAAGAAGCACGGTAAGAGGGCGAGCCATACCGTGACGATCGGTCACTTCGACTTCTCGATCCCTGCTGGGCAGACTACCGACGTAAAGCTTCGGCTCAACGGCATTGGGTTAGTGCTCTTGAAAGCAGCGCATGGAAAATTGTTCGCAAAACTGCAGATCGCACAGGCGAGTAAGGATGAAACCGAAACCACAGAAGTGCATTTGATCGAGTCGGCCAGACGCACGTCGGGCCGACACCGGCATATGTCCTCCTAGTCTTTGAAGAGTCTCCGAGATCGGTTGACGGGACTGGCGTTTGTTTGGTCCCGGCCACCAGTGTCCTTGGATCTGGCAGAAAGCGTGGGAAATCTGTCCTTGCGGACGGATGCGCTGTCGGGCATGATCGAGCTATGCCCAAGCGTCCCGCGCCACGCCAAATCGCGATCCTCGCCTTCCCGGAAGTCCAGAGCCTCGACATCACCGGCCCGCTCGAGGTGTTCGCCGGCGCGCAGACGCTGATCGAAGCCATCGGTCGAGAGGATCGTGGGTATGAGGTTTCGGTCCTCAGTCATGACGGCGCTCCTTTGCGCACATCCAGCGGGCTCCAGGTCATCCCGCACGGCAGCTTCTCCGAGACTCCGCGGCGGCTCGACACGCTGATCGTCGCCGGGGGCTACGGATCACACGCTGCAAGCAAGGACCCGGCCACGCTCGAGTGGATTGCAAGCGCTTCCAGGCGTGCGCGACGCACAGCCTCGGTCTGCACGGGCGCCTTCCTGCTGGCTGCCGCGGGACTGCTGGAGGGCCGGCGCGCGACCACCCACTGGTCAGCTGCCAAAGAGCTTGCCAAGCGCTATCCGAGGGTACAGGTCGACCCAGAGCCGATCTTCCTGCGTGACGGCCCAATCTGGACGTCTGCCGGCGTCACGGCGGGAATGGATCTGGCGCTGGCGCTGGTCGAAGAAGACCTCGACCGCAACGCCGCGCTTGCGATCGCTCGCCAACTTGTCCTGTTTTTGCGCCGCCCGGGCAACCAGTCACAGTTCAGCGCGACGCTGGCCGCCCAAGAGCCCCAACACGAGCCTCTGCGCGAGGTTCGCCGCCACATTGTCGAGAACCCAGCCACGGACCTGTCCGTCGAGGCGCTCGCGCAGCGCGCCCACATGAGCCCCCGCCATTTCGCTCGTCTGTTCCGCGCCGAGACCGGTGTCACCCCAGCACGCTATGTGGAGAGCATCCGCCTCGAAATCGCCCGACGTCTCCTGGAGGACGGTGGGCTGCCAGTCGCGGACGTCGCGCTCAAATGCGGTTTCGGCACGCCCGAGACGATGCGCCGTTGCTTCCTGCGTGCTCTCGGTGTCGGCCCAGCTGAGTACCGCCGCCGCTTCCACCCGACGGGCGGGTTGCCCTCCGACGAGACGGTGGCGGCGTGAGCGCTCAGCCGCGTTCCCGCTGAAGGCACGCCCCTCCAAATCCAAACCCAACAAGAGAGCAGGCAAAAATGGAGATCGCGATACTCGTCTACCCGAGGTTCACTGCCCTGGACGCGGTGGGTCCGTATGAGGTACTCAGTCGTCTGCCAGGCGCCAAGGTGACGTTCGTCGCCGAGCACGCCGTGCCGCAGCGCACCGATACGACGCAGCTGGCGATCCTTGCCGACGCCACGATTGATGAGCTGCAAAACCCAGACATCGTGCTCGTCCCCGGCGGACCCGGCCAGGCGGCTCTCATGGAGGACGGCCCGATCCACGAATGGCTACGGGTGGCGCACGAGACCTCGATCTGGACGACCTCGGTCTGCACAGGCTCGCTCGTGCTCGCTGCCGCGGGCCTGCTCGACGGCAAGCGCGCCACGAGCAACTGGCAGGCCATCGAGGAGCTGCGCGCGCTCGGGGTCGACGCCGTCGAGGAGCGGGTCGTATTCGACGGCAAGATTGCCACCTCCGCCGGCGTCACCGCCGGCATCGACATGGCTCTCCAGCTTGCCGCGCACATCGGTGGCGACCAGCTGGCACAGGCGATCCAGTTGGGGATCGAGTACGACCCTCAGCCGCCGTTCGACGCGGGCTCGCCCGCGAAGGCGCCTGCGGAGATCGTGGAAGCCGTACGCGTCTATTCGCGCTTTGCCGAACAGCCGGTCTGAGACGTAGAACTCCGGTCCCGACCTGCGGGTAATCCTGGTTGAAATCTCCCCACTGTCGTGATCGAATCGCCCACGACAGTTCATAAAGCGACAATCTGGGAGAGCGTATGTCAATCATGATGGGAATGGTCATCGAGGTCGATCCCGCGCGTTTCGAGCAGGTCGCCAAAGACAACAAGGAGCTGCTCGACTCAATTGTCGAGCAGTCAAAGCAAGCCGGCGCCATCCACCACCAATTCTTTGCCGGCAAGGACTCCGTACTGGTTGTCGACGAGTGGCCCGACGAAGCCAGCTTCATGGGCTTCTTCGAGTCCACCGCTGCCGAGATTGGCGCGCTCATGAGCCATGCCGGCGCCACCAGCCAACCCACTCCGAACTTCTGGCGCGAGCTGGACACCTCCGACAAGTTCTGAGCCTGAGCCGGTCTGCTCTTTGCTGCGCCCGGCGAAGGTATTGGCCTCGTGACGAGGTGTATGCGGGCGAGAGTCGGCGCTTCGGGCTAGGGGTCGGCGTGTCGTGTCCTTGATTGGCGATGCCCCCCTGCGCGCGCGTGGGGGGCGTCGCGTTTACAGAGAACCATTCGGGGCCGACCGCTAACCTGCCCTGTCCATGGCAGAGCGTCGCTACCACCCGCAGGAGATCGAGCCCCGCTGGCAGAAGGTGTGGGCTGAGGAGCACACCTGGGAGGTCTCGAACGAGGCCGTCGTCGGGGAGGCCGAGGACGCCACCTCCTACGTGCTCGAGATGTTGCCGTATCCAAGCGGCGAGCCTCATATCGGCCACCTCAAGAAATACGCGGTCGGCGACGCGATAGCGCACTTCCACAGGCGCACGGGTCACCGTGTGTTGCACCCGATGGGCTACGACGCCTTCGGCCTTCCCGCGGAGAATCATGCGATCAAGACAGGAGTTCACCCGCGCGACTCCACCGCCGAGTCGATCGCCTCCTTCCAACGTCAGTTCCGCTCGTGGGGTATCTCGATCGACTGGTCGCGCGAGCTGGGAACGCACGAACCTTCCTACTACCGCTGGACCCAATGGATCTTCTTGCAGCTGTTCGAGGCGGGCCTGGCCTACCGGCGCGATGCCGCAGTCAAGTGGTGCCCGAACGATCAGACAGTGCTCGCCAACGAGCAGGTCGTCGACGGCTGCTGCGAGCGCTGCGGAGCCGTGGTCGAAGTCAAGCAGCTCGAGCAATGGTTCTTTCGCATCACCGACTACGCCGAGCGCCTGCTGGGCGACCTCGACGGTATCGATTGGCCCGAGCACGTAAAGACGATGCAGCGCAACTGGATCGGGCGTTCCGAGGGTGCCGAGGTCACTTTCCGCTGCGAGCAGCTCGGCATCGACTACCCGGTTTTCACGACGCGCCCGGACACGCTGTTCGGCGCCACCTTCTTCGTGATGGCCCCCGAGCACCCGGACGTACTGCGTTTGGTGCAGGGCACTCCACAAGAGCAGACGGTGCGCGACTACATCAATCAGGTGCTCACCGAGTCCGGCGAGGAACGCGGTTCGATCGAGAAGACGAAGACCGGGGTGGCGCTGGGCCGCAGCGTGATCAACCCTGTCAACGGCGAGGCGATCCCGATGTACGTCGCCGACTACGTGCTGATGGAGTACGGCACCGGCGCCATCATGGCCGTCCCGGGACACGATGAACGCGACTACGCGTTCGCCCGCGCATACGACCTGCCGATTCGCCGTGTGATCGAAGGGGTCTCGGACGACGACGGGGGAGATACTCACGGTTGGGAGGGCGAGCTGGAGGGTGGGCTTCCCTACACAGGCGACGGTCCGCTGGTGAGCTCCCATCCCGATTTCGACGGTATGCACAACCGCGAGGCGCTCACCGCGATCGTGGCGTGGCTCGACCGCGAGGGCAAGGGTCATGCATCGGTCAACTACCGCCTGCGCGACTGGCTGGTCTCGCGCCAGCGCTATTGGGGCTGTCCGATCCCGATCGTCTACTGCGAGGACTGCGGCATGCAGCCCGTTCCGGTCGAGCAGCTGCCGGTGATCCTTCCCGATGTAGAGGACTACGCACCTCACGGTCGCTCGCCGCTGGCAGGCGCCGAGGATTGGGTCGCTACCGAGTGCCCGTCGTGCGGCGGACCGGCTCGTCGTGAGACCGACACGATGGACACGTTCGTGGACTCGAGTTGGTACTTCCTGCGCTACTGCGATGCTCGTAATGAGGATGCAGCATGGGATCCAGCCGCACTGCGGCAGTGGATGCCGGTCGACCAGTACATCGGTGGTGTCGAGCACGCGATCCTGCACCTGATGTACGCGCGCTTCTTCACGAAGGCTCTGGCGGACCTCGGCCAGCTCGATTTCCAAGAGCCTTTCAAGGCGCTCTTCACGCAGGGAATGGTCACCAAGGACGGCGCCAAGATGAGCAAGTCCAAGGGCAATGTGGTCTCGCCGGCCTCGATCGTCGAGCGCTACGGCGCCGACACCGCGCGCTGCTACATCCTGTTCGTCGGCCCGCCGGACCAGGACGCCGACTGGTCCGATGAGGGCGTCGAGGGCGTGCACCGCTTCCTGGCACGACTGTGGCGTCTGGCGGCTGACACGGCCGAGCGCGGAGAGAAGGGCCCACTGCCGTCGGTCGAGGCGTTCGGCTCTGGCAACGGCTCGCCGGCCGGCGATGACCTGAAGCTTGTGCGCAAGGCCCACTGGGCGATCGAGAAGGTCTCCGAAGACATGCGTCGCTTCGGCTTCAACACGTGCATTGCTGCCGTGATGGAGCTGCTCAACGACTGCTCGCGCATGCGCGACACGCTGCAGGTTGAGACACTACGGTTTGGTCTCGCCACCGCCGCTTCGCTGCTGTTCCCGTTTGCCCCCCACCTCTCCTCGGACATCTACGACATGCTCACAGGCGAGCGCGTCTGGGAGCAGCAGTGGCCGCAAGCCGACCCCGAGATGCTCGAACGGGAGGCGTACGAGCTCGTCTGTCAGGTCAACGGCAAGCTGCGTGACCGCGTGCAGGCACCGAGCGACGCCGGCGCCGAGGAGCTCAAGGCGTTGTGCCTTGCGGCGCCAAACGTGCTCACGCACATCGACGGTCGTGAGATCGTCAAGGAGATTGTGGTGCCGGGGCGGCTTGTGAACCTGGTTGTGCGCTAGCGTCGGCCGATGCCAGGCTAGAGTGGCATCGCCGTACAGCCGCTCAAGCCTATAGGATGGGAACCATGGCCGACCCCGATGCTCCAAGTTCAGAAGAGATAACGCCCATTGTGTATGCAAATCACGTGGGGTTTGGAGGTACTGCGACCGATGCGACCATTGCATTTTCGCTTCGAACTCCAAGCACCAAGGGCAGTGAAAAGCAGGGCGTCGTGACCGTTCATCTTCCGTGGGAGGTGGCGCTCGCGCTACGCGAAATGTTGACTGCCGGCGTTGAGAGATACGAAGGTGACTTTGGTCCAGTCCGCAACGTCACCAAAAGAGACGAGAACGACGAGGACTCTCAGGCGGAGATTAGCACTGGTAATCCAGCGCCAACGTAGGAGTCTGAATTAGCGGACTACTCGGGGTAGGTTCTGACTCAATAATCGCCGTTTGCTTCTGTCGATCGAGGAGCAAGAAGCTGTAAGGTGGCTCGTTGGGAGGCTCCTGCGGATCCGTATCGACTCGGAAATCTCCGACGCTCGTAAGGGTTCTGCCAGTCCAGGATCGTAGTTGGATGTGGTCGGACGCAACGAAATCGTCGGTGCGACCAAGATCTACGTAGACCAGAGAACGCGACATATGTTGTGCGGGAACGCCAGCGATAGGCTGGGGCGTGGACGAGGGCTCTACGGAGACGCGGTATCCGAGTGCGAACGGGACCCCCACAAGCACGAGGCAGGTCGCTGCGACCCCCGCAAGAGCGTAGGTCCACCCGGCGGCCCAGCCAGTGGTCTGCGCGGCCAACTCGATCAGGAAGGCAGCTGCGGCCGCTGCGGCGATTGGGGCGATCTCTCGCAAAAACCGATTATGGCTCATAGGTGCACTCTACTCATCAAGACGATGAGCGCCCCGAGTAGTCCCACATAGATCCCGCCTCGGAAAGCCCAGCGCTGGGGTGCGATGCCTGCCGATCCGTGAACAGTCTCTCCAAGAACGCCGCCTATGATCGTGCCCAGCGCGGCACCTCCGCCTCCCCAGACAAAGAGGCGTTCAATCAGCGGGCCGTCAAGTGCGTTGTGTTCCATTATGTGCGCAAGCCTACATCGTAGATCGACCGACAGCTAATCGCATACCCCGACTAGCTGTCGGTGTCACGACTAGACTCCGGCTCAGTGCCCGCCCTGAAGCCCGCCTACCTGATCCACGGCGACGACCACGGTGCGATTGCCGAGCGCCGTTCTCGCCTGAAGGCGCTTGCCGAATCGGACGGCGACGCCGGCAGCGTGGAGGTTCTCTCCGGCGAGACCGGCACGCCCGAAGCCGTCTCGCTCGTGCTCTCGACGATGACCTTCGCGATCGGCAGGCGGGTGATCGTGGTCGACGGGGCCGAGCGTTTCAAGGAGGCCGAGGTCTCCGAGCAGATCGTGCCTGCGATGGCCGCGATGCCTCCCGACACGACGATCGCCTTCTTTGCGCGCGAGGAAGGCAAGACGAAGGCGCCTGCGGCATTGCACGCGGCGGTGAAGGGCGCCAAAGGCCAGATCGTGGCCGAGACGACGATCAAGTCCTGGGAGCTCGCCGGCTGGGTGCGCGAGCAGGCCACGCGGCTTGGTCTCTCACTCGACGCGTTTGCCGCCAAGACGCTCGTGGCGCAGGTCGGTGAGCGCCAGCAGCGGCTGCTGCGGGAGCTCGAGAAGCTCAAGCTCGCCGCCGAGCAGCAGAGTGACGACGCTTCCGTCAAGGTCAGCGCCGACGACATCGAGCGCCAGGCGGCCCACTCGACGGCCTACCGCGCCTTCACGTTCGCCGATGCGCTTGTCGGTGGCGACGCAGCCGAGGCGATGCGCTTCTACCTGCGCCTGCGCACCCAGGGCGAGCGCCTGTCGGGGCTTGTGTACCTGATGGCCCAGCGCTTGCGCGACGCCGAGGGCGTGTCGGTGCGGATTCAGGCCGGCGAGGCGCCCGCCGCGATCAAGCGCACGCTGCGGATGCCCCCCCGCGCGGCCGACCGCTTCATCGCCGACGTGGCACGCACCGAGCCAGAGCGTCTTCGCGCCGCGCTCTGCCGGATCGCCGACCTGGAACTGGATACCCGTGGGGGAGCCCCGTTGAGCGAGTCGCGCACGCCACTGTCCTCGCTCGAGGAGGACACGCTTGCCATGCGAGCGATCCTTGCCGTGGCTAGCTGAGACGCTTAGGACTTGCCCGCGACAACGCGTGCCGCGCGGGACTTCTTACGAGCTCCCGTATTGCGGTGCAACGCGCCGCGCTTGACGGCCTTGTCGATCGTACGCACGAGGCGGCGGTGCTCGGTCTCGGTGGCCTCGCTGTCGCTCTCCTTGGCGAGAGCCTCCAGGCGACGGAAGTAAGTCTTGATCGCCGAGGTGTACTGACGGTTCTCGAGACGCTCGCGCTCGGAGCGGAGGATGCGCTTCTTTTGGGATGCGATGTTGGCCATGTGAAAGGACGCTTGCGGCTAAGGCAGCCTGCCCGAGCGCGCCGCGCAGCGCCGTACTATAGCGCCCCGTGGCTGTGAGCTCAGAGACGGGAGAGGGATCGGCGGGCCCCAAGCCTCCGAACAGCATCGCGCGCAACACCGCGATGTTCTCGATCGTGACGGGCTTCTCGCGAATTGTGGGGCTGTTGCGCGAGATCGCGTTTGCCAGCTACTTCGGCACGAGCGCCGCTGCGTCGGCCTACACGATCGCTTTTCTGGTGCCCAACTTCATCGCGCAGCTGTTCGCCAACGCCGCCCTGTCGGCCGCCTTTGTACCCGTCTTCACCGACCTGCTGCAACAGGGCAAGAAGCGTGAGGCCTTCCGCCTGGCCTCGACCCTGTTCTGGATCCTGCTGATCGCGCTGAGCGTGGTCACCGCCTTCTTCATCCTCGCGGCAGGCACAATCATGCCGCTGTTCACCGGCCCGAAGTTCCTTCCCTCGACAGTCTCGCTCACCGTAGGGCTTTCGCAGGTGCTGTTCCCGGTCGTGTTGCTGCTCGGGCTCACCGGTCTGCTGCTGGGGATCCTGCAGTCCTACGACCGCTTCACCCTCCAGGCGATCTCCCCGGCGATATGGAACGTGATCATCATCGTCTTCCTCGTCGTGCTGCACCCGCATTTCCATGGGGAAGCGAGCATCTACGCGTTTGCAATCGGCGTGCTGGTTGCCACGGGCGTGCAGATGCTGATGGCGCTGGGGGCGCTGGCGCGGATCGACTTTCGTTTGCAGATGACGATCGACTGGCACGACCCTCGGGTGAGCCGTGTGTTCCTGCTGATGATGCCTGTAACGATAGGGCTGGGCATCGTCAACCTCGACCAACTGATCAACTCGGCTTTCGGCACGCTCGTCTCCGACGAAGCGCCGCGCGCGATCGAAAACGCGTTCCGTGTGTACATGCTGCCGCAGGGCATGTTCAGCGTGGCGGTCGCAACGGTGCTGTTTCCGACGATGAGCCGCATGGCTTCTCGTCGCGACACCGCGTCGATGCGCAGCACTGTGGCCTCGGGGATGCGCCAGATCAACCTGCTGCTGATCCCGTCGGCGGCGTTCATGGCGGTGCTGGCGACCCCGATCGTGCGGCTGCTGTTCCAGCGCGGAGAATTCGACGCGCAGTCGACGCACCTTGTCTCGACCGCTTTGTTCTGGTTTGCCTTCAGCCTGCCCTTTGGCGGGCTGAACCTGCTCTTGACGCGCACCTTCTTCGCTGTGCAGCGACCCTGGATTCCCACGCGCCTGGCTGGGATCAACATCATCGTTGACATCATCGTCAGCGTCAGCCTCTACAAGCCACTGGGGATCGCGGGGCTCGTGATCGGGACGCTCGTGGCCAACATCGTGATGACCGTGCTGCTGGCCACGCGTGTACGCACAGGCTTCAACGGGCGCCTCGACGGAGCGCGCACGACGATGATCACCGTGCGCGTCTGCACGGCCTCCGCCTTGCTTGCGGGCGTGTCCTACCTGGTGTGGTACCTGCTGGACACGCTGCTGGGCGTGTCATTGCCGGCGCAGATCGTCAGCGTCGGGGCTGCCGCGCTTGCGGGACTGTGGGTCTACTCGCGCGCTGTGCTGATGATGAGCGTGCCTGAGGCCCATCAGGTGCACCGCCTGATCATGGCCCAGCTGGGCCGAGCCTGATTCTCCCCTGGGCAGAATCGGCGAGCTCACGCGTGTTGTCACGCTGAGCCGCTGGGTCTGAGAAACGCCGCGTCGCCGGCGCGAAAACGAAGGGCCGAGAAGACTTTCGCCCTCTCGGCCCTGGTCCGGTCAAAGATCGCCATTGAACTACTACGTCCCAGGACTTGTGTCTTATGCCTGGGCGGCTATGACACTCCCAACCACCTGGACTGGCCGTCCCCGAGGGGACGCGTTGCCTGGCTCGAGCCCGAAGGCTCCGGTCGAGTGGGCGATCCGCCGAATCTCTAAGGCTATCGCGCCTCGGTCTCGTCCAACAAGCGCCGCGACCGGCGCGACAGGCCATCCTGCGGTTGTGAGCGGATCTTGTCTCCCATCACCTCCCAGACGCAGGGCCATCTACGCTGTAGCGGCCCATGGACCAGAGCCGCATACGCAACTTCTCGATCATCGCCCACATCGACCACGGCAAGTCGACGCTGGCCGACCGCATTCTCGAGCTGACGCACGCTGTGGACGAGCGGGCGATGCGCGCGCAGGTGCTCGACTCGATGGACCTGGAGCGCGAGCGGGGGATCACGATCAAGGCGCAGGCGGTGAAGGTCGCCTATACCGCCTCTGACGGAGAGACCTACCAGCTGCACCTGATCGACACGCCCGGCCACGTCGACTTCACGTATGAGGTGTCGCGCTCGCTCGCCGCGTGCGAGGGGGCGCTGCTGGTCGTGGACGCCTCCCAAGGTGTCGAGGCGCAGACCGTGGCGAACACCTATCTGGCGGTCGAGGCCGGGCTGGAGTTGATTCCCTGCCTGAACAAGATCGATCTTCCGGGCGCCGAGCCCGAGCGCGTCGCCGGCGAAGTCGCCGAGCTGATCGGCGAGCCGGAGGAGGCGATCCTCGAGATCAGCGGCAAGACCGGGGCCGGCGTGGCAGAGGTACTTGACGAGCTGGTCAAGCGTGTGCCGCCGCCCTCGGGCGATCGCGACGCGCCTCCGCGTGCGCTGATCTTCGACTCCGAGTTCGACCAGTACCGCGGGGTGATCGCCTACATCCGCGTGGTCGACGGCGTGTTCCGCAAGGGTGAGGCGATCAGAGCGATGGCAGCCGGAACGCATGCCGAGATCGACGACATCGGCTTCTTCTCACCGACGATGACGCCGGTCAAGCAGCTCGCGGCAGGCGAGGTGGGGTATCTGATCACGGGCATCAAGGACGTGACGCACCTGCGTGTGGGCGACACGCTGACAACGACGGTGCACGGTGAGAAGCGCACCTCCGAGCCGCTGCCAGGCTATAGGGAGGTCAAGCCGATGGTGTTCTGCGGCCTGTTCCCGATCGATTCCGACCGTTACCCCGACCTGCGCGACGCGCTCGAGAAGCTGACGCTCAACGACGCGGCGCTCTCCTGGGAGCCCGAGACATCGGATGCGCTCGGCTTCGGCTTTCGCTGTGGTTTCCTCGGGCTGTTGCACATGGACATCGTGCGTGAGCGCCTGGAGCGCGAGTACGACCTGGAACTGCTTGCGACGATGCCCTCGGTCGAGTTCGACGTGACGCTCACAAACGGCGAGGAGCTGGAGGTCCACAACCCCTCCGACATGCCCGACCCGGGCACGATCGCCGAGATCCGAGAGCCGTTCATCAAGGCCCAGGTGATCGCCCCGCGCGAGTTCGTCGGCGCGGTCATGGAGCTCTGCCAGGAACGCCGCGGCGAGCCGGCAGGCATGCACTACCTCTCGCCCGAGCGCGTGCAGATGAGCTACGACCTGCCGCTCGCGGAAATCGTGCTCGACTTCTTCGACCAGTTGAAGTCGCGCACGCGCGGCTATGCCTCGCTCGACTATGAGCTGAGCGACATGAAGCCGGCCAATCTCGTCAAGCTCGACGTGCTGCTCGCCGGCGACACCGTCGATGCGCTGTCGATGGTGGTGCACCGCGAGAAGGCCTACGACATGGGCCGCACGCTCACCGAAAAGCTGCGCAAGCGCATTCCGCGCCAGCAGTACGACGTGCCGATCCAGGCCGCGATCGGCTCGCACATCATCGCCCGCGAGACCGTCAAGGCCTTCCGCAAGGACGTGATCGCCAAGTGCTACGGCGGCGACATCAGCCGCAAGAAGAAGCTTTTGGGCAAGCAGAAGGAGGGCAAGAAGCGCATGAAGCAGGTGGGTCGCGTGGAGGTGCCCCAGGAGGCGTTTTTGGCGGTATTGGAGATCGGCGATGAGTAGCTGGGCAGCTACTCGACAGCCAATCCCCGAATATAACTTGCAGGTTGTTTTTGGGATTGGATGGGCGTGCCTTTCGAGGTCCCACGCGTAGATGCGAGTCCTGTTTGTGTGTCTGGGCAACATCTGCCGCTCGCCGACCGCGGAGGGTGCGATGCGTGCGCTGGTCGCCGAAGCCGGGCTGCAGGATGAGATCGAGCTCGATAGCGCCGGGACCGGTGCTTGGCATGTGGGCGAGCCGCCGGATGCCCGCGCCACAGCGGCTGCGGCTGCGCGTGGCATCGCGCTGGACGGCGCTGCACGCCAGGTGCGCGCCCAGGACTTCGAGCGCTTCGACCTGATCCTGGCGATGGACGGCTCCAACCTGCACGCGCTGCGCCAGCTGGCGCCGGATGAGGAGGCGCGCGAGAAGGTCAGGCTGCTGCGCGAGTTCGATCCTGCCAGCGCAGGTCTGTCAGACCTGGACGTGCCAGACCCCTACTACGACAGTCAGCGCGGTTTTGAGATCGTGCTCGACCAGGTACAGGCCGCGTGCGTGGGGCTGCTTGCGCAGGTGCGTTCCTCCGAGACGCTGTGAGCGCTTCGCCGCGAGCGGGTGAGCAAGCGTGAGCCTGCCGGTTGGAGCGACCAAGCCGCGGCGTGTGGGCGGGGGCGACATCAACGAGGCTTGGCACGTGCGCTTGAACGGAGGGGAGGCGTTCGTCAAGACGCGCTCTGACGCCGGCGAAGGCGAGTATGCGCTCGAGGCGGCGGGCCTGGAGTGGCTGGCCGAACCTGGGGCGCTGCGGGTGCCGGCATGGTCGTCCCTGGCTGATCGATCCCTCCGCCTATGGCGGGCACCGCGAGGTGGATCTGGCGATGCTGAGACTGTTCGGCGCTCCTTCTGAGCGGGTCTTTGCCGCTTATGAAGAGCTGACGCCGCTGGCCGACGGGTGGCGCGAGCGCATCGGTCTGTGGCAGTTGTTGCCGCTGCTCGTGCATGCGCTGCTGTTCGGCGGCTCCTACTGCGTCGAGGCTGAGCGGGTAGCCAGGCGCTACGCCGGATAAACCGCATTGCCAGCGCAGACGCACGCACCTCGCGGCTAGTCGGGCTCGCGGCGTCCATGGGCCGAACGTTCTGGGAGGGTCACGTTGCGGAGGGCCCGTCGGATAAGGGCTCATGCGTCCCGCCACGATCGAGCAGCGCCGCCGCCTGTACCTATTGGCGCGTGTCGTCATCGCACGCCATTACCGGCGTCCTCTCACGCTCGATGAGGTTGCGCGGGCACTGTCGAGCTCACCGCGCCAGTTGACGCGCGCATACGCGCAGTTCGGCGAGACGACCTTTCGCGAGGATCTGCTCACACGCCGACTGAAAGTGGCGGCGCAACTGCTGATCGAGCAGCCGGCAATCTCTGTGCGCGACGTCGCCAGGCTGGTCGGCTTTCGCCAGGCGCCGCATTTCGCGAAGGCGTTTCGTCGACGCTATGGCTTGACGCCCGCGGCTTTCCGGGCCGAGGGACGGGCCTTCGCGCGAGCTGCTCAAGACGCGCCTCAGCGCAGGCCGACGAGCGCTCGGTGTGTGTCTAATGCGCCGCGTGCAGTTCGCTATCGACCGCCGGCAGCGACTCGACCGGTCCCGCTCCCGGTAGGCGCAGAAGCATCAGCGTGCCACCTCCGGGTGCGCTCTGGGCGCTGACGCGGCCGCCGTGCTGTTCGGCGACTTGGCGCACGATCGCAAGGCCCAGCCCCGAGCCTGGACGTCCGCGTGCCTCGGCGCCGCGGTAGAAGCGGTCGAAGACGTGGGGAAGATCGGCGGCTGAAATGCCTGGCCCGTGGTCGCGTACGGTGAGCTCCTCGCCATGCACGGCGATCTCGACCGGGCTGCCCGGCGGGCTGTAGTTGACGGCGTTGTCGAGCAGGTTGTTGATCGCGCGGGCCAGCCTTCCGGGCTCACCGGTCAGGACAACCTGGTCCAGCTCGACGTCGAAGGGGGTATCCGGCGAATGGCGGCGCGCACGCTCGATCGCCTCCTCTACGACCAGATCCAGGCGCACGTCCTCGCTGCCGCCGCGCGGCTGCTCGCCGCGACCGAGCTCGATCAGGTCGTTCATCAGCAGCGTCAACTCCTCGATCTGCTCGACCACGTCGTCGAGCATCCGCTGGCGTTCCTGCACCGGCATGTTCGACTCCTGCTTGAGGATTTCGATATTCGTGCGCAGGCTGGTGACGGGTGTGCGCAGCTCGTGCGAGGCGTCGGCTACGAGCTGGCGCTGGGCGTGCACGGAGGCGTCGAGCGCGCTCATCGAGCTCTCCAGCGCGTCGAGCATCGCGTTGAAACTCTTCGCGAGGCGCCCGATCTCATCTTCTCCGGCAGGCTGGATCCGGTTCGAGAGGTCCTGCGTGCGGGTGACGTGCTCGGTGGCCTGGGTCAGGCGCTTGATCGGCGCCACCGCTGCCCCGGCGACGAGCCGCCCGAGCAGTGCGGCCAGCGCGACCCCGCCGATGTCGAGCAGCACGAGAATCAGGCGCAAGCGCGCGAGCGCGCTGTCCACGTCGGTCAGCGGCTGGGCGAGCTGGGCGGCATAGCCGTGAGATATGGCCTCGCTGAGGACACGCAGGTGGATGCCGTCGGCGCTCGAGTCCTCGAAGAACGATTTCCCGCCGTGCGCGGCGAGGCCGAGCGTCCTGGCGCCGATTGGCAGTCGCACGTTGGGCGGGGAGGCAAACCGGATCGTGCCGTTGGCGTCGATCAGCTGCTGGTAGCCGCGCACCTGATCGGGGCTCGGCGGTATTCCAGGGAAGGCGTTGTGATGGCCTCGGCGTAGCGCAAAGGGTGTCGGTCCGTGTTCGAAGCGGCTCACGAGCGGTTGCGCGCGATCGCGCAGTTGACTGTCCACCTGTCCGTAGAGCTCGCGGGCGGAGAGCAGGTATGTGAGAGCCGAGGCGAGCACCACCGCGATCGCCACCGCTGCGGCCGATACGAGCGTGATGCGCCGACGGAAGCTCATGGCAGCCGCCGGTCCCTGCTTCGGATCGCTGCGAGCGCTCTCATCAGGTCCTCAGTACGTAGCCCACGCCACGTACGGTGTGCAACAGACGTGGCTCGCCGTCGGTCTCGGTCTTGCGGCGCAGATAGCCCATGTAGACGCCCAGCGAGTTCGAGCTCGAGCCGAAGTCATAGCCCCATACGTGCTCGAAGATGATCGAGCGGGTCAACACCTGCTTTGGATGGCGCAGGAACAGCTCGAGCAGCAGGAACTCTGTGCGAGTCAGGTTCAGCGAGCGCTCCCCGCGCCATGCCTCATGGGCGAGCCGGTCCAGGCGCAGGTCCCCGAAGTGCAGCGTCTCCTCCTGGTCGATCTCGTCCGCTCGCCGCAGCAGCGCGCGTACGCGCGCCATCAGCTCACGCAGGGCAAAGGGCTTGACGAGATAGTCGTCTGCGCCGGCGTCCAGTCCCGCGACGCGGTCGTCGACCTGCTCGCGCGCGGTGAGCATCAGCACCGGCGTACGGTCGCCACTGTCGCGTACGCGCCGGCATACTTCCAGGCCGTCGAGCACTGGCATCGAGACGTCGAGGATGACCGCGTCGTAGGAGTTGCCTGAGAGGCGCTCCAGTGCGTCGCCGCCGTCGCCGGAGAGCGAGACCTCGTAGCGCTCGAGCGTCAGCGCCCGCGACAGCGCGTGCTGGACTGCGGGCTCGTCGTCAACGACCAGTATGCGTGCGGGCTCTGCCATGTCTGTTTCGCTCTCACACGCCCAGGGCAATTGATACCGGGGCGGTCGGGCTAAGGTGACGGTAGCGGTACAAAGCTAATAACGAGGCCGAAGAGGATGCGAAGAATCGTCGATGAGGACGCCGCCGAGGCGATTCGAGCAGATCGGTCTCGAGCGAGCGCGGAGCGGCCACTCGTCGACGATGGGGACTCGCCTTCGCGCGTTGACTCTTCTTCTTCTTCTTCTTCTTCCTCCTCCTCCTCCTCCTCCTCCTCCTCTGGGGCCGCCTCTGCGCGCGCGAGCGGCGATGGGGACATGTCAAGCCAGTCGCGGCGGCTGCGCAACGGGCTGATCGGCCTCGCCATCTTCTTCGTGCTGGTTGGAGCTCTGCTGTTTGCCGTGCCGGGACTGCGCTCGGCGGGTGAGCTGATCACCGATGCCGACATTCCCTGGGTTGCGGCGGGCATCGGCTTCGAGCTGCTTTCCTGCGCCGGCTACGTGATCCTGTTCGAGCTCGTCTTCAAGATGGAGCGGGGCTTCAGCCGTCGACTGGCGCTGTCAGAGCTCGGGGTCAACTCGGTCGTATCCGCGGGCGGCATCGGCGGGATCGCGCTCGGAGCATGGGTGCTGCGCACGAAGGGCGTGGCGGTCGACCGGATCGCGAGGCGCTCGGTGCTGATCTTCGTCTTGACCAGCGCCGTCAACGTCGGTGCGACAGCATTGATCGGCATTCCGATGTGGCTTGGGTTGCTGCCTGGCTCGGAAGACCCGCTGCTCACGCTGTTGCCGGCAGGGCTTGCGATCGCGACGATCGGGGGGACGCTCGCGATCGCCGGGCTCGCGGGGCGGCTTGCGATGCGCAAGCGATTGAGCAGCGGACGGTTGCACGTTGCGCTCGTCGCAGTCAGCGACGGTGTGCGCGGCGCGTTGCGAGTGATCGCCCGTCACGATTGGCGCCTGCTTGGCGCGGTCGGTTACTGGCTGTTCGACACGCTCGTGCTTTACGCGTGCTTGCTTGCTTACGGTCAATCGCCGACGTTCTGGGTGGTGGCGATGGCCTATCTCGTCGGCCAGTTGGCGAACTCGATCCCGATACCGGCGGGCCTTGTGGCTGTCGAAGGGGGCCTGATCGGAATGCTTGTGTTGTTTCATGTGCGGCCGGTCTCAGTGGTGGTGGCGGCGGTGGTCACCTACCGGGCGATCTCGCTGTGGCTGCCTGCCTTGATCGGCTCAGCCGCCTTTTTCGGCCTGCGCCATGAGATCGGGGAGCCGGTGGTGGCGGCATCCGACGTGCCCGCTCATAACTAGCAGCCGAGGGAGCCGAGGGTTGTTTTCTCGAGTCGGCGAGTCGGCGTCGAGCCTGAGCCAGAGGCTGGGCAGCCCGATAGGCGGGTCAGCCCGATAGATGTTGAGCGACTCTGACAGGCACGTCGAGCCGAACAAACGCTAAGGCGATTCCGAAAGGCGTTGACTGGCGGCGAGCGCGGCCCGCGCCTTTTGGCAGGGATGGCCTGGGAGCGCATTCATGGCGGCAGCCAGCTTGGGGGGGACAGGACCCGAGAGGCCTGGACAGTAGACGGGTGGCGGCAGCTTGCCGGCCGACCCGGGTGCGTTCAGCGGCTGCAGCTGTTGGGCCGCGAGCAGCGCGTGGGCGAGCGTGTCCGAGTAGACGTCGATCGCCACGCGGCCGCTGTAGAGCTCGATCGAGCGTTCTTCGTTGTAGACGGTCGCCGGTACGCCCCTGATTGGCATGTTGCGCTGTGGACCGAGCGGTGCGTTGGAGTGAAGCGAGTAGATCACAGTCGTGACTTGCAGCGGCAGCAGGCAGCTGCCGCCGCCGCCGAGCAGACCCTTGCCGCTGACGCAGTCGCCGTAGTAGACGCTGTCGCCGATCCCGGCGCTGTAGCTCTTCAGGCCGTCGGTGGCGGCCAGCGGGTGGCCGGCGAAGCTTGGCCCCGCCCAATAGAGCTTGAAGTAGGGGAACGTTTGCGCTTCGGCCAGAGCTGCGCCGCCGAGTGCCGGCGGGTGGACAGTGCCACAGCCGGATGCGAATGCCGCGAGGGCGAGCAGTGCGAGCGCCAGTCCCCGGCGGCCGCTCTTGATAGAGGCGGTCATCGGCGCTGATTATCGGCTACCGGCGTTTGCGATGCGCAACGCGACTTCCGCGGTGGCCAGCTGTTCATACGAGTACAAGCGCGCGACTCGTCCATTTTGAGATCGACTCGCGTGTGTGCTGAGGCTCGGCGGGGTAGCACGCCGAGCCTCAGCCAACTTATCGGCTCGGGGCGCTGCGTAGCGCAGCTACCCGATCGGCTCGCGATGTACGAGGGCTCGGCCGACCATTCGGATCGGTCGCGATGCATAGTGTGCCGGCCGGCCATTTCCGTGTTGCCCACGACCCACGCCCGTCTCGCGCTGTGGGCGGCGTCGCCATACTGAGCCGCTTGGGTTCCGTGGATAGCCAAGCACTCAGCCCTGGGCAGCCCCGGTTGGGCTCCTCGCGCAGGTCGCTGGCGGACGTGCGCATCTCGTTGGCGATGGTCACCGCGATCGTGCTCGTCGGGAGCTGGCTACTGCTTGCTCCCCGCTCGCCGGACTTCGCCGCGCAGACCTACCGCGCGACGCTGTTTGAACGCTTTGGCTTCACCATCTGGGACAACAACTGGTATGGCGGGCACCATCTTCCCGGCTACAGCCTGGTGTTCCCCTGGCTTGCTCTGCTGCTCGGCATTCGCATTGCCGGCGTGCTTGCGGTGCTCGTCTCTACGTTTGCGTTCGAGCGGATAGCCCTCGGCGAGTACGGGCCGCGGGCGCGCTGGGGAGCTGCCTGCTTCGCGCTGGCGGCAGCCGGCGATCTGTGGATCGGGCGTGTGACGTTCGCGCTCGGCGTCACGTTTGCGGTACTTGCTGTGCTTGCGCTCGTGCGCAAGCGGCCTTGGCTTGCGGTCGTTCTCACGGTGCTGTGTACCGCCACGAGCCCTGTCGCTGGGTTGTTGCTTGCGCTGGCTGGAGCTACGCACGTGCTCGTCAGTCGTCGTGCGCTTGCCGGGCTGACGCTGATGTTGCCTGTACTCCTCGTCGTCCTGCCACTCGAGGCTTTGTTTCCCGAGGGTGGTTGGGAGCCATTTGCGGCCAGCTCGATAATCGCGACAGTTGTGGTGACTTTGGCCTTCCTTTATGCCGTGCCGTGGGAGGAGCGGTTGTTGCGGATCGGCGGGCTGATCTATTTGGGCGTGATCTTTCTCTCGATCGCGCCGACGCCGATGGGCAGCAACATCGCTCGCTATGCAGTGATCCTGGCTGGGCCGCTTGCGCTGTGCGTGTTGGGGCGCGATGGCTTCAGCCGTCCCGGTCGCCCGCTGGCAAGCGTCGTGCTTGCCGTTGGGGTGATCGTCGTCTGGACTGGGTGGGGGCCGGTGCGCGAGAGTGCCGAGGTGATCGGCGACCCGTCGACGAGCGCCGCTTACTACGTTCCGCTCGAACGTTTCCTGGACGCTCATGGCGGGTCGCTTGTGCGGGTAGAGGTGCCATTCACGCATTCCCACTGGGAGGCGGCCTTCCTCGCACAGCGCTTCCCGTTGGCGCGCGGCTGGGAGCGCCAGCTCGACACGAAGTACGACCCGCTGTTCTTCGGCGGCACGCTTACTGCTGCTGCCTACCGTGCTTGGCTGAAGAATCTGGCTGTCAGCTACGTCGCTCTGCCCGATGTGCGCTTGGATGGGTCGAGCGACGAAGAGGCGGCGCTGATTCGCAAAGGTCTTCCCTACCTGCGCGAAGTGTTCTCGAGCAAGCACTGGCGCGTGTTCAAGGTGATCGATCCCACGCCGATCGCCTCGGCGCCAGCCGTGCTGACAGGGCTGGATCACGACTCGTTCATGCTGCGCTTTGCCATGTCTGGGACTTCGCTCGTGCGGCTGCACTACACGCGTTACTGGACGTTCGTGCGCGGCCAAGGCTGCGTTGCGCCCGCGCCCGGCGGTTGGACGGACGTGAGCGTCAGGTCCCCCGGCGTCGTGCGTGTGCGGGCGAGCTTTTCGCTCGCACGTGGGCTTGGGTTGGCCGGCTCCTGCGGATGACGACGACGCGCGTGCTCTTGGCTTTCTTTGTCGCGGCCTTCGTGTGTGCCTTGGCGATGGCCGCAGCAGCTGCCTTTGCGTGTGGTGTCCTCGCGCCGGCGCCGGTCGCGTTTGGCGTCTTTGCTCTTTGTGGTGTCGCGTCCAGGGGGGCGAGCGCGTACAGGCCGGTGATGCCAGACAGGTAGAGGTAGTGGTTGTCGCTGATCACCGGGTCGAAGGAGCCTGTGTTCATCGAGAACACGACTTTGCCGGTGGAGATGCCAAGGCCGGTGGTGCGGTGCGTGCCGAGGTCGGCGAAGTACACGATGTTGCCGACGATCGTGGCCGAGCCGGAGATCTTGCCGCCCGCGCGATACTGCCACTCGATATGGCCCGAGCGGGCGTTGAGGGCATAGAACGTGCCGTCATACGAGCCCAGATAGATGGTCGGGCCGAGGCCTGGGGCGTTCGTGACGGCAGGCGAGGCGTACACGTAGGCCCCTGTTTGAACCGCCCAGTCGAGCGCGCCCGAGGAGGCGTCGTAGGCGTATACACGTCCGTCGGTGTTGCCCAGGAACACCCTGCCGTACATGACCGCCGGGGTGGAGTAGAAGGTGCCGCTGCCGAGCAGGGCGCCACCTGAGCCGCTGCGCCACAGCAGATGCCCGTGCTCCTCGCCGACCGCTTGCAGCTCGCCGGAGTAGTCGCCGAAGTAGAGCACCCCGCCGGAGAGGCTTGGGCTGGCCTTGACCGCGCCGGCCGCGTGGTAGGTCCACAGGACGTTGCCGTTGCTTGCGTCGAGTGCGTATACCGTGCCGTTCTGCGAGCCGAAGAAGAGCTTGCCTTTGTCGAGCAGGGGCGAGGACTCCGCGCGGCTGGGCAGGTTGCGCGTCCAGCGGAAGCTGCCGTTGAGCGTGTTCAGGGCTACGACCCTTCCCGCCTGAGATCCGGGCGAGCGCGAGAGCACGGTCGCGTACACGGTGTCGCCGGCGACCGCAGGTGTGGAGGCCGAGAGGGCTCCGAGGCGCCGGCTCCAGAGGGTCTGCCCGGTGTACTTGTCGATCGCGTTGAGCCTGGCGTCGTCGCCGAGCTGGAAGATCCGGTTGCCCGACATCACCGGTGGGAACTCGAGCAGGGCGCTGCCGCCGCGTGCCCACACCGTTCTGAACGGAGGCCTCATCGTCGGCGAAGCCGGGAAGAAGCGCGTGTGGTTCTTGGTGTAGCCGTACAAGGGCCAGGCAAAGTGGTCTTGGCCTTTTGCCTTCGGCAGAGTCGGCGTGGGCTGGGGCACGAACGGTGCTTGCGGATGGTAGATGTTGCCGGTGCGGTGTTTCTCGTACAGGTAGCCCGCCAGCGCTATTCCTGCAAGCACGATCAGCGCCACGGCCATTGTCACCAGTCGCCCCTTGGTCGAGCCTGGAAGCAGGCGGAAGCCTCGCTTGCCGCTCATCGGTAAGCCTTCAAACTAGGGGTCGCCCTTAAGCAGCGAGTCTGCTCGACGGTGGATCGGACTCCACCGCTGAGGCCTGTCGTGCGTGTTCGGCTGCGACGGCTGCTCGGGCTGTTTGCCTAGCTCGTGAGTTGTGCGAGGGGCGGCCGAGCAGCAGGCCCACGATCCGCGCTGTGCCAAGCGCGAGCTGGGCGATGCTTACGGTTCCCAACGGCAGCAGCGTGAGACCCGCCACGAGCGAGACGATGTCATGACCGCGGGCGATCGACCAGTTCCACAGCAAATAGTCGGCCACCGTGAGCACGAGCAGGAAAGCCAGGGCCCTTGGACGCACGGCTATACCTTAGTGGTCGTGCGTGACGGTACGATGATGGGCACTCTTGCGGGCGAAGTGTTGTGGTTGCACAAAAGCCTTCCAAGCTTTTAGGGCGGGTTCGATTCCCGTCGCCCGCTTCAGGCAGATCTCCACGTAAACGGTCTAAGGAGGCAGCGCGATGGCCAAGCCGATACCGGACGACTACCCGCAGGTGATGCCCTATTTGATCGTCGACGGCGCCGGCGAGGCGATCGAGTTCTACAAGGGCGTATTCGGAGCCACCGAGCGCATGCGCATCGAGGGGCCTGAGGGCAAGCTCGGCCATGCTGAGCTTCAGATCGGCGAGGCCGTGATCATGCTCGCCGACGAGAACCCAGGGATGAACATCGAAGGTCCCCGATCGGTCGGAGGCACGCCCGTGACAATCCACGTCTACCTCGAGGACGCGGATGCTGTCTTCGAGCGCGCGGTCCAAGCTGGAGCCAAGCCGTTGCGCGCGGTCGAAGATCAGTTCTATGGCGACCGCTCCGGGCAGTTCGAAGATCCGTACGGCCACCGCTGGAACGTAGCCACGCACGTCGAGGACATCTCCAATGATGAGATGTTGCGGCGCGCGGCCGAGATCGGCGGGGGGTGAGCGGCATGGTTGAGTCGGCGAGCAAACCCGAGACCGCGACTGACCGGCCGGCGGTCGATTCGTCTCCCGTCCTTGTGGTCGAGCGCTTTATGGAGTTCCTGCGCCGCGGGGATCTCGACGAGGCTGTGGCGCTGTTGGCGGTGGACGTGCGCTACGAGAACGTCGGTCTGCCTACCGTCCATGGTCGCGAGCGTGTACGGCGCCTGTTCGGGAGGGCATACGACGATGGAGCCGGTTTCGACGTCGTGATCCACACGATCTGCGCAGACGGGCCGTCGGTGCTCACCGAGCGCACCGACTTCCTGACGTTCCGCAGGCTCCACATTCAGCTCTGGGTCTGTGGGCGCTTTGACGTTCGCGACGGGCAGATCGTGCTCTGGCGCGACTATTTTGACTTCCTCGACTTCAACAAGGGTCTGGTGCGTGGGCTGCTTGGGGTGCGTCTACCCAAGCTACGCGCCAAGTTGCCCACGAGGCCCTGATCTCGCGGGGAAGGTGCCTCGTGGGCTTTGTCCGTAGAATCGAGTGGGCACCACGGGGAGTGGCGCAGTCTGGTAGCGCACCCGGCTGGGGGCCGGGCGGTCGCAGGTTCAAATCCTGTCTCCCCGATTCGAGGAAAGGCCTGCAAATAGGCCGGTTTTGAGGCTAAAGCGGCAAGCCTTCAAAGGCCGCTTGGGGAACAATTGGGGAACAAATCTCGGGCAAACCAGTTCAGGGGTGACGCTCTGATTTTGGATGCGGTCACGTTTCCGGCAAACTCCGTCGAGCCAGGTCTGCGGATCTCGGAGACTTCGCGATAGACAAAGGCCTTCCGTCCGCGAAGACTGGTCTCTGGCTCACCCGCGGTTTTCTTCGCAGTTTGCGAGCTCGCACGAGCGATCGAAATGAGGCATCGAAGGGGCTGACAAATCCCGACCGAATCCCGGTTTGACACTGATGGACTCGCGAACACGCCCACGCCGAGGAGGAGACCTGCCAATGATCCAGCCATACTGCATCAGCCACGTATGCGAGTGGGTCGTGTATGGGGCGCCGGCGGGAGAGCCCTTGGTGCCCGTGCCAGCGGGCTGCAAGCACCGCGAAGGGTCCTGTCCAGCCCGAGGCCGGAGGGCCCCCTGTTCTTTGCCGCCCGCATAAACCTCGGCCCCGTGTTGCCTTGGCGCCGCCTGAGGTTCCATCTGTGATGGTGAGCCTTCCCGACGGCGCGTTGTCGAAGCTTCTTGAGCTCCGGGTCACACTGACCCAGACAGGCGAGATCTTCTGGCTGCCAGCTGAGCTCGTTCGCTACTACGGCGATTCGAAGCCTCGCCCATGCATAGTCGCGGCGTGCGACGGTGCCCGCGCTCACCTCGTGTCTGGTACCAGCCAGCGGGCGCGCGGCCCAGCACTCGTCGTCGAGGTCGGCGAAACTCGTCTTATGAAGCGCACCGAGTTCGATTTCTCGATTACCTTCCCGCTTGCGCTCCGTGACCTCGCCACCCGAGGGAGCTCAGCAGGAAGGTTGCCCGCTGAGAGGCTTCCTGACCTCACCGCCGCAATCGACGCGTCCAAGTTGATCGTGCTCAAGCGCCTGGTAGCCAAATGAGCGCCACTCTTGGTCAGTTGCGCGAGGAGCACCAGCGCGTGTTTATAGGCGTTCAGCTCGCAGCGCTCCTGACTCGGATCGCCACCGCCACCGCCCGCAGCTACCCGTCGTCCTACACATCCGCCGGCGTCTGGAACCAGGACTCGATCGCCGATGCCGCGCAGGCGTGGACCGCCGAGCGCCTTATCGCGCGGCGCGACCTCACCAACCTCCTGGCGGGAGCAAGCACTATCGACTCGCTGCGCGCGGGGCTTACACGTTCTTTCCAACAACATCTCACCAACCAGCGTCAGAGCACAAGTGCGACCAACCTCTACACGCGGACCGTGACCATGCTCCGATCAGATCCTGACTTCCAGGCGCTTCCTGGCTCGGCACGTCCCCATCACCAGCTGTGGACACTCACGAGCGACCCCCACAGCGAGCCGTCGCGGCTCACGCTCGGCGACCGGCTGAAAGTCGCTGCCGAACTCACTGACGATGATCTCGCGGTGATTAGATATGGCCCGCTGTCGCTGAAGTCCTCGCCGATACTCCGAACGCCCGCGCTCAGGCGCTTTCTGCTACACGTGCTCGGCGGCGTAGGGCCCCTCAACCCCGCCGACATCATGGACATCATGCGCCGCCGTTTCGCACTGCCCGAGCCGCAGGCAATCGAGCTCACTGAGGACCTTCAAATGCCCGTCACCGCCACCCACGACGCCGCGATGGAGCGCATGATCGCGGCGAGCGTCGCTGCACGCCTCGGCGCTCGCCGTGCGCAGCTGCTCGCCGCGCTTGTCGAGCACGAGGATTTCAAGGCCGCCGGCGATGCGGCCGCCTCTGACGAGGCGGCCGTCCGACGCGCCTACATGGAGATGCTCGCGATTGTCGACGATGAGGCGCTCGATGCGGACGAGGCACAGCGAATTTGCGGGCTGACGCTCGAAACGCTGTTTGGAGATAACGAATGACACATCCATGCCCACTCCCTGTCGACTGGCTCGACTACATGCAGGGCGCAGATGAGGTCGGGATGACCCGTCACCTGAATGATTGCGGCTCCTGCCGAACCCTACTCGGCCAGCTCGAGCCCGAACAGCCCGCGACCGCATGGGCCGAGCGTTTCCACTGCCGAACCGACGCTGTCTGGAGCGAGGACCGGCCTGCGAAACCCGCACCCGCTGAGTTCTGGTTTTCGGCTCCCAACTTCGAGATGAGCGAAGCGAAGATCCGTCACGCAGACCTATCGATCCACAACGCATTCTCCTACCGTGAGGTCGACCGTACGCTCGTGCTGATCCTCGACACCTCCGCCGAGAGTCACGACTCCGACTGGCTCGACGTGGTGCCGGTTCTCTCCGACATCGAGGTGGCCACCGACACCGATCTTATTTTCACCGCAGAGGAGAACACGCTCGGTACCCCATGGCGTACCGTGTTCTCCCACCAGTGCAAGGTCAACACCGCGCAGCTCGATACCCGCGTTGGTGCGCTCACTGACATTGGGTTCCTCACCCTCACCGAAGCACTCGCCGGCACCGTTGCAGAGGAGCGCTGGGGTGCCGCTCTGCAGGGTCCCGACGACCCCCGCGCGCGCCTCGATGAGCACCTAGAACAGGCGTTCACACGCCTGCGCACACCATGGCTACTCCTCGCTGAGGCTGAGGAGGATTGCGAGTCAACTCGCCAACCGGCTGGTGAGCCTTCCGGTCACCCTACGCCGGTATCGCACGAACTCCATGTCTCACGAGCGAAAATCCTTTGGCTTCACCCCATTGTCCCGGACGAGGAGATGCAAGAGTATCCGCTGGCTGCGGCCACCCTCGCGATTCCATCTCCGCATATGTGGGTGCTCGACACCGATCGCCTCAAGTTGCATGGGAAGCTCGAGGTCGACTTCCAGCAAGGCGTGCTGCTGTTCCTGATCACGACCGCTAGCTTCCAGAACATCGTACGCATAAGGCTGGCCGTGCTGGCAAAGGGAGGCGAGCACCACAGCGCCCCGTTTACGCCTAGGACACAGTTGGCGGTGCATATTGCTCACGGGCTGACACGCCAAGCCGTGGAAAAGATCGGCGCGGAGATCCTCCCGTGAGCGCCGAATACCTCCTTCGGACCGCGATTCGCGAGTACTGGCAGAGTCGTGGGACTGAACTCGATCGCGCACGCGAGATTATGGGCATGGCGCTCGCCGAGCCTCCGACCGACCCGATCGGGCTCGCGCGTTCACTGCTGGTGTCTCGTCGCGCCGAGGCACCAGGCTTCGCGGCGGAGATCGAGGACACACTCGCCGCGCCGATGGCGCACTTGATCGAGCTGCTCTCACTCCTGGACACGCTGGGCGATGAGCATGTGGACACAGGCGGGGCGATCTTCGACCATCTCGCCCGGCGCATTCCCGACGAGATGCTTTCCGGAATCGACACCGCTTCAGCAGGACGGGCCCGCCTCGGCGCCTCCACTAGAGTACATGCCGCCCGGAGGGCGCCGGTGGTGGTCGCGGTGGTGGGATCGATGTGTCGTTCAGTGCGCCGAAGTCGGTGTCGGTGGTGTGGGCGATTGGCGATCCGTGGCAGCGCGAGCAGATTGAGCAAGCGCACGGCCGGGCGGTGGCGCGAGCGTTGGCGCATGTGCGCGAGCAGGTTCCGGTCGTCCGCCGTCGTTATGGCGGTGAGGTCGTGGAGGAGAAGGCGAAGGATGTGTTGGCGGTCGAGTATCGCCATACGACCGCGCGCGGCGTGAGCGGCGCGGAGACACCGGACCCGCAGCTGCATAGCCATGTAGTCGTCACTGGTGCGGTGCGTGAGGACGATCGGTTTGTGGCGGTGGCATCGAGGCCGATCTTTCGCTCGGCGAGGGAGGGGGGAGCGTTCTACCGTTCAGCTCTGGCGGAAGAGCTGTCCGATCTCGGATACGCAATCGAGGGCGGGACGGGCAAGGAGGCCCGGTATTTTGAGATTGCGGGTGTGCCGAGGGGTTTGTTGGATGCGTTTTCGGGTCGTACGCGTGAAGTGGTCGCGGCGGCGGAGCGGTTTCGGGCGAGGTATGGGCGTGCGCCTGAGCGTGGCGAATTGCGCAACGTGAAGTTGGAGAACCGTCGTTCGAAGGAGTTGACGACGCGTGACGATCTCGACCAGGTATGGCGCGAGGTAGCGGACCAGTACAAGTTCGGACCCGGCGAGGCAGCACGACTGCTCTTGGGCGAGCACGAGCCGGCCGAGCGTGAGGGCGAGCTTATGGATCGCGTGGAGCGCGGTCTGACGGCGAGCAGGGCGGTGTTTGAGGTCAAGGAGTTGCGTGCGGCGGTGCTCGAGCAGTCTGTTGGGGAGCTGTCACCGGAGCAGGCGTTTGAGGTGGTGGGGGAGATGGTCAGGGATCGGCGGGTGTTGCCGCTTGCGGACGGGAAGATGACGACGCTTGCCGTGCGTGCACAGGAGCAGGCAATCGAACGCCATGCCAACGAGCTGGCCATTCCTGCCGGACGCGATGTTGGGGAGAGTGCCCGTGCGAACGCGGCACGCGAGGTAGCCGAGCGGATCGGTGCTCCGTTGAGCGATGAGCAGGAGATGGCACTACTCGTCTTGACTGGCCCCGAGCGCGGAGTGGCGTTGATCGGCCCGGCGGGAGCGGGGAAGGGTGTCGTGATCGACGCTGCCGCAAGGGCCGAGCAATTGGCTGGTCGCACGACGATCGGTGTGGCGGTCGCGGGCAGCATGAGGGAGCGGTTGGGTAATGACAGTCCGGCGCTTGAAGGTCAGACGATGACGCTCGATTCGCTGGTCGCAAGAGCAGAGACGGGCAGCGTCGTACTCGATGCGGACACGACGGTGTTTTTCGATGAGGCGGGGATGGCCGACACGCACCGGTTGGAGAAGCTGATCGGCTTGGTTGACCGGACGGGTGCGAAGCTTGTGGCGGTGGGTGATGGTAAGCAGTTGCCTTCGATCGGTCCGGGCGGCATGTTCGACCGCTTGACGACACGGATGCCGGTGGTAGAGATTGAACAGGTCAGGCGCACGTCAGATCGTGATGAGCAGCGTGCGTGGGCTGCGTTGCGTGGTGGGGAGCCGGAGCGTGCGATGGCGCACTACAAGTCCCGCGGCCAGTTGAACCTGGCAGACACCCGTGAACAAGCAGCCGAGAACGCAGTCCAAGCCTGGGCGAAGTTGACAGAGAATCTCGATCCGGCGGAGGTGGCGTTGATCGCGGACGCGTCGAACAAGGAGATCGACAGGTTGAACGCTCGCGCCCAGTATTTGCGTGGAGACCGCGGAGAACTCGGCGAGCGGGAGGTCCCGTTGGCATCGGTTCACTATGGGTTGTTTGAGGGGGATCGTATCGCGTTCATCCGCCAACATCGCGCGCCGCGTCAACCCAGAGTCGAGAACGGCAGCCGAGGCCAGATCACCAATATCGACGACCAAGGCGCAGTGACAGTCGCGCTTGACGGGAGCGGGCGGACGGTCACGCTCGCCGGCGAGGACCGAGAGGCCCTGCGTCTCGGCTACGCCCAACACATCTACCGCCAGCAAGGAGCGACCGTCGAGCGTGCGGTCGTGCTCACGGGTGGGTGGCAGACCAGCAAGGAGTCCTCCTATGTCCAGGCTTCGCGAGCGAGGAAAGGCACCGAGTGGCATCTTGCACGTGAGGAGCTAGGCACCGAAGGCACCGACCTCGACCGGATCGAACGACTCGCGAAAAAGATGCGATCCAGCCGCTCACAAGCACCGTCGCTCGAATACGAGACCGCCGAGGAGCCAGGGGAGCAGCTGGACCCGGCGCTCGTGTCGCGTGAACTCGGCCTCCCCACCGCCCAGACCGAGATCGAGACCGGCCAATACGTCGAGTATGAGCAAGAGATTGGGTTGAGCCGGTGAAGCGGCTGATGATCCGGCTGCCCGACCCGGCGCACGCCGCGCTCGAACAACGCGCCCAACAAGCCGGAGAGCCGTTGGCAAGTACCGCCGCTGGGCTCCTGCGCACAGTCCTTGAGGAGAACGAGACGGCGACGAGTAGGCGCGCGCGTCTGCGCACCCGGCCTGCGTCCCCACCACGGGCGACGGGTGCCGGCGCGCCGTGGATCGCGCCCGAGGACGATCCCGCCTGGCATCAGAACACGTGGGGCGCGATTGTCGCGCTATACGAGCGCTATCCACGGGCGCTCGCGAAACTGGAGCACGACTGGTACGAGCACTCCGAACGAGTAGAGACCCTCGCCGCGCTCGCCACCTGGCGCGCGAACATCGACAGCTCGGCCGAAGACCCCCGCGAGGAGCTCGCATTCCACAACGCCCTCCAACAACTTGCCCGGATCCTCGACCAGACACCAGGGCTCGGACGACCCTTCAAGGCCGGGACGACCATGCCGGTCGAGTGGAGTGGCTCGGAGTCGAGGGCGTAAGCGATGCGCCTAAATCACGTCACGCTCGCGGTTGGAGATGTCGAGTCATCGGCAGGCTTCTATGTCCGCATGGGACTCGCCCAGATAGTCGCGGACTACCCACACTATGCGCGCTTGCTCGCCCCACAGGGCGACACGACGCTGTCTCTGCATCCGGCGGGGAATAAGGCATCGACGCCGAGCGCCAGCATCCATTTCGAGGTGAACGACGTGGACCGCACGGTGGAACGACTGAAGGATGCAGGGTTCAGTTTCGTGTGCGATCCGGTCGATCAGCCCTATCTGTGGCGTGAGGCGATTCTTCTCGACCCCGATGGATACCGGGTATTCATCTACCACGCTGGCAAGAATCGCCGCGACCCACCTTGGCGTTTGCAATCGGATGCTGACGCGACAGACGAAACGACGATCCATCGCGCGACCGTAACGTGGAAGGGAGACAGGCAGGATCTGCGCGCACATGAGATCCGCCTGGCAAATCAGACGCTTGCGGGATCGTGTGCGTCGGAGTGGGGCGGCGACCCGGAGAAGGCAGACCCCGAGGAGCTGTTCGTCGCCTCGCTATCGGCGTGTCACATGCTGTGGTTTCTGGATATCGCTCGTCGCGAACGTCTACGGGTCGTCTCCTACGAGGATAGGCCCGAGGGCACCATGGACGGCCACAAGTTCGTGGCCATCACACTCCGTCCACGCGCAACGTTTGACCCCCACACGCCCGCCGAGGTGATTGAGGGTCTTCATGAGCGTGCGCACGAGGCTTGCTTTATTGCGAATTCCGTCAACTGTCCCGTGAAAGTGGAAATCGCATGAACCCGTCCCAGGGCTCACGTCGCAGACAGGCGCAACAACTGCTCGGCATACCCCACGGCGAGAAGGCGCTCGTCGGTGATCCCGAACGCCGCGCGCAGCTCAACGACGAGATCGTGCTCGTGCGCGAGGTCTGAGTCCGCTGGCGCGACGGCCTCAAACTCGATGAACTCTCCGAGCTGCTCCACCCGGTCGAGATGGATACGCACATCGCGCCACAGGAACAAGCGACGGTGCTTGGTGACTACTACGCGTATGCCGATCGCGTCGGCAAGGGCGGCGCTCAGGACGGCGCCGTCGTCAACCTCGATGATCCGGTAGCGGCTCTCGCGCTGTTGGGGTTCGTTGGCGCGCTCGAACTAGATCAGGTGTGGGCGACCGGGTCGCTCCTCGCGGAGCTTGAGCCCGCCGCTGGCGACTTGGAAGTAGGTGTCGCGCTGCCAAATCTCGCCGCGGTCCTCCGCGCCGAGGGTTCGGCATGCCTCCAGTGAGCGCACAGGGTCGGGGTCGTGCGCCTTCAGCTCGATATTTCGTCGCGGCTGCTCCATGCGCCCGATTCTGAACTGTACGGCGGCGCTTTCGGCACGGCCGTCGGGCTGGCCTCGTTAGGCTGCGCTCAGATGCTAGCTGCGGAATTGTGTCCTGGTGCGTCGCTCATCGAGCTGGTCGAAGCTGTTCGCTCTCTCCCGTATGGCCGGCCGAGTGATCGCACCGTCGAGGGGATGTTGCGCGAGAGGCGAGGCACTTGCTCCACCAAGCACCTGTTTCTGGCGAGGCTATTGGCTGAGCGGTTCCCCGAGACCGACCCGAAGATCGTGCATCGCGTCTACGTGCTTGATCGCGCTCGTGCCGGCGAGTTGTTCGGTCGCGATGTTGCCGAGGTAGTAGTGCATGAGATGGGGCTCGTAGATGTCCACCGCTATCTCACGATCAAGCTAGGCGAGGAGCGAATCGTGATCGACGCGACGTTTCCGGGTGAGCCTTGGGACGGTGGCTCATCTTTGCCGCTTGCATGTGGCCCAGGCAGCGACTATCCGGCCGGCGATAATCCCAACGCAGAGAAGCGCGAACTTGAGACCCAACACTGTGATCCCGCAGTGCGCGAGCCGTTCATCGCAGCGCTCGCAAACGCTTCCCAGCCGCAGGTGGCGACCAGGGACTGAATAGCTCCGGCGAGCCGGCGAAGCCGGTCAGGCCCGGACAGACATCCACCCGCAACAAAGTTTTTGGCCGGTCGGACGAGTTGGCGGTCAGTAGATATGAGATGTCCGAGTCCGCAGGCCAACCAATCCCAGCATGCGGCGACCTTCTGACAGCCGAAGAGGTCGCCGCTCTGCTGCGCGTTACACCCGCGTGGGTGTATTCCGAGACTCGCCGGCATCGCATCCCGCACATTCGCCTCGGGCGCTACGTCCGCTATCGACGCGATGCGCTCATCGCCTGGATGGATCAGCTCGAAGACCAACCAAGCACCAACTCTGCAGGCCGCTCGAGTCGGCCTCAAAGCGGCGGCGGCATTTCGCCACGACGGAGGTAATGCCCGCCAATGATCGGCCGAGCCAACCAGCCGACAGGCTGTGTATAAAAGAACACGATGGCCAAGCGCACTTACGGAACAGCTCACCTTTACGAGAAGTCGGGTTCCTACTACGGCCGCTGGCGGACACTCGACGGGCGCCAGCTCAATCGCAAGGTGGGGCGGATACGGCGACCAGGCGAGAGCGAAGGGCTGACGCGCCCGCAGGCCGAGCGAGAGCTCCGGCGCATGCAGGATGCAGAGGAGCGGGCTCCCAAGCCGGTTCGAGGCGCGCAGGTCCCAACAGTCGATGAGGTCGGCGACTCGCTGCGGCAGAAGCTCCGCATCAGCGGCTCTCGCCGCTCTTACCTGGAGGGATGCGAGTCGATGCAGCGCGTACACATTTCGCCTCGCATCGGTGCATTGGCGGTCACCAGTGTCACAACCGCCCACGTTGAAGCAGTCGCGAGCGCGATGCTCGCGGAAGGTCTGTCGTCGAAGTCGATCCGCAATGTGGTGAGCTTCCTGCACTCAGTCCTCGAGCACGCGATCGAGCGGGGCTGGGCTCGCGAGAATCCGGCCCGACGTGCCGCCCGTCCAGGTCGTCGCCGCCAGGGAGACGTCAACCCCGATCTTCAGTTCCTGACCCTCGACGAGCTTGAGGCGGTGCTGCGGGCGATTCCCGACGAAGTCGTCTTTCACACTCCGGCGCCCACCCGCCGCGGGCGTCGTGGCCCAGCGCCACCGCCACCGCCGGATGTTCTCGGACCGGTCCTGCGCGTGGTTATCCTTGCCGCCGCCATGACCGGTCTTCGCCAGTCGGAGCTGCTTGGGTTGCGCTGGCGCGATGTCGATTGGGCCGCGCAGCGCATCCGTGTCCGCAATACGTTCGTGCGCGGCGAGCATTCGACCGACGGCAAGTCCGACCTCTCAACGCGCCGTTCGGTGCCGATGGCCGACCGTCTCGCGGGCGAGCTCGATCGCTGGTCCCAGCGCACGGAGTACCGCGGGGACGGCGATCTCGTGTGCGCCCACCCTCAAACCGGCTCGCCGCTGGATCGCTCAAAGGTCACCAAGCGCTTCAAAGCCGCCTGCCGGGCGGCTGGAGTGCGGGAGGTCACGTTTCACGACCTGCGCCACACGTTCGCGACCCGTCTCGCGGCTTCGGGGCAGCCGCTGCGCACGATTCAGGAGTTTCTCGGCCACGCCGACAGCAAGACGACCCAGATCTACGCCCACTATGCGCCATCAGAGCGCGAGGTGCAGATGGTCAACGAGGCGTTCACGATCGCAAACAAGGACCAGGACAATGGTGAGGCCACATCGCCAGACGGGACGCTGCACCAAGATTAAACCTAGAAATCAATATCTGCATCAGCATGGTGCTTTATGCTTTTTTGCTGCAGCATCATACAAAGATGAATGTATATAGCTGCATGTAAACATCAATATACGCTATATTGATACATATGCAGACCATGGATAGTATCTCGATTCATGACCTACCGGACCTTTTGATCTCGCGTGGACGCTACAGCGCGTCGCTTGAGGAAATCGGGGAGCTGACGGGCCTGAGCTACGCGGCGGTCACGAGCGGCCTGCAGCGCCTGCGCAGACAGAGGCGGGTCTTCTCGCCGACGCGAGGCCTCTACGTGGTGGTCCCGCCGGAGTATCGCTCCTGGGGCGTGGTCCCGGCCGAGTGGTTCATCGACGATCTGATGCGCCATCTCGGACACAGCTACTACGTTGCGCTGCTCTCAGCTGCGGCGTATCACGAGGCTTCCCACCAGGCGCCGCAGGTCTTCCAGGCGATGTCCGACGCGAGGGTGCTTGACCGGGCGATCGGGCGCGTGCGCCTGTCCTTCTACACGAGCACGCATATGGTGAACACGCCGACGGAGATCGTGAGCGTCCACACGGGCTCGATCCCTGTGTCCTCGCGTGAGGCGACAGTCGCCGACCTTATCCGCGAGCCTCGGGCGAGCGGCGGGATCAGCAACGTCGCGACGATCCTCGCTGAGATCGGTGAGCTTGACGGCTCAGCGCTCGCGACTCTGGCCGCACGCCACGGTCGTGCGCTTGCCCGGCGCACCGGATGGCTGGTGGAGCGCTACGGAACCTGCCAGGATCTCGGCCCGCTGCGCTTGGCGGCGCGGCTGGATCAAGGCGAGCCCGACCTACTTGTAGCGTCGGGTCCACGACGAGGGCGGGCCGATCGGGCATGGAGGGTTCGTGTGAACGTCGCGGTGGAGCCCGACCTGTGATCGCGCAGGCGTACCTGAACGAGTGGATCTCTCGCGCACCATGGCCCACGCAGATCCAGATCGAGCAAGACCTCGTGCTCTCGCGGCTGATCGTCGAGATCGCCGGTCACGAGATGCTCGGTGGCGAGCTTGCGCTTCGGGGCGGGACCTGCCTGAACAAGCTGCATCTTCCCGAGCCGCTGCGCTACTCCGAAGACCTCGACTATGTCCGGCGTACACGCTCGGGCATTAAGCCCTATCTCACGGCCCTGCGAGAGGTCGCTCTCCGGGTTGGGCTCGTGGAGCACGGCACAACCCAAAGCGGCCAGATGGTTCACATCGTCTTCGACGCGCAGGCAACCGGCGGGCCGGGACGCATACGGGTCAAGATCGAGACGAACATCGTGGAGACGGACTCATTCCTGCCGCGTATAACTTTGCCGTACGCGGTGGATTCTCGGTGGTGGTCAGGCGAAGCGAGCGTGGGCACCTTCAAGATCGAGGAGCTGATGGCGACGAAGCTGCGCGCGCTCTACCAGCGGCGCAAGGGCCGCGACCTATTCGATCTATGGCACGTCCTCAACGACCTGAACATCAACGAGCAGCTGGTGGTAGACGGTCTCGCGCACTACATGGGGGAGGGCCTGTTCACCTACCGCGAGTTCTGCGCGAATCTCGCCGACAAGCTTGAGAACCCCGACTTCGCCGCCGACCTGGACCAGTTGACCGCCGAACCGCCCCACCAATACAGCGTTCCCGCCGCCGCCGACCTCGTGATGGAGCGTCTTGGCAGCAGGCTCTCCGGCGTGCCCGATATCGGCGAGATCGAGGGCGGCCGGTGGCGGCCGGATCGAGCATGACGACCCGACACGCTTGATCGAGATATTCGCGACTGGAGTGGTCTGCCCGAGGGTCGAGAGGCCGCTGGTTCTTTCTCTCAAGCACAACGGGTTATCGCGGACGGCGACCTTGCGGATCTTGCCGCGGTTGCATCGCGCGCATCTCGGCGTGAGCCATCCCGGGTTCCGCGGAGACTGTGTTTGTAGGTTTCTATCTTCTTCTGTTGGGGATGGTTGGCTTTGTTTTCACAGCGTAGAGATCCTCGATCTCTCTGGGTGGCCGGTCGCCGAGGGATTCGTGCAGGCGGGT
>DATHNT010000021.1:0-43374 GCA_035485715.1 Solirubrobacteraceae bacterium | reverse complement strand
AGCGCACGGCAGTTGACCTTCCGCTTCGTCTCAAACGTCGACTCCACCGACTTCGTCGAGGCCACGCGCGACCTCGACCCAGAGCAGACGCTCTTCATCGTCTCCTCCAAGACGTTCACGACCCTAGAGACAATGACCAACGCCCGCTCCGCGCGCGAGTGGTCGCTGGCGGCCTTGGGCGACGAGGCGGCGATCGCCAAGCACTTCGTCGCCGTATCCACGAACGCAAACGCAGTAGCCGAGTTCGGCATCGACACCGAGAACATGTTCGGCTTCTGGGATTGGGTGGGCGGCCGCTACTCGATGGACTCGGCGATCGGCCTCTCGACGATGCTGGCAATTGGCCCTGATGGCTTTCACGAACTGCTCGCCGGCTTCCACGCGATGGACGAGCATTTCCGCAGCACCCCATTCGAGCGCAACCTGCCGGTGCTGATGGGCCTGCTGGCCGTCTGGTACTCCAACTTCTTCGGGGCGCAGACGGTCGGAGTCATGCCGTACAGCCAGTACCTCAAGCGCTTCCCGGCCTACCTGCAGCAGCTGGCGATGGAGTCGAACGGCAAGCACGTGACACTCGCAGGCGTCCCGGTCGACTACGACACCGGCTCGATCTACTGGGGTGAGCCGGGCACCAACGGACAGCATTCCTTCTATCAGCTGATCCACCAGGGCACGAGGCTGATCCCAGTCGACCTGATCGGCTTCGCGCATGCGCTGAACCCCCTGCGCAACCACCAGAATCTGCTCATGTCGAACGTCTTCGCCCAAGCCGAGGCGCTGGCGTTCGGCAAGACCGAGGAGCAGCTGCGCGCCGAAGGAGTCTCCGAGGCGATCGTCCCTCACCGTGTGATGCAGGGCAACCGGCCGACCAACGTCCTGCTGGCCGAGCAGCTCACCCCGCACACGCTCGGCGCCTTGGTCGCCCTGTACGAGCACAGCGTCTTCACGCAGGGCACGATCTGGGGCATCGACTCCTTCGACCAGTGGGGTGTCGAGCTGGGCAAGGCGCTGGCCAAGCGCATCATCCCCGAGCTAGAAGCCGAGCGGGAGCCAACGCTCGAGCACGACAGCTCGACGAACGCGCTGATCCGCCGTTACCGTTCGCTGCGCGACCGATGAGCAGCGATCGAACATGAGCGTGAGACCGAACGCACACCGCATGAGCGCCGAGCGGGTTCCCGCGGGATGAGCGCCGAGCAGATCCCGATCGAGGTCCTCTCCGACGACGTGTCAGTAGCCCTGCGCGCCGCCGAGATCGTCGTCGAGCACGCCACCGCCGCGATCGCGGCTCGGCGCATGTTCACGCTGGCCGTAAGCGGCGGCCACACCCCGGGCCAGATGTTCGTCGAGCTGGCCCGTCGCAAAGACTTCCCCTGGGACCAATCGGCGATCTACCAAGTCGACGAGCGCATCGCACCGGACGGCGATCCCAACCGCAACTTGACGCTCCTGTGGGACAACCTGCCCGAGGCGGCTTTCAGCCAACTGCATCCGATGCCGGTCACGGCCGACAACTTGGACGAGGCAGCGGCTCGCTATGCAAGCGCGCTACCCGAGCGCTTCGACCTGATCCACCTGGGGATTGGCGCCGATGGGCACACGGCCTCGCTCGTGCCGGGCGACCCGGTACTGAACGTGAGCGACCGCGACGTAGCACTGACGGCCGAGTACATGAACCTGCGACGCATGACTGTCACCTACCCGGTGCTGAACCGCGCGAGAGCACTGCTGTGGCTGATCACCGGCAAGGAAAAGCGTGACGCGCTAAGTCGACTGGAAGCCGGCGACGAGTCGATCCCGTCGGGGCGAGTCTCGCGCGCACAGGCGCAGATCGTGGCCGACGCCGCGGCCACCGGGCGCTAAGAACGTGTCTCAAAACCTGCGGTGCTTGCGCATGCGTTCATGGACCAAGCTGGTCGTCGCGGGACGTCGCAGCGCGTACTGGTAGTACGTGCAAGACGTCATGTGGTGACCAGCGCAGCGTCCAGGGACGCATCTCGCGGTGCCGCAGGTTTTGAGACACGTTCTAAGGAGAACTTCCAAAAACGCGGTGCCCGCGCGTGCGCGGTGGACACGCGGCAAATTGCGCTAGACCGGCAGCGGTTGGCGCGCCGAGGCCGCCTGCCCCTGCAGGTCGCTGAGCACCGCCAGCATCGACTCGACGTCGCACTCGCTCTGCGGCCATGGCTTCTCAGGATGGTCCTCGAGCGTCTTCAGCCCATTGCCAGTGATGATCGCCACCACGGTCGCGTCGGGATCGAGCTCGCCCGACTCCGCCAGCTTTTTGAGTACCGCGATCGTGGTGCCGCCGGCCGGCTCGGTCAGGATCCCCTCGGTTTCGGCGAGCAGGTCGATCCCGGCGAAGATCTCCTCGTCGTTGGCTGTGCCGGCACTGCCTTTGCGCGAGAGGACAGCGTCGATCACCAGATAGCCGTCGCCAGGAGAGCCGATCGCCAGCGAGTGTGCGATCGTCGTCGGGTTGCGTGGCTGGATCTCAGGCTCACCGGAGACGATCGCGTCGGCGATCGGCGAGCACCCCTCCGGCTGGGCGATGTGCATCTTCGTCGCGCTTGTCTCGGCCAGCCCAACCGTCTCCAACTCGACCAGTCCCTTGTGCAGCCGTGAGGAAAGCGTCCCGCCGGCGGTGGCGGAGACGATGTGGCCCGGTGCCCTCCAGCCGAGCTGCTCGACGATCTCGAAAACGGCCGTCTTGGCACCCTCGGCGTAGAACGGCCGCAGCGTGATGTTGGCGAACTCGAGTCCGCTGGCTGCCGCCACCTTCTTGCACTCGCGGTTGGCTTCGTCGTAGTTGCCGGCAACCTGGCAGACCCGTGCGCCAAGCGCGCGGCAGACGCGCGCCTTGGTCTGCTCCAGGCGGTTGGGATAGAAGACATAGGGCGTGAGCCCGGCCTTGGCCGCCAGCGCAGCGACGGCCGTGCCGACGTTGCCGGTGGAGACGCAGCCGATCTCGGTCTTTCCGAGCTCGAGCGCTCGTGCGATAGCGCTCGAGACCACCCTGTCCTTGTAGGAAAAGCTCGGTCGCTGCGAGCTGTCGTCCTTCAAATACAGTTTCCGCAGTCCCAGTCGCTCGCCAAGCCTGTTTGCCGGGATCAGCGGTGTCATGCCCGACACCTGCCCGACTTCGGCTTGAGCGTGCGCCGAGCGGATGGGAAGCAGCTCCGACAGCCGCCAGATGTTGTGGGGTCGCTCGCCCATTGGCAGCTCACGCAAGCGGCTCTTGGCGAGCTCGTAGTCGTAGGCGACGTCGAAGCACTTCCCGCACGTGGGACAAAAGGCCTCCGTGTCGGTTATCGGGCGTTTGACATCGCACCTCTGGCACACCAGTTCGGTCACGCACGAGCGCGTCGTCTCGTTCGGGTCTGCGTGCCCTGTAGCGGTGCTCATCGGGTCTCACCCCTTCTTCGTTGGCTTGGTTGACTTCGGTTTGTCCAAGTCATCGTGGCACAAGCTCCCCCTGAGGCCACGACGCGTCGATCTCGGCGCCGGCGGGTGTCGAGTCGATCAGCAGCTGCTCGGCAATGTGCGGAGCGAACGGCATCAGCACGCGCGCGAGCATCTGCAGCGCGTCGATCAGCGCCTCGTAGTCCTCTGCGCACAGCCGGCCACGCTTGGCGATCACGCGCTTCTCGTAGTCGCGGATACGGTCGAACAGCCGCATCACGTTGCGAACAGCGCTATGCATCTCGAGCTCGCACGCATCCTCGGTGATCTTCTCGACAGCGGTCTCACACCACTGCTCGAGGCGTTTGCGCAGGTGCTCGGTCTTATCGGGCCCCATCGCCGCGGTTTGCTCGCCGTCGGTCGCTGCGCCGTTTGGGGCGCCCTGACTCAGCTCAGCCGGGTCGAGCGTGAAGCGAGCATGCGAGTAATCCCAAAGCTGACGCAAGAAGCGATGACAGCGCTTGACGTCGCCGTCGCTCCAGTTCAACGAGCGCTGCGCGCGAGCGGCGAACAGCACCGCCAGCCGCACCGTGTCGGCCCCGTACTGCGCCACCAGCTCATCGGGATCGACCACGTTGCCAAGATGCTTGCTCATCTTGCGCCCGTCCCTGATCACCATCTCGTGAAACAGGCAGCCGGCGAACGGCTCGCCGTCTGAGAGGAACTCCAAGGGCCCGATGTCGCGCAGCGCCTTGGTCACGGTGCGCTGGTCGAACACGAAGTTGCCGCTGTCCGATCCGGCGACGACGCGCTCGCAGGGCAGCCAAGCGCGCAGGTCCTCGAGCGCCAGGATGTGCTCCAAGCTCCGCTCACGCTCGGCGGGAGGTACGCAGACGGGAACCCAAAGCCACAGTGCGTCGAAGTGACAGTCGAGCGTGTCGGTCTCACGTGTAGCGGGACCACCGCACTTGGGACAGGCGGTCTGCACGAAATCCTCGCGCTCGGCAAGCGGATTGCCCGTGCCGGTCGGCGTCAAATCGAGCGGCAGGATCACGGGCAGCGCGTCCTTGGGCAGCGGTACCGTCCCACAGCCGTCGCAGTAGACGATCGGGATCGGCGTGCCCCAGGAACGCTGTCTGGAGATGGTGAAGTCGTTGGCCCGGTAGCGAACGGCCTCGCGTGCCCCTGGCACGGAGCTATGAGGCAGGGGCGTGTGGGTATCTCCAGAGGCTGGGCCCCCCGCGTGGCGGTCTCCGTCGAGGGGCGTGGGGGCGTCCTCGGTTTGGCTGAGGAGCCGCTCGGCGATCAACGCGTCGGTGCGGTCGCACTCAGGCACGCCGAACACGGCGGTGGGCCCGAAGCGCCCGTCCACGGTAGGGGTGACGATCACCGGCAGCGGCTCACCACCGGTGGGGGAGGCGAGCAGGCGGCCGGTATCGACAAAGGGCATCCTTTGCGCCTCGCGCGCACTACGCTCCAACCCAACCGCTCGCAGCTCCTCCAGCCGTTGAGCCAAACCCTCGTCGCGCGCCCACTCGTCGACCTGCGGGTGTCTCGGTGAGACGCTTACGAAGCGGGCCAGATCGAGCGCGTCGGAGTGCGGCGTGAAGACGGTCAGCGGCTCGCCGTCCTCAGCGAGCAGGTCGAGCTCGACCCCATCGACACGACCAAGCACGAAGCGCTGCGAGGCAAGCGCGTTCTCATCCCATATCCCACTGGCGGCGAGCTCGGCGAGGCGGCGGTCGTTCTCCGGCACATACTCGCTGATGCGCAGATACCACTGCGGCCGCTGGATCAAGCGCACGGGATGGTGGCAACGCCAGCAGGTCCCGTCCTCGACCTGGATCGTCGCGAGCACCGTCTGACAGGTGTCACACCAATCGACGCTGCCGGTCCCGCGGTAGACCAATCCGGCCTCCAAGAGGGTAAGGAACAACCACTGCGACCAGCGGTACATGATCGCCTCGGAGCTCATGAAGGTGCGCTCCCAGTCGAAGGAAAAACCGAGTCTGCGCAGCTGCAGAATCATGTGCTCGGCACACCGATTCACCCAGTCGCTCGGCGGCTCTTTGCCGGCGATCGCGCCAAGCTCGGCCGGCAGCCCGAAGGAGTCGAAGCCGAAGGCGAACAGCACATCCTCTCCGCGCCCCCGGCAAAAGCGCGCGTAGGCATCCCCGATCGAATAGCTGCGCACGTGTCCGATGTGGATGTTCCCCGAGGTGAACGGAGCCGAGGGCTTGATGTACTTGCGAGCGCGATCCCCGGCGATCTCGGGCGTGCGAAAGGCATGCCGCTCATGCCAAGCGGCCTGGCGACGAGCCTCGATTACCTGAGGGTCATAGCCGGCGGGATCGTCGTCGCTCATTCGACCGAGAATACCCAAGGGGAACCCCGGCGCGGGCGTCAGGGCCGTTGCTATGCTCGTCCGCCACGACTGTAAGGATTCTCAGATGGAAGTAGAGATTGGCCGCGGCAAGAGCGGCCGCCGCGCATACGGCTTCGACGACATCGCGATCGTGCCCTCCAGGCGCACACGCGACCCCGACGACATCGATATCTCCTGGAAGCTGGGCCCCTACCAGTTCGAGCTGCCGATGATGGCCTCGGCGATGGACGGCGTCGTCTCGCCGGAGACGGCCGCGATCGTGGGCGGGCTCGGCGGTCTGGCAGTACTCAATCTCGAGGGAATCTTCACGCGCTACGAGGACGCCGACGAGCAGCTGGAGCGGATCGCGGGACTGCCGAAGGAGATCGCCACGCGCGAGATGCAGGAGATCTACAACACCCCGGTCAAGCCGGAGCTGATCGCCCAGCGCATCCGCGAGGTCAAGGAGCGCAAGGTCGTCGTCGCCGCTTCGTTGACCCCGCAGAAGGTGCTCGCGTATTACGAGATCGCGCTCGAGGCCGGGCTTGACGTGCTGGTCATCCAGGGCACGGTCGTATCGGGCGAACACGTCTCGACCGTCTCCGAGCCTTTGAACCTCAAGGAGTTCATCCCTTCGCTCGACGTCCCAGTGGTTGTCGGCGGCTGTGCCTCCTACCAGACGGGCCTGCACCTGATGCGCACGGGCGCGGCTGGTGTGCTCGTAGGCGTTGGTCCAGGTGCCGCATGCACCACGCGCGGCGTGCTCGGCATCGGCGTACCGCAGGCGACGGCGATTGCCGATGTGGCTCACGCGCGCTCCACGCACATGCTGGAGACCGGCGAGTACTGCCAGGTGATCGCCGACGGCGGCATGCGCAACGGCGGCGACGTCTCCAAGGCAATCGCGCTCGGCGCCGATGCGGTCATGATCGGCTCGCCGCTTGCACGTGCTCACGAAGCGCCCGGACGAGGCTTTCACTGGGGCATGGCGACCTTCCACCCGACGCTCCCGCGCGGTGCACGAGTGGCGACGACCCGCAACGGCACGCTCGAGGAGATCCTGGTCGGGCCGGCGCGAGAGAACGACGGCACCTTCAACCTGTTCGGCGGCCTACGCACCTCGATGGCGACGTGCGGTCACAAGGATCTGGCGGAGTTCAATCGTGCCGAGGTGGTGATCGCCCCGTCCTTGCAAACCGAGGGCAAGCAGCTGCAGCGTGACCAGTCGGTTGGCATGGGCTCCAACGGCAAGGCGGCAGAACTAGTAAATGACTGAGGGCGCCGTCACGGTTCCCAAGCCGCCTCCAGAGGTGTCGAATGGGGTCGGTGCAGCGCGCGAGGAGGTTGTCGTCCTCGATTATGGCGGCCAGTACTCGCAGCTGATCGCAAGGCGCATCCGCGACTGTGGGGTCTTCTCCGAGTTGCTGCCCCATCACGTAGCGTTGGAGGAGGTCACCAAACGCAAACCGCGCGGGATCATCCTCTCGGGCGGTCCGGCGTCGGTATATGCGCCGGGAGCACCGACCCTGGAGCGTGGCCTGCTGGAGCTCGGCGTGCCGGTGCTCGGCATCTGTTACGGCATGCAGCTGCTGGTTCACGATCTGGGGGGCCGGGTCGAGCAGGCAGAGGTGGGGGAGTTCGGCCGCTCCGAGCTGACCGTCACCACCCCGGGTGTCCTCTTGGCGGGAATGCCAAAGGAACAAACGTGCTGGATGTCCCACCGCGACACCGTTTTCGCGCCGCCGCAAGGCTTTACCGCGCTGGCGTCGTCCACGGGCTCGCCGGTCGCCGCCGTCGAGGATGCGGCCCGCGGCATCTACGGCATCCAGTTCCATCCGGAGGTGGTCCACACGCCCTACGGCCAGGAGATCCTCACGCGCTTCCTCACCGAGGTATGTGGCTGCAAGCGCACTTGGTCGGCGGCTTCGATCGCCGAAGACCAGATCGCGCGTATTCGCAAGCAGGTCGGGGACGGGCGCGTCATCTGCGGCCTCTCGGGCGGGGTCGATTCTTCGGTGGCCGCGCTGCTGGTGCACCGCGCCATCGGCGATCAGCTCACATGCGTGTTCGTCGACCACGGATTGATGCGAAAGGACGAGGGCGAGCAGGTGATCAGCGCCTTCCGCGACACCTTCGGGGTGCCGCTGGTGGCGGTCGATGCCGAGCAGCGCTTCCTCGAGAAGCTGAAAGGCGTCACCGAGCCGGAGGCCAAGCGCAAGGCGATCGGCGCCGAGTTCATCCGCGTGTTCGAGGAGGAGGCCGCCAAGATCTCCGAGACCAGCCCGGCTCGCTACCTAGTGCAGGGCACGCTCTACTCCGACGTGATCGAGTCAGGCGGAGGAACCGGAGCCGCGACGATCAAGTCCCACCACAACGTCGGCGGACTCCCAGACGACATGCAGTTCGAGCTGGTCGAGCCGCTGCGCGCCTTGTTCAAGGACGAGGTGCGAGCCGTGGGAGCAGAGTTGGGTTTGCCCGAGCGTCTGGTCTGGCGCCAGCCGTTCCCAGGCCCGGGCCTGGCGATCAGGATCGTGGGTGGCGAGGCGACACGCGAGCGCTTGGACGTGCTGCGCGAGGCCGACCACATCCTGCAGGAGGAGATCCGCAAGGCGGGCTTGTACCGCGAGCTGTGGCAGTCCTTCTGCGTCTTGCCGGATGTGCGCACAGTCGGAGTGCAGGGCGACGAGCGTACGTACGGCTATGTGGTCGTGATCCGCGCGGTAACAAGCGACGACGCGATGACAGCCGACTGGGCGCGCTTGCCCTACGACCTGCTGGAGACGATCGCCTCGCGCATGATCAACGAGCTGCGTGAGGTAAACCGGGTGGTATTGGACATCACTTCGAAGCCGCCAGGCACGATCGAGTGGGAGTAGAACCACCTTCTATCTGGCTAAAGAAAGCCAAACGACGTTGAAACACGCTGTTTTTGCTTATTTGGCCTATGATGTGCCTCTCGCCGCGCGCGACAGATCGCGTGCGGCCTTTTTCACGCCATGAAGACCTACGTAGCCAAGCCCACAGATCGCGAGCGCAACTGGCTCGTCGTCGACGCCAACGGACAGACGTTGGGACGTCTCGCGACGCAGATCGCCGACGTCCTGCGCGGCAAGCGCAAGCCCGAGTACACGCCGCACATCGACACCGGAGACTTCGTCGTGGTCATCAACGCCGAGAAGATCGCGGTCACCGGCAAAAAGCGCCAGGACAAGCGCTATTACCGTCACTCCGGCTACCCGGGCGGGCTGCGCTCGCGCACCTTCGAGGAAATGATCGAGCGTCGTCCCGAGGAGATCATCCGGCTGGCGGTCAAGGGCATGCTGCCGCGCAATCGCTTGGCCCGCAGGCAGATCACCAAGCTGAAGATCTACGCCGGCCCCGAGCACCCACACGTCGCCCAGAAACCGCAACAGATGGAGATCGAGGCGTAATGGCCGACGAGCCCACAGAGCAGACTGACGAGCAGCCCGAGCCCACCGAGCAGAGCGTCGAGACGCCTCAGGCCGCCGAGGAGACTCCCACGGTCGAGTCGGCCGAGGAGCTCGTAGCTGCGGAGGCGGTCGTCGAGGCCGAGGCTGAGATCATCGCGGAGGCAGTTGTCGAGGAGGCAATCGAGGAGGCCATCGTCGAGGCTGCGGTCGACGAGCTCGCCGCTGAGGTCATCGCGGAGGCGGTCGTCGAGGCCGAGATTGAGGCAGCGACCGAGGCCGAGGCCGAGGCAGAGACAGAGGAGCTTGAAGAGGAAGAGCCCACGCCGCGCGTAAAGCCGTCGGTACCCGGAGCCCATCTCGAAGTGGACATCGTTCCCGAAGGCGTAGACCCGCTCGCGCCCGAGCAGCCGGCCGATCCTTATGCGCTGGAGGAGGACGAGGAGGCGAAGTCCGAGGAGGACGGCGAGGTCGAGCACCTTGCCCAGCCGATCTCGAGCGCCGCCATCGACCTGGCAGCCGGAGCGCGTTACAAAGCCACCGGCAAGCGCAAGACCGCAATTGCACGAGTCATCCTGAGGCCCGGTAGCGGTACGTATCTCGTCAACGGGCGCAAGCTCGACGAGCACTTCCCACGCACCACGTTGCAGCGCAACATTCGCCAGCCGCTGGAGACGGTCGGCTATCAGGAGCGCATGGACGTGGTGGCAAGGTTGCACGGCGGCGGCATCTCCGCTCAGGCGGGCGCGCTGCGCCACGGCATCTCGCGCGCCCTGCTCGAGGCCGATCCGAACCTGCGTGGCGAGCTCAAGCGCCGCGGCTTCCTCACGCGCGACTCGCGCGCCAAGGAGCGCAAGAAGGCCGGCCTGAAGAAGGCGCGCAAGCGGCCGCAGTTCTCCAAGCGCTGATCCGCGTATCCGCTCTGCTCGCCGTGGCGAGCGGAGACAGCGAGAATCGCTGCATGACGATCCTCAAGGGCGAATGACACCGAGGCTGTTCGGGACCGACGGGGTCCGCGGCGTCGCCGGCGGGCTGCTCAGTGCCGAGCTGGCGCTTGCACTGGGCAAGGCTGTCACGGCTCGCAGCCCGGCAGATCGTCCACGAGTACTGATCGTGCGCGACACGCGCGAGTCCGGTGAGATGCTGCAGGCAGCCCTTGCCGCGGGCGTGAGCGCGGCCGGAGGAGAAGCGCTGCTCGGCGGCGTACTGCCGACGCCGGCTGCGCCGCTCTTGATCAAGCGCTACGGCTTCGATCTGGCGGCGGTGCTGTCGGCTTCGCACAACCCCTACCAAGACAACGGCATCAAGTTCTTCGCCGCCGACGGCTTCAAGCTCAGCGACGAGCAGGAGCAAACGATCGAAGAAGAGTTGCGGCAGGCTGACAATTCCGCAGGCGGCGCGCACGTGGTTGGCGAGCAACCGGCTGGTCGGCGTGTGGGCGGTGCTCAATCGGGCGATACACATGCCAGCGGTCCTTCAAAAAGCATGATGCCGCGCGCGCGGGGCATGCGCAAAATCGGACATGTGCGCGAGCTGCGCGGCACGCACGAGGACTACCTGCGCGAGCTCGAGACGCGCTTCGCCAAGCTACGCCTCGACGGGCTCGACGTCTTGCTCGACTGCGCCAACGGCGCCACTTACAAGGTTGCTCCGGAGATCTTCCGCCGTCTAGGCGCAAACGTCACGGTCGTGGCGGCAAGCCCCGACGGGCGCAACATCAACGAGGGCTGTGGCTCGACTCATGTCGCTGCGCTCGGCGAGCAGGTGCGCGCGGGTGGGCATGCGCTCGGTCTGGCCTTCGACGGCGACGGCGACCGTGTGCTCGCGGTCGACCGCACTGGCGCCGTGGTCGACGGCGACGAGCTGATCGCACTCGCGGCTTTGCACCTGCGCGAGCAGGGCCGGCTCGCCGGCGATGGTGTGGTCGTGACGGTGATGACCAACTACGGCTTTCACTCGGCGATGCGCGAGGCCGGCATCGAGGTCGCCTGCACGAACGTCGGCGACCGCTACGTGCTCGAGCGGCTGCGCAGCAGCGGTTGGGCGCTCGGGGGAGAGCAGTCGGGACACATCATCGAGATGGGTTTCAACAGCACCGGAGACGGGATCGCGGGCGCACTGCTCACGCTCGAAGCACTGGCCGGACGCGACCTGAGCGAACGCGAAGCGATGCGCAAGCTGCCGCAGCGGCTCGTCAATGTGCGCGTGCTGGATCGAGGCGCGCTCGCGGGCTCCGAGAGCGTCGTGCAGGCCGTGGCCGAGGAGGAGCAGGCGCTCACCGGCCGCGGGCGCGTGCTCGTCCGTCCCAGCGGCACCGAGCCGCTCGTGCGCGTGATGGTCGAGGCGCCCAGCGACGAGGAGGCCGACGCGGTCTGCTCGCGACTGGTGGCGCTCGTAGAGCGCGAGTTGGGCTAGGAACGTGTTTCGAAATGAGCTGTGTAGCGGGATGCCTCACCGGTTGTGCGTCGGGGTGTGTTTGGCTCGTCTTTGATTGGTCCCGCCAACACCCCCTTTTTTTGAACGAGTAGATAAAGGTTAGGTACCTAAATAAAGCATTCGTGTCCAAACAAGGGGGTGTTGAGCGTGCAGGTCATTTTTGAAAGACCTTCTACAGGCTCGTGAGCCCCAAGACTCGCTGATATCGTCGTCGCCGTGTGCGGCATCGTTGGCTATGTAGGCAAGCGCCCGGCCCGCGAGCTGCTGCTCGCAGGTTTGCAGAAGCTCGAGTACCGCGGCTATGACAGCGCCGGCATCTCGCTGATCGCGGGCGATCAGATCGAAGCGGTGCGCTCGGTCGGCAATCTGAGCGCGCTGCAAGCCAAGCTCGACCACGGCGAGCGCTCCGGCGCCGTGGCGGTGGCCGAGCGCGTCGCCACCACCGGGATCGGCCACACACGCTGGGCCACGCACGGGCGCGTCAGCGAGGAGAACGCCCACCCCCACTACGACCCCGAGGACCGCCTGCACGTCGTCGTCAACGGGATCGTCGAGAACTACATGGCGCTGAAGGAGCGCCTGGCAGGCGAAGGCAACCTGTTCACCTCCGAGACCGACGCCGAGGTGATCGCCCACCTGGTGGCCGCCCACTACGAAGGCGATCTCACGCTTGCCGTGCGCAAGGCGTTCGCCGAGCTCGAGGGCCACTTCGCGTTCGTGGCGATGAGCGTCGAGCAGCCCGACACGCTCGTGGGAGCCCGCAAGGAGTGCCCACTGGTCATCGGCCGCGGTGAGGGCGAGCAGTTCATCGCCTCGGCCGTGCCGGCGTTCCTGGCCCAGACGCGCTCGGTGCAATACCTCGACAACGGCGAGCTGGCGGTCCTGCGACCCGACGGCGTCACGATCCTGACGCTCGCCGGAGAGGAGGTCTCGCGCGAGGTGCAGCAGGTCGACTGGGACGAGGAGACCGCCGAGAAGGGCGGCTACGAGACCTTCATGCTCAAGGAGATCCACGAACAGGCGGACGCCGTGGCCGAGACGATCGCCGATCGCGTGGCGCGCGGCAACGGCGTCGATCTGGACGAGCCGGGGGCCCTCGACGAGGCGATTCTCGCCGACATTAAGCGAGTCGTGGTCGTCGCCTGCGGAACCTCCTATCACGCGGGCTTGGTGGGCCGCTATGCGATCGAGGAATGGGCGAGGCTACCCGTCGAAATGGACATCGCTTCCGAGTACCGCTACCGCAATCCGGTCGTCGGGCCAGGCGACCTCGTAATCGGGATCTCCCAGTCGGGGGAGACAGCGGACACGCTCGCGGCGATGCGCAAGGCGCGCGATGCCGGCGCAACCGTGCTTGCGATCACCAACGTGATGGGCTCGCAGGCCACGCGCGACGCCGACGGCGTGCTGTTCACGCGCGCGGGCCTTGAGATCGGTGTGGCGGCCACCAAGACGTTCGTTTGCCAGGTGGCTGTCATCTATCTGCTCGGCCTGCGCCTGGCCGAGCTGCGAGGCACCCTCTCCTCCGAGCGTCTGACGGAGTTGGTCAGCGAGATCAAGCGCCTGCCGCACTGCATCGATCAGGTGATCGCGAACGTCGACGAGCAGATCGAGCAGGTGGCCGAGGCGCACGCGCAAAAGGAATTCTTCCTCTACCTGGGTCGTCACGTCGGGCTGCCGGTCGCGCTCGAGGGGGCGTTGAAGCTGAAGGAGATCTCCTACATCGCGACCGACGCCTATGCGGCCGGCGAGATGAAGCACGGCCCGATCGCGCTGCTCGACGAGTCCACGCCCGTGGTTTGCGTGGCAACCGACTCGCCGGTGCTGGAGAAGATCGTCTCCAACATGCAGGAGGTGCGCGCACGCGGTGCCCACGTGATCGCCCTGACGACCGAGGGCAATAGCCTGGAAGGTCAAGTCGACGTCGCGATCCCGGTGCCCGCGATCGACTGGATGCTGCAGCCGGTGCTAGCCGTGATCCCGCTACAGATGCTCGCCTACCGGATAGCCAGGCTGCGCGGTCTGAACGTCGATCAGCCGCGAAACCTCGCCAAGACCGTCACCGTCGAGTAGACGCGCCCTACGCGGGTGGATCTCCGGAGGAGCCCTTAGTATCGCTCGTCATGGCGGAGCTTCCCGACTGGTGCGAGCCGCTGCTCGACGCCCCGCAGATGCGGGCGGTCGACCGGTGGGCGATCGAGCAACGGGGGATACCGTCGCTCGATCTGATGGAGCGTGCGGGGCAGGGCGTGGCGCGTGTCGTGGAGGAGCTTGCGCCTGACGGGCCCGTAGTCGTGGTGTGTGGCAAGGGCAACAATGGTGGCGACGGCTTCGTTGTCGCCAGGCTCCTGCGCGAGGCGGCAAGGGACGTGGTGGTGTGCTTGGCGGCCGGTGAGGAGCTCTCGCCTGATGCGCGCGCCAATCTCGAGCGTCTCCCTGGGGCGCCGCCGCTGGAGCTCTCGGATGGCGGCGCCTCCAAGGCTATTGCGCACGCCCGCGTGGTCGTCGACGCGCTGCTTGGCACAGGCTTCGCGGGGGTGGCGCACGGCGCTGTGGCGGAGGCGATTGAGACGATCGACGCCGCGCCTGGGCTTGTCGTGAGCGTGGATGTGCCCAGCGGAGTCGACGCCTCCACCGGGGTCATCGCCGGTTCGGCGATCAAAGCCGCCAAGACCGCCACTTTTCACGTGGCCAAGCCTGGCCTGTGGATCTACCCGGGCAAGGGCCACGCCGGGGAGATCGACGTGATCGACATCGGGATCCCGCGTGGCGCGCCCGGCACGAGCGATATCGGACTGATCCGCGACGAGGTGCTTGACACGCTTCCGAGCAGAGAGGCCGGCTCGACGAAGTTCAGCAGCGGCCACGTTCTCGTCGTCGGTGGCTCGCTCGGGCTGATGGGCGCTCCGGCAATGGCCTCGCTAGCCGCGCTACGCGCCGGCGCCGGCTACGTGACCGCATGTGTGCCGGCCTCGCTGCGGCAGATCCTGGACGTCCAGTTGCTCGAGGTCATGACTCTTGGTCTGGCCGACGAGGGTGGCGCGCTCATGCCCGAGGGACTGCCTATCGTCAGGGACTCGCTTGCCCGTGCTGGTTGCTTGGCGCTTGGCCCCGGGCTCGGCCGTCACCCCCAGAGCGTGCGCTTCGCGCGCGCGCTGGCTCAGGAGGCGTCACTTGCGCTGGTTCTCGACGCCGACGGCCTGAACGCCCACGCAGGCTCACTGGACAGGCTCACGGCGAGAGAGGCGCCGACGGTGCTCACGCCGCATGCCGGCGAGCTGGCACGACTATTGGACATAGATAGTGAGCAGGTACAGATCGAGCGGCTCGCACACGCCCGCAAAGTCGCTGAGCAGGCCGGGGCGATCGTTGTGCTCAAGGGCGACGACACGCTTGTCGTCGAGCCCGCCGGCCGTGTCGCGATCAGCCGCGGCAACAGCCCCGCGCTCGCCACAGCCGGCACCGGCGATGTGCTCACCGGCACCATCGCGGCCTTGCTCGCGCAGGGGATGGAACCGTTTGCGGCAGCCGCCGCGGGCGTCCAGTTGCATGCTCGGGCAGGCCGCGAGGCTGCCCGCAGGCAGGGATCGGCCGAGGGCGCGCTCGCCGGCGACGTGATCGCCGCACTGCCCGCGGTGAGGCGCCGATGAGCTCGCGCCGCGCCGTCGCACACGTCAACCTGGCGGCAATCGAACGCAACTGCCGACGGCTGTGCGAGGAGCTTGAGCCGGGCTGCGAGCTGTGCGTGGTCGTCAAGGCCGACGGCTATGGCCACGGGGCAGCGCAGAGCGCTCGCGCAGCGCTCGATGCAGGCGCGACCTGGCTTGCGGTGGCGGGCGCGCACGAGGCCGCGCAGTTGCGGCGGGCGGGCTTCGGCGAGGCGAGGCTGCTTGTGATGGGTGCTCTCAGTCCGGTCGAGCTGGACGAAGCGCTTGCGGCCGAGGCCGACGTCGTCGTATGGAGCGAGCAGATGGTTGCTGCTGTTGCGCAAGCAGGCGGCGGTCGTGTGCACGTCAAGCTCGACAGCGGCATGGGCCGGCTCGGCACGCGCGACCCCGAACAAGGGCTGCGCGTGGCAGCGCTTGCCGCCGAGACAGCACAGGTCGAGCTGGCCGGGGCGATGACTCACTTCGCGACCGCCGATGACGAGCGCGACGAGTTCTTTGCGCGTCAGCTCGAGACGTTCAGCGGCTGGGCAGAGCAGCTCAAGGCCTCATATCCGGACATCGTCGTGCATGCGGCCAACAGTGCCGCCACTCTGCGGGAGCCGCGCTCGCACTTCGACATGGTTCGCTGTGGCATCGGCGTATACGGGATGGACCCTTTCGGGCGCGACCCGCTCGCACGCCGGCTCGATCCTGCCCTCGAGCTGGTCTCCTATCTGGCCGAGGTCAAGGACTGCGCTTCCGGCCAGAGCGCCGGCTATGGACGACGCTTCGTCGCCGAGCAGGAGACGCTGCTGGGCGTGCTTCCGATCGGCTACGGCGACGGCTGGCGACGGGCGCTGTCGAACAACGGCGAGGTGTTGATCGCCGGGCGGCGAAGGCCGATCGTGGGCACGGTCAGCATGGACAACCTCACGGTCGATCTCGGCACGGACGCGCAGGCTCGTGACTTGCACGGCAGCGAGGCCGTGCTGATCGGCGCACGCGGCGAGCAGCGGATAACCGCCGAGGAGGTCGCGCAACGGATCGACACGATCAACTACGAGGTGACCTGCGCGCTGACAGGGCGTGTGCCGCGTGTGTATCACCGCGACGGCCAGCCACTGGGCGAGCCGGCAGCCGGTCAGGCGGAGGGCTCGCCAAGCCTGCAAGGCGGGGCGCAAACCTCGGTCGGTCCTGTGGCTCCCCCGCTCGGCACGAGTTGATGAGCACGCAGGCGCTCGAGATCGTCCGCTCGGCGCTGGCGGGGCGGCGCGCCTGGCTTGTCGGTGGCGCGGTGCGCGACCGCCTGCTTGGACGGTCTGGGGCCGATCTGGACGTCGTGCTCGACGGCGACCCGGGGGAGGGTGCGCGCGCGATTGCGCAGGCCGCCAAGAGGGCCGGCGCTCCCGCGGCTTGCTTCGCGCTCTCAGAGGAGTTCGGGGCGTGGCGCGTGGTCGCGCACGAAGGCTCCTGGCAGGTTGACGTGGAGGCGATGCGCGGCGACTCGCTGGAGGCCGACCTGCGCTTGCGCGACTTCACCGTCAACGCGATCGCCGAGCCCTTGGACGGGGGGGAGCCGCTCGACCCGCTCGGTGGTCTCGACGACCTGCATACCGGGCGTCTGCGTATGGCAGGTCCGGGTGCCTTCGAGGACGACCCGCTACGAGTCCTGCGTCTGGTGCGGGTCGCGGTCGAGCTGGAGTTGGAGCCCGAGCCCGAGGCGATCCTGGCCGCGCGCGCGCAGGCACCGAGGCTGGAGCAGATCTCGCCCGAGCGCGTGTTCCTCGAGCTGCAGCGGATCGTCGCCTCGGCACAGGCTCTGCGCGGGCTGGAGTTGATGAGCGGGCTCGGCGCGACGCGCGTCGTCTTTCCGGAGCTCGAAGCGTTGCGTGGGGTGGAGCAGAGTCGCTTCCATCACCGCGACGTCTATGGCCACACGCTGGAGGTGTTCGAGCGCACGATCGAGCTGACCACGAGTGCGAGCGATTCCGAGCCGATCGCCGCGCTGGGCGATGAGCAGCGCGCGCCGGTGTTGGAGCTGCTGGCGGAGCCGCTTGCCGACGGGATGACTCGTGGGCAGGCGCTGCGTTGGGCGGCACTGCTGCACGATGCCGCCAAGCCGGCCACGCGTTCGGTGCGCGTGCTCGACCGGCGCGTGACGTTCTTCGGGCACGACGTACAGGGGGCAGAGCTGGCCCGGGAGGTGTTCGGACGCCTGCGTGCAAGCGTGCGTCTGCGCGAGCACGTCGCGGCACTGGTGCGCCACCACCTGCGCCTTGGCTTTCTCGTGCACGAGCCTCAGCCGCTGGCGCGCGGCACGGTCTACGACTATCTGCACGCCTGCGAGCCGGTGGAGGTGGACGTCACGCTGCTGTCGCTATGCGACCGGCTTGCCACGCGTGGAGCGAAAGCCGAGCAGGCGATCGCGGCGCACGTCGATCTGGCGCGACGGATGCTCGACGACGCGCTCGAGTGGCATCGAGCGGGCGCGCCGAAGCCACTGTTGCGCGGCGATCAGCTTGCGCGAGAGCTCGGTATCCCGCTGGGACCGCGCGTGGGCGAACTGCTGGCCGCGCTCGTGCGGGCTCAATACACGGGCGAGGTCGGTACGCGTGAGCAGGCGCTTGCCTTCGTAGGCGTATCTGGCTCCAGGGCCGGCGGCGCCTGAGCGGTGAGGGCGGCTAGGATTGGCCGTCATGAGCGAGCAAGACTGCATCTTCTGCAAGATCGTGGCGGGCGAGCTGCCGGCGACGATCGTCGACCAGGACGAGCACACGCTGGCCTTCATGGACATCAATCCCGCCACGCGCGGCCACGCGCTTGTGATTCCGCGCAGGCACGCGGCAGACCTGCTCAGCATCGACGAGCGTGAGCTCGAGGCCGTCGCCGTCGCGGCACAGCGCCTTGCCCGGCGCGCAAAGGAGCGTCTGGGAGCGGACGGGGTCAACGTGATCAACTCCTGCGGGGCCGCCGCCTGGCAGACGGTGTTCCACTTCCATCTGCACGTGGTTCCCCGCTACGTCGACGACCCGTTGAAGCTGCCCTGGACGCCGGCGCCAGGCGATCCCGCCGAGATCGCGGCCGCGGCCGCGGCAATCAGGTCTGTGGCTTGAGCCCGATCGCCGAGACCAAGGATTACCGCAGAGGGGGAATAATGGCTTCCGCGTCGAACCGCTACATCGTGCCTGTTCTCGTGTTTCCTGTTGGATGTTCCATATGAGACGCCTCATTACCCCGATCGTGCTTGGCTGTGGGCTCGTGCTTGCCATCCCGGCAGGCTCGCTGGCCACGCTCACCGAAGTCGGCGTGATCCCCGCGACGACACCGGCCACGGTGCCCAGTTGTCCCACGCCCTCGTGCTTGGCGGTCAGTCGCACGACTGGCTTCCAGGTCAAGGTCGAAGCCAACAACAACACCGAGGCGGCGCCTCGTGAAGGCACGATCGTCGCCTGGACGATCTCACTTGGCAAGCCCACCGCGGCGCAGATCAAGTTCTTCAACACCAACGAGGGCGGCGCGGCGTCGGCCGGCATCGCGATCCTGCGCGCCGAAAAGAGTCCTAAATTGACGTACAAGGTGATCGGCCAGAGCCCCGTGGTTCCGCTGGAAAAGTACTTCGGTAAGACCGCCCAGTTCCCGCTCGCCACTACCGTTGCCGTCAAGAAGGGCGACATCGTTGCCTTGACTGTGCCCACTTGGGCGCCGGCGCTTGCACTTGGTTTCGGCAAGGGTACTTCGTGGCGAGCGAGTCGAGCGAAGGGTCAGTGCACGACTACCGGCACTCAGACCGCACAGACGAGTATCGGCACCAGCGTGCAGTACTACTGCCTGTACCAGACCGCACGCTTGACCTACAGCGCGACGCTGATCTCTACTCCCTGATCGTTGGTCCGCCGGCGGAGCGCGTGCGGCGGGTTAGGCAGATTGAGCTGGCGAGAGCCAATGAGCCAACGCGGACTCAATCCGCGAGCAGCTTGTCAAGGCGCGCTTGCGCCGCCGCTCGAGCCGACGCTGCCGGAGGATTTTTCAGCGGTTTTTTCGGTTGCTGCTTTTTCCGAGGCTGGTTTTTCGCTAGCGGCTTTTTCGGCCGATTCGCCGCCGGCCGCGGTTCCTCCGGCGGCTTCGGAGCTGCTTTCTCCAGAGGCGCTTTCGCTGGATTCGCTGCCTCCCGTCGTGCTGGTGGAGCTTTCGCCGGTCGTCGGGGTCGTGGACGTCGTCGCGGTGGTCGACGTCGACGTCGTTTCGGTCGCTTCCTTTTCGGCCGAGGTGTCGTTCGGCGGCGTTATTTCCGGGGTGCTCTTGGGGGTCGCATCCGAGACGCTCGAGCCGCCGCAGGCGGAGAGACCGAGACAGGAGAGCAGTATCAAGGCGCTCGCCGCGAGCGCGATCGCACGCGAGCGCGACAGGCGCTGGGTCACGCGCCGAGCGGGCCCATCCGCCGGCCGCAGGTGGGGCAATCGTTCAGATCCTTCTGAGCATGCTGCTCGCACCACGGACAGAAGCGCAGGTTCTCAACCGCCCACGGTAGACGCGAAGGGTCGGGGGCCAGCGGCAGCAGCTTGCCCACAACCTCCATCTCCTCGCCGGTGTCGCGGTCGCGGTATATCTCGCTGGGGACGGCCTCTACCAAGACCTCTCGGCCGTTGGAAGGGGTGCGCAGGCGATAGCGCTGGCTCGTGCTCACGTCCGGCACTTTAGCGGAGCGCCCGGGCGGATGGGCGTGTGGTCCGAGGCGGATGGGCGTGCGGGTAGACGGCGAATAGGCTGCAGGGATGCGCATCTTGATCTTCCACGGCTACCTGCTGAGCGGGACCGGCTCGAACGTCTACAACGCGCGTCTCGCCGAAGCGCTGGTCGGGCTCGGGCACGAGGTGCACCTGTTCAGCCAAGATCGCCATCCCGAGCGCTACGCCTTCGTCGGGGCCGCTGGAGACTGGGATGGCGGCAAGCTTCGACTGAAAGCCATCGGAGGCTCTCACGGCGAACAGGATGGCGATGAGCAGGGTACCGGGGAGTTGTCCGGCGGCGTCGAGCGAGATCGCGGTGGTGTGGCTCGCTCGTCTCCGGGCTGCACGGTCTATCGCCCGAACATCGGCGGGCTGCTGCCTCTGTACGTGCAGGATCGCTACGAGGGGATCGAGGCCAAGACGTTTGCCGACTGCTCAGATGAGGAGATCGACGGCTACATCCAGGCCAACGTGGAGGCCGTGCGCGAGATCGCCGAGCTTGTTCGCCCTGAAGTGGCGCTGGCGAACCATCTCGTGATGGGGCCGGCGATCCTGGCGCGGGCGCTTGGCGAGCAGACGCCCTATGCGGTGAAGGTGCACGGGAGCGCGCTCGAGTACACGGTCAAGCCCGAGCCCGAGCGCTTCATGGGCTTCGCTCGCGAGGGTCTTGCCGGTGCCAAGACGGTGCTTGTCGGCTCGTTGCACACCGCCGAGAGCCTTTGGCGGGCGCTTGGCGAGGAGGAGGGGGCTCAGGTCAAGCTGCGCACCCGCCTTGGCCCACCAGGGGTCGACGTCGAGCGCTTCCGTCCGCAGGAGCCGCGAGAGGCTTGGGCAGCCATGCGCAGGCTGCAGCAGCGTCTACAGCGCAGCGCTCCCGCGTGCGTCGAGGAGCCATCGAGCGCTTTCACCCGCGACGAGCAGCTGGTTGCTGATGCGCTCGAGAAGATTTTGGATAGGAGGGGCGTGCTCGTAGCCTACGTCGGCAAGTTGATCGTCAGTAAGGGCGTGGACCTGCTGATCGCCGCTTGGCCGCTTGTGTCGATGCAGGCGCCCGACTCACAGCTTGCGATCGTGGGCTTCGGTGCTTACCGCGCAGGCTTGGAGCGCCTGGTCGCGTGCCTCGCCGCTGGCGATCTCGACGGCGCGATGGAGATCGCCCGCCTTGGGCGTGCCGTGGAGGCTGAAGCAGGCGAATCCCACGACCCGCGGCAAGCGACACCGCCGACACCTCTGCGTCACCTGCTCGCGTTCTTGAGCTCGCTGTCCGGCGTTGAAGCCCAGCGCTACCTGGAGGCCGCCCGCGGCCTCCACGAGCGAATCGTGTTCACCGGTCGCCTCGACCATGAGGAGCTGGCGGAGGTGCTGCCGGCGTGCTCGGCGCTGGTGGTGCCGAGCACCTTCCCCGAGGCGTTTGGGATGGTCGCCGTCGAGGCTGGAGCGTGCGGTGCGCTGCCCGTGAGCGCCGCCCATTCGGGTTTGGCCGAGGTGAGCCGCGAGCTCGCCGGAGAGCTGCCGCCCGAGGCCGCGGCATGGCTTTCCTTCCCAGTCGACGACGGCGCTGTGCAAGCACTCGGGGAGCGGCTGGTGGCCTGGCTGGGAGCCGATGGCGCGCTCCAAGATCGCACCCGGACCGCGCTGGTTGCGGCGGTACGTGAGCGTTGGTCGTGGCAGGGCGTCGCGCGGGGGGTGATCGCCGCGGCCGGCGGAGAACCGGTCGGCCGGTCCTTTGGGTAGAGTTGACCCGCTGATGTACGGGGTGGGTTCGCATAGGGGATTGTCTGCGAGCAGTGTCGGTGCACTGCTCGGAGCAGTTTGTCTGCTGTTCGTGCTCGCCGGCTGTGGCGATGCGGAGAAAGACAACAACGCGAATCTGATCGTCGGCAAGCAGCAGTTCGTCGCCAAGTGCGGCTCCTGTCATACGCTCGCCAGGGCCAACACAAAGGGCACGATCGGTCCCAACCTCGACGAAGCGTTTCGCGCGAGCGTCGACGAAGGTCTGGAGCGCAATGCGATTCGCACGGTCGTCGAAGGTCAGGTGCAGAACCCCAATCGCGAAGGGGTGATGCCCGGCGGGCTGGCAAGCGGCTCCACGTTGACCGACATCGCCGCCTACGTCGCCCAAGCGGCCGACCGTCCCGGTCAGGACACCGGACTGCTCGCCGATGCGGTGAAAGCGCCGGGCGCCGGCAAGCCGGCGGTCGAGAAGGCCGGCAAGCTCGAACTCGAAGCCGACCCGCAGGGCCTGCTTGCCTACACCTCGAGCAAGGCGACGGGCAGCCCCGGCACGGTGACCGTTTCGATGAAGAACATGTCAGGTGTCTCTCACAACGTGGCGATCGAAGCCGGCGCGGGTGGGGCGAATGGGAGCGGTCCGGTGCTCGGCGCCACGACCTTCCAGACGAAGGGCACGGCCTCGATAACGGTCAAGCTCAAGCCCGGCACCTACACGTTCTTCTGCCAGGCTCCAGGCCACCGCGCCGCGGGTATGTACGGGACGCTAACCGTCAAGTAGTTGCAGGCGGCACATGTGCCGCCTGCCCGGGGCGCACATGTGCGCCCCGGCGACCCGGCGCATGCGCCGAGTCGTTCCCAAATATCGCTCAGAGGATCGCGCGCAGCACCAGGATCAGCGCAACGATCGCGGCGATCACGGCGATTGCGTAGAGCAGGAAGCGAAACGCCTCGTCCTCGCTGCGCAGCGGGTTCAGCATGTCGTATGGCTGTCAGTGGCGGGCATCTGAGGATCGTGGATCAAGCGATGCAAGGACGCAAGGAGCGTAGTGTGCTTTTGCACATGAGCGACTGAGGACGCAGCAGCGCGCCGTGTCCACGATCCTCAGATCACATAGACCGTGGTGTAGACCACTATCCACATGATGTCCACGAAGTGCCAGTAGATGCCGGGGATTTCGATGCCACGATGCTCCTCTGGCGAGTAGTGGCCGCGAAAGGCTCTGACCGTGACGGTAAGCAGCAACAGCAGGCCGATGAACACGTGCGCTCCGTGCAGGCCGGTGAGCGAGTAGAAGATCGTCGCCTGTGCCTGGTCCTGAGGGGCAAAGCCGATGTTGGCGTACTCGTTGATCTGGATGAACAGGAAAGCGCAGCCGAGCAGGAAGGTAGTCAGCATCCCAGCCTTCAAGCCGAAGCGGTTGCCTTTCTTGATCGACTGCTCGGCCCAATGCAGCGTGAACGAGGAGGAGATCAGGATTGCTGTGTTCAAGCCTGCGACTTCCAGCGGCAGGTGCGTTCCAGGTGCCGGCCATGGGTCGCCCTGGGCTACGCGGATGAAGAAATAGGCCGTGAAGAAGGCCCCGAACACCATGATCTCGGAGATGATGAAAAGAAACATCCCCAGCAGCTGCGGCTCAACGCGCGAACTGCGGTGCGCTGCGAGCGGGCCGTGGTGCTCACCGCCACCGCCACCGTGGGCATCGTGGGCAGCTGTGTGGGCGGCGCTTGCGGCCTCCATGATCGAATGCCCCGTGGCCTAGCTTGCGGCCGTAGCCACGGTGGCATTGGACTCAAGCGTCACGACCACGTGCTCGACCGGGACTGTGGTGGCGTGGCCAACACGCTCGATCAGGTTCGAGCGCAGCCATCCGGAGCGCTCTTTGGGGAGCGTCGAGATGATGATGTCGTCGACCTTGAACAGCTCAAGCGCGTTCATCGTTGCCGTGTAGGGATCTGGATCGCCGATCATGCCCGCGCTCAAAAGGCCCGCGGCATCGAGTCGCTCGAGCATCGTGCCGAGGCGTATGCGCGCCTCGCGGTGAGCTGAGCCGCTGCGGTCCTGTTGGGGGATCACCGCGATGAACATATGGCGCTCACCGCCGGCTGCCTTGGCGCTGAGGCGGTCGACCAGCTCCTCGCCGCTCGAGGTCTTGTGCGCAACGACGAGCGTCACCGCGAACGGCAGGCTTTCCTGGGTCAAGTCGACGACGACGTGCTCCACAGGCAGCCCCGAGGCTCGCTGTACACGATCGATCAAGTCCCGGCGCAACCAGCCCGATTGGGTGGCCGGGTGAGTGGAGATGATCACCTCTTGAGGGCGGCGCCTGGCGATCGCATCCATCGTCGCGAGGAATGGGTCATGGTCGCCGACTTCACCGGTGGCCGTTATTCCCTCTGTCGCCAGCAGCGACGTCGCGAGGTCGACACGAATCTGTGCCGCTTCGCGCACAGCGTCGTCTTGGATGACGAGTCCGGCTGTGGGCTTTGTCTGGGGCACGACGAGGCGGAATGTCACATCGCCATGCGCTGCGCGTGCGCGTACCAATGCCAGCAGCTTCTCGCCGCCCAGCGTGCGGTTGGCTATGACCAGGATCTCTTTCATCGGACCTGCTCCTTCACTCGATGGCTGCGTGGAAGACTGTGCCCGATCCACCGGCGGCGCCACCCACGGTGGCGGGTGTCGGCGGGGGGGCGAAGGTGCCGTGTACCGCTCCGGGCACGCCGTACTCGTAGGGTCCGCCGACGACGGTCGGGATGCGGTCGAAGTTGAAGATCGGCGGCGGCGAGGAGACCTGCCACTCGAGTGTCATCCCGCGCCAGGGGTTTGCCGGTGCGTGCGGACCGCCGCGCCAGCTGGTGACCATGTTGTAGACGAAGATCAGCGTGCTCGCGCCAAGGGCAAAGCTCGCGAGCGAGATGAACAGGTTGGCGGTGGCGAACTGTGAGGAGTAGGTGGCCACGCGGCGGGGCATGCCTTCCAGGCCGAGCAGGTGCATTGGCGCGAACGTGAGGTTGAAGAACACGAAGGTGCTCCAGAAGTGCCACTTGCCCAGGCGCTCGTCGAACATGCGCCCGGTCATCTTCGGGAACCAGTAGTAGGCGCCGGCGAAGATCGTCATCACCGAGCCGCCGAACAGCACGTAGTGCAGGTGGGCGACGACGAAATAGCTGCTGCTCACGTCGATGTCGAATGGCAGCATCGCGAGCATCACGCCGCTGATGCCGCCGAGCGTGAACGTCACCAGGAAGCCGAGCGTGAACAGCATCGGCGTGTCGAGGTGCAGTACGCCGCGCCACAGCGTCGCAAGCCAGGAGAAGATCTTGATACCCGTGGGGACCGCGATGATGCAGGTCGTGATTGCCATCGGGATACGGATCCAGGCGGGCATGCCGGAAGTGAACATGTGGTGTGCCCACACGGTGAAGCCGAGCCCCACGATCGCAAGCAGCGAGAAGGCCATCATCCGGTAGCCAAAGATCGGCTTGCGTGCCTTCACCGCGATGATTTCGCTGACGATCCCGAAGCCCGGCAGCATCATGATGTAGACGGCCGGGTGCGAGTAGAACCAGAAGACGTGCTGGTACATGAGCACGTCCCCTCCCTTGCCGGCGTTGAAGAAGTTGAAGCCCAGGCCGCGGTCGAGCAGCACGAAGAACTGCGAGGCCGCGATGAATGGGGTAGCGATGACCACGAGCAGCGAGGTCGCGAAGTTCGCCCATACCAGCAACGGCATGCGGAAGAAGCTCATGCCGGGTGCGCGCATCGTGATGATCGTCACCAGGAAGTTCAGCGCCGTCATGATCGAGGAGGCCCCGGCAAGCTGGACTCCGACCGAGAAGAAGTCCTGTCCGATCGGCGCGTCGATCGACAGGGGGGCGTAGGCGGTCCAGCCGTCGGCGAAAGCGCCGCCGGGAGCGGCAAAGCTCAACAGCATCATCGCGCCGGCCAGCGGCAGCAGCCAATAGGAGAGCGCGTTCAGGCGTGGGAAGGCCATGTCGGGCGCGCCGATCATGATCGGCAGCACGTAGTTGGCAAATCCCGCGAACACGGGGATCACGAACAGGAAGATGAGCAGCGAGGCGTGTACCGAGAAGAGACCGTTGTAGGTGTTCGCGCTGACGAACTGTGCGCCGGGCTGGGCCAGTTGCGCACGCATCAGCATCGCCATCAACCCTCCTACGAGCAGGAAGAAGAACGCTGTGACCGTGTACTGGATGCCGATCACCTTGTGGTCGGTGTTGATGCGGAAGTAGTCCTTCCAGCTGTAGGCCCCGTGCCCGGAGTGGTCCTCGGGGCGGGTCGGGCGCCCGGAGGCCCAGTAGAGCCAGTAGTCGAATCCGCCGAGTCCGAAGAGGAAGAAGATCGGAGCGGACAGCAGCGAGACCGCCATCACGGCTTCCTCGTTGAGAAAGTGGCGGTAGGTGGTATGGCCGGTGGCCATGCGCACGAGCCAGGTCAGCCCGGCCGCGAACGCGATCCCGAGCGCCAACCCGAAGAAAGCGCGATACAGGCCTGGAGCACGCAACCGGGCGACCATCAGATCGCTTCCCCTTGGTGCCCAACCATGCCGATCATCGAATCGCATCTCCCCATTGCATCGATCACCATACCCCCACTATGCGCTCGACGGTGTGCTCGTCTGGTGTTTCAGCCAGATGCGGAATTGGGCGGGTGTCACGACGTGAATCGTCGAGCGCATCAGCGAATGCCCGACGCCGCAAAGCAGGTTGCACACGACCGGATAGGAGCCCAACAGATCGGGCGTCGCCCGGTAGCTGGTCGTGATGCCGGGCACCGCGTCGATCTGCAGTCGGAAGGCCGGGATCCAAAAGGCATGGATCACGTCGAGCGAATGGATCTTGAATTCGACCGATTCGTTGTCGGGCACGTACAGCTGTGTCGTCTTCAACGGTGCCCCGCCGGTCACCGAGCGCGGATACGCGTAAGACCACTCGAACTGGCGGCCGGTGACTTCGACCACCATCTCCTTGGCGGGCTTCTTTTCGTTTTCGTGCAACACGACGAACGAGTAGGAAACGAGGCCGAGCAGGAGCACGGCCGGGAACACGGTCCAGATCACCTCGAGACGCGTGTTGCCGTGGATCGGCGGCCCGTCCTTCTCCTCCTCGCCCGGCTTCATGCGGAACTGCCAGACCGAGAAGAGGATCACCGTGACCACCAGCACGAATATCGGCACCGAGGCGATCACCAGCACGTGGTAGAGCGTGTCGGTGTGGTGCGCCTGCGTCGATGCCTGCGGCGGAAACCATTTGATCGTGTAGCTGAGCACGATCCCGATCGCGGTCGCGAGCACTCCCGCCACGATCGTCCCCACAATCGTGCGCTTGGACATCTCAGGCACCCCCTCGGTGCGCCGCGCTGCTGTTCAGGGCAACCCTGTACATCGCAACGGATGATGCTAATGCTTCGAGCCGATGGACGCGTTTTGTAGCGTTTGACGCCCACCTGTTTGGGCTGACCGAGCGCGGGTACTCCGGAGGCAGCGACAGGCGCTTGACTGAGAGCGCTACACGCAATACATTGAGACAATCGTTGCAAACATGGGTGAGGATCGGAGGTGGAGACGGTGCGGGTTCGAGACGGGATGAGCCAGGTAGTCTTGACGATCGGTCCCAGTCATACGCTGCGCGAGGCCGCACGGCTGATGTCCGAGCGTCATGTCGGAGCCGCGGTGGTGATCGATCCCGATTCGGGCGGACTCGGGATCCTGACCGAGCGCGACGTCCTCGCCTCCGTTGGCGCGGAGCAGAACCCAGAGCTCGAGCTCGCGGCCGATCACCTTACCCGCGATGTCGTCTTTGCCGAGCCGACTTGGTCCTTGGAGGAGGCCGCTGCCGCAATGGTTCGCGGTGGCTTTCGCCACCTGATCGTCGTCGAGCAGGGGGAGACAATGGGGATCCTCTCTGTGCGCGACGTCGTGCGCTGCTGGACGGATGAGGGGGCTATCTGCCCTGTCCCGGCAAGCGCAGCCGTGGGGTGATCGGATGGGAGGTCGAGTGCCTTTAGGGGCAGGTGTGACCTTCCACCGGGGCCGCGCGTGGACTGGGAATCGCACTCACCCGCGCGCGGCGCCTCACCTGGCGGGATTCGGGTGCGCCTCGTCGGGCTGTGCATGCTCGGCACGCCTCACACGGTTATAACCTTATGGTTATGTCGCCGTGGTTATCTCCGTGCGCCTCACACCTTATGACTCCGTGGTTATGCTCCACGCGCTGTCAGGCATGTCGCGTACGACGCCCCACGCACGACGCCTCATCCAGCGGGCAGCGAGTCAGTGGTGGTGGTCGAGCGGGAGCTCGTCTATTTCGCGGCGTGTATCCATGATCCAGCGGACCACACATGCGACTGTCAGAATCACGCCAGCGACCAGCAGGATCTTGCTGAGGGTGATACCGATCACCGCGAGCGTGATACCCGCCGCGGTCAACAGCGGCAGGATCGTCGGTCCGGGAAGATGGATCTCCTCGCCGGTCGGCGGGATCTCGGGGTCGAGCGGGCTCATGAGACGTACACCGCGGCGACGATGAACGTCAGCCCGAACATGAACATGCATATGCCGGCCACGATCAGGCCAGCACGGATGTTCTTCTTGGCAAGGCGACGATCCATGAGGACGTGAAGATTACAACTTCGTGGCGACGAGCATCGCGCTCAGGGCCCTAGTCCGGGGGCGAGTCCAGCTGCCGGATCTCTAGAGCTTCACGTCGGCGACCATCGCGCAGAACAGCAGCGCCAGGTAAGCCAGCGAGAACAGGTAGAGCTGCAGCGCACTGCGTCGATCGGCGCGTCGATAGAGCCGCACGGCGCCGGCGATGAAGCCAAGCCCGAGGATCAGCGAGGCGGTCAGATAGATCCCACCGAAGCCGCCGGCGCAGAAGGGCAGCTGCGTGACCGCGTACAGCAGCACGGTGTAGAGCAGGATCTGTCTGCGCGTCTCTGCCTCACCGCGCACGACCGGCAGCATCGGTACTCCCACCTTCTGGTACTCGTCCTTCATCAACAGCGACAGCGCCCAGAAGTGCGGCGGCGTCCAGAAGAACACTATGAAGAACAGCAGCACGGCGATCCCGTTGACAGAGCCGGTCACGGCGGCCCACGCGACAAGCGGCGGAACCGCACCCGCCGCTCCGCCGATCACGATGTTCTGGGGTGTGCGCCGCTTCAGCCACATCGTGTAGACGAGCACATAGCCGAGGAAGCCGGCAAACGACAGGCTCGCCGCAAGCACGTTGACCGTCAGCGACAGCTCCAAGAACGACAGCGCGGCCAGAACACATCCGAAAGTGAGCGCCGCGGCTGGGGCTACCCGACCGGAGGGCACAGGGCGGTTGGCGGTGCGCGCCATGCTCGCGTCGATGTCACGGTCGAACCAGTGGTTGACGGCGCCGGCGCCGCCCGCGGAGAGATAGCCACCGAGGCATGTCAGCGCGATCAGCGCCACCGATGGATCTCCGGCGACGAGCATCGTCGTGATCGTCGTCAGCAGCAGCAGCGACTGCACCTTCGGCTTCGTCAGCTCTAGGTAATCGGAGAGCAGCTGACGTGTGCGCGAGGGCGCGACGAGAGCGGGGGCGGGCGCTTCCAGCGACTGCGTCAAGCCGCTACGGCTCACGACGCTAGACCCCGACTTGCGTGGCCCCGGCGGGCACGGTGGCGCCTCCGGGGGCCGGCACAGCAGAGGTGCGCTGCTCGATCTCGCGGCGGATGTCCTTCATCGGCTCGTAGGAGCGTACTAGGGGAATCACGTCGAAGTTGTTGGTTGGCGGGGGAGAGGTCGTGAACCACTCGAGCGAGTTGGCCTTCCAGGGGTCCGGCCCGGCGATCGCGCCGTGCTTGAGGCTGCGCGTGACGTTGATGATCGTCACGAGCACACCCGAGGCGAGCACGAACGAGCCGATCGTCGAGATCAGGTTGTAGAGCGCGAGATTGCCCACGTTGTCGTACTCATATACGCGTCTTGGCATTCCGTCGAGGCCGATCACGTGCTGGATCAGGAAGGTCATCAGGAAGCCGAAGAACATCAGGTAGAAGCTCAGCTTGCCGAGGCTCTCGCTGAGCATCCTGCCGCTGATCTTCGGGAACCAGAAGTAGATCCCAGCGAAGATCGTGAACACGGCTCCGCCCATCAACACGAAGTGGATGTGGGCAACGACGAAGTAAGTTTCGTTCAGCTGCCAGTCGACTGGGAAGACGGCCAGGAACACGCCGGAGATACCGCCGATCATGAACAGCGCGATGAAGCCGGCGCTGAACAACAGCGGCGTCTTGAATTCGATCGTGCCGTGCCACAGCGTGGCGATCCAGTTGAAGATCTTCACGCCCGTTGGCACCGCGATCAAGAAGGAGCTCATCATCACGAAGATCAAGAGCGCCTCTGGGATCGGCGCTGTGAACATGTGGTGCGCCCAGGTCAAGAAGCCGAGGAACGCGATCGCAACCGTCGAGGCAGCGATCGCCTTGTAGCCGAAGATCGGCTTGCGCGCGAACACGGGCAGGATCTCCGAGACGATCCCGAAGCCCGGCAGCACCATGATGTAGACCTCGGGGTGCCCGAAGAACCAGAACAGGTTCTGCCACAAGAGCGCCGAGCCGCCGTTGGCGGGGTCGAAGAAGTGTGTGCCGAAGTGCCGGTCGGTCAGCAGCATCGTGACGGCTCCGGCGATCACGGGCATCGCGAAGATGATCAGGATCGAGTAGGTCAGGATCGCCCAGATGAACAGCGGCAGACGGCCCCACGACATGCCGCGAGCGCGCATGTTGGCGATCGTCACGTAGAAGTTCATCGCGCCGAGGATCGAGGACAGGCCGGTGAGGTGAACCAGATAGATCCACGCGTCCTGGCCACCCCCGGGCGAGTAGGTGATGCTGGACAGCGGCACGTAGCTCGTCCAGCCCGCTTCGGGCGGGTTCCAGAAGATCGAGGCGTAGAAGACGATTCCGCCGGCCAGCAGTAGCCAGTAGGAGAGCGCGTTCAGGCGTGGGTAGGCCATGTCGCGCGCGCCCACCATCAGCGGCACGAAGTAGTTGGCAAGGCCGGCCATCATCGGCACGACGAACAGGAAGATCATCGTCGTCCCGTGCATCGTGAAAAGTTGGTTGTAGATCTGGGGCGAGACCAGCGTGTTGTTTGGTACGCCCAGCTGCAGGCGGATCAGCAGAGCCTCGACGCCGCCGAGGATGAAGAAGGCGAAGGTCGTGACCATGTACATGATCCCGATGCGCTTGTGATCGGTCGTCGTGATCCAACTCGCCCAGCCTTTCGGCTCGGGCTTGACGTCATGCGCGACTACTTGAGGGATCGGGGCTGCGTAGGTGGCCATCTGGCTGGGCTCCTAGTGTCCGGAGTCGAAGATTCGGTGGAGGTTGCGCATCACGGATTCTGGACCTGTCCGGCGCCGACCTGTTTGTCGAGCTTCGCGCGTGCCACCGCGGCTTGCGCGTTGGCTTCGGCGATCTGCTTCTTCTGGTAGGCCAGCCAGGCTTCGAACTGCGCCGGCGGGACCGCCTTGACGGTGGCGGTCATGCGCGCGTGACCGCGCCCGCAGATGAGCGCGCACTGGCCGCGGAAGACACCCGGTTTTTCGACCTTGAACCACGTGTAGTTGTGGTAGCCGGGCACCGCCTGGAACTTGCCCCCGAGCTGGGGCACCCACCAGGAGTGGACCACGTCGGCGGAGACGATGTTGAGCGTCACCGTGGTTTTGGTGGGCACCACCATCTCCTGATAGGAGTACGGGGCGCCGAGGCCATCGGCTTCGCCTGCGCCGGGATAGACGTACTGCCACACGAATTGGCGACCCACCACCGTGATTTTCAGCGACTTGCCGCTTGGCGGGAGCTTCTGCACGTTGCTCGCATAAAGGCGTGAGCTGTCGCTGACGAGATGTTCGCCTTCCGGGCTGGAGTCGACAGGGTTCTGGATGGAGGACAGCTTGGCAAACGTGAGCCCGGCCAAGGCCAACAGGATCACTGCCGCGCCGACGGTCCAGCCGATCTCCAGGCGCGTGTTGCCGTGAATCTGGGCGGCCACGGCGCCCTTGCGCGAGCGGAAGCGGAACAGGGCGTAGCCGAGCGCTCCCTCGACCAGCACGAAGATCACGAGCGCCACATACAGCGTGATCTTGTAGAGGCTGTCGATCTGGTCAGCGTTGGGCGACCCGCCCGACTGGGGGGTGAAGAACGCGAAGGGTGTGGCAAGCAGGTGGCTCAACGCGGCCGTGATTCTATTCAGGCGCGGACGGAACGCGCGTCAACGTCCGCGGAAGTCTGCTGGACGCTTGGCAAGAAAGGCGCTCACGCCCTCGATGAAATCATCGCTGCCGGCCATCTCCTGCTGGAGTTTGGCCTCCAGCTCGAGTTGCTCGGACATGTTCGAGTACAGCTGGTTGTTGAGCTGGCGCTTGCTCGCGGCATAGGAGCGCGTCGGCCCTGCCGCCAGCCGCGCCGTCAGGGAGGCGCTCTCCGGCGCGAGTGCCTCGTCATCGAAGACACGGTTTATGAGTCCCCAATCGAGGGCCTGGGCCGCGGACACGCGCTCGCCCAGCATCGCCATCTCCGCGGCCCGGGCCATACCCACGCGCGTCGGCACGAACAGCGAGGAGCCCCCGTCAGGCACCAAGCCGATGTTGACGAAGGCGAGCAGGAAGTAGGCGCTCCGCGCCGCCAGCACCAAATCACAGCAAAGCGCCAGCGAGCATCCGATGCCGACCGCGCCGCCATTTACCGCCGCCACCACCGGCTTTTCCATCTCGCGGATAGCGTGCATGATCGGGTGGTAGCGCTCGGTGAGCACCCCGTAGACGTTCGGACGCCCGTCGGGCGTCAGGTCGTCTCCGCTGATGTCGCGCAGGTCCGCACCCGAGGAGAAGGCTCGTCCGGCGCCCGTGATGCGAACAGCCCGGACGGCCTCGTCAGCGGCCGCTCGACTGAGTGCTGCCAGTAGGTCTTCGCCCAGCTGCTTGTTCCATGCGTTCAGGGCCTGTGGCCGGTTCAGCTCGATCGTCGCCGCGCCGTCGAGGATTGTCAGGTTGACTGTGTCCAGCTGCATCGGCGCGGGAGTTTATGGTGTGTGGAGATGGGCAGACCTGTGATTGGCATATGCACGGCGCTCGAGCGGGCTCGTTGGGGCATGTGGGACCAACAGGCGGTTCTGCTCTCGCGCAGCTATGTGGAAGCCGTGCAGCGTGCCGGGGCGCTTGTCGTGATGCTGCCTCCCGACGAGCTCTTGCTGAGAAGCCCCGAGGAAGCACTCGACTTGCTCGACGGTCTCATGATGGCCGGTGGCGCGGACATCGACCCGGCAAGCTATGGGGCGCAGCCTCATCCAGAGACGCTCGACACAGTCCCCGAGCGAGACCGCTTTGAGATCGCGCTGCTGCGAGCCGCGATCGAGCGCGAATTGCCGGTACTCGGCATCTGTCGTGGCATGCAGTTGATCAACGTGGCCTATGGCGGCACCCTGCTGCAGCACTTGCCCGAGCGCTTCGGACATCACGAACATCTGCGTGTGCCAGGTACGTTCGACGGTGCCGATCATGACGTCGATTTGGTCGAAGGATCGCTTGCCGCACGCGCTGCCGGAGAGACCCACCACGCCACCAAGTCCCACCATCATCAGGGCGTGGACCGGTTGGGGGATGGGCTTCGGATCAGCGGCACCTCGGCGATGGATGGTCTGCCCGAGGCGATCGAGATGCCCGGTCAACGTTTCGTGCTTGGCGTGCAATGGCACCCCGAGGCCGATGAGACGAGTCGCGTAGTCGGTGCGCTGGTCGCGCAGGCCACGGAGCATATGCGCGAGCGAGCCGAAGCTGGGCCGGTGGGGGATCAGGCAACGACAGCGGGAGTCGAGACGGAGGCGGTGGGAGTCAAGACGGGGGCGACAGAGGTCCAGACCGGTACGGTGGCATAACGCCAAAGGTGGCATAGCGCCAAATCAGCGATGCGCCCGCGCGTTCGGGCGGCATGCCGAAAATCCGTGATTGTGGCCCGCGTGGCGGGAACTGCCGAACAGGGTCATATACTCCTCGCCCCGTGCGGGGGTCGAAGGCCATCAGGACAGCCGCCTGGGGTCTGGTGGCCGCGGGCGCGATGGCGCCGCTCCTGCGCAAGCGCCTGTCGACGCCACCGATCGTGGCTCAGACGGTCGCGTTTGCCGCCCCGATCGGCCTATGTGTGGCCGTGCGCCGCTCGCGCACGCGTGACGTCGCGGTCTGCGCGCTGCAGATGTGGGCCTATCTGGCGGCTTACAAGGCTCCTCACGACGACGAGAGCGCCCAGGAACGACGGGTGCTCGTCGACTATCCGATCGCCGTCGACCGCGTGCTCGGGCTTGGTCAGCTGCCCACAGTGCGCTTGCAGCGAAGGCTCGCCCGCGGGCAGTGGCGGCTCGGCGACCGCGTGCTTGTCTGGGCGCACTGGCTTTGGTTTCTGGTTCCGCACGGAACGCTCGTCTACATCATGTTGCGCCACCGCTCCCGCTTCGACAGTTCCGCGGTGATGACCTACGCGGTGTTCGATCTCGGCGCGATGGTCTACTGGATCCTGCCCACCGCACCGCCGTGGTACGCGGCAGGGCATGCCGGTCGAGGCCGGCACTTCAACGGTCGCCTGCTCGGCGTGTCGAGCCCCAACGATGACCAGCACGATGTCGCTGTGAGGCCAGCAACGACGGCCTCGACGGGTGCTGAGGATATAGCCGTCAGGCGAATGATGGTGGAATATGGGGAGTTCTTTTGGAAAGACGGCTGGGGGCCCCTTTACAGTGTGCTTGGAGGCAATCCACTGGCCGCGATGCCCTCGTTGCACTTCGCCACATCGATGATGGCCGCCCAACTGCTCTCGGAGACTGGGCCGGTTGCCGGTGCTCTGGCTTGGGGCTATACCGCGACGCTCGGCTTCGCGCTCGTGTATCTCGGTGAGCACTACGTCGTCGATTTGATCGCCGGGGCAGCGCTGACGACGACGGTGCGCCGGTTGGGTCCACAGGCAAGTCCAGGGCTACGACGCTTCGGTGCAGCGGTGGCGGCTATCGAGGCCCTGGCACACGATGCGACATGAGTCTGCGGGGAGATGAGATGAACGCAGCAGATTCCTCTGAGCGCGAACCCGCCGCCGGCGATCAAGAGGAGACCGCCGTGGTGACAGATGGCGCGGCGGCCGATGGCAAGGCTGCCGACCAAGAAGCTGTGTCGGCGCCTGCAGATCCCGTCGTGCTGGATGGGGGTGGTGGCGATGAGCAGATGCCCCGTGTGCCGGTCACGCGCCGCAGCGCGGTCGCCTTCGGCGTGTTCGTCCTCTCGGCGGTCGCGTTCCTGTATTTCGTGCTGCCCAAGCTCACCGGTTTCAGCAGCACCGCTCATCGCATCGAGAGTGGCGACACCTGGTGGATCGCAATCGGGGTGCTGCTCGAGATCTGCTCGTTCGCGGGCTACGTCGTGCTCTTCCGGGCGGTCTTCGTGCGAGACCCCAGCCCAATCGGCTGGTCTGAGAGCTACCAGATCACGATGGCCGGATTGGCGGCTACGCGCCTGTTCGCCGCCGCAGGCGCCGGCGGCATCGCGCTCACCGCGTGGGCCCTGCGCCGTTCGGGCATGGAGGCCCGGCTGGTGGCGTGTCGGATGGTCGCCTTCATGGTGTTGCTGTATGTGGTCTATGCAGGCGCCGTATTGCTTGATGGGCTCGGCATGGGTATTGGCGTGCTTCCCGGCGAAGGCTCGTTTGCGCTGACGATCGTGCCGGCTGTCGTGGCTGCGCTGCTGTTCGCCGTGGCCGGTGCTATGGCGTTGCTCCCGGGCGACATAGAGCGGCGTCTGGCTCGCTGGGCATCTGGGTCGGGTCGCCTGGAGCGCTGGCTGGCAAGCGCGGTGACGGTGCCCGCGCTGGCGGCAAGCGGCGTGCGCACGGCGATCGAACTGGTGCGCGAGCGCGATCCCGGGTTGCTGGGAGCGCCGGCTTGGTGGGGCTTTGACATCTGCGTGCTTTGGGCCTGCTTTCACGCATTCGGCTCCGCGCCGCCGTTCACCGTCATCTTGATGGCCTACTTCCTTGGCATGGTTGGCAACCTGCTGCCGCTGCCGGGCGGGCTCGGCGGCGTCGAGGGCGGGATGATCGGCGCCTTCGCGGCCTTCGGCGTCAACCTCGATCAGGCGGTGCTCGCGGTGCTCGCCTACCGCGCGATCTCCTTCTGGCTACCGACTGTCCCGGGCGCGATCGCCTATTTCCAACTACGCCGCACGGTGGCACGCTGGCGCAGCGAGCAGGAGACTCACAAGTCGCCCCCAGCGAAGCAGATCGAGACCGCTGGACCGCTTCACGCCTAGTAAACGCGCTATACTTTACAAAGTAAAGCGAGTGTCAATCAGGCTTTGGCAGACGCGGGCCGTGTGGGTTTCCAGCGCCGGATTGGCTACCTTGAGGTGACAGCGCTCGCGCAAGCGAGCGAGAAAACGAGCTTAGAGACTGGAGTCAGCGAGATGGCGGAGATCGAGAACACGATCATCATCGGCAGCGGACCCGCGGGATATACGGCGGCGCTGTACACCTCGCGCGCCAACCTCTCGCCGCTCGTCGTCGAGGGCTTCGCCTGGGGCGGCCTGCTTCAGCAGACGACCGACGTCGAGAACTATCCAGGCTTTCCCGAGGGCATCATGGGCCCCGACTTGATGATGAAGCTGCGCGAGCAAGCCGAGCGTTTCGGCGCGAAGCTGGAGACCGACCAGGTCGAGCGCGTGGAGCTTGCCGATGGGCTCGGGGGCGTTCACAAGGTATGGGTGGGTGACACAGAGCACCGTGCGCGTACCGTGATCCTCGCGATGGGCGCTGAGCACAAGAAGCTCGGCGTGCCAGGTGAGGAGGAGCTCAGCGGCCGCGGTGTCTCCTACTGCGCCACGTGCGACGCCGCCTTCTTCAAGAACGCCCAGACCGTGATCGTCGGCGGCGGGGACTCGGCGATGGAGGAGGCGATCTTTCTGTCGAAGTTCGCTGCCAAGGTCACCGTGGTGCACCGTCGCAGGGAGTTCCGCGCCTCGAAGATCATGCTCGAGCGGGCGCGCGAGCAGGCGAACATCGAGTTGCTGACGCCCTACGCCGTCGAGCGCTTCGAGCCTGGCGAGAACGGCGCCTTGAGTATTGCCAAGCTTGTCAACACCGAGACCGGGGAGACGCGGGAAGTACCGATTACAGGTGCGTTCATCGCCGTCGGGCATGAGCCCCAGTCGTCGCTCGTGGACGGTCAGATCGAACTCGACGAGGACGGTTACGTGAAGGTCGAGGGCCGCTCCACGCGCACCAACAGGCCCGGCGTGTTTGCAGCCGGCGATCTTGTGGATCACACCTACCGCCAGGCGATCACCGCGGCCGGTTCAGGCTGTCAGGCTGCCCTCGACGCCGAGTGGTACTTGCGCGACACGCCCGAGGTGCCCACGCCGGAGGGGATGCCGGTCGGGGATCTGGCCGAGGCTCAGTGGGCGGCGCCGGCTGCAACCGCCGACACCACCTCCTGAGGTAGCTCCAAGAGGCTGCCTGGCGGGCGCTCAGCCGGCTTCGTTTGCGAGGCGTCGCAAGACCGGCGCGGGGCGGTAGCGCTCCTCGCGATACTCGTTGCCAAGCGCTTCAATTGTCCTGAGTACCTGACTCGAGCCGATCTCCCGCATCCAGGCGAACGGGCCACGGGGGTGGCTGAGGCCAAGCATCATGCCCGTGTCGATGTCGTCGGCCGAGCCGACGCCTTCGCCGAGTGCAAAAGCCGACTCGTTGATCACCTGGCACACGATCCTTGAGAGCACGCCGGCGGGGGCGGGTTGCACGCGCTCGGTGTGTAGGCCGAGGCCCCGGAACGTCTGCTCGCCGGCCTCGCCGGTTACCTCGACCAGTGCGAGCGGCACGATCGCATAGAACGGCTCGCCGTCCACGGTGCCACCGAGTCCGTTCACGGTGATCTCTGGACCGCTCTGACCTGGGGCAAGCGCACGCAACCTGTCTGCGACCGGTCCATCGCCCGTCACGATCGCGTCTGCACCGCCTGTGGGCGGGTCTGGGTCGGCAGGGCGATGAGGGCCCTCTCCACCGTAGTCGTAGTAGCCGCGGCCCGTCTTGCGCCCGTGCAGCCCCGCTGCCACCTGGCGCGCCTGGATCGGGGAAGGGCGCCAGCGCGGCTCGCCGAAGCTCAGCTCGTAGAAGCTCTTTGACACGTCGAAGCCGGTGTCGACGCCGACGAGGTCGCTCAGCTCGAACGGCCCCATGCGAAAGCCGCCGCCGAGTCGGACGATGCGATCGATCGTCTCTACATCCGCGACTCGCTCCTGCAACAGGCGCAGTGCCTCCAGGCCGAACGGACGGTTGCAACGGTTGACGATGAAGCCCGGCACGTCGGCTGCGCGGATCACGTCCTTGCCCATCGCAACGCCGGTCGTCTGTGCGACCGCCAAGGCGCGCTCGTCAGAGAGGAGGCCGGCGATCACCTCGAGCAGGCGCATGAGTGGCGCCGGGTTGAAGAAGTGCATGCCCACCACGCGCTCTGGGTGCGTGGCGCCCGCGGCCACGGCCGTGATCGGCAGCGAGGAGGTGTTGCTCGCCAGCACGCACTGCTCACTCACGATCTGCGACAGGCGTGCGTACAGTTCATGCTTGACATCGAGCCGCTCCGGGGCCGCCTCGATCACCAACTCGCACGAGTTCAGCTGCTCCAGTCCCTCCACGGGCTCCAAGCGCCCACCGGCCTCCTGCGCCTGCTCGGCCGTCAGCTTGCCCTTCCTTGCTTCCTTGTCCAAACCTTCCCGCACGTTTGCGGCCCCGCGTGCGAGCGCTTCGTGTAGGGGGTCGTATAGGAGCGTAGTGGCGCCGGTCTTGCACGCAAGCTGGGCTATACCGGCGCCCATCGTGCCGGCGCCGACTACTCCGATCGTCTGTGCCGCCTGGTGGCTCATCGCTGCGGCAGCCTACTGCCTGTCCGTCAGGCTGGACGGCAGGTCAACCTTCCTACCGATATCGGACATGGTCACTCGCACGACCTGACGCCGATGCGCCGGTGGTCAAGTTTGCTCTGCTTTCTTGAAGCCTTGCCATGTGGGATCGATGCCCTCACTGCGAAGCAGCTCAGCGTAGTCCTCTAGAACGTCCTCCACGGATCGGTTCGGTGGAAGTCGATATCCCACTGGCGGCCTCAATAGGGCCAGGCGGTCACCCTCTTGACCAGGTCGTATATCTCTTGGTTTAGCCATGTTGGTCTCCCCGCTTCCTTTTGCTGGCGGCGCCCGATCAACAGCGAATAGATCTCCGCGACCAGCTCATGGGTGTACTCGTAGGGACGATAGCCAGCTTCTCGGATGGACTTGCTGACAGATGTCGGAGCCAGGTCGAGCAATCTAGGGCCATTGGCGATGTCTTCAGTCGTACAGCGAGCGATGCTCAACGCGTGGCCCCACTCATGCCATGCCGTTCGCGCGACGACCTGCTCGAATGCACGCTGGTTGAGGTGTGTGAGCTGTGGATGTCGGACGTTGAACACGACGATCCGTAGGTCAGGAATCCAAACCGCGAGCGCAGGCTCGAGTCGCCTACGAGCCTGCTCGGTGAGCCCGGTATGGCCAGCAGACCGAAGCAGCTTGTGAACCGGCGATCCGAGCGCCTCTCCGACGATGGTCCACTGAGAGGCGCCGACCTCCTCTCCAGCAGCAGCCTATGGTCAGGCGGAAGTTCCGCCCAAGCCATCTCAACGATCTCTGCGATACGTCCGTGCCCCAGAGCCTCAGATTGCTCTCGCCGCTTGGCCACACCTCTTATTCCGACCAGCAAGGTGAAGCAGGACAAGATGTTTGTCGTCATGCTGGTCAGACTCGGGACGTGCAGCAATCCCCAAATCCACAATCTGCTTTTCCGCGGGCTCGGGCTAGCTCAGGAGGGCACGAGCGCGTTGATTCCGGTCATCGCGCGGCCGATGATCAGCTTCTGGATCTGGGAGGTGCCCTCGTACAAGGTGGTGACGCGCACGTCGCGGAAGTAGCGCTCGACCGGATGGTCGTCCACGTAGCCGGCGCCGCCGTGCACCTGGATCGCCGTGTTGGAGCACTCCACCGCCGCCTCGGTCGCGTGCAGCTTGGCGACCGAGGTCTCAAGCGTGTTGGGGCGGCCCTTGTCCTTGAGGAAGCCTGCACGCCACACGAGCATCCGCGAGGCGTCGGTCTTCAGCACCATGTCGGCGATCATCGCCTGCACGAGCTGGAAGGAGGCGATCGGACGGCCGAACTGCTCGCGCTCCCGCGCGTACCTCACCGACTCCTCCACGCAGCCCTGGCAGATGCCCACGCATCCGGCCGCGACGGAGTAGCGCCCGGAGTCGAGCGCGGACATCGCGACCTTGAACCCCTCGCCGATCTGTCCGAGCATCTGATCGTCTGAGACCTCGACGTCTTCCAGCGCAATCGAGGCGGTGTCTGACGCGTGCAGGCCCATCTTGTGCTCGATCGTCTGGGTTTGAAAGCCCGGCTGGTCGGTGTCGACGAGGAAGCAGGCCAGGCCCTTGTGGCCGAGCTCGGGATCGGTCTGGGCGAAGATCAGCGCCACGCGCGCGTAGTTGCCCATCGAGATCCACATCTTCGCGCCGTTGATCACCCAGCCCGTGTCGGTCTTGCGCGCGCGCGTCTTCTGGTTCGCCGCGTCCGAGCCGGTGTCGGGCTCTGTCAGTCCAAAGCACCCGAGCCACTCTCCCGAGCAGAGCTTGGGCAGGTAGGTCTGCTTCTGCTCCTCGGTGGCCCATTTGAGGATCGCCGAGCACACGAGCGAGGTCTGCACCGAGATCACCGTGCGAATCGCCGAGTCCCCACGCCCGATCTCCTCGACGATCAGCCCGTAGCTGAGGTAGTCAAGTCCCGCCCCGCCGTACTCCTGTGGAACGATCGCCCCGAGATAGCCCTGAGCGGCGATCTTGCGCACGAGCTCCAGGTCGAAATGGTGGTTGCGCGCGTTTTCACGCGTCTGCACGACTATCTCGCGATCGGTGAACTCTCGCGCGGTCTCGCGGATCAAGCGCTGCTCGTCGGTCAGGTCGAAGTCCATGCGTGTCTGTCTCCTCGTGCCCGTGCGCGGGCTGTCGTGGTTTGCCCCGCCCAGCTCTACGTGGCGGCGTTCAGCTTCGGCGTGCTCCAGGGCGCGTTCACGCGCCGCTCGATCTCTCGTGCGACATCGTCGATCGACAGTCGCTCCTGCGCGAGCGAGTCTCGCTCGCGCAGCGTCACGGTGCGATCCTCGATGCTCTGGTGGTCGATCGTCAGGCAGAAGGGCGTGCCGATCTCGTCGTGACGGCGATAGCGCTTGCCGATCGAGCCGCCCTCGTCGTACTCGGCCTGGGCCAGCACGCGCACCGATTCGTAGACCTCGCGCGCGAGCTCCGGCTGTCCGTCCTTGCGGACCAGCGGCAGCACCGCCGCCTTGACCGGCGCCAGGCGGGGGTGAAGGCGCAGCACCGTGCGCTTCTCGCCAATTGGCCCTTCCACGCCCTGCTCGTCAACTGCGGTGCCGTGAAGGATCTCCTCGTCATACGCATCGACCAGAAACGCGAGTGTCGCTCGATCCGCGCCCGCGGCCGGCTCGATCACGTGCGGCACGTAGCGCTGGCCGCTGGCCTGGTCGAAGTACTCGAGCTTCTGTCCGGAGAACTCCGCGTGCTGGGTCAGGTCGAAGTCGCCGCGGTTGGCGATCCCCTCGAGCTCCGACCAGCCGATGGGGAACAGGTACTCGACGTCGCTCGTTCCCGAGGAGTAGTGCGAGAGCTCGTCTTGCTCATGCGCTCGCAGGCGCAGATGGTCGGGACGCAGGCCCAGCTCCAGATACCAGCGCTCACGCTCAGAGAGCCAGTGCTCGAACCATTTCTGCGCTTCGGCCGGGGGTACGAAGAACTCCATCTCCATCTGCTCGAACTCGCGCGTGCGGAAGATGAAGTTGCCCGGGGTGATCTCGTTGCGGAAGGACTTGCCGACCTGCGCGATCCCGAACGGGGGGGACTTGCGGGAGAACTGCAGGACGTTCTTGAAGTTGATGAAGATGCCCTGTGCCGTCTCCGGGCGCAGGTACGCGGTCGCGCCGGACTCCTTGACCGGGCCGATCGTCGTCTCGAACATCAGGTTGAAGTCGCGCGCCGCGGTGAGGTCGCACTCATCGGTCTCGCCCGGATGCTTGGACGGTTTGCGCCCGCACGGCAGGTCGGCCAGGTGGTCGGCGCGAAAGCGCTGCCCACAGGTGCGGCAGTCCACGAGCGGGTCGGTGAAGCCGGCGAGGTGACCGCTTGCCTCCCACACGCGCGGGTGCTGGAGGATCGCCGAGTCGATCGCGACGATGTCCTCGCGCTCCTGCAGCATCGCCCGCCACCACGCGTTCTTGACGTTGTTCTTCAGCAGCACGCCGTAGTGGCCGTAGTCGTAGGTCGAGCCCACGCCGCCATAGATCTCCGAGGAGGGGAACACGAACCCGCGCCGCTTGCACAGCGCGACGATCTTCTCCATCGTCACGACGTCCGCGCCGAGGGCCGCGGTCGCGGAGCCGTTCGGTTGCGCTTGGGTGGGCTGCTCGCTCATCTCGGGGCGGATGGTATTCGACGCTTGGGACCCGCCCATCGCCGGTGATCGAGCGGCCTTCTCGGCCGCCTCGATCTGCACGCCTCCAGGGCGCCGCGGGCATGGGTTGACAAAACTTTTCGCTTCCCCCTTGACATACGCTAGAAACTGTGTTTTTCTTCATGGCAGTGGACGGTAGCCAACCCGATGGGAACGGACTTCAATCGGGACTACCGACCGCAGGAGACGCACTCGTGCCGGGATCTGTTCGAGCGCCGCTACCCATACCTCTCCGGTGGCGCTCGAACAGGTCTCGGCACATGCCAGCGTCGCGCCGGCCTCCTCGAGCGGGCGTCGCGGTCTGACCGGGCAGTCACGCCGGTCGGACCGCCACCCGCTGTCTCTCGAGGGCAAGGACGTCTCCGAGGGCGCTTTACTGCACGCGGTCTCCGGGTCTGTTGTCGCTCGCGGCCGGCACTGCGCCCGACGGCGAGGAGGGTGTAAACCGGTGCGCCGCGTGTCGCGTGTAGCCCGCGTGTAGCATCGCGCCGTGGCGCGCATCCTCATCGTCGGCGGCGGTTGTCGTGGCAGGGCGCTGGCCGTCCGGTTGGTGGAGGAGGGGCGGCATGCGGTGCGCATCACAACCCGTACCGAGTCCGGTCGTGCGGCGATCGAGGCGACCGGAGCCGAATGTCTGATTGGAACGCCGGACCGCCTGGCGAGCATGCGTGGAGCGCTCGACGGTGTGACGATCGCCTGCTGGATGCTCGCCACGGCGCAGGGTGATCCGGCGCAAGTGCAGGCGCTGCACGGCTCACGCGTGGAATCGTTTCTGAGCGGGGCAGTCGACACGACCATGCGGGGCTTCGTCTACGAGGCCCCGGGGGTCGGGGTGGCGCAGGAGGTGGTCCTCGCCGGTGAGCGGATCGTGCGAGCGATTGCGGAGCGCAACGCGATCCCGATGGCGATGCTACAAGCCGACCCCGCGGATTCCACGGTGTGGCAGACCAAGGCGTGGGCAGCGATCGAGGGGCTGCTCGGGGTCGGAGCAATCACATGACGCGCTA